>DJGZ01000006.1:12090-65593 GCA_002433025.1 Bacteroidales bacterium UBA5833
GTTGTCCTGGCACGGACGAGGACATCCGCGCCACCGGTTCGGTGCTGGGTTATTCGGGCACGGACGAGGACGTCCGCGCCAACAGTGGTTGGGTATTCGGGCACGGACGAAGGCGTCAGAGCCAACAGATTTAGCAATTACAGTTATGTCTGCATCACTGCACAGCGGGCACTGTAAACCAGAATCTGCTTCCTTTGCCAGGGGAGCTTTGCACACCGATGTGGCCGCCGTTACGCTCAACAAACTCCTTACAAAGCATCAAACCAAGTCCGGTCCCTTTCTCTCCGGCAGTTCCCTGGGTGCTGAACTGATCGTCACCAAAAAGGGATGGAATCCTTTCCGGTTCAATGCCTATGCCGGAATCCTCCACGGAGATTTCTGTTAACTCTCCCTTAGATTTGCTGTAAACGGATATTACCCCGTTCTTTTTTGAAAATTTTATGGCATTGGAAATCAGATTTCTCAATACGAGTGAAATCATACCGGGGTCAGCAAAGGCCTTAAGTTGCGGGTCCGTATTGTTAATAATTTCCAATACTTTCAGGCTGGCCTGGCTTTCGTACAGCCGGATGATGTTGGCAGCTGTTTCGTTGATGGTGAATGCCTTTGGGTGGCAGGTGATGCCATCGAGGTTATTTTTTGACCAGTTGAGCAGGTTGTCGAGCAATTCACCGGTCAGCAGGGTCTGAGAGGCCAGTTCGGGCAACAGTTCTTTAAACTCAGGCTCTGTAATGTCTTCATTTTGCAACAGCCTCATCAGGTTACTCAGGTTGCCGAGAGGGCCCCTGAGATCATGTGAAATAATCGAAAACAGCCTGATCCTGCTTTTGTTAACCTCCCTTAATTCATTGGCAATCCTGGAGAGTTCAAGGTTCTGTTCCTGCAATGCCGTTTGCTGTTGCCGCACCAGACGGTCGTTCCGGAAACGGTAAACAAAGTTTCTCCACAAAATCATGGAAAGGAACCAGGCAATGGCTACCGAAGTGAGCCCGTTCACATAATTGGAGAGCAGTACATCCTGAAATGGCTGGAAATGGGTAATTACATAAAAGAAAAATGTGTACGCAAGTAAATAATACAACGCAGAAAGCAGCGGAGGGATAATCAACACCATTGCCGTGAAGAAACATACGATCATAAACGGGGTAATCGCATTGGTGACCAGCTGATCAATACCTGTTATAATGGTGCCTAACAACAGGAAGAATAAAAACATAAAATGGGGAATTGCCCTGGCGTAACGCTTGTTTATCAGATTCCTTTTCCTGACGATGATAACAGAGATGCCGGTAATCAGAAAAACCACAAACATGGTTGAGTGTGAGGCAATAATCCCGTTTTTCCATTGCAACGCTGTCCCAGAAGCCCCGGAATTAAAGAAATAGAACAGGATAACGTGTGCGATAGAAACAGATAATCCTATGTAAATCAGGTAAACAAGACGACCCAGATTGACTTTCAGGGCTTCCTCCTTGCCGGTAACGCTTTCTTCCCGGTTAAACCGAAAGTCAGCCTTTGAAATTGATATTTTATGCTTCATGAGACCAGCCACGCTGTATGTCTTCCTCTTTTTCGTCAAAATAACCGCATGGATTTGCGATCAAATGTAATTCAAAATATTGAATTATTGACAGGATAACATTATGTATGAAATGCACTTGTCATTTCATCGGTTTGTCGTTGGGTTAATTTTTTCGATGAAGTTAAATCAGGCTTTGATATTCCTGTCCATAGAACCGGGGCTGCAGTGTGCCGATGTTAATTTCTCTTTTTTCACTATAGCAGCAACCTGATCTGTTTCAGACATTCACCCGGATCAATATTCAGCCCCTGTTGCTGAAATGACAATTCCCCGTTCCGGTTTAGTATCTGTATGATATTAGAATGGTCAAAACCTCCGTCATCCAGGGGCTTGATCCTGACCCCCAGCACCTGGGCGATCTCCATGGTGGCATCTTTATCAGCGCGGATCATTTCCCAGGTGTCGTTCAGGCGGTGGTCAGCGGCAAATTGACGCATCCTTTCCGGCGTGTCCCTTTCAGGATCCATACTGATCAGCAAAAACTGAACCTGTTTCCGCTCTTCTTCGCTCAGGGATGATTCTATGTTTTTCATGTCGGCAACTATGCGCGGACAGGCCGATGGACAATGCGTAAAAATCATTGCCGCCACAGTGGCTTTACCGCTTAAGTCAGAGAGGGCCATACTGCTGTTTCGATATGTTTCCCAATCCGACTCAAGAAGAAAAATTGATTGATCTGAAATCACTGTCCTTGCGCTATCTCCGGATACGGCAGTTTTGCAGCAGCTGCCCGTTTCTGTTTTCCGGCTGCAGGCTCCGGTAATGGCGACGATCGTTACAAGGGATAAATGAAGCAAAAGTTTTTTCATATTTCCGGTTTTGGTTTAAAGTTGATTTTCTTCAGGATTTTTGGAATTCATCAGTGTCAAAAAATCATGGCTTATGATAACTGCCGGTTTGCCGCGCAACATCCTTCGCGCACCTGAAGCCAAGGCTTTGCACCACGTTGCAGGCCCTGAGGCCCGATCGCATGGCGTACCTGAGAAAAGCGGCATAATTTCCGGTATCGCCCGATTGCGAAGATCCACCTCCGCAGAAAAGGGTATTGTCGAGACTGGAATTGCCCCTTGATTCTCCGGTAGAGAGGGCGCTGTTGAAGTCCCGGGTCCACTCCCAGGTTACTCCGGTCAAATCCCAAACACCGTAGTAATTCTTCAGCGTGGTACCGGCTTCGGGCAATTGTGACTGGGATGGTTTTGAAATCAGCTCAAGAATCAGGGCGTAAAATCCTTCTTCATTCCTGCCGTCCGGCCTTGTCCTTCCGGCCTCCGCAACCCTTTCCCATTCGGCGGTGGTCGGCAGCCGCTTTCCCTGGCATTCGCAGTATTTCTGCGCGGCAAACCAGGAAACATTCACCACGGCACTGCCGGCGATGCCGGGTACAAAAGTTCCGTCATCTTTCCAGTGCCTGAGATACCCTGCATCTGCGAAAAGCCTCTTCACATTTTTCCTGCTCCATTGCGGATTGTCTGCAATAAACCGGCTGAAGTCCGCATTGGTTACAGGCAGCCGGTCGATCAGAAAAGCCGGGACTTTAGTGGTTTTATTGCCGGAATAAAGCGGAAGATAACTTCCCGCCGGTATCAGTGCCATGGTCTGATCCTCCTGAGCCGATGCCGGATGGTGAAGCAACTGCATCATCATCAGCAGCAAAGAAAGAATCGCACAGGAGCTGCATTTTTTCATTTATTTACGCGCTTCTTTTACCTGTTCTGCGGTTACCCTCGTGTCAGAACCATTCATGGTGCTGTATACAAAATTCAGCACTGCGGCTGTTTCCGCATCAGTGAGAGCCTGTCGCGGCATCACGCTGTTGTACTTCACCCCGTTTACGGTGATCTCGCCCGATAAGCCATTTACCACCGCCCCGATCGCCTTTTCAGGACTTTTCGCGATAAAATCACTGCCGGCAACCGGTGGAAATACACCGGCTACCCCTTTGCCATCGGCAAGGTGACAGGCGGCACAGTTTACCTGATAGAGTTTTTCGCCCATGGCCAGCTGCTGCTCCGGACTAATTTCAGCTGCCTCCGCCGATTTGCGGACTTGTTTTACTGCTTCTGCGGATGGCTGGTAGATGCCCGGTTCGCTTTTGCCTGAATAGATTTGTTTGTTTTCCTCCCCGTCAACAGCCAGGATGCCAAGCGCCCCTTTGTTAAATGCCCTGAAAATGGAGTGATCCACCAGGATAAAGTTTCCCGGTACTTCAACTTTAAACTCTGTAATGGCAGAGCCTCCGGCTGGTACCAGTGTGGTCTGTATGTCGTGGTTTTTCAGTGAACCACCTTCCATATAGACATTGTCAAAAACTTCTCCGATCACATGGAAACTTGAAACCAGGTTGGGCCCGCCGTTTCCGACGTACAAACGTACCGTTTCTCCAGCCCTGGCTTTCAGTACATTGTCCCCTGTAAGGGCGCCAACCCTGCCGTTAAAGACCACATAATCAGCCTGCTCCTTAATCGCCTTGTTCATATCGAACGCCTGCAGGCCCGACTCGCCATAACTGCCTCCGGTGTAAAAATCGCCCTGCATTACGTAAAACTCTTTGTCAACCTTCGGAAGCCCTTCTTTCGGTTCCACGAGTATCAGTCCGTACATGCCGTTGGCAATATGCATGCCCACCGGGGCGGTAGCGCAGTGATACACAAAGAGCCCGGGGTTCAGCGCAGTAAAATTGAAGGTGGCTTCATACCCCGGGGCAACAAAAGTGGCTTCGGCTCCGCCGCCCTGCCCGGTTACCGCATGTAAGTCAATGTTGTGGGGCAGTTTGTTGTCGGGATGGTTTTTCAGGTGAAATTCAACATAATCCCCTTCCCGGATGCGGATAAACGATCCCGGCACTGTACCGCCGAAAGTCCAGAACATATAACTTACCCCGTCGGCAATCTCCATCTCCTGTTCGATGATCTCCAGATCAACAATCACCTTGCTTGCATGGTCGCGCGTGATGGGGGGGGGCACAAACGGAGGCGGCGTCAGCACTGCGCGCTCCTCGCCCTTGATCTCCGTGAGATTATACTCCCTTCCGATGGTCGCTTCTCCATTTGAGATGTCAGCATTCTGACAGCCGCTGAGCAGCATAACATGCATAATGCAGGCAAATGCGATAAAGGGCAGGCTGTTTTTTTTCATAGCTCGTCGGTTTTTGAGTCAATAGTTAAACAGTATATAAGTAAATAAGTTCTCTAATACCTAAATTATTTTTTTGATCGGATCCTGTGGCAGGTTATGCGGTGTATGCATTGATCAGAGAGTGATTCGTTTCAACCGTTTGAAATGATATTCAGCGGCCTTGTCAATGGGAATCAACTTTTTCGTATCTTTAAGAAAAAAATGACACCAAAATCATCAGTCCCGGGATCGGACAAGTCCTGGATAAGGCTGACCGCAGCATACAAAACCCCTTCAACAGGTATGAGTATCTGGCAGTTAGTCAATACATTGGTTCCTTATATCGCCCTGTGGTTTGTAATGGTTTACCTGATACAAATCTCCTGGTGGCTGGTTTTACCTGTTTCCTTATTGGCTGCGGGTTTCATCGTCAGGTTATTCATAATTTTTCACGACTGCGGGCACGGGGCCTTTTTCAGGTCAAAGACGGCTGCTGACATTACCGGTATCGTGCTGGGGATTCTTACATTTACACCTTACTACCGCTGGCATCATGCACATCTGATCCATCACCGTACTGCCGGGAATCTGGATAAACGGGGTGTGGGGGATGTATGGACGCTGACGGTGGATGAATACAGGAACCTGCCGGCCCGGAAAAGGATGTTTTACAGGATCTACCGTAACCCTTTCATTATGTTTGGCATCGGAGCGGCTTTGATGTTTCTGGTTATGAACCGGTTTACAAGGAGGGACTTCAGCTGGAAGGAGAGGATCAGTGTTTATGTTACCAATCTTGGAATTGCTGTCCTTGCTGCAGGAATCAGCCTGCTGATCGGTGTTAAGAATTACCTGCTGATTCAACTTCCGGCTGTTTATTTTGCTTCAATGGCAGGCGTTTTCCTGTTTTATGTCCAGCACCAGTTTGCCGGTGTTCACTGGTATCGCGACCAGGACTGGGATTACAGTATAGTGGCCATCAACGGGGCATCCTATCTGAAGCTGCCAGGGATTTTGCAATGGTTTTCGGGCAATATCGGGTTTCATCACATACACCACCTCAGCTCGAAGATCCCGAATTATAAGCTGGAGAAATGTCAGCGCGAAAATGAAGCATTCCATCAGGTCATCCCGGTAAATTTCCGGGAAAGCATGAAATCCTTAAGCCTCAGGTTGTGGGATGAAGACAGGCAAAAACTGGTATCTTACAGGTTGGCAGGAGCTTAGTCACAAATCAGTGGGCCGGATAGGGGGCGCTGTTCAGGAAAGGAAAATTATTTTTTTTCCGGTCAGTTCTATACCTTTATCGGTGAGCCGGATTAATTTTTGTTTGTAGAGCGCCCCCACGGACTTCTTGAAGTTTTTTTTGCTCATTCCGCATACCGAGTATATCTCCTCAGCCGGGCTTTTATCGTTCAGGTTCAGCGTGCCATTGTTTGCCTCAATCAGGCCGAGGATGCGTTCCGACAGTTCATCGATTTTTTCATACCCTGGTTTCTGCAGGCTGAGGTCGATTTTGCCGTCATCCCTGATTTTGGTCACATACCCCCTGATTTTCTGACCCCGCTCCAGTTCTTCAAAAACTTCGCTGGCATAAATCAGCCCTTCATGGCTGTTGTTGATGATGGCCATATAACCGATCTCGGAGGTCCGCCACAACAGCAGATCTACTTCATCAAAAGGCTGGTAGGAGGGAGCTTCTTTGCTTAAAAATCGTTCCACCCGGGAAGAACCGGCAATGCGGCCGGTCTGAGGATCGGCAAATAAATAAACAATATACGATTTTCCGGCAACCATTTTTACCGATTGTTCCCTGTACGGTACCAGCAGGTCTTTTTCGAGCCCCCAGTCGAGGAAGGCGCCTACCTCATTTACAGCCTTCGCCCTGAGAAATGCAAATTCACCAACCTGTGCCAAAGGCCTGATGGTGGTCGCGATCAGACGGTCTTCCGAATCGAAATAAATAAAAACCTCCAGATCGTCATTGGGTTTGCAGCCTTCCCGAACCCACTTCATCGGCAGAAGTATTTCGCCGGATTCACCCCCGTCGAGGTAAACGCCGAAATCTACAATTCTTGAAATGCTGAGGGTGTTGAATTTTCCGGGAACGGCCATGGGAATGCGTGTTTGCAGGTTGGGTAAATACTGCCTGCAAAGGTAGCATTTTATCGGGCCCCCGCCTTTAGAATCTGAACACAATGCCCCCGCTCACTTCCGTGACGGTGAACGGCTTACTGTCGGGTTTGATTTCGTCGGTAACCCTGTTGTCGGCGGTCCAGGTAAGGATGCTGCGCTTGTAAGGAATGGTGCGCATCCCGAAAAGTAATTGCGCTGAGGCCTGCAATCCCACCGAAAGCCCTGGCTTATCGGTAAGCATCAGCGTGGCATGGAGTGCCGAAATGGATGACAACGCAGGTTTGAACAAGGTTTCATACCTGATTTCGCGGCGGAAATTGCCCCCTTCCTTTTTCTGCATGATCAGCAGGTTAAAAGGCATAAATGTGCTGATTCTCAATCCGGTGCCGGCATTCAGGCTGAATTTGCTTTTTTTGTAATTCAGAAATGGCATTAATTCCAGTCCGGGGTCGTACAGGATTTGTTGCCGGTAATTCGCGTTCATGTCGGCCATCAGGCCGGTATCCCTGATCAGGTGGTATTCGTTGAATTCGTTCAGGTAAACCGGATAGGCCGAGATACCTGCTGACAGCCCCCAGGCGGTGCTGTTGCCGGCTTTACCGATAATGCGGGATGCGCTGATATTCATCTGACTGAACCTCATATCGCTCATCATCCCCAGATCTGCCATAAATGTCCATTTTTCGGATGGCGACAAGGTGAATCCAAGGCGTACAACGCCGGTACAGCCGGTATCGGCTTTGTAATTCAGATAGTTGAGAAAGTCTATGTTGTCTCTCTGCGGCTGCATATTGCGATGTGTTTCCCGGCAGGCGAAGTGCAAATGAATTTCCATTTGCTCCCCCCTGGCTGACTGGGCCGAGGCGTTTGGTGCACTTCCGGCAATCCATAGCAGAAGGATAAGGAAGGCAGGGGAGTAGTTCAGGACGGGACGGTTCATGGGCGGATGGTAATCAGGGCGGTGGTGTCGGTGAGGATGCTACCGTCGGACAAGGTAAACCGCATCGCAAAGCGGGCGAAGGGTGACTGTACCTCAGGTTTCAGGAAAAGTCCGAAGGATTCGATGCCGCCGTCGTAATAGATTTTATTTTCTGTCTGGCTGCAGAGCATTTCCGGGGTAATGTAAACCCCGTCACCTGCGTAATTGCCCCTGAGACTGGCCACGAACAACCCGCTGATTTCGGTACCGGCAGCAACCTGGTCCGAAATGGGGAACAGCGTGGTAATGCTGATATTTGTCAGGTGCACCCTTGCCTGCATGGGATAGGCACAGTCGCAGCTCATGGCTGTTGCACGGCTGAATCCGGCGTTGGTTTTTACAGGTAGGGCTGCATAATACCAGTATCCGGTGGAATCATACAGCGAAACCTCAAAAGCCACCGCTGCAGCACGCATGGTGTCGGAGGGTGAGGTTACCGGAACTGAGCCGCTGTTGTTGAGGTTTGTGATGCCGGTTTTGTTAAAACTGAAAAATGTTGCCGGCCCATCGCAGTCGCAACACCCTGGAATAATCCTGATCAGGTTGAAAATCAACAGAATAAATAAAGTTTTACGAATGATTTTCATTGACTTTGTGTGGTGAGTTTGATTGAAATGATTTCTGTCAGCATAACCGGGGCTGCATCTGTATGCGAATATACACCGGATTATCTTTTCCTGCAATGCGTTCAGCAATTTAGCGTCAGTAATGTAATGTCATGAATAACAAGGTTATATATTAATTCTTGTTTTATATCAATCAGGGTTTAGAACATAAACATTGCAGATGTGTTGATATTTTTATAACTTTCGGTTTTGTAAAAAATTTTTTCCGGGCGGTAGTTTTTACAAATATCAGCCCTTTCCGTCCGGATTGAGTCATGCCTCACGTTAATCCTAAAAACAATTTCCTATGAGAAGAATTCGTCTGTTAGTCATGTTACTTCTTTTTGCAGGTTTTTCCGGCCTGTCAGATGCCCAGGAGTTCACCAATTATATCTCCTGTAAGGTGGACGGGAAAGAGTACAAAGCGGAAGCCCGCCGCCTGAAGATTCCGGTGAGGGGCTTTGAATATCTTGCCATTGCCTCATTTCAGGTGAGCCCCGATGTTCAGGTGTGGATCAGGTTGTATTATTTTTCCGACAGTCTGAAGCCCGGCACTTATCAGATTTTCGACGAGAATGATCTGGAGTCTGAATCGAAAAAGAAAGCCGATATGGCCAGGGTATGGGCTTTGGTTGATTATACGGAGGAAACCAAAGGTTTGGGTCATGCTTTTCATGACGGAGAATCGCTTTCGGGCACCGTAACCATCGGCAGAATTTCCTCTACCTCTGTCGAAGGCTCCTTTGAAGCCACATTGCGTGGTGTTTACTATAAGAAACGTGCGGTGGCAACCATGACAGGTTCCGGGATCAAAGCAAATCTCGAAAGAAAGGCGTTCACGAAGGCAGGTGCCGGAATGCTTGTCAATGCAGGGCCTCACGACCATGACAATACCAGGAAATCGGATGAAACGGATACGATCGTTCTGAGTGAGGGCCGCTTTTTTGTTGACTGGAGTAAGCCGGAAAAGGAAGAAAAATAATTTTCCGGACTTCCGGCAGGCCGCGGAATTATCTATTATGGAAGTCGGAAAACAAGGGGATCTGAGGTAAAATGTTTATCCGAACAGTAGTCTGAAAACCTCTTCCACTTTACCCACGGGCTGGATTTTTATTTCTTTTGCCTGGCTCTTGGCCGCTTTCAGGTTAAGTTTAGAAATTACAATGGTTTCAAAGCCGAGTTTCCCGGCTTCCGAAACCCTCTGTTCCACGCGGGTCACAGGCCTGATTTCGCCCGAAAGTCCGACTTCGGCGGCGAAGCACGTTTTGGAGCTGACGGGAATGTCAATACTGGAGGAAAGAACGGCGCTTACCACTGCCAGGTCTGTTGCCGGGTCGTCCACCCTCAGGCCACCGGCAATATTCAGAAATACATCTTTGGCGCCCAGTTTGAATCCGCTGCGTTTTTCGAGTACGGCCAGCAGCATGTTGAGCCTGCGGGTGTCGAAACCCGTGCAGGAACGCTGCGGCGTACCATAAGCTGCGGTGCTCACCAGAGCCTGTGTTTCGATCAGCATGGGGCGCAAGCCTTCGATGGTAGCCGCCACGGTTGTACCACTGACGGGTTCCTCGTGCTGGGTAATCAGGATTTCAGAAGGATTTGAAACTTCCCTGAGCCCATCGCCCTGCATTTCATAGATTCCCAGCTCCGACGTGCTGCCGAAACGGTTTTTTACAGACCTCAGGATGCGATACCCGTAATTTCGGTCGCCCTCGAACTGCAGCACGGTGTCCACCATATGCTCCAGCAGTTTAGGCCCGGCCAGGGATCCTTCCTTGGTAATATGTCCGATCAGGAAAACCGGTACGTTCGCGGTTTTTGCAAAGCGCTGAAGTTCTGATGCCGTTTCACGGATCTGCGAAATGCTTCCTGCCGAAGCATCAATACTTTCGCTGGTGAGGGTCTGGATGGAGTCTATAATGACCACGCCCGGATTCAGCCCGGCAATATGGTTCAATATGCCGGTTGTTGAGGTTTCCGTGAGGATGTAGCATTCGTTTTTACCCATGCCCAGGCGTTCTGCCCGCATCCTGATCTGCTGTTCACTCTCTTCACCTGAAACATAGAGCACCCTTGTGCCGGGCATGGTCAACGCCACCTGCAGCATCAGGGTTGATTTTCCGATACCCGGTTCACCTCCGACCAATATAACGCTTCCCTGCACCAGACCGCCGCCGAGTACCCTGTTCAGTTCCTGGTTGTGCGTGTCAATCCTGCTTTCACTGCTGAACTCGATCCCGGTGATCAGGGTAGGCACAGCCGTTTTACGGGATGTGGCCTGAACGGTAGCGCCGGGCTCCAGGCGCTGGATAACCTCCTCGATATAGGTGTTCCACTCTCCGCACGAAGGGCATTTGCCAATCCATTTGGGTGACTGGGCGCCACAGTTGCGGCAGAAAAAAGCAGTTCGTGTTTTGGCCATGTGATTTACCGGTTATTGTTATCAATCACTTTATCTGCCGGACCGTAATACAGATTGCGGTGAATAAAAACGTCATTGAGATTCAGGAGCTGGATAACCTGCCGTTTTTTTTGATTCCTCTATGCGAAAAATCCGCATTATTCCCTTTCCCTGATTCTCTTTTCAATCAGGCTGGTAGAGTAACCGGGCAGGTATTCAAGCGTTTCCACTTTCCCGCCCTTTGCTTTCACGATGTCATATCCTACGATATCTTCTGCACGGTAATCGGCCCCCTTGACCAGGATATCCGGCTGTATGGTCCTGATCAGGTTGTAAGGGGTATCTTCATCAAACAACACAACGGCATCCACAAAACTGAGCGAGGCCATGATCATGGCCCTGGCATTTTCGTCGTTGATGGGGCGGTGAGGCCCTTTCAGCCTGCGGGTGGAGGCATCGGTGTTCAGGCCGATAACCAGTTTGTTGCCCAATGCTGCGGCTTTTGCCAGGTAGTCGATATGGCCAAGGTGTATGATGTCGAAACACCCGTTGGTAAAAACAATCTTCTGATCCCTGAAACGCCAGTAAGCGAGCATGCGGTCAAGCTCAGGCTGTTTCAGTATTTTGCGCTGGATGAGTTCCGGTTTTGTCATTAATTCTCTTGTTTAAAACTGGAAGTAAAATTAATGAAAATACCCCCGCAATTAAAATCATGACGGTTTGCGACGCCCAGATCAGCCAACCCATGGCATAGCCTTTGGTTTCAGGGATATCCCATAAAAACAGGGTTTCAGCAACAATGGCCGGATAAATTCCAATTCCGCCCTGCACGATCATAATCCCTATGGAACCGAAAACCAGCACGGTTAAGCCGGCATCAAGCCCCAGTCCGTAAGTCTCCTCAAGACTGTAAAAAACCACCCAGGCCATCAGCAGGTACAGAACCCATATTCCAATGGAATAGACAATAAATGTCATTGGTTTTCTGATCTTTGTCAACGACTTTATGCCTTCGAGCAGACCTGAAAACAGGTTGTATATTTTTTTGTAAAAAGCAGTATGCCTGAAGTTCCTGTAGATGATAAAGGCGGCGAGCAGACCGGTTGCCAGCAGGATGATGGCCACCCAGGTAAAGTAACTGCCTCCGGAAAAATCAAAATTAAATTTTTCCTGAAGAGGTGAGTAAATTTTTTGCTCAATATAGGTATGTATCCTGCCTGTCTGGGTAACGATCAGCAACAGGAAAAGCAGGACAAACGAGAGCATATCGATCACCCTTTCGGTGATCACCGTGCCGAAAGATTTATTGAACGGTATTTTTTCATAGCGGGTGAGGATGCCGCAACGGCTTACTTCGCCAAGTCTGGGAAGGGCCAGGTTAGCCAGGTAGCCAATCATTACAGCCATAAAAACATTACTGGTTTTTGGCCGGTAACCCATGGGTTCCATCAGGATTTTCCATCTCAGGGTTCTGAGCAGATGGCTTAAGACCCCCAGCACAAAAGCGAGGATGATCCATGAATAGTTTACCTGCCGGAACGATTCAAAGATTTCCCGTTTTTGTTCCAGGCTTAGGTTCCTCATGAATAGCCAGATAAAGAACACCCCGATGCCCAGGAAAAACGTGAAACGGAGAATATTTCGGAGGTTTTTTTTCAAGGCGGCTTAAACGAGGCGGTTTTTGCTGTCGGGGAATACGATGGCCGGTTTGAAACTCCTGGCTTCTTCGGGGGTCATTTGCGCGAAAGCTGCGATGATGATCAGGTCGCCGGCAACAGCTTTTCGCGCTGCAGCGCCGTTGAGCGAGATCATTCCGCTGCCTCTTTCCCCTTTGATAACATAGGTTTCGAGCCGTTCTCCGTTGTTGATGTTCAGTACCTGAACCTTTTCAAATTCTACAAGCCTGGCTGCCTCCATAAGGTCCTCGTCGATGCCGATACTTCCTATATAGTGGAGGTTGGCTTCGGTGATGGTAGCCCTGTGGATTTTGGATTTTAAAATCTCTATGGTCATAGCGCTGCAAAAATACTCAAATTAACCGAATGTTATCAATCAGTCTTATTTCGCCTGCGAATACTGCCATAAAAGCGCGGTCGCTACTTGAAATTTTTCCGCTTACCGGCTGAAGGGTTTCTCCGTTGGCAATTGAAAAGTATTCCAGCCTGAGCAGGGGATGGCTTTCAAATTTGTAGTTAACAAATTTAATAATTTCCTCCGCGGTATGATTACCGGCAAGATTTTTTATTTCTTCCAGCACCAGGTGGATATAAGGCGCAGCTTTCCGCATTTCGGTTGTAAGTCTTTCGTTCCTGGAACTGCGGGCCAGGCCGTCAGGCTCCCGGCTGATGGGGCAGGGGACTATTTCAACACCGGGATGATCCCGTTTTGCCAGTTCTTTGATGATTTGTAACTGCTGATAATCCTTTTCTCCGAAATAGGCACGGTGTGGCAGGGCGATGTTGAACAGTTTGTCGACAACCACCGCTACGCCGTTGAAATGTCCGGGCCTGAAAGCGCCTTCCATAACCAGGGCGAGGGGGCCGAAATCAAACTGCTTATGCTCTTCTCCCGCGTACATTTCCGATACTTCAGGCGCAAATACGGCGGTACAGTTTTCCGGTTCCAGAAGCCTGAGGTCCTGTTCCAGGTTTCTGGGGTATTTTTTAAGGTCTTCCGGATTGTTGAACTGTATCGGATTTACAAAAATGCTCACCAGCACGGCATCATTTTCCGAGGCGGCTTTTCGCACCAGCGACAGATGTCCTTCATGCAGGGCTCCCATGGTCGGGACAAAACCGATTTTAAGCCCCTGTTCCCTCAATGATCCTGCGAAATCGCGGGTTTCCCGGATTGTGTCAAAAAGTTTCATCCTGATATTATTGTACGGCCCTGAATCAATTGCGCGGGGCAGCAGCCCTGCCGTTGAGGATGTTCATAAAATCGCGTTCAAGCGATTCAACCGGAGTTTCAATGATACGGCCGATCTCTTCACCTTCCCTTGAAAAAATAAAGGTCGGAACAAGCTGAATGTCGTAATCGCCTATGCAGAAATCCTTTGCCTTTTTATCCCTGTCAACTGCAACCATGTAAATCCTGTCGGCAGGATATCCGAGCTGGTCAAGAATTTTCATAAAACGCGGTACCTGCTCCCGGCTGTCGCTGCACCAGGTGCCAAGGGCAATAAATACCCATGGATAATCCTTGCTGTGAAACTTTAAATGCTCCACTACCATGGTGTCCGGTTGATACTGGTTATTTTCCTGATAAAACCAGTCGCCCATCCCGGCAAGGCCTTCGCGGGTAACGGTTCCGATAAGGATCTCCCTGCCCGATTTTTCATCTTTTACCCGTTGGTTTTCCTGTGCACTCAGGTTGAATACCATAAAAAGCAATACAGAGATTAGGGTTAGCGGTTTTCTCATGCTGAATGATTTATACAGTTAACAAATTTTCCGGCAATTGGTTGGCTGCAAAAGAAGCACAAAAGTAGAAAAGGTTTTGATATGTATCAAAACCTTTTGCGGAAGTTGCTTCTGCTTATGACGAATGTTCAGGGAATCTCCGGGATATCCCGGTTTCATCATGCTACCGGACCCGGGGATATTGGCAACCTGTTTTCTGAAAATCTGCCGGGCTGCTGATTTTGATATGAAAAAGACTTTTTCTGTAGTAGTTATCAATGTGCCTGATTATAAACTACCTGCAATGATTGAACAAATTTTTGTTTCAGAGGTTTAAAAGATGCTAACTATCTGAGCAGGGACTAGTTGTACTGTTAACACTAATTCAATGCGCTGGATGTCAAATAAATGCAAAGCAAATGGTTCTTATGTTCAGATTTGCATTAATGAATGTTCACGATTATATTTGCGCCCGCTAATAAGTTTCCTTCTTAACGACAAGGAGTGATCAAATGGGAAAAATTGGAATTTTTTACGGGGGAAGCCCCAAAGGGAGTACGCATAAAGCTGCCCAGTATATTGGAAAAAACTTTGGTAAAGGTCAGGTCGAATACCACAATGTAAGTTCAGCCACACGTGAAGACCTTGAAAAGTATGATTACCTGATCCTGGGTACTTCTGCCTGGGGCATAGGGGAGATGCATCAGGACTGGGAACGCTTTATCGATGTGCTGACGGAAGCGAAAATTGAAGGTAAAAAGATTGCCATTTTCGGCCTCGGCGACCAGGTTGAGTATCCTGAGAGTTTTGTGGATGGAATGGGAACCGTCTTCTGCCGTTTGCCGTTTAAGGAAAACGTGGTCGGTTACTGGCCTACCAAGGGATATTCCTATTATTTCTCAACAGCCGAAAAGGATGGCAAATTTGTGGGCCTTGCCCTTGACGAAGACAGTCAGCCTGAACTTACCGAAGAACGGATTACTAAATGGGTGAACCAGCTTCGGGAGGAGTTTCAGCTCAATTAAACTGCTGATCAGGAGGTTTCAGGGTTGATTCACAACCGCATTCTTTCTGCCCGTAATTAAATATGGAGAGAGCCGGGGCCTTCCCGGCTTTTCTTCATTTTGACATCCGGTAAACTTACTCAGGTAATCCTTGCCGGTTTTTTTTTATTTTTGCATACTTTGCTTTTTAACCTTTGAATTGAATTGGAATGAGATACTTTGCGTATTTTTATATTACATTATTGCTGCTGACCGGGGGCTTTCGCCTTTCAGCACAGGAGGCTGCCGGTTCATCCGAAAGGCTGCAGAAACACATTGAATACCTTGCCTCACCGCAGCTTGCAGGGCGAAAAGCCGGAACCCCGGGTGATTCTATGGCTGCAGCATATATCCGGGATCAGTTCAGGGCTGCCGGTGCAACACTGATGCTGCATAAAGGATACCAGTATTTCAGCCTGGTAGCTGATGTAAAGGCCGGTGAAAAAAACGCCTTTGCAGCCGGAGGCAGAATATTCACACCTGAAAAGGATTTTCAGCCGTTTTCTTTCTCCGCTACTGCCGGCGCTGTGGCACCCCTGGTTTTTGCCGGGTTTGGGATTGCCGGAGAAAGCGGGGAGTTGAAATGGGATGATTTTTCCGGCATAGATGTCCGCGATAAATGGGTAATGGCCCTGAGGGGAGATCCGGAGCCTGATAATCCGAACAGCGCCTTTATTCCCCTCGCAACCGACAGGGCTAAGGCCCTGAGCGCCCGCGACCGTGGTGCTGCCGGTCTGCTGCTGGTTTCTCCTTCATCCATCGAACGTTCGGATCGAACCATTGATATCGCATTCGATAAATCGGTGTCTGATGCAGGGATTCCCGTAGTCAGCATCACCCGCAACCTGGCAGCCTTTCTGCTGGGATTGCCCGGCTCATCCGTTGATTCTCTGGAGAAGTCAATGCTTGCCGGACGTAAAAGCATTAATTTTGCGGGAAACGTTGAAGTTTCCGTAACTACGGAAGTGATCCGCAGCAAGGTGACAAGCCGGAATGTAGTTGCGATGATTCCCGGGAGCGACCCTCAGTTAAAGGATGAATTTATTCTGATTGGCGCCCATTATGATCACCTGGGTATGGGAGGTCCGGGATCGGGTTCACGGTTGATTGATACCACCGCGGTGCACGGTGGCGCCGATGACAATGCCTCAGGCGTGGCTTCCCTTATCGAACTGGCCGTTTTATTTGGAAAGCCGGGCATCAATCCTGGCCGGAGCATTTTATTTGTGGCTTTTGGCGCGGAAGAAATGGGACTGCTTGGCGCCAGGCATTTCGTGTCTGAACCGCCGGTGGACCTGAAATCTTTTAAAGCCATGATCAATATGGATATGGTTGGACGGCTGAAGAAGGATGATCCGGTAGTTACCATTTCCGGAACAGGCACTTTTACAGTGGCTGACTCACTGCTGGATATCGTTGGTGTTAACAGGCCCTTCGAAGTTAAACGCTCAACCGATGGCTACGGGCCTTCGGACCATGCCGCTTTTTACGGGGAAGGAATCCCTGTTTTGTTTGTTTCTACCGGAGCGCATGCTGATTATCATACACCCTACGATCTTCCCGAACGCATCAATGCCGGCGGCCAGCAGCAGGTGACAGATTTTGTCGCTTCCCTGATAAAGGAACTCTCAAAGCTGACCCCGGCGCCTGTATTCAGTGAATCCGGTTCGCGCCGGCAGGCCGGGCATTATGGCCGCAACCTCAAAGTTACCCTGGGCATTATGCCGGACGTGTCGGGCGCCGAAACCAGCGGCGGAATGAAGGTGGAAGGTGTAAGGAAAGACGGGCCCGCGGCACTTTCGGGAATGGTGAAGGGTGACATCATCGTGGCCATCAACGGATTGCCGGTGGCCAATGTATATGATTACATGGGCCGTATGGGTAAACTGAATCCCGGTGACAGGGTAAATATTGAAGTTATCAGAAACGGAAACCGTGAAATCCTGATTGTACAACTGTGATCCTGATTGAAAGGTTGAAGCAATAGTTGTCTTGTTATGGTTGATATTTTTACAAGAGAAGTAGCCTACAAGTTTGTTAAATTCGGTGCTGTTGGTTTTTCCGGTGTTTTCGTCGATTTCGGATTTACATACATCTGTAAGGAATGGCTTAAAATCCAGAAGTACGTTTCCAACGCGATTGGCTTTACCATCGCAGCCAGCAGCAATTATTACCTAAACCGTATCTGGACATTTCACAGCAATAACCCGGAAATTGCCGTTGAATACGGCCGGTTTCTGCTGATTTCCCTGATAGGGCTGCTGATAAATACATTGGTGCTGTGGGCCCTGGTCTCTAAGGCAAAATTTAATTTCTATTTTGCCAAACTCCTGGCCATCGGTGTAGTCACCATATGGAATTTTGTGGTTAACCTGAATTATACCTTTGTGGCCTGAACCTTAATGGGTTTTAGTCATTGTTTCAGGGATTACCAGCGTAAAATCCGCTTTTCCTGAGTTTGCTTGTTCAAGGCTGTCAACCGAAGCCTGCTCCGCGCTTTTTATGGTAAGAATTTTAAGGTCAGGGTTCTGATTTTTCAGGTACCACATTATGCCTTCATAATTATCGGAATGATAAGTTCCGTGGAAGTGCACAAACAGCTTTCCTGCTGAGAAATTTTTCAGGATAAAGTGCGCCATGGTGGCATCTTTGATTGCCTGGGCCTTAGGCAGGTTCTCATTGACGTGCCCGCCGGCACCGCCCATCATTTCAATCATTCCTTTATAGCCGGGTAATTCAGGGTCATAGGCCGGGGGCAAAGGGGCAATATATTGCAGCGCTTCAGGGCTTAATGCCGATAGTCCTTCAAATCCTTCACGGTTTACCAGCGAAGCATAGCGGCGCGGTATATTGGTCGCGATAAACGGAATCCCGTTATCCCTGGCATAAACCAATAATGGTTTGTAGTCAGTCTTGTAGTTTGGCCACAACCTTGCTTCTGACTCAAAATTTCTGTCGTTAACCTTTTTTGAAAGGTATTCATTGATGATCAATGCATTGTCTGCTTCGAACATTTCAGCACCCAGAATCAGTTTATCCCCGTGCTGTTCGTACAGGGCCCTGGTCAACTCAAGTTGCAGCCAATGGCAAACAGGATTGTTGTGGAGTTCTCCGAAAAGTACAATATCGGCATCTGAAGCTGCTTTGACCAATTTGCCGAATTCTACGGATTTTCCTTTTGCATTGTATAATTTATAGGCAGGGAGGTCGCTTCGCATGGCGGAAAGCGTAATAAACAGGGTCAGAATGTAAAGAGTTCTTTTCATGATTTCATCATTAATTTCAGAATTGTGATTTATATAACAGGGCCTGGTGGCAAAAAGTTTTGCCGGATATGTTCGTAACCCTGCAGTTTGGAAGTCTGTAAATTTTTCCGTTGAAAGCAGGCGCCGGGGCTTCAGCAGAATTTATTTGCTCTTTTTCAGGTTATTGGCCGTGAATGTCATTGGTAGCAAATTATTCATGCCATCAACCGTGACTGTTTTGCCCGTTTCGCCTGAAAATATTATCCTTATCTCTTTCCCCTGTCTGTGCTCATACTCTGCCAGTACCTGCCGGCAGGCTCCGCAAGGGGAAACCGGTTGAATAATTTCATGCTTATCGGTATCAATGGCAACGGCAACAGCTTCGATAACCGACCCGGGAAATTGAGCAGAAGCAGCGAAAAGCGCAACCCTTTCCGCGCACAATCCTGACGGGTAGGCCGCGTTCTCCTGATTATTTCCCGTGATGATCATGCCGTTGTCAAGCCGGATAGCTGCTCCCACCCTGAACCTTGAGTAAGGCGCGTAGGCGTTCAGGGCTGACTGATGTGCTTTTTCCAGCAGGATTTTGTCAGCAGTTTCAAGATCACCCGCATCATCTGATAACCTGAAGCGCAGGGTAATATTCTTTTCTTCCATAATAGGGAGGCATTTCAGCCGCTAATTTAAGTATTTTATTTTAGAATCGCCGATTCCTGAATCAACCAGTGAGTTCTTCGTTATTCCGGCGGCGACCGAAAAGCAGCAAGGCGTTGAAAAAAGCAAAGAAAGTCGCTCCGGCCTGCGTTTCCAGGGTATCTTCAGTGAGCATGGACATGAAAATAATGATAAAGAATACCACATAGTAATAGTCACTGAATCTGCCAAGTTTGATGGCGGGGTAGATCAGGGTAAAAAGAAACCATGCAAGGCCGAAAACGCCGAATGCAATAAAAATTGCCAGAAACTGATTGTGCGACCGCTTTCTGTAATCCTCCTGAAGTTTGGATCCAGTTTCATTGTATGCTTTGTAAAAAGCATCGTTAAGGTCACCGGTTCCGACTCCTGTAAGCCAGTGCTTTTTTACAATATGGATTGAGGTTTTCCAGTATTCAAACCGCTGCATTACCGATGATGCATTAGGGTCGCCATGCCTGATGTAATTGGAATAACCCATGGCGATCTGCTCAAACCGTGATTTCAGATTAAAGTTCTCCAGGTAATCGGCGTTGGCTACTCCATTTTCAATATGCCTGACTTCAGCATCGGTGAGTTTCCTGACTCCCCGTGCATCTTTCCGGTAGCCTTTGGAATGCAGGAACCTTATCAGGGTGTAATTCAATTCATGACCTTTTTTATCAGTTCCGTCATAACTGAGTTTGCTGCGCTTGTTCCATTCATGCCGCAATTCAGTAGGACAAAGGAAAAGCCCGACAAACTGCCCGTTCTCGATGCCATATGTACAGGTGTCATGAATATAGGGAGTGCCTAATTCGGTGTACTTGTCGAGGGTGGAAAAATCCACCGGTCTGGCGCTGGTAAAATCCTTTACAAAGGATCTGAAATAATAAACGGAGGCGACTGTTACAAGTAAACCCAGTATCGCTGCTGAAAGCCTCAGAAATTGCCCTCTTACAGTAAAAATGTAATAACCCAGGAATATAAGTGCCAGCAGGCCGGTAATGAATATGCCTGTGATTGACTCAAGGATAAAGAGAAAGAGCAGGAACCAAAGGATTCCGGCTATGATAATATACCTGGATAACTTATGATTGTATTTCTTGTGAATCAGAAAGTGGATAAGTGTGAAGATAGCAAAGCAGATGGTCAGGCTGAACCGGATATGTGAGATAAAGATACTCAACTCCCTTGGGTCGCTCACATTCTTGGTCAGCAGTACATAAGTACTTGCAAGTGTTCCTGTAAAAACGGCGAGCGTAAAGAAAATCATAAGTTTCCTGAACCTTTCAGCCGGAAGCCCGGGAGATGTGGCCAGGATTACCGGTAAACTCAGCAGCGGGAGTTTAATCCGGAGGTCCTTCAGCGCGTAATTCAGATCAGAGGAGTAAAGGGTGCCGGCTACATGAAGAAGATAAAGTGATACCACAACTAAGGCAGCCGGATTATTGAACAACATCCTGAACTTTCCTGACAGGCTCTGGCAAGTATTCCTGAAGCCGAAAAGAATCCGCTGCATCCTGCCTTTAACACCGTCTCCCCCTGGAGTAACAGACCCGCTGCCCTGGAAAGTCCAGATTCCAAGTAGGATAAACTGAGAAATACTCATGCCGAATTCAGAAAGCGGGATGGAAATGGCAAGCAACACCAATGTATAGAACATCAGCGATGACGCATCGGTGTCGATCTTCATGGTGATCTTTGATAAACCAGCCATTTCTCCGGTGCCTCTCCGATTTATGATTTGGATTTGGATGTGATGTTTGTGCCGCTTAGGATGGTTTTGTATGTTTGCTGATTACCAAGCACTTCAACGGCCTTTTTGATTTCCTGGTCTTCGGTTACCGCAGCTTCAACCCGCCCTTTCTGGGCATAGTACCTTGAGACGATTTCGCTGCGCAGCAATGATTTGATTTCATCCCTGAACTTGTTGAGGTCAGCCTGCTTATTATGCATCATTTTTGATTGCAGCATTTCAAACTCGTTTTTCAGTTCATCAAAATACTTCTCAGATTCAGCGGTTTTTTTCAACTCACTCAGCATTTTTTCACTGCGGGTGACATAATCGTAATCCTTATCCTGAAGCCAGCCGACAAATTCAGTGTAAATTTCGTCGGTAATGTTAAAATCAGCGGCCGGAAGGATGGAGGAATGCTCCCGTTTGAATTTATTGGCGTAATCAAAAATAAGGTACCGGCTGATCAGGCTCATGGAAATATTGCTCAGCATCGGTTGTTCGGTAAGGATATCGGGAATGATCCCACCGCCGTCATATACCAGTCTTCCCGACCTGGTCTTAAAGGTATTGATCAGCGAATCGGGTATTTTTGCCGAACGGCCTGTACTGTCTTTGTGACCATAATCTATTGCCTGAATGCAACGGCCGCTGGGGATGTAGTATTTTGCCACCGTTACCTTCATCTGGGTATTATAACTCAGCGGGATGATATTCTGTACCAGGCCTTTTCCGAAGGTCCGTTCTCCTATGATCACGGCCCTGTCGAGGTCCTGGAGCGCACCGGCGACAATCTCTGATGCGGAAGCGCTGAATGCGTTTACCAGCACGACCAGCGGGATTTCGGTGTCAACAGGCTGTATAAATGTCTTGTAGGACTTATTTCTGTCGGGAGTCTTACCTTTCGTACTGACAACCAGTTCTCCTTTTTTTACAAAAAGATTGGTAATGTTCACGGCTTCGTTCATCAGCCCGCCTCCGTTGTCGCGCAGATCTATGATAAGCCCTTTCATGTTCCCGCCTTCCTTCAGTTTAAGAAAGGCTTCCTTAAACTCTTTGCCGGAATTCTGTGTAAACCCGCTTAATTTGATGTATCCTGTTCCATCACTCAGCATCATTGAGTGCGTTACATTAGGAATGGATACGTTTTCGCGGGTAATCTCTTTTTCGAGCGGGGTTTTCTCTCCGTCACGGTCGATGAGGACCCTCAGTTTTGTGCCCGGCTGTCCCTTGAGCACACTGCTGACATCGCTCACTGATTTGCCCCTGGCATCTTTATCATTAACCTTCAGTATGCGGTCGCCGTGTATAAGTCCGGCCTTCATGGCCGGAGAGCCTTCGTACGGCTCAGAAATCACGATGAAATCTCCCTGTTTGTGAATCAGGGCGCCGATGCCGCCATACTGACCGGTGGTCATGAAATTGAAATCTTCAATTTCTGCTTCAGAAATAAATACGGTATAAGGATCAAGTTTATCCAGGATCGCATCTATACCCGTCTTGATCAGTTCGCCATGGTTAAGTTCATCAACATAGTTGTTGTTGAGCTCCTTATACATAGTGGCGAAAATGTCAAGATTTTTTGATATCTCGAAACTCGAAGAGGTTATCTGAGCCTGGGCCGTGAAAGCCAGTGATAAGGTTAAGGCAATGCTGATCAGCGCTTTGTAAATCTGTGTCATTTTTCTCGGGTTAATGAACTGGTTCATGGGACAGGGTCATAGCCGCTTCCTCCCCACGGATTGCATGAGAGTATTCTTTTCAAAGTCAGCCAGCCGCCTTTCAGCGGCCCGTGTTTGCGCAATGCTTCCACCCCGTATTGAGAGCAAGTTGGTGTGTAACGGCACGATGGCGGAAGATAAGGTGAAATGGCCCCCTGGTATAACCGGATCATCCCAACCATTATGTTAACCAGCAGCTTTTTCATGTTCCTGAATTAAACGCTGAAACAATAGAATTATTATCGGCTCCAGTTTGATATACTGAGGAATTTCTTTGCCTGCAAATACCAGGCCGAGCGTGCACTTTTGATCTCCCAGCCCTTCCGACAGTATGTGTTTATTTTTGCGGTAACACTCCCTGATGATGCGCCTGATCCGGTTACGGGATACCGCATGCCTGAAATTGCGTTTCGGGACACTGATGATTACTTTAACGACCGGAGGGCCTTCCCATGCTGCGGGTAACCAAATGAGTTTAAGCGGATGCCGGAATAAAACCTTGCCCTCCCGAAAGAGCCTGTCTGTTTCTGTTGCACTGCATAAACGTTCGTTTTTCTTAAATGTTTGCATAGCAACGGCCATTGCATGTTTGACGGCAGCAGGCAAGACCCCGTGAAATCAGGGCTTCTGCTTACTTCGATTTGTTGTTGGCCGCTAAATACTGTTCAATGGCTTTGGCCATAGAAGGAGCTGTGGCCGTTGGAGCTTCAACCTGCACACTCAGCCCTGCCTCTTTAGCAGCTTCAGAAGTTGTATGCCCGAAAACCCCGATTATTTTTTCTCCCTGTGTAAAGCCGGGAAAATTTTTCTGAAGTGATTTAATTCCGGCCGGACTGAAAAATACCAGTAAATCGTATTTATTCAGGTCAAGAAAGGTCATATCATCCGGAACTGTGCGGTACATTACGGCTTTGGAGTAGACGATCTTCTGAACGTCAAGCAGATCCGACAACTCATTGTTGTGATCTTCGTTACAGGGAAGCAGGTATATCTCAGATTTGTGTTTCCTGATGATGTCAACAAGGTCGGATGCTTCCTTGTTACTGAAGAAAATTTTTCTCTTTCTGTATTGAATGTATCTCTGTAAATAATAAGCAGTTGATTCTGAGGAGCAGAAATATTTCATTGTTTCGGGAATCTCTGCACGCAGTTCCGATGCCAGGCGGAAAAAGTGATCTACCGCATGCTTGCTGGTAAAGATAACGGCTGTGTGATCGGCAAGCCTCACCTTGTTCTCTTTCCTGAAATCAATGGAACTCAGGCCCTCAATTTTAAAAAACTTGTGAAAGTCAACACAAAGGTTGTGCTTCTTTATCACTTCATAATAAGGCGACTTTTCAATTTCGGCAGGCTTTGGCTGCGAAATAAGTACTTGTTTAATCTTCAATTTTTCTGCAATTTACAATTTTACTTAGGATAACTTCTTCCGGGGTTTTTATCGCAATTGCTTACCAGTCTAATATTGTGAAGTATTTGTACACAAACAGAAACGGTAAAATTTCGAGGGTGCAAAGATACAAAAATAAATACACAACCGAAAACGATTGCACCGACAACCCGATTGAAATATTTCTTAACATCCTCATTGCTGCGGCGATAAGAAAAATAGCCAGAATCAGATACAACAGCACTTGAAGCTGACTGAAATGCCATGCGATGATAAAAGGAAAAGCCGTTAATCCGGCGGTAATATTAAACAACACATTTGTCAGGAGGTATTCGTCGGCGGCTTGCCTGGTCCTGAATAAGCTGCCAAGCCCTTTGATCACCCGGAGTTTTAGCATCCAGAGAAGGCTCAGGGCTGCTGCAATAACCATAAATGCGAAGAAAGGGCTTTTGATTCCCAGCAATTCATTGAGGTTGCCCCCCGTCAATTTAAAAAGCAGCGTGCTCGCTCCGGTAACAAGAATCAGCCCGAGGCCGAAAGAGATCCGCTCACTGCTCAGGTTACCGTCCCTTACCAGCTGATTTACATGGTGCCGCGCGTAAACTGCCCGGAACAACTGCCTCAGCCTCCTGGTGTAATAAAATCGTATCCAGGCCAGGATGGCAACACAAACCAGCAGGAGGATGGTGAGCCAGTCATATTCCTGCGTTATTCTCTGAATAGGGTCGACCTTTTGATTTGCAGGATGGTGTTGCGCCGTAAACAAGGGAGGCATGTCATATACAGGGCCGTTGGAGGCACTGTCGGTGGCGGTCACGGGCAGGATGATTTCGCGGAGCCCGAACCTGAATACGGTATCTGCCGGGGGAGGATTCAGACTGTCTTCCAGGTAGCTGAAATAGCTGCGCACAGTGTCCGCCGCAGGAACTGTATCGGCATGCCGAATCAAAAAGGGAGTGTCGCTTCCCTGATGCTGGTTGTAAGAAATCTGAGCTGCCATCCGGGGTGCAAAATTAATCTAAATTTCTCCCACTTTATGCATACCGGACTTCAGTCGCTTTTTTTAAAATATGATTATTCAAAAGAAAGCCCGGTTGGGCTGATATGTTGATTTGATAAGGGTAACCGGGGCGCTGTGTTTGTCAGCACAATGATTAATGTTCTGATTAAAAACACTTAACCGTTTAACCGTTTTCAAATACTTAATCCGGGTTAAACCGGTGAGCCCTGTTGGCGGGCATTTGTAACTTAAAATTCAACCGGTATTATGATAAATTATGATGGAATTGCTTAGGAACACTCCTGATTAAGTTCTAAATTTGCCGCCTGATTTTCACCTTTTAACACTCATACTAACCTGATTTTTACCCATGACTTTGATGAAAACCATAAGGGAGAATGCACAGAAGCTCAGCAAGTGCATTGTTTTGCCCGAAGGTACCGAAGAGCGGACACTGAAGGCCGCGGACTATATTCTTAAAGAAAAGCTTGCAAGGATTATACTGCTGGGTAACAAGACCGAAATTGAACGGAAAAGCCAGGAGTGGGGTTTGCAGTTTACGGCGAACGCCCGGATTATTGACCCTCTTAATAATCCGGATAAAGAAAAGTATGCTGAATTGCTTTATGAAATCAGGAAAAGTAAGGGGCTTTCTTATGAAGAAGCGCTTGTTCTTACTGAAGATCCGCTCTATCTTGCCACCCTTCTGATCAAAGCAGGAGAAGCCGACGGGGAGGTAGCCGGAGCGATGAATTCAACGGGAAATGTATTGCGCCCTGCATTCCAGATTGTTAAGACAATGCCCGGCATCAGTGTGGTTTCCGGTGCATTTCTGATGATTTTCAGGGACAATCCTTACGTACCGGAGAATATCCTTGTTTTTGCCGATTGTGCCGTTCATCCTGATCCCACGGCCTCAGAGCTGGCCGAAATTGCCATTTCCACGGCGCGTACCGCGCAATCTATCGCCGGACTGGAGCCAAGGGTTGCCATGCTTAGTTTCTCTACAAAAGGAAGCGCCAAACATGCCCTTTGTGACAAGGTGATTGAAGCGACACGCATTGCAAGGGAAAAAGCGCCCTGGCTTCAGATCGACGGGGAATTGCAGGCCGATGCAGCCATCGTTGAATCGGTCGGGATTCACAAGGCACCGGGCAGCCTGATCGCCGGCAAAGCCAATGTATTGGTTTTTCCCAGCCTTGAAACGGGAAATATTGCCTACAAGCTTGTGCAGCGGCTGGCCGGAGCCGAAGCCATTGGTCCGGTACTCCAGGGAATGGCCGCTCCCATCAATGACCTTTCCAGGGGGTGTTCGGTAAGCGATATTGTGAACCTCGTTGCCATCACTGCCACGCAGAGCGCTGGTATGTAACCGTTAAGTTTTTAGTATTTAACATCATAAATCAGATTAAAATGTCAGAAAGATTAGAAGATTTTAGCCTGGGCAAATCAATGCAACCGAAAGGCAGCATCCAGAAGGTTGGTGTTGTCGGATGCGGCACTATGGGTCAGGAGATCTCGGTGCTCATCAGTCAGTCGGGAATTGAAGTGGCCTTTATTGATATTTCGGATGAACGCATCGCGGAAGTATTCAGGCGCATAGAGCAGCAACTGGACGACAGAATCAGCAAATGGGGCCTTACAGGTAGTGAGAAAAAACTTATCCTTTCGCGGATCAAGGGTTCTACCGATTATTCAACGCTTGCCGATTGCGATATCGTGTTCGAAACGGTGAATTCAAAAAAGAAAGGAACCAGTCTCGATCTTCGTCAGGATATTTTCAGAAAGATTGAGGCAGTGGTTTCTCCCGAAGCGGTGATCGCATCCAATACGGCTACGCTGATGATTTCGGAAATATCTTCAGTGCTGAAAAACCCGGGTCGCGCCATGGGATTGCATTTCTTCTCACCGGTTGGGAAAATCAAGATCATCGAAGCGGTGCGTTCGGTTTATACTACCGATGAAACCTATGCCGTGGTCAGTAAGCTGGCGCTTCTGATAGGAAAACGACTGATCAGTGTAAATGAATCCGCCGGAAATATCAGCACGCGCATGCTGGTTCCGCTGATCAATGAAGCATGCGAAATCCTGATGGAAGGGGTGGCTACCGTTTCTGATATTGATGAAACCATGAAAGAGACTTCCGGATTGCAACTGGGCCCTTTTGAAATGGCCGACAAAATAGGCCTGGACAAGGTGCTCAAATGGATGGAAAATCTTTATGCCGAATTCGGTGAGCACAAATATAAACCTTCACCGGTTCTCAAACGCCTGGTGAGGGCCAACCTGGTAGGCCGCCGCGTTGGAGAAGGCTTTTACCTTTATCAGGGCGACAAACGCCTCGTTAAAAAAGGTTCCATCACAAACCTGGGCAGGGGATAGAACTGAAAATATGAGTTTTAAATTGACAAAAATTTTGATGCAATGAAGATAATAGTACTGAACTGTGGCAGTTCATCGATAAAATATCAGCTTTTTGATCTTCCTTCAAAAGAAGTACTGGCTAAAGGGCTGGTGGATAAAATTGGCCTGAAGGGCTCGCTGATCAAACATTCGCGCAACGATGGCACAGAAGTTAAGCTGGAAGGGGAAATTCTGGACCATCAGATAGGCATTGAATATCTTCTGGGAATCCTGATCAGTGAAAAATACGGTAGCATCAAAAACCTTGATGAGATTCAGGCTGTCGGTCACCGTGTGGTTCATGCCGGTGAAAAGTTTAACGGCAGCGTTTACATAACGCCTGAGGTAGTTGCTGCGCTCGAAGAGTGTATCGACCTTGCACCACTTCACAATCCACCCAATCTGAAGGGTATCTATTCTATCACCAAGCTCCTGCCCGAAATACCCCAGGTAGGTGTGTTTGATACGGCTTTTCATCAGACTATGCCGGACTATGTTTACCTGTATGGTATTCCATATTCGCTTTACGAAAAGTATAAGATCCGCAGGTACGGTTTTCACGGATCAAGCCATCGCTATGTTTCTCAGCGGGCTGCTGAAATGCTCGGGAAAAATCTTGAAGATCTTAAGATCATTACCTGCCACCTGGGCAATGGCGCTTCGATTGCCGCCATCAAAAACGGTAAGTCATTGGACACATCCATGGGTATGACACCGATTGAAGGCCTGATGATGGGGACCCGCACCGGTGATCTCGATATCGGAGCCTTTATTCAGATTATGAACAAGGAAGAAATTGATATCGCCATTGCCAATACGCTGGTTAACAAGCACAGCGGTATGCTGGGCGTTTCAGGGGTGTCTTCCGATATGCGTGATGTTGAGCATGCCGCCGCCGAAGGCAACGCACGGGCAAAAGTCACCCTGGAAATGTATTATTACCGGATCAGAAAGTATATTGGCGCATATGCTGCCGCTATGGGTGGGGTGGATGTCATTGTATTCACCGGCGGTGTTGGCGAAAATGATTCCATGACCCGGCATCTTACAACACAGGGCCTGGAGTTTATGGGTCTTGAGTTCGATCAGGCGAAAAATGAAGGCCTGCGTGGAAAAGAAGCCATTCTTACCAAAGATGGTTCACGTGTAAAGGTGATGGTAATTCCTACCAATGAAGAGTTGGTAATTGCACTTGATACCTATGAAATTGTCTGCAGCCTGAAGTAGTTTGTCCGGCTGATTGCAAAACAGAGGGCCGCTCTTTTCAGGGCGGCCCTCTGTTTTGTTATGGAAAATACCACGTTACTCCATCTCCTCCATCAGCTCATCGGTCAGTTCAAGATTATGGAATACATTAGTGATGTCGTCGTCTTCTTCAAACAGATCGATCAGCCTGAGCACCTTTTTTGCCGCCTCATTATCCACCTTCACCGTGTTTTTGGGCAGGCGCTGCAGTTCCGCGTTTTCAGGTTCTATGCCCAGTTCCTCCAATTTTTTCATCATTGCCCCGAAATCTTCCATGGCAGTGGTTACCGTGATCATTTCGTCTTCAACCTGAATGTCTTCAGCCCCGGCATCGATGACTTCCATTTCAAATTCATCCAGGTTGATACTGCCTTTGGGGATGTTGAAAACGCCTTTCCGGTCGAAAAGAAATGTGAGTGAACCATTGGTTCCCAGACTGCCGCCGAATTTGTTGAAATAAGAGCGGATATTGCTGATGGTGCGCTGCTGATTATCGGTGGTGCATTCAAGGTATATCGCAATGCCGTTGGGTGCATACCCTTCGTAGGTGATTTCAATATAATTGGCAGCATCCTTGTCAGAACCCTTGTTGATAGCCCTGGTGATATTTTCCTTGGGCATACTGGCTCCTTTGGCATTCGAAATGGCCAGCCGTAACCGGGGATTGCCGTCAGGATCAGGCCCTCCCTCCTTAACCGCCACCGTAATTTCTTTAATAATCCTTGAGAAAATTTTCGACCGCTTTGCATCAAGCGCTCCCTTCTTACGTTTAATGGTTGACCATTTATTGTGTCCTGACATAAACCTGAAATTTTGAATGTATTGAAATCGCTGCCTGCAAAAACCTTCAGGTGAAGGTGTTTTTGAGTCTGTAAAAATAATATTTTTTCCTGAAACGAAAAATGCTGCCTCCTGTCAGGGGGCAGCATCGGGCAGACCACTTCCGGCTTTTACCAGCTTACAAGGGCAATGCCTATGGTAAACGGGTAGAGTTCCGGACCGCGGTTATTTTTGAAAAGGGTGTTTAAAGAATAGTTTGCGTGGAGATTCAGTTTGCCCCAGCCAACCCTGACCATCAGGTCATACTTGAAGGGATTGATGTGATAGTCGCCCGGATCCTTGTCTTTTTTCTTCCTGCCGTCATCCTGGTAAACCAGCTTGGTGTGCGAGCCTATTCTCAGTCCCGTCTGGAGACCGGCGCCGATATGGAAAGAGTTTTTCTTTGAAAACCGGTTTGTCTGATATTCAAGGAGCAGGGGCAGGTTAAGGTAATTGACGACCAGTTTACTCTTGTTGTAATTGCGGGCATACAGAAAATTATCATTGATCAGATCATTACCGTCTTTTAAAAGAACCACATTGTTGTCGAAGCGATAATTGTTCCATTCGAATCCCAGGCCGGTGGTCAGCCCGAACTTATTTGAAATCAGGTTGAAGTTCTGCTCATAGAAGTTGAGTTTTACATTTACTGACTTTTCCATTCTCAGGTCCAGAAATTCATATCCTTCAGGCATATCAAACTGCCTGTCCTTATTTACATATCCGTTAACGCCCAGTTCAAATCCGCCCCAGTGGCCGTCGAAGCGGGTTTGTTTTTTGCGTTTAAAATTTACATTGCCATTGTCGTCCACCTCCAGTTCTGAACCGCCAATGGTTATTTTGGTGGGATTTCCCTCCCGGACGGATACTTTAATGTCGCCGATTTTTACAATGGTAGAATCGCCGGCATCGGTTGCCTCAACACTGGCGCTGATTTCTTCAGACGGCCCCGATCCGGGATTTTGCGGAGTAAAGGTGAGGGTTCCGGGTTTGCTTATTTTATTAAGCTGGCCGTTATCATAATAGGAAAGTGCCCCTGCTCCGCTCAGGTCGGCAGTAATTTCATCCCTGGCAAAAATGCTGGCTTTGCCGGCTCCGCTTACCCGGGCATTGGTTGTAAGGGTTTTGAGGTTCAGGGCATTCAGGTTGGCTGCGCCAGAGATTTCACTGCGGTGCACAGAGGCATTGCCGTTGAACTCTGCCTTTGAAGCCCCGCTGACCTTTGAATTCAGCAACTCAACGTTCAGATCAAGTTTGACTTTTGAGGCGCCCGATGCTATTATTTCAAGGGTTGTACCGGTAATTCCCCCATCAGTTTCAATTCTTGCAGCACCACTGATGTCAAGCGTTTTCAACTCGGGCATCCGGATATAAACCCTCATTGCGGAAGGATTTTTCATCCCCATGGATGCAATGTGCAGGCGATCGCCTTTAACAACCGTTTCAATTTTATCCAGATAGTTGTCGTCGGTCTCCACAGTAACTTTGATATCATCGCCCTGAGACACTTTGATTGAAAATGCACTTCCGGCTTCGATTTCAGTAAATCCCGGTAGATCGCGGTCCTGTTTTACAAGTCTTCCGCTTCCGTTAGTCTGGGCAGTCGCAGCAACTGTCGCTATGGTGAGCATAACGGCCGCGAAGACTTTTGTTCTGAGTGTAGTGAGCTTTTTCATGGTAGATTATTTCTGGATTGTGTTTTTCTTTGTGACGGGTTGTGTTGGTGAAATGTTACAACGGAAAGTTATTTTTCATCATATTCCTGATCTGCAATAATATTCTGCAATTAATTGCTGTCAGAAAAAATTGCCGGAGATGGGGGAATTATACTGAATACCGGTTAGTTCGGATTCCTGCGGAGAGAATAGGCGGTTTCGCCGTTAAGCAGCCTTACGTTCTCTGTTTTACCTGAAGGGTTGATCTGCCTTTCGAGTTTCAGCTCATTATCGGTGATCATATTAAATCCGTTAATGCCCAGGTCTGCCAGCATCCAGGCATTCAATGATTCAGGCACCTGGTTGATAACCTGTGCTCCGCTGCGGATCAGGCCGGGTAAATGCCTCCCTGCTGAAAACCCTTTTTTGTCAGCAGGTTCGCTGTTTGATTCTTCGTAATACGCGAGCAAAATCTCCTGCGAAAGGCGGATATCTTCGTACAGGCCGGAATATAAATCCCTGGCATTGCCAATAAATGGTTCACTTACATTCAGGTTGCCACCGCGCATGGGAACCCTTTCAAGCGGGGGTTGCCTTTGTATTTCAGGTACAGCCGGGCTTGCAGTCTTTTTTTCCGGAGCTTTTGTATTTGCCTGTTTTACCGGCATGGTAGTTGTTTCATCATCCTGAGCCGAAATCATGCCGGTGACAGCCGGCTGCTTAATAGTAACCGGTTTTTCGTAGCCCCCCAGGGTTTCCACGATGGCGTCTTCTCCTTCGGGCTGAATCCTTAAATAAACAGTGATCAGAATCAGGATGGAAGCGGCCAGAGCAGCATAATGCATAAAGCCCATGCTGATTAAGGGTGCAGGTTTTTTGATTTTTTCGCGGCCGGGGAACTTAATTCCTTTGTCGGCAGTCACCCTGCATCTGGCAAAAAGATCAAAGCCTGCCCTGAGCGAGGGGTGACTGTTGAGGAAGGATTCAACATTTCGTTTGCCTGTTTCTGAAAGGTCGTTTTCGTGAAACGCGATAAAATAGTAATTGTAGTTTTCTTCAGTGATAAATGCTGCATCCTGATCGAAGTCTGCTTTCAGCGCCTCCTTGAACGGATATCCGGTTTGAGGCTCATGGCTCAGCACAATTTCATTGATCCCTTCAACTTCTTCTTTGATATCCGGATTTTGCTCAAGGAACAGCAGCAGTTCGGCAGCCTCAACCGGACCGGCGGTTCCGTCGAGGTAAGCAGGAATATATTCCTCATAGTTTTGCCTGTTGATCTTTTTGCTTTCCATAACTTAATGCGGTGCTTCAGATAACGCGATCGAGACTGCCGATGTAATTTTTCAGGGCAACCCTCCCGCGGTATATATAGACTTTAACCTGCGATTCGCTTAACCCGGTTATCTCTCCGATCTCATCGTAAGGATAACCTTCATAGTCTCTCAGGGTAATGACAACCCGTTGAATTTCCGGCAGGGTATTCAGGGCGGTATTCAGCACTTCCTGAAGGTCGCTGAAACCGTGATTCACCGTCATTGTGTCAAGCCGGGCTTCGTCAAGTCTGCGGTTGCGCTTTTCCCTTCTGATGTCATCTATCATGGTGTGATAAGCAGTTGTGAAAAGGTATGATTTCGCTTTCTCAAATGAAACTTCCCCTGACTTTTCCCACATTCTTGAAAATGACTCCTGTACAATGTCGCGTGCGCGCTCTTCATCCCCAATGTTTTTGAGGATAAACCTGTAAACGCCGTCGGAATGCGCATCCACGCACCTGTTGTACTCCGCTGTTGTCATCTGCCCTGATTTAATTCAGTCGGTTGAGAGTATGACAATTTAACGTCAGAAATGTTACAATACTTCACTTTTTTTTTAGATTTTTCCCGGAGCACCCGGATACGCTTCTTTATTAAAACCTGTCACTACGGTTTTATAAAGATAATGATTGTTATAATGCGGCCGTCACATCCTTCCGGGGAGCCGGACAGCTTCTCCGGCTGTTATTAAGTTCCTCCTTAGTCAGGTTAAAACCGGTTACAAATTATGTTTTTACTGATTAATATGATGCCGGTTAATGATTTGCATATACGCTGAAATTCAGCTGATTTTATGCAGATATAATTATGCCGGCCATACGGCATGCAGTAACTCTGTCTGCAAAGAAATCAGCAATTGGTTTTGCTTTACTTTTATTATCTTTCAACTGCGGCCGCTTTTGTCTGTAATTATTAAATGAGAATCTGAGATTGTCCTGATAAAAGAGCGGATAAATAATTAATTTTGTTGATCTGTCCGAAAAACCTTCAGAAATCATTAATGTCATTGAATGAAAACACTTCCTGATCCCGAAACCCTGCGGCCAAAGTTTACGCCTGAAAACCAACAAGCATTGATATCAGAAATTCAGGATTCAGGATTGTTAACCTGTTACATCGGTAAAAACGGATTGCCTGTTGGTTTTTATTTTAACGGAGCAGTGCTTGAAGGTGGGCTTGCAGATTGCCTCAGGCGATTACCGGCGCCCTGGCAGGCTTCGATGGACCATCTTATAAATGAGGATTTTTATAAAAGGAATCTTAACGCTATCCGTCAGGGCCGGCTGGAGGAGGCCGTGGAAGTAGTCGCCGGTCAGGAAATTACCAGCCTCTTTCTTGTCAGCAGATTTCCGCTGAGTCCTGGCGGTGAATCCGGGTTACTGGTCACAATCAGGGATATTTCAGGGATTTCTGAATCCCGGTTAAAGCTTTCCGGCAGTAATGTATTGTTTGATCTGGTGGCGGACAACATGTCTGATGTCTTTTGTGTTGTCAGTACTTCGGGCAAGGTTTCCTTTTTAAGCCCTTCAATCCGTGAGCTGACCGGTTATACGGTTGAGGAACTTCTGAGCCGGCCCCTGTCAGGGATTGTTTCTCCCGATTCATTCGAAGTTGTGAACAGGATATGGGAAGAATATCAGCCCTTGTTTGAAGTGGGAAAAATCAGCAAATCTGAGATGAGGCCGGTTTGTTTCGAAGTTAAATTTGTCAGGAAAGATAATTCGGCCAGATGGGCCGAGGTGTCGTCTTCTCCTTTTATTGATGCAGATAACAACATTCAGGGGGTGCACGGAATGATCCGTGATATTACCGAACGTAAAACCAGGCAGGAAGCGATGAGTTCATCGCTTCAGCATGAAATTGAGCTCAGCCAGGTAAAATCAAAGTATATTTCCACCGTTTCTCATGAATTCCGTACGCCGCTCTCCATTATCTACAGCAATCTGCAATTGCTTGAAAAATACCGGTTTGAGCTTGATGAGGAAACCATTCATGATGCTTTTGAGCTGAGCCGGATGGCGGTAAAGTCGCTGCTCAGGGTGCTCGACAAAGTAACCATTATTGACGCTTCAGGTAAGGGTAAACTCGAATTCAAACCTTCGCTGAGTAATATTCATGAACTCTGCCAGGCTGTGGTTGATGAGATGAATGAAATGGAGCTGGTTCCCAACCGCATTGACCTGACAATTGACGCTGGGGTTGATACTGCCTCCATTGATGAAAACCTGTTCCGGCATATTTTTATCAATCTTCTTCAGAATGCCCTGAATTATTCCGATAAGAAACAAAACGTCAGTTTTTCCGTTTACCCTGGCGAAAATGGATTTGTCAACTTCAAGGTAGCTGATAAAGGAATAGGTATCCCGCCACAGGATATGCAGTTTATCTTCGATCCGTTTTATCGTGCCAGCAACTCGCGGCACGCCAAGGGCTCAGGCCTTGGACTTGCTGTGGTAAAAGCTTGTCTTCAGCTGCACAATGGTGAAATATTTGTTGAAAGTGATCCGGTAAAGGGTAGTATATTTACGGTAGTTATACCTGTCGGAAATACAGAATAGTCGCATTAATCAAATTCAGGAGTTATGGCAATAAGTGAAAATCAGAACATCAAGATACTGCTGGTTGAAGATGATAAAGCACTGGCAATTACCATATCCAATCTGCTCAGGGTAAAGGGTTATGAAGTTACCCATGCGGGTGACGGCGCTATGGGCATTCAGAAGGCTTTCGAGATACTGCCGGATCTGATTCTCTGCGACATTTCGATGAATGAAATCAGTGGGTACGATGTATTTAACGTGCTGAAGGAAAGTTCTGCCACCGCGATGATCCCCTTTGTATTCCTGACTGCAAAGTCTGAGATCAAGGACATCAGGTTCGGGATGCAGCTGGGGGCCGATGATTATATCGTCAAGCCTTTTGAGTATGATGAGTTGCTGACTTCAATCGCCACCCGCCTGCACAAGGCTGAGGCCCACAGGAAAGCCAATGAAGAGAAATTTATTGCCCTGTCGATGATCTCACCATATGGAATTTACATCTATCAGGGCAACCGTTTCATCGAAACCAATCCCAGTCTTTCTGCTACCCTTGGCTATAGCCGCGAAGAACTGCTGAATATGGGTTTCGAAGATATCATCGCCCGTCAGGACCAGCCTTCAGCCATTGAAAAAATTAACCGTTGCCTGAGGGGGTTCGAAAAAGATATCCATATCCGTTTCAGGGTTGTGCATAAAGACGGACATGAGATCAATACGGAGTTATACGGGATAGAAGGCCTTAAGGTAAAAGGCAGGACAAGTCTGCTGGGCACGCTCATAGTAAGCAAATTTGATATCGTTGAAGATCAGGATATTGAAGGCATTACCATCAACGAAATTGAGGAGTTCGAAAGGGCGGTCGACCTGCTCGCCGGGAAAAGAAGCTATGTTTCAACGGAGCTGATCAATAAATTGATTGCTGTTTTCAGGGACAATGAACTGGTGAAGGAAAAGGCTGCTGAGGATGTGATCAGTTTCTCGGACCGCGAAATTGAAGTTCTTGGGCTTGTTTGCAAGGGGCTGTCAACCAAGGAGATTGCTGACAAGCTTTTTATCAGCAGCCGGACGGTGGAAAAGCACAGGGCCAACCTGATGACCAAGACGGATGCGAAAAACATCATAGAAGTGATCATTTATGCAGTGAAGCATAAACTCATTGATCTTTGAACCGGATGTTTGCCTTAAAAATGGTGAAGGTCCTGCCTAATCAAGTTTAAGAACGGCGAGGAATGCCGATTGAGGGACTTCCACATTGCCAACCTGGCGCATTCTCTTCTTTCCCTTTTTCTGTTTTTCGAGCAGCTTGCGCTTTCGGGTGATATCTCCGCCGTAACATTTTGCGGTAACGTCCTTCCTGACGGCTTTAACCGTTTCGCGGGCAATGATTTTGGCGCCAATGGCCGCCTGTATGGCAATGTCAAACTGCTGCCTGGGAATAAGTTCCTTCAGCTTTGCGCACATCCGCCTCCCGAATTCATAGGCGTTGTCCTGGTGGATAAGGGTAGAGAGGGCGTCAACCGGTTCACCGTTAAGCAGGATATCCAGCCTCACCAGCTTGGCGGCTTTGTACCCGCTTATGTGATAGTCGAAAGAGGCGTAACCTTTTGAAATACTCTTCAGCTTATCATAAAAATCGAATACAATCTCGCCGAGGGGAAGTTCCATAGTGAGTTCCACCCTGTCGCTGGTAAGGTAGATCTGGTTCTTTAAAGTCCCCCTTTTGCTGATGCACAATGTCATAACAGCACCAACGTATTCGGATTTGGATATTATCTGGGCTGAAATATAGGGCTCTTCAATAAAGTCAAGGTAGTTGGGGGCCGGAAGGCCGGACGGGTTATGCACATCCAGTATTTCTCCCTTGGTAGTATATGCTTTATAGGAAACGTTGGGGACGGTGGTAATCACATCCATGTCAAATTCCCGGTCGAGCCGCTCCTGGATAATCTCCATGTGCAGCAGGCCGAGGAATCCGCAACGGAATCCGAATCCCAGGGCGGCAGATGATTCCGGCTCAAATACCAGGGAGGCGTCGTTGAGCTGAAGTTTTTCCATCGAAGCCCTCAGTTCCTCATAATCATCGGCATCAACAGGATAAATGCCCGCATAAACCATGGGTTTAACATTGGTAAACCCTTCAATGGCTTTTTCGCAGGGGCGTTTCACATGGGTGATGGTATCGCCAACCTTTACCTCTCGTGAGGTTTTGATGCCTGAGATAATATATCCCACATCTCCTGCACTCAGCATTTCCCTGGGCTGTTGCACCAGTTTGAGCACGCCTATTTCATCGGCATTATATTCTTTACCGGTGGCAAAGAATTTTACGAAATCTCCTTTTCTGATTTGTCCGTTGATGATTCTGAAGTAGGCAATGATCCCCCTGAAAGAATTAAAAACGGAATCAAAGATAAGTGCCTGCAGCGGTGCATCGGGGTCACCTGTCGGAGCCGGTATCCTCCTGATGATGGCTTCAAGAATTTCATCAACCCCGAGCCCGGTTTTACCGCTGGCCCTGATGATATCCGATGGTTTGCATCCGATAAGGTCAATGATCTGCTCTTCCACCTCTTCAGGCATGGCGTTGTCCATGTCCATTTTATTCATGATCGGGATGATCTCCAGATCATTCTCAAGGGCCAGATAGAGATTCGAGATGGTCTGGGCCTGTATGCCCTGTGTGGCATCCACAATCAGCAATGCCCCCTCGCAGGCGGCAATTGATCTGGAAACCTCGTATGAAAAATCCACATGGCCCGGGGTGTCGATCAGGTTAAGTTTATAGAGCTCGCCATTGAAATTATATTCCATCTGAATGGCATGGCTCTTGATCGTGATTCCCCGCTCGCGCTCCAGGTCCATATCGTCAAGCACCTGATCCTGTTGCTGACGGTCAGTCAGGGTTCCTGTAAATTCAAGCAGGCGGTCGGCCAGGGTGCTCTTCCCATGGTCAATATGAGCTATGATACAAAAGTTGCGCGTATTTTTCATCGGTGCAAATTTACACCGAAATCATTTATGTTCATCACCTTTGAACCTCATGCTTCAAATATAGTTTTGGTGCAATCGATTGCACCGGAATCAGTTCTTTCAACCTGTTACCTTTTTATGTTTACAGGTGCGGTAATATGCATGTAATCAGAAAGATAGCAGAAGCGATAAGTCATGCTGAAATTTTTATTTGACGTTATTTTTGCTTACCTTTGCACCGCTTTTAAGAAAGAATTTTATTCACCTAAATTGAGATGATATGTCGAAAATTAAATTAGCAATCAACGGATTCGGAAGAATCGGCAGGAATGTATTCAAACTTGCCCTTGAGCGCGAAAATATTGAAGTGGTCGGGATCAATGACCTCACAAATACCAAAACCCTGGCTTACCTGCTGAAGTATGACTCCACCCAGGGCCGCTTTGAAGGCAAGGTAGATTTTGATGAAACTTCACTGATCGTCAACGGCGTCAAATATCCCGTTACTGCTGAGCGCAGTCCGGCCGGTATCGCCTGGGCTTCCACCCCTGATGTGGTGGTTGAATCAACCGGTGTTTTCCGTTCAAAGGAAAGTCCCAAGGGCGGTTATGGCGATCACCTGAAAAACGGAGCGAAAAAAGTGATCCTCACCGTTCCTTCAAAAGATACCATCGACCGTACCATCGTGCTGGGTGTGAATGACCATGACCTCAAAGATACCGATCAGTGCATATCCAATGCTTCATGCACCACCAACTGCCTTGCACCAGTTGCCAAGGTGCTGAACGATAAATTCGGCATTGAGAATGGCCTGATGACAACCATTCACTCATATACCAACGATCAGACTATCCTGGACGCCCCGCACAGCGACCTTCGCCGCGCCCGTTCAGCCGCTGTTTCGCAGATACCTACCACTACCGGAGCTGCCAAGGCTGTCGGAATCGTGATTCCTGAGCTGAAAGGTAAGATGGACGGTCTCGCAGTCCGCGTGCCAACCCCGACCGGTTCACTGGTTGACCTGGTAGTTAACCTGAAGGTGGAAGTTACCAAAGAACAGATTAATGCCGCTATGAAAGAAGCTGCCGAAGGTCCGATGAAAGGGATCCTCGAGTATACCGAAGATGAAATCGTTTCTGTTGATGTAATCCACAACCCGGCTTCTTCCATTTTCGATGCAAAAAGCACCATGGTTAACGGCAAGACTGTTAAAGTGCTTTCATGGTATGACAACGAATGGGGATATTCTGCCCGCGTGGTCGACCTTGCCGAAAAACTCTTTTAATCATTATTGATACAGGTATAAAAGGCATCCTTCGGGGTGCCTTTTTTTTTCCCGGATTTATAACCGGAACGCCCGGCAACGCTGAACCATTGATTTTTATAAAGCAATACACCATTGCACGGATAAAATGAAGAAAGAATCTGCCACAAAGACCCGAAGACACTAAGTGTCACTAAATGATAAAAATAAATTTGTGCAACCAGGCGCCTTTGTGCCACTCCGGCAGGCTCAGCACATCGCTGAGTGGCGAGGTATCAAAAAGTAAGTTGTGTGCTTTAACGTTCTTCCGAAACCAACACCTGTTAAGCATTCCGGTAGAATTATAATAATTTCCCCGGATAACAGTGATAACAATACTCCGTTGATAATTTTAAATGAATTGACATTCGACGGATTACAAAAACTTGTTAAAAAAATCATTCAAATTTATGTTATTGCGACATTGCGACATTACGACATTGCGCGATTCTTTAATTAACGGACTATTGAAATTGGTAATACGGGTTTATCTCAGCAGGTGCAGGCTGTTGGTAAGCGTCCGTTTTTCAATGATCCTGTCTTCCGGATTCTCAGGGGTGCCCACTACTTCGTAAACGTCGCAGACATAATAATAAACGCCTTCGCTGCATGGCTTGTTGGTGTTCTTGTCTTTGCCATCCCAGCGTATCGCGGGATCATTTGTTTCGAAAACAACCACTCCCCATCGGTTGAATATTTTCAGATCGATCCTTTTGACAGAAGTATATCCCGGGAAGGGAACAAGCAGATCATTGTACCCGTCGCTGTTCGGCGTGAATACATTGGGCAGGCGGTAGCGCGGGCAGTCATCAATGCTGGTACAGACCTGGCTGTAGGCTGTTGTGTCAATATTTCCGTTCAGGTCGCTTGCCGCCACGAAAAAGCAGCCTGCAATGGTAGATGAAGGGATATAGTTGAACGAAGTGACGGAAGGCGGGAATGTGCCTATCAGTATATGCGGATTGCCGGTCTGGTAAAGAAAGTACTGGCTGATATCAGGCGCACAGGTCTGCGAAATATCCTCCCACCTGAACCGGAGTTCCCGTAAATCGCATTCAACTTCCACCAGCAACAGGGGCGGGCAGGGTGCCACATTGTCGATGGGTATATCGCAATGCTCCTGCGAAAAATTGATTAAAGGATCGATATAGCCCGGGGTGCCGTAAGTGCCAGTGGATCTCACCCTGTAACAATACTCCTGTTCATTTACCAGGGCGGTGTCGGTATAAGCCGTGCGATTGGTTTGGGCAATGCTGTCAAAAACGCCGGTGGTGCTGTTTTTTCTGTAAATGGTGTACCACTGGTTAAGCCAGGGCACGTTGGCGTTTATACTGATGGTAACCTGCCTGTCGGAAGGTACCGTACGGATAAAAACCGATGAAGCAGGAGGGGTAAACCCTATGGTAAAGCGGTTGCCGGGCGTATCGTTGATAAACTCTATGGTGTAGGTCCATGCAGTATCGCGGGTATTAATCCCTGAATCGGTAAAAATGGTATCATTCAGGCTGGTAAATTCAGCAATCTGCTGTTTTACGGTGTTGTTAAACCCGGCTGACCTGAAGAGGCGGTAGATAAACGGCCCTGGTGTTTGCAGCAGGTCCAGTTCAGTAGGCTTCGACCAGGCGGTGTAAACCTGTCCGTTCTGTTCTGATGTAAGGTTTATGCTTACATTGGTAATGACCGGCATATCTTTTTTCAGGCTGGCGCAAAATTCTTCGGAAGCGATACTCTCGGCGCCATCCTCAAACCATGAAGTAATGATATAGCAGTATGTCACACCTCTGACCAGTCCAAGCCCTTCATTGTCATCAATATAACTTGTATTGTTGATGTCATTGGTCTGCGCAATAAGCCGGTAACCCGTCTCGGGCGGGACTCCGGTCTGACATGTTCCGGGTATGAATCCGGATGATCCCGTCCGGCGGTAAATCCGGAAGCCTTCCGCATCTTTACAGGTATACTGCTCCCAGTTAAGAACCATGCTGTTCCCTAGTGGCACCGCCTGTGGGTTCAGTACTGGGGGGGCAATTACAAGAATATTTGTTGTTTTCAGGTCGAAAAGCTTGACAGGGGTTCCGTTGTCCTGGGCTTTAAAGAAGAGCTGGTAGGGCTGATTTCTTACGTGGGCGCAAACAGTCGGCCACACAACCGTTTCGCTGACTTTGCCGATTGAGTCTTCAGGTTGGTTGAAAATGGCGGGGCTCACGGGGAGTCTGAACGGGCCTCCGTCGGCCGTGAGGGTAATCCGGTCGTTGTCCTGATCGGTGGCCCTGACATAAAGCCGCAGTGTGTCTCCGGCAATTACACAGGTGTCGGTAAGCACTTCCAGTACCGGAGGATTATTGTTGCAGGCGACAATGTTCACCTGCATATCGCGGGTGACATATCCTATTTTAACACCATTGCGCCATTCTTCTATCAGGAATGCAAAGTTATACTCCCCCTGCCGGGTAGGATTTGCCCAGGTAATGTCGCCGGTTACCGGATCAATAGTGAAGGTGCCCGGATTTTGCGTGTCCACTTCGTTGGGCAGTTTAAATCCAGGAATATCAAGTCCGCCGGCTCCTTTGCAGTTGACAAGCCTGTACGACAGGCTGTCGCCGTCAGGATCGTAGGCGCCCGGATTGTGCAGGTAAGGGATACCGACACAGCCGTTGTCAATGGGAGGCAGGAGCAATACCGGAGAGTTGTTTCCTCCGAGAAATGGGTTGATTACCAGCAGGGTCTCGATATAAAGCGGCACATCTACGGAATTGGGGATATTCTGGATACCCAGGTTCCGGTTGGGGTCTTCTAGCCAGATCCGATAAGTGGATGGGGCTGCATAAGTATGAACACCGGTATAAATGTTTAATCTTATGTCAAGGGTGATGTTTTCTCCGGTATGTTCACAGAAAATTCCGGCAGGGGTCTGCCCTGAAGGGCCGTTGGTTCTTGAAAGAACACTGCTTTGTCCGTCGCCCCAGTTAATGGTCAGTTCACAGCGGTCTGCTGCACTGGGCGCGAAGGTATAGGTGGTAATTGTTACCTCGTAAGTAAGGCCCGAGATATGCCGGTAGGTAATTTCTCCAGCACGCTGATGCGTGGCATAAAGTTCACTGCCGGCAAATGACATCGCCAGGGTAAGTAACAGGTATTTCAGCTTGTAAAGGGCAGTTTTCTCAGCATTCATTACTTGGCTTTATGACGGCTCCGCCGGATGATCTTTCAAAAGTAACAATTTGCGGTCAAATTCGGTTTATTTCCCGCAAAAACAATACCGCGCCGGTTGGAAAGCCGGATTAGCGGTGTTTTTTTATCCACAGAGGCAGTATGAAAAGAGGTTTAAACTATTTCAGCAATATGTTATACCTATTTTCCCGGCGCATAATTTTCGCCTTGGTGTGAAATTATAAGGCCAATTTCGGGAATCAACCGTGACCTTGTAGCACAACAGCCGTTTAATGTGTAACTTTGTGCATCGGCACACACACACAATGTAAGCGCACAGGCAGTTATGTATATAATAAATCCGGAAGAGGAACGCAGGGAAATACTCAAGCGGTACCGTAATTTACTGAATGCATGGGGAAAGGCTGGTGAGCAGAAGAACAAGCGGATGGTGCGCAAGGCTTTTAACCTGGCTGTAACCGCGCATAAAGATATGCGGCGGAAAAGCGGGGAGCCATACATTTATCACCCGCTTGAAGTAGCCCGCATTGTAGCCGGGGATATAGGGCTGGGAGAAACCTCCATTATCTGCGCTCTTTTGCACGATGTGGTAGAGGATACCAACTACACCCTCGAAGATATCCGCCGGATGTTCGGTGACAAAATTGCGCTGATTATTGACGGACTTACCAAAATAAAGGAAATCTTCGACCATTCTTCGGCTTCGGCCCAGGCGGAGAATTTCAGGAAAATACTGCTTACCCTTTCGGATGATGTGAGGGTGATACTGATTAAACTTGCCGACCGGTTGCACAACATGCGTACCCTGGATTCTATGGCGGCGGAAAAGCAGTTGAAAATCGCATCCGAAACGATATACCTTTTTGCGCCCCTGGCCCACCGGCTGGGGCTTTATGCCATCAAAAGCGAACTCGAGGACCTTGCACTCAAATATACGGAACCTGAAATCTATCAGACGATCGCCAAGAAGCTCGAAGAAACGGCAGTTTCCAGGTCGAAATTTATCAGCAAGTTTATCTATCCCATCAAAAAAGCGCTGGCCGAACAGGGGCTGGTATTCGAGATCATCGGCCGCGAAAAGTCGATTTATTCCATCTGGCAAAAGATGAAATCAAAGCAGATTCCTTTCGGGGAGGTGTACGATCTTTTTGCCATCCGCATTATCATTGACACTGAATATGATAATGAAAAATACCAGTGCTGGCAGGCTTATTCAATAGTTACAGATTACTACAGTCCCAAACAAAACAGGTTGCGCGACTGGATTTCCAGTCCCAAAGCCAATGGCTATGAGTCGCTGCATACCACAGTTATGAGCCATTCGGGTCAGTGGGTTGAAGTGCAGATCCGCACCCGCCGCATGAATGAAATTGCCGAGAAGGGTTATGCCGCCCACTGGAAGTATAAAGAAAAGGTGAACAATGAGAGCGGCATCGATCGCTGGCTGAACAAGATCAAGGAGTTGCTGCAGACCCCGGATCCCAACGCATTGACCTTTCTCGATGAGTTTAAGCTCAATCTTTTCGCTGATGAAATCATAGTCTTCACCCCCAGGGGCGAAGTCAAGACACTGCCGTCAAAGTCCACTGCCCTTGATTTTGCATACAATATCCATTCGGAAATCGGGAATCAGTGTATCGGCGCCAAAGTAAATCACCGCCTGGTAGCCCTGAACCAGGTATTGAACAATGGTGATCAGGTGGAGATTATTACATCCAAAAAGCAGCACCCGCGGGATGAATGGGTTGACTTTGCCGTAACCGCCCGCGCCCGGTCTTACATCAAAGATGCCCTGAAAGAGCAGAAGAAAAAGTTTGCCGAAGATGGTAAAGCACTCCTCGAGGGATATTTCAGGGAACTGAATATGGAACCATCACGCGCCCATACGCTCAGACTGCAGGAATGCAACAAGATCGGGTCAACCCTTGATCTGTATTATAAGGTCGCTCAGGGTGAGATCGGACTGAAAGAGCTCAAGGAGTGTATTCAGCAGCATGATAAAGGGAAGTGGCTCAATATTATTACGCGTCCCTTTGTCCGCAGCAAACCCCAGATACCCCAGCGCCTGTCGGAAGACGTGAGGGAGAAGATGAGGCTGAAACAGGATACGGTGATTGAAGGCGAAGTTTCCTACAGGATATCCGACTGTTGTAACCCGATACCCGGGGACGATATCATCGGTTTCAGGGCAAATGAGGAAAACATCTGGATCCATCGTACCAACTGCCCCGAAGCCATACAGCTGATGTCGAAATTCGGCAACCGGATTATCCGCACAAACTGGACCAGCCGGGAGGCCGCCACTTATCCCGCAGGAATCAGAATTTCCGGCTTTGACCACCGGGGGCTGATCAACGAAATCACAAAAGTGATTACAGAGCAGATGAACCTTAATATCCGTTCATTTCATATAGATTCAACCGGTGAGGTTTATGAAGCCAGCATTCTGGTGCTGGTGTCCGACATTGAGGTACTGAATCTTCTTATGTCGGGGTTGCGAAAGGTAAAAGGAATTGATAATGTTTCGAGGATCAACGCCCCTGCTGTCGCCCGGAAGTAAGCCCCGGCCTTGATTTCCGGAGCTGACAACCCCCGCTTTCAGGCCTCCTTTTCCTACATTATTTTTATTTATACCAAATAGTAATAAGAAATTTTTTACCTTTATCCGGAATTTAAAGGGGGCATTCCAAATGCCTTTCATGTTAATCGTGTTAGGTTAACTTGTTTAGGGACAATAAAATAGACTTTATGAGAGACAACGACCGCCTTAATTTTGATACGGTAAAGAAAATATTTACCGAATATCTTGAAAGTCACGGACACCGGAAGACACCTGAACGTTTCACCATACTGAAAGAAATTTATTCCACTGAAGGGCATTTCGATATCGAGACCCTTTATCTCCAGATGAAAAATAACAAGTACAGGGTTAGCCGGGCCACTTTGTACAATACCATTGAATTGCTGCAGAACTGTAACCTGGTAACCAAACATCAGTTTGGAAACAACTGCTCCCAGTTTGAGCGCTCTTTCAAATTCAAGCAGCACGATCACTTTATCAACCTTGAAGATGGATCGGTACTTGAGTTCTGCGATCCGCGTCTGCAGGAAATCCAGACATCGGTTGAAAAACTGCTGGGAGTTACCATAACCAGTCATTCCCTCACCTTCTTCGGATATCTGAAAGCGAAAGAAGACAGGCCGGTTAGTCTGACCAGTTCAGAAACGAACTGATCCTGATATTTTTTCCTTAATTCCGCTGTTGTGGTCCTTCATTTTGTTACCGGGGAATTTCGTTTTTCCGTAATGTTTCAGTATCATTGCACAGCCGTGTCCCAGCCGGGACAGACCCTTTAAACGAGGTGAAGCCCTGATTCATGGTCTTCACCTTCAGTTTGTTACGAAAAATTTGCTTTTAAATGAAAATTGATGTTTTACTTGGCCTCCAGTGGGGCGACGAAGGGAAAGGGAAAATTACGGATGTGCTAACACCGGACTATGATATCATAGCCCGGTTTCAGGGTGGCCCGAACGCCGGTCATACCCTTGAGTTTAACGGGATTAAACATGTGCTTCATACGATCCCCAGCGGAATTTTCCACCCTGAAAAGATTAACGTAGTTGGCAATGGGGTGATCATTGACCCTTATATTCTTGCCAGGGAGCTGAAGAAGTTGCGCGACAGAGGCGCCAGGCCTGAATTGAACATGCTGATATCCAAACGCGCACACCTGATTCTGCCTACCCACCGGCTGATTGACGCGGTTGAGGAAGCCTCGAAAGGTTCCGCCAGAATCGGTTCAACGCTCAAGGGTATCGGCCCGACCTATACCGATAAAACCGGCCGGCACGGACTCAGGATTGGTGATACCCAGTTCCCCGCCCTGCGTGAAAAATACAATGCGCTGAAAACCCAGCACATGCGCATCATAGAATCATTCAATCCCGATCCCGACATACTCCGGATCGAGAACATGATGCTTGAGGAATATGAACAGCACTGGTTCGAAAGCCTTGACTACATCTCAGATATCAGATTGATTGACAGTGAAATATTTATCAATCAGAGTATGCGGGAGGGGAAGAAGATACTGGCTGAAGGCGCGCAGGGTACGATGCTCGACATCGATTTCGGTACATATCCTTATGTTACTTCATCAAACACCATCAGTGCCGGGGTTTGCTCCGGGCTTGGCATCTCTCCGCAAAATGTAGGCCGGGTATTCGGCGTATTCAAGGCCTATTGCACCCGCGTAGGCGGCGGGCCGTTCCCTACCGAGTTGCTTGATGAAACCGGTGAATTGCTGCGCACTAAGGGCCGGGAGTTCGGATCAACCACCGGACGACCAAGGCGCTGCGGCTGGCTTGACCTGCCGGCCCTCAGGTATTCTGTTATGCTCAACGGGGTAACCGACCTCGTGATGATGAAAGCTGATGTGCTGGATGAATTCGAAACAATCAGCGTTTGTACCGGTTATAAGATAGGCGAAGAAGTATATGAATTTCCGGGCTACGATACCTTAAACCAGGCTATTGAACCTGTACTCTCACAGTTCGCAGGTTGGAAGACTCCTATCAGCGGCTGCAGAAACTGGGAAGCGTTGCCGGAAAATTTCAGAAATTATACAGATGCCCTGGGTAAGATACTCGGATTACCGGTTACTGTAATTTCCGTGGGCCCCAACAGAGACCAGACGATTATCAGGAAAACCTGACAAATAAAATAAACCGGATTGAGAGAAACTGCGGAACTGATACGAAAAGAGTTTTTGCTGGAGATAAGGCAGCGTTATGCCATCAACGGCATTCTGCTCTATGTTTTCTCCACAATCTTTGTCGTTCAGCTTTGTTTTGGCAGGGTGATCGATGAAAAAACATGGATTGCTCTGTTTTGGGTGATCCTGCTGTTCGCCGCTTTCAATGCCGTTTCTAAAAGCTTTATTCAGGAAGCCTCGGCCCGACGGTTATACTATTTTATGATTGCATCGCCTTTGTCGGTGGTAGTCTCCAAGATGGTTTATAACTCGTTGCTGATGTTGGTACTGGGTGCATTGAGTCTGGGATTGTTTACCGTTTTTATGGGATTCCCGGGACTGTATGCCGGACTTTTTGCCCCGGCATTTCTGCTGGGCTGCATAGGCCTTGCATCTGCACTTACCATGGTTTCTGCCATCGCATCCCGTTCAGGGAACAATGCCGCCCTGATGGCAATTCTTGGTTTTCCTGTTGTGCTGCCCCTGTTGCTGCTGCTGGTAAAGGCGTCGCAGCGGGCGTTGACAGGAACGGTTGAATTTGCTGAATTGTTGCGCTTACTTTCCGCCATTGCACTTATCGACCTGGTGGTTGTGCTGCTGGCGGTGATTCTTTTTCCCTACCTATGGAGGGATTAACTGTTAAAACAAATCGTGTATGATCAGAAACATGTGGTGGAAAGTGCTCGGATTGTTGCTGGTACTCTATTCCATAATCGCCGGTTTATTGATTGATGTTCCCGCTTTGCCCGTCATTCACCAGACCATCAGAAATCTGTTTTATCATGTAAGCATGTGGTTTGCCATGTTTGTGATGCTGGGCACTTCCTTTATTTTCAGCATCAGGTACCTGTCAGGCTTCAGAATGAAAGATGACCTGATGGCTTCGGGAGCCGTTTACACGGGAATCTTTTTCGGCCTGATGGGGCTGATGACCGGAATGGTATGGGCAAAATTTACCTGGGGCGATTTCTGGACCAACGACCCCCAGCTGAACGGAGCGGCAGTCAGCATGATGGCATACCTTGCCTATACCGTGCTGAGAGGCTCCATTGATGAGGTTGCCATGCGCGCAAGAATTTCAGCCGTTTACAATATTTTCGCTTTTATGCTGCTCGTCATTTTTCTGGGCGTGCTTCCGAGACTGGCCGACAGTAGCCTTCACCCCGGCAAGGGGGGGAATACCTCGACCATGGAAGGGCTGGATATGACCATGCGCATGGTTTTTTATCCTGCTGCCCTCGGGTGGGTACTGATCGCATTCTGGCTGCTTCAGCTCCATACCCGCAGGCGTGCGCTGATTCAGGGAATTCATTAATACAACATAGCTTATGGAAGGAAGTGATAAATTTTTTGTGGTGGTCATTGTCATGTCCATCATTTTTACCGGACTGGGAACTTATCTGTTCCTGATTGATCGAAAACTCTCCCGTATTGAGAAAAAACTGAAGGAATTCCGGGGATCAAAGAATAATGATAAATAATTCAGGTATTGGTTTACCTGATTAGATTTTGATTATCTTTGTACAGACCATTCGTCAAAATACAGTTTTGAAACGAATTCTCTTCAGATGAAAAAGATACATATTCTTGCACTTGTTGTAGTTGTGGCAGCCATTGGTGTGGTAATGAGCCTTTCGATGAATTCATCTACCTATGCTGGTTTTGCGGAGGCAGGAGAGCATCCGGGAAGGGAATATCATGTGATCGGTACGCTCAGTCCTGACCGGCCCCTGGAATATGATGCCATGAAGGATGCCAACAGTTTTTCTTTCTATATGCTTGATAACGAAGGCAAGGAAATGCTGGTGAAATACAGTGACACCAAGCCTCAGGATTTTGAAAAACTGGATCAGCTGGTCGTAATCGGTAAGATGAAGGATGGGTATTTCGATGCGCACAAGATGAACCTTAAATGTCCGTCGAAATACAACAGCGATCAGGTGCCTGAAGGGTTCGAAAGCACCAGCTTTACCGGACAGGAATAACCGGCATTACCGCTCTTTTTCAGGGATAAGCTCAAATTGCAGGCTGATGTCATCAACCAGCAATTCTGATTCCCTGTTATTCCAGATGTAAACTTTAATCAGATCGGAAGGCTCAAGGGAATCGGGCAGTTCGTATGTTGAGCTTACCTTTTTCCAGTCACCTCCCCTGGCAAAAAAGTCGGCGATCGGATAACTCTGGTAATACCCCTTGTCGTCAATGGATACTACCATATACCCGCCCGGTGCAGGCTTTTCTGAATATACCCGCGCTTCATAAGTAAGCCTTGCAGGAAGCAGGTTTGAAACATAACCCAGTTTCTGTTCAAATACAAAACTGTATTCATTTTCCGCATCCAGGTGGCTGGCGAATTTTCCCGAATAGGCCATTCCTTCCCTGATGGTGGATCCGTTTTTCCAGGCCAACGGTTGCGCTGTCAGCAATGAGTCAGGATTCTCCAGATCTGTACTGATTTCAATTGTTTGCGGTTTTTCAGGCTGCTTTGCCTCCGGAGGATTGCCGCAGGCGGACAATAAAACAATTGCCGGAATCATGGATAAAATACCTCTCATTCGAAAAGGGGTTGATCGTTGAACTCAGGTTTGCTGCTGTACAAATGTACAAACAAAAACCAACTTCATTTACTGGCCCGGCCGGCCCCGGAGAAATTCGCGCCCGGAAGAAGCGGATTGAAACGAAAAAGAAATGTTGTACGATATCAGTCTGAGACGATTAACAGGTCATTTGTTGGCGATAAGCATCTCAACCAACTTGTCGAGTAAACCGAGATTTCCTTCTACAAATAGTTTTCCAGCCTGATGCAGCGCGTAAAGGTTGCTCTCGGAAGCGTCGTCCATATCGCTGTTCGCTTCATCCAGCCCGGGTTCAAGCCTGATGAAGTTATCCGGGGTTTCCGTTGTTTCCCATATTTTGCGAAGCTGATAGCTAACCGTTTCAGCATTTCCCGACATCATGATGTCGATGATCGGTTTGATCCATTCAATCATGCCCCAGTCTTTCGCCTTTTCATAAGGATATGGTTTCCGCACTGAGCCGGTCCCGATCGAAATCATAAGCATGTCTTTTGCATGAGGCCTGTCCGGCTTCAGCTGGTCATTCAGCACTTCTGAAAATACAATGCCCCTGGCCTCGGCATAGGCACACATGGCAGGATTATTGGCAAAAACACCCCCGTCGATCAACGGGTAGGCAATTCCATACTCAGAGTTGGCCAGCGCCGTTTCGAAGTATGTGGGTGCTGCCGAGGTCGCCCTGGCCACCTCTTTTACAGGGTAGTTGTGGGTGTTTTTAACCTTTGCATCTACCTGACTGAAAAAATGCGCCCGGCGGGCTTTTATGTCATAGGAAGTGATCAGGCATGGCTTCAGCAGCTCGCTGAGTCTGGTGTTGCCGAAGTATTCATTCAACGCTTTTTCAAGTTCGGCGGCACTGTATTTTTCATCAGTCAGGCCTCCTTTGCTTCTTAATTTTTGCAATAAGCTGATATCAAATATTTTACCCCCTTTTTTGAGATAGATATCAACAGCTTCTCCGGCAGTGAATTTCGGCCGGCCGGTGGGCCGGCCTCCCGCATCTTTTTCCGGGATCAGATAAGTACAAGCCAGGATGCCACCTGTACTGGTCCCGGCCATAAGGTCAAAGTAATCGCTGAGCCTGACATGATCGCCTTCCCGCTTCCTTAGCTGATCTTCAATATAGGTAAGGATCACTCCCGGGAGGATCCCCCGGATACCCCCTCCGTCAATAGAAAGAATGCGAACCTTTTTCTTTTCCATCTGCATTGTATTTAGTATATCTCAAAATTAATTATTAATAAGACTAAATAAAAATAATTAACAAATATTTATGATAAATAAGGCGTTATGGTTAACACAAAACTTTTTGACTTACCGTTCCGGCTGTTTTTACACTATCCCCTTAAGCAGCATGGCAGAATATTGCCTCAGCATTTTCATATGAAACTATAAATAACAAAATTTCAGGGCTTTTGGGCGGCTGCAAACTTAAAGTCATATCTTTGCCGCAAAATCGGGCAACCAACTTTTTAACACTATAAAAACCATTATCATGAGTGAAGTTTTGTCATCAGAAAAACTGATGCAACTGGAAGACAAGTACGGTGCACACAATTATCATCCGCTGCCGGTAGTACTGGCAAAAGGACAGGGCGCCCGCGTATGGGATGTTGAAGGAAATGAGTATTATGATTTTCTTTCGGCTTATTCAGCCGTGAATCAGGGACATTGTCATCCCCGGATTATCAAGGCATTGACCGATCAGGCTTCAAAAATGACCCTGACTTCAAGGGCTTTTTTCAATGATTCGCTGGGCGTTTATGAGAAATTTGTAACTGAATATTTTGGTTACGACAAGGTATTGCCTATGAACACCGGTGCTGAGGCGGACGAAACTGCCCTGAAACTTTGCCGCAAATGGGCTTACAAGAAAAAAGGGATTGCCGAAAACCAGGCAAAAATCGTTGTCTGCGATGGTAATTTCCACGGAAGGACCATTACCATTATTTCCATGTCAACCGATCCCGACTCCTACGGGGGATTTGGCCCGTTTACTCCGGGGTTCATCAAAATTCCCTATAACGACCTGAATGCACTTGCCGAAGCGCTGAAGGATGAGAACGTTGCCGGATTCCTGGTTGAGCCCATTCAGGGTGAAGCCGGAGTATTTGTTCCGGATGAGGGTTACCTTTCAAAAGCTGCTGCCATGTGTAAGGAGAAAAATGTGCTCTTTATCGCTGATGAGGTTCAGACGGGTATTGCCCGCACCGGCAAGCTGCTTGCCTGCGACCACGAAAATGTCCGTCCCGATATCCTTATTCTTGGTAAAGCACTTTCAGGAGGCGTTTATCCGGTTTCTGCGGTGCTGGCCGACGATGAAATTATGCTTTGTATCAAGCCCGGCGAACATGGTTCAACCTTCGGTGGAAACCCCGTTGCCGCACAGGTCGCCATGGAAGCGCTTAAGGTTGTTACCGACGAGAAACTTGCAGAACGTGCCGAGTACCTCGGAAATATTTTCCGCGAAGAACTGAAAGCGGTTAAATCGGAAATGATTGCCCTGGTGCGTGGTAAAGGTTTGCTCAATGCCGTAGTTATCAGACCCAAAAATGGCAAGGAAGCATGGGATGTCTGCGTTAAGATGAAAGAAAATGGCGTATTGGCCAAACCAACCCACGGCGACATCATCCGCTTTGCGCCTCCGCTGGTAATCACCGAGGAAGAATTGCGCGAAGCCATTGAAAGAATCAAGAAGTCAATTTTATTCTTTGAATAAAACACAGTTTTGATTAGTAATAAAAGGGGGCTTCCGGTTTCGGAGCCCCTTTTTTTTAGTTTGTCAGGCATGATTTCAAGCGCCGGGGTGAAAGTCCCGAATGGAAGTTGCAGTGCCTGCCATTAGCCTAAGGCAAGGCTGTCCATCATGAGGCGGAATCTGAAGGAAGCCGGTGGCAAACACTTGAGTCCACGAAAAGATACTTCATGCAATTCGGGTATATGCGGGTAATGGTACATAAGTAGACAAAGTCCGATGCTGCACAGAACATATAAGCGTAAATGAAGGGTTGCCTGAGTAGAAAACGTGAAACCTTATCTTGAGAGATTTGTGTTGCAAACTGCCAAGGGTAATATGAGCGAACACCGGAGGGGCGGACTTGTTACAGAAGAAAATAGATAATGGGACAAGCTGTTGCACAGAAGTCAGCCGAGGCCATAGCACCCATTATGTCCGAAGGGGAAGGGCTGAAAGCTATGATTGGAAAACGAACCATGCAGTCACTCCTTTGAAACTGTTTTTCCGAGCGGAGTAAAAGAAATAAAATGGCTCAAGCAGCATTTGATAAATGAAACTAAAAAACTCTGGTTTGGGTTTTCCCGTCATTTCCTTCAGATTCCATTCGGTTGCAGCCATCAAAGCATTGATTTGTATGCCATTCACTCATAAAATGTAGTTCTGTCCCATTCGAAAACCTGTTTTCAGATGTCCGATTATTTGATCAATGGCTGCCCGTGATCTGAACTTTTTACGTTTCTGATGCTTCTGAGACATTGTACTGCTGGCCTTGGGTCAATGGGTTGTCAGGATTCTTACGACTTCAATCTCTGACCTGCCTCATCCTCCCCGGTCATAAGCCGCTTCCTGAGGTAGATTTATGTCATTGCTAATCATTTGATTAATCAAAGATTCTATCGTGTGTTCATCGAATGGATTAACTAAAAATGCACTGATTGATAGAATATTCCTCTTCCCTTTTATGCCGGTGGTAATCAACCCTACTTTGTT
>DJGZ01000020.1 GCA_002433025.1 Bacteroidales bacterium UBA5833
ACAAAACAAACTGATTAGTTACACTAACAATAATCGGTTCCCCGTCAAAAAGTTTTTATTTTTATGAAGCAGCGGTTCTGACGGAACTTTTGTACCGGTTTTTTGGTTTCTAATAGCTGCAAAATTGTTTCTTTAGCAACCTGAGTAAATATTCATTTGATGATTATTCCGCAGGGTTTGATAATTTTGCCTGAACAGATTCCCGATTCATGAAAAAGCCTCCTTTTCTCTCATTTTATTCCCTGATTTCAGGTTTGCTATTCTCCCTGGCCTGGCCGGCCAATGGTTTCCCGCCCCTGCTGTTTGTGGCTTTTGTCCCCCTGCTGCTGATGGAGGGTTACTTTCTGTCGAACAGAAGCAACAACCATTCTTTCGGGATTTTCTTCCGGGTATGGCCCGCATTCATTATCTGGAACGGCCTCACCACCTGGTGGATTTATAATTCCACCTTCTTCGGGGTAACCATGGCTGTGCTGATTAACTCGGTGTTCATGTCGCTTACCTTCTGGCTGTTTCATTTTATGCGCCGCCGGCTTAAAAATCCTTCGCAGGGATACCTCGGATTAATTTTTGCCTGGATCTCCTTCGAATTCCTTCACCACCACTGGGACCTCAACTGGCCGTGGCTGAGTCTGGGTAACGGTTTTTCGGCCTGGCCTTCGTGGATGCAGTGGTACGAATTTACCGGCATGTTCGGCGGAAGCCTGTGGGTACTCGTGATCAACATACTTGTTTATAAAGTCATACAGTCGTGGCTTGACGGAACATCTTTAAAGATTGCGTTCCGTAGGTTGTGGCTGCCCCTTGCGGTGATGGCGCTGCCGCTGGCGGTATCACTGCTGATGTATTACACTTACCGTGAAAAAACGGCCCCTGTTGATGTGGTGGTGGTACAGCCCAACATCGACCCGTATGAGGAACAATATGAGCTTCCGGCCGATTTAGTAATAGAACATGCCACCAAACTGGCGCTCACCAAAGCCGACAGCCTCACCGATTTTGTTGTTTTTCCCGAATCCATGGTTCAACCTAACTGGTCGTCGGGTTTAATGATCTGGGAGAACGATCTGGAAGACCATCCCACCATCAATATGTTCAGGAATGGCTTGCTGCGTGCGTTGCCACAGGCGGGAGTTGTGGTGGGTTATTCCACCTACCGCTCCTATGAGCCCGGAGAGGAGATTCCCCCTACAGCCAGAAAATTCAGAAACAGGGAAGGGCATTACGATGCATATAATACTGCCTTCCTTTTCAGAAATTATCCCGACCTGCAGCGCACCCACAAATCAAAACTCACCCCCGGGGTTGAGCTGATGCCTTTCCCCTGGCTGCTGAAGCCGCTGGGCGATTTTGCCATTGATTTGGGCGGAACGGTCGGTCAACTCGGAACCGATCCCGAAAGAATCCCTTTCACCATCAACGACACCTTAAAGATCTCCCCGGTAATCTGTTATGAATCGGTTTACGGGGAATTTGTGGCCGGGTTTGTGCGCAACGGCTCCAATATGATTTTTGTTATCACCAACGACGGCTGGTGGGGCAATACCGCCGGGCACCGGCAGCATGCGCTGTTTTCATCGGTAAGGGCCATTGAAACCCGGCGCAGCGTGGCCCGTTCGGCCAACACAGGGATATCATGTTTTGTAAACCAGCGGGGCGATATACTGCAACCCACCCCCTACTGGGAAACCGCAGTAATCAGGCAGAAAATAAATGCCAATGATAAAATTACATTATATGTGCGCTACGGCGATTACATTGCCCGTGGCTCGGTGCTGGGCCTGGTGTTGTTGTTACTGATTGCTGTTAGCGGGAGGTTGCAGGGTAAGAAGTAATTATAGCATTTAAAAACGGTTAAAGGATAAAATTCTGACCAATGACAATGGCCTGTATCTATACAGGGCTGCCAAGTTGTTATTTTATGGTCAGAATTTTACTTGTGATCACATCCCCGGATTTAAGTGATAATAGGTAAATTCCGGAGGCTAATCCTACGAGATTTATTTTAAAAGGAAGTTCACAATTGAAGTAATTTCGTAGAATTCTACCATCGGTTGTTGTTATGTTGATTTGTTCAGCAACCACCGGGTTACTTGCTTGTAAAGTACAAGAATTTTCTGCAGGATTTGGGAAAACATTCATGTCAAAATCCAATGGACCAACTACACCTGGAGCCGCCATTGCTTCATTTTTTAACTGAAGTTTTTTCAAGCCAATAAAAAAATCAATAAAACCACCTTCACCATTTTTTTGATATGGAGTCTGGGATGAAGAAAGATAATTGCCACAAACCAGGTATTCGGATTTATCTATTGGGAGAACAGCCTTTATGATTCCAGGGGTACTGACCAGAATTTCATTGATTTTCCCCAGATTATCATGCAAAGCAACGTATGAATTAAACCATTTTCCATCAGGGATCAAATCATTCCCTGCAACATTAATCCTGGTGGAAAAAACATCCGTGGAAAAGTATTGATTGTTCCTGAACCTTGAAAACTTTGTACCTCCCGGGAATGCAGGGCTATTGTTATTTGCTGTCCAGGAAATACTTCCATCCGGACTTAACTTACTGTAATAAGTTCTTTGATCCCTGATTTCAGAATTGATATCAAAAGTTTTGAATTCCGGAATATTTCCATATTTTCCTGAAATCAACATAGATCCATCTTCTTCCACATCAAGAGATTCGATCATTTCATTATTGTCACTGCTAAACTTATGTTGCCACTCTAAGATTCCATCAGTTGTAAGACATTGAACAATAAAATCCTTATTTCCGGAAACAGAGTGGTATTCAGAGCCCATAAGAAGATCAGAACTGTATTCAACCGCGTAATAAATCCTGTCTGAGCTGACTCTTATCAGAGTTTTATCGGCTTTGCCTATATCACGGCGGATCCATTTCAAATCGCCTACAGCATTAAGACCTGCGATAAAGGGAGTAGTGCCGGGCCCTTCATATTCAGAACCTTTGTAATCATCAATTGCCGGGGCCTGAATAAAAGTTCCTGTCAGAAAACCTGTAAGGTAGATGTTATTCTCCTCATCAATATCCATATCATAAAGATAATCATGTTGTTCGCTGCCAAAACTCTTCACCCAAAGAAGCGCCCCCTCCTGAGAATATTTGGCAATGAAAATATCGGTGTTCCCGGGTCCTTTGAGCAGTTTTCCGTTAAAATCTGCCTCCCACATAAAACAACCTGTAACGATAACATTACCATCACTGTCTATCGCGATCTTTTTAGCATACTCCGAGATAATCAGATTTTCAGAATACGACCCTCCAGCCTGTTGAGCCCATAAAAGATTTCCTTTGTTGCTGAATTTCGCGATCAGGATATCGTTGTCACCTTTTGATTTCAACTTTATACCATCCAGATCGATTTCATCCTGAAAATAACCGGCGACGTATAGATTTCCTTGAGTATCATTACATGCGCTGTTTATTTCATCGGCTCCTTTACTGCCAAACGCTCTGATCCATTCCCAATCTGATGCCTGGGGTAATGCAATCATCGGTAAAAATGAAAAGCATACTAAAATGACACAAATGGCATTTCTATTCAGTATTTTTATCATGGTTATTACGAGTTTAGCTAATAAGTATTATTTGAATTAACTGGTAAGCTCAGCTTATTGTCATGCCCGGGCAAATGTATAATATACAAGGCTTGAATTGGATTCTGATCAGGAAGCACGTCGTTTGTCTGATTGTTTGCCAGGTTATTTTGATTATTCATTTCAAACAGCAATTCCTTATCTGGCAATGAAATTGAAATATCACTATCGGGATTATAAAGTATCCAGGGGAAATCAGGATATTTATGTTGAAATGCCTTTAGGATTTGAGCGTCATTAACCTGTGCAAGAAATGGTTCTTCAATCCAGGGCTCAGGCTCTGATGTAACATGTTTAATTCCAGGGCCTTCTGTTTGTTGCAGGGATAAGGCTGTGAAATTTGAACCACGGTCAGCTATAAATCCGTCTTTTAAGAGTATTTCACCTGCTTCATATTGGATATTGGCTCCACTTTCTATAACTGCAGGGAATGATTCCCCGCCTAAGCTAATGTTTGCCGCATTCACCGTTGCATAGTACCCTGAAGGTTTGGTAAAATTGCAAAAATTGATATCTATCGCAGCCTCAAAGTTTGATTTAATATCAGTTAGCCTTTGGAAAACTATTGCTCCATGTGCTCCATCCCGACTATATCCGGGAATTCCAATTATTTCATATCCGTAAGATCTGCTGACAGACTTTCCGTATAAATCCCCGGGCAGAATTACTTCAAGCGGGTAATCCCAAGCAAAATAGTAATTATTATCGCCTGTAAAATACTGCGAAAATGAACCTATTCCACTTATCCCTTGATTGTTAGACCTAAATTCCGAACCATATGTAGCTTTATAATCATACATGTCGGGTTTAGGATGTTCAGTATCCTTGAATAATGAAATTGAACCTATTATATTAAAGAGAGGTTCATATTGAAGTCCAAAATAAGCTTCGTCCAATAACTCGAATAATGTGCCATTACTCCTTCTATATAATGGGAAATAGAGTGGGGAAATATAGGCACCATTGTCTATGAAGTATGAAGTAGTAATAGCATCATTAAAAACGGAAACCCTTTGTCCGAATTTAATATTTTGCAATAATGGTGCATTTTCGATTTGCAGTTTCTGAAGCTCTTCCCATGAATTGGCAGCATTCAGATTCCTTTCATAAACATTAATATAACCATGGTTCCACCCCCCTTGTGGTGCACCAATAGCCAGAACATCATTATAAAGATCAACCGATTCGCCAAACTGGTCATTGTCAGCGGGACCATCATACTGCTTGATATGGCCCCAGTTATCAGTCCCCCCTTCGTTTCGATAATATAGCTGCACAATACCCTTATCATCATGATAAGGTGCGCCAATTGCAGCATAATCGCCCCATATGGTTACATTGATGCCGGTATTGTTATCAAAAGCATTGTTTATTATCTTCATTTCTGTTAAAGTACCTGACCATCCGCTTAAGGGTTTCTTGAAAATATAGGCATTGTTATGGCCTTGGCCTGAAACAATAACATAATCGCCAAAAATATCAATGCTTTTACCGAAATCAGGGTTATTATCAGAAGGTTCTAACATAGCAAGATTTACCCAATCACCAAATTCATTCTTGTTGTAAATAAATACAGCCCCTTTACCCGATGATGCAGGAGATCCGATTGCCATAACCAATCCATCGATTGAAACAGAATACCCAAAAGCATGACCAGGTGTTTGACCGAATATATAATCCCGCCCAGCGCCGTCAGAGCCATTTTGGTAAATTGAAATATGCGCGGGGCTGCCCTGAACATGGTTACCGTTCATATCCTTTCCGTTTATTGTAATCACAGAACCCCTGCTGTCCGGATGTAAATTTGGCAACACATCCAGGGTAATATTCACAATAGAACCGGAATGAAGGTTCAAACCCGAATTTGGCTGTGGGGCAGGAACGCAATCAGGATTAGATGAAAGGATCTCCCATGTTATAGAACTTGCTCCGGGATTAGTGAACTCAACTATTACGTCGTTATTGCCAGAAGAAGAGATGTTGTCCACATAAGGCAAATTCGGCGTTATTACTGAAAGTGCTGGGAATCCGGGTGAAACGGTAATATCTATTTCTTCATAGTCGTAAAAACTCAAAGTATTGGAATATTCCGGGTTTAGTTGGAAATCCTCATATCCGTGTTGATTATTCCAGGATTCTAACCGTAAAGTATATACTCCGATTTCTGTAAAATGAAATTCATGATATTGAAGGTCCTGGGATTGGTAATCATGCAGTACCTTAGAGCAATCATTGCATACAACTTGTGAACCATTTGGATCAAATAATGTCCATCTTAGATTAGTTGGCAACCATTGATTTTCAGGAACACCCGGCTCACCTACCGGCCATAATCGGGCTGTATAGGTATAGGATGTATGCTGACAAATTGTATTTCGGCCGTAAAGTTCGACATCAATAAATTTAGGTGCATTTACTACTTCAATTTCCATCTCAGCATGGCCGTATGAAGGCCCGCCACTTGTTGATAAATCAATAATAATCCTGTAAGTGCCCGCTTCTGGGAAATTGTAAGTTAATTCCGGAGAGGTATTGGCAAAATTCTGTGAGAAGTAAAACAAAGGATCACCTTTTTTATAAACCGCCCAGTTCCCGTAGAAACTCCCGGCAGGGTCAATCAGCGCAGAAAATATGACTTCCTGTTGCGGATAAGGCGGACTATTCGGAGAGGCATAAGAAATATCAACTATGAGGTCATCAGGATATACGCTGATTTCTTTTGCATTTGCAACTGTTCTTGAGTGACCGGTATTATCAATTCCGGTTACAGTTGCAACTATCAGAAACCGGCCCATATTGTAATATTGGTGGGTGAAAGTATAGTAGTTGTTATAAATGTCATCAACAGTTTGTGATGTACCATCGCCAAAATTGATATCGAATTTCAAAGGAAAATCGTCATTAAAATTTGAGGTTGCTATTTCAATATCATGTAAAAAATAGTTTATTTCACAATCAAAAACAGACGCAAATGGGTAAGTGGCAGGATCTATATAAATTGACTCGGTATAAGTATCGCTTCCGGTTTCATTGGTAACAGTCAGACTGACTATATATTCCCTGTTAAGCTCTAAAACAATACCTTCCACATCTTTTTGGTCGCTTGTTATTCCATTGCCAAAATCCCAAAAATAGGTACCGATTATTCCTTCAGAAGTACTGAAAAAATCTACCGATATTTCCGGGCCAATTCTGTTACCACCTGAATATAGCGGAGAATAAACAAATTTACTTTTGGGTTTTGATAGTTCATTTACTGATACATACTTTGATACCTCAACATTATTGACAGAGTGTTTTACATTATATACTCCAGTGATGCTGTATGTTTTATCAATATCTTCATTGATTGACCATGAATTAGCCGGATCACCAAAATTCCAATAATAACTACAATTGCTGCTGCATTCAGAAGCATCTTCAAAACGAATTGTATTTGCCGGGAATCCAAGTTGTGTTGCTGTAAAATCGACAGTTGTATTGCCAAAAATAAAACTGTGATATTGATCAACCCCTGGATTTGTTACTCCGGTCCAACTGCTATTGGATAGACGGATTGGAATGTATTCCGGATTTGATTGAATCTGGTTATTAGCCAGGTCGTACCCGTTTATTTTTAAATGATTACGACCTGTTATCAATTTGATTTTGGGGATTATAAAAGTCCACTTTGTTTTATTCAGGTCCCCGTTGCAATCCTGTGGCGGCGGCAAATAGCTACTTACTGTCAATTGTACACTTTGCATGGGTTCTGAGGTCGTAACTTCTATTTCTACATCTTTGTTGTTGTCAAACTTTTGCTCCGGTATTGGCAGTGGCTCAAAAAGCAGGCTGTTATTTACCCATTGCCAGCCACGGCTGTACTTATAGTTAGTTGCACCGAATTCTTTAATTTTAACATTGGAAATATATGGGCGGAAGTTGTCGATGATAATTTGCTTAATTTTAGAATCGGAATTATTATTGTTAGTATAGTTATTATAGTCTGCATCAAAAACAGCAACACTTATACTGTATATTCCATCTGAATAGTATGACTCTGTGTTTATTGGGGCAGCCAAAGAATTATTGGTCGGCCAACTTGTTTGCGGTGCATTTTTTTTATCCAATCGTGTAAGCAAATAACGATCAGCAGTTCCAGTGTTGGGAGAACTGGTAAGGATATATTTGAAAACCCCAGCTTGAATAGTTCCTGAATAAAAGCAATTACTTGTTCGATCATTATTTGGTGTAATTCTAAAATTAATGCTATTTACCCAGTTGCCAACTGGAATCCCTGCAGAGTTTAATACAAGATATGATAAACCAATTGGAGCCATACGACTATTATTATCCCCAGGATCCTTTGCATCAGCGATAATATCAACCTTATCAAATAACATTGTATAATCAACGTCATTAATTGTTACAACATTATCATAAAGTGCTGTAGTTGAGTAAAAGCCAGCACCATTATACCTGAACTCTACATAATTTATCACTGGGGGGGTATTATCAACATAGGGGCTTAAACCATGACTGAGGAAATTGAAATCCCTCTGCTCAATATGCACATGTGATTGAGTCGTATTTACAGAGCCGATTATGTCACCAATTTGAACTTCCTTACCTTCCCATATATTAATTCCACTATTAACGTGGTAATACGTAACATTACCAATTATTATTTTTTCATTCTGCGTTCCTTCATTCTTTATTAGTAAAACAGTTCCACTATTGATGGCATAAGCAGTTCCAAGTCCGGATACATCTGTTCCTGCGTGAAACCGATGATATGATGTACGGTACTCTCCCACTGAACCTACGACCCAATGCTGTTGATTTTGGGGTGAAAGAGGCCAGGCTACCTGAGAAGCAGCATAATTTACGCATATAATATTAACGAGAATAATAGCAAATATCTTACTTGTTTTCATATAAATTTATTCTTATAATTCCCTGATCTGAATTGACCTGCACTTTGTTCTCATCCCCAAACAGAGAGAATATAACAGGGGTATTTTCATTTATTACAATTGGAAAATCTGAAAGTAATTCCCCTGAATAATCAAGTGTTATAATTTCAGGATTGCATATTATTGGCTTATTGGTTATTCTTTTATTGTCAGCCAAATATCCGCCGGCAACTAACGAGACTGTCTTTTGACCTATATACTCTTTCATTTTAAAAATCCTTAGTAGGTAATCTTTGTCAGAATTACATCCTACTGTTTTTGATTGAAGAAAATCAATTATAGATTTTTGCCATAAAAGCTCTCCTTCATTAATACATAATCCACTGATGCAGTTTAATTTTCCCGCGGTATAAATAATCATTAGTACTTTGCCACCCTTAATAAAAGTAAATTCTGTTGGGATAAGACCTGTTTTTTCCCATAGTATATTCATATTCAGATCATATCCCAATATCTTGTCGTAATAATAACCAATAAGTCTATTTTCACAAATGGTAATTTCTAAGCCATGGTCAAGTTTCTCAATATTTTTTTCTTTTATACATTTTCCGGTTAAAATATTAATTAACAAAATCTTGGCATGTGGTAAACCGTTTTCATCATATTGATCAGGCTCAACTGAATAATATAAAGAATCACCCTTGATAACATAAGAAGAACCAGTGACATTTCGCTCCGTATAGGGTGTAATCTCATTCATAAAGGAAAGATTAAGGTCATAAAACTGGATTTTTGTTTCAACACCACCTTCTTGAGATTCTTGTATCATGATTCTGTCATTATTCAGAAATGACGCCATAGAACAATCCCCATTACTGATTAAAGTATCAATAACACTCAAATAAAATTTGTTACTATTTTCCTCTAATTTACACAATGTAAATACGGTCTTATACTCTATAATATTACCATTTGAGGTAATTATGAAATTGTTTCTTATGCATTCAATGTATTCATTAAGCGGCAGTTCTATTCTTTGACCATCTTCTAGAATAAAGCCGGATTTAAAGGAAGGAACACCTTTAACATATGTGTATTTCGTAAGGTGAGTTTTATCAAAGTTTGTAAAAATTCTTATTATTCTCCCTGTTACTTTATCTTCCATTATTTTAGTAATGCTGTCTGATGTCGTGGGAATTTCGAACCTTTCAATACTAATCTGAGAAATTGCAACTTGTGATAGCAGTAGTATAGTAAACAATGAAAGAATACGGCTAATTTTATAAGGACTTCTTTTCATAATCACATATTTTTAAAATAGATTATTTGCTAATTTCCATGACTTTTTTCTCCAACTCAATCACATACAGCGTAAGCTCCTCAATTTTCTTAAGCAACAGCGCATTCATTTGTGCAACATCAATACCGCTTGCTTTAATTTCGTCCTCAGAGGGTATATCGGGCAGGTGTTGATTTTCTTTGATAAAGGTTTCAACTTCGGCTAGGGGCATTAGGCGGTAATCGTCTTTAAACACACAGTCCCACCAGCTTTGAGTATTCACCCTTACCAGGCTTGAAGTAATCTCGCCGTTGACATAAAGGTTGGTTGATACATCAGGATTACCGAAATAGACATTGTTGTCGGCACGGATTGACATAACCTGCATATTTTGATTATGGAATTCAATGCGCCCTTCTGTTCCTGTTGTATATAGCTTTATAGAACCTGCCTGGCTGCTGTTGTTTGATAACAGTATATAAGATCCGTCTGTTTCGCTGCTGTTGGCAAATATTTTAAAAGCTTGCCAATCTGTTCTACCGCCCTTAATATTACCGCTGCATAGCAGGTTACCTTTCAGGTCTAATGCTTCAGCAGGGGTTTGGGTGCCTATGCCAATTTTTTTTGTATTGTCAACGGTCACATTATTACCATTCTGCAGCCAGATACCTGTGTTAACAGAAGTCGGGTTTACCCATATTGCATTCCCATACTGGTCAGATTGAAGGATATAACCATTCATATATCCAGCCGCCAACTGAAGTTCTGTTGTTTTAATCTTTCCGACAACCTCAAGTGGGACGGTTGGAGCAAAAGTACCAATACCAACCGGTCCATTAACTATAAGCCCTGCCATTCCGGGTGGTGTATGTGTGCTGAAACCAATTGAAACAGCACCTTCAACCTGTAAAGCAGATAAAGGATTGTTTGTTCCTATTCCTACCTTCCCGAATATTGTAGTATTTACATCTAGTCTTTCGTTGCCAACCTGTAAATTACCATTGAGAAAAGTTTTACCATTTTCCACATGAAGAAGAGCTTCTGGCCTATCTGTTCCGATTCCAAGTTTCCCATATATTATCGATACTATTGACCGCTCGCGATTTCCTACAGTAAGGTCGCCATTAAGCAATGTACCACCTCCTTCTACATGAAATTTAGCCATAGGAGATCCAGTCCCAACACCAACATCACCTGAATTGCTTATAAAAATATTAAAGTTATTGCGTATGGTTGAAATAGAAGAAACCGGTCTGAAAAAATTCAGCCCACCAGTACTATATTGATCATCGTATTCAATGCCCCATTTACCATGAATCCAATTGTTGGCTGTAAGAACATTATCACTGAATAAAATGGCACCATTTCTAGAAGTTGGATTAATATCCGGTGTGGTTGAGGCTGTAGTTGTCCGGCATAGTAAAATATTTCCACCTTGCAGTTGAAGTTTTTGAACTGGTGCTGAAGTATTATAAAAGACACCGGTCGTTCCAGAAGTTATTCTCTTATATCCACTTAGATTTAACATGCCGGTATGATAGATTGTTCCGCTAATATTGTAATCTTTGGTTACATATTTGAAAAACTCCTGAGTATTTCCTGAAGGACTTAACAAAAACGGATCCTGCGCTATTGAAGTTTTACCAATTATTATCAGGAAACACATCATTAAAATAACAATTATAGATTTCATACAATTTAGTGTTAGGTTCCTTATTTTTATTAATTTGGATTCACAAATTGAGATTTAACAATAGTTTATTGCTTAACCCATTTCCCTTGTTCAATTGTTTTTCCTTGATGGATTATTTTCCAGGGATATACTCCTTTCGGCAGGGAAGTAACATCTGATTGTTCATTTGTATTTTTAAGGATTTTGTGATTTACGAGCTGACCTGAAGTATTATACAATCTGAATTCTGAACTGCATATCTGCGGACCGCTTTGTATTATAATGTTATCATTACCTGGATTAGGATAAACAATGGCCTGATGAGCAGTAATTGTTGGCTTGTCATGAATTCCGGTAATCAACCCCAGGCTGTCCACTTTTATCATAATAACATCTAACATATTTTCAGGTCTAGAAGGCGTGTAAAACATTCCGGCTAATATGCAACCACCATCTGACGTGGCATCCATGGTGCTTAGTGTATAACAGGCTGTATCACTGCCATAAAAGCAAGTCCAACGGCAATTAAGCAGTGAATCGTAGTTGCTAAGCATAATCACTTTTCGCATGCTTTCGTTACAACTATAAAAATCGCCGTTATCTTTTCCTGTACCTCCTGTATATATGCTGTTAACATTGGCAATGGACATGCATCTTTTCCATGCACTATAGTCAGGGACATCGCCAGTTGTGCCGGCATGGTTAAATGCAAGGGTATTTTCAATTGTATCGAATTTGGAAATTGCCACATCATAATAATACGGCGATATGTAAACCATGCTTGTTAAGAAGTAGCTGTTATTATTGATCCTTTCGGTTGTCATATATATATCATGCCAGTTTGGAATCGGCCTGACTTCAACTAACAATAGGTTTTCGTCTAATTGCAGGATTTGTGATGCACTACTGTTGCCAGTATAAGATTCAAAGCCACTGACAAATGCCTTGTATTGCCCATTAATCCAATTTAGTGTCCTCATCTTAGTTGTCTGGGGATTACCATTTATAATGTAATTGGAATTTAGTGAGTCCCCTTCCTTTGTAATTTCAAGGAAAAATAATGAATGTAAATGGTTAGGGTCACCAGTAGTCAATGTTGAACCTATCAAAATATTACCCTCGTTATTTTCTACTAAGGCTATATTTGATGTAAATGGCCGATTTGTCATATATTTTTTTTCCCAGATTATTCTTAGTGAAGTATCTAATTTCATTAACCATATCTGGCAGTAAGGAAGATCGTTTGATTTATATCCACCGATTGTTAGAAACTCTGATTCATTTAATGGGAAGATACATTGGATGTCAGAGTATTGTCCAAATACTTCCGGAAAAGTTATTCCGCTTTGAATATTTCCACTACCATCCATCTTTAACAGTTTAGCGTACCTCCATATTGATAATTGATCATTGCTATACTTTTGCCCAATGAAATAAGAAGAGCCAACCTGTTTAATGCATAAAGGAATCTCATCATTCTGATCTCCATATGTAGTTACGAAATAAGGTTGAGCATCTGCAATAAAGTGAATTAAGAAAATCACTATTAATAGTTGCCTCATAGATCATTGGTATTTGGTATTATAGGGAGAAATAAAGTTTGTCTTGGTTTCTCCCCATTACAATGAGTTTAACAATTACAATGGTTGTTTAGGGTCTGGGCTTAATCTAAGAATTCCATAATCTACAATGGCATTATGTTCGTAAATTGTGTAATCATCTTCATTGTCCTGATTTCCATACATATCAATAGAGATCAAACTGGAACCCACTGGTCGTATTCCTCCATGTTCAGTGTCGTTATATATCAATTCTTTGGTTTTGGTAAGGTAAAAATTAAGGTCGCCAGGAGGAATGCACCCGTCAGGGTTTGGATATTGGTTACTATTCCAGTATAGATGTGAATACCGGTAATTGTTAGGCTCACCATTAAAAATTGGATAAAGAAGTGGATTAGTAATATATTTTGGACTTTCAGGATATGGTAATTCTTCATAATAATAATTGCCTTGTGGAACTCCCTTACAAGCCATAATTCTTTTCTGGGTTTCTTCTGCAGCATCGCTTTCCGGATGAGTTCCCCAATTAATACCACCACAAATACCTCCATTGCCATATTGTTTCCAATATGACCAAGAATCAATTTCATTGAATACACAAAGCACTTGTATTGGCCCTCCATATGCAAATACGCCAGTTACTTTAAATATCAAACTTTCAGCTTGTATGCTATGTATTTTTACGGAAACAGACAAAAGTTGCTTGTTTTCTTCATTCTTGTTATAGTAAATTATTCTAAGATTATTTATTACTTCTTCATACTTTACGTAGACATCATTTTCTGGTATCTTACCATTAACCAAAGGAATGTTTACAAAGCAAGAGTCGGTAAATGTTTGTTCGGTCTCACGAGAGGCATCTCCATATGTGTAATTGGCTGCAGTACCTATGTACCATTTAGCGGAATCGATGGTCATTTCATAGCCGGATTTTAGACCGGATTCGCCACGAGCCTTGAAGCACTTTATTAAGGAAGATATTTTGTAATCACTACCTGGTATCTGTTCGCAGGAAGTTTTTGTTTGTACTTTCTCTTTGGCGCAACCAATTAGGAGTGTAAAAACGGATAATATAATCAAAAACATTGCAATTTTAAGCATTTTAACTGTGCGTTTCATGGTTCCTTGTTTTGAGAATTGTTAAATAATATATTGTCTTTAAAATGAAAAATGCTAAATATTATATAATTCGTGTCACAAACTTACAATAAATAAATATGTAAAATGCAAATCGGGGGGGGGGTAAGTTATTAACAAGTTATCAACAATTATCGGTGTTTCGTGTAGGCAATATTTCATAAAGCGTAAATGATAAAATTAATCAATACCCGTTGCCGGCCATTGAAACCCGGTGCAGCGTGGCCCGTTCGGCCAACACAGGTATATCATGTTTTGTAAACCAGCGGGGCGATATACTGCAACCCACCCCCTACTGGGAAACCGCAGTAATCAGGCAGGAAATAAACGCCAATGATAAAATTACCTTTTATGTGCGCTATGGCGATTATATTGCCCGTGGCCCGGTGCTGGGATTGGTGTTGTTGTTACTGATTGCGGTAACTCAGAGGAGGAAGTGAGAATTTAAGGATGAGATGATGAGAGGATTTGAGGATTAGCTGATTAGTTGATTAGTTAATGTATCGCTGTGCAAGGTGTGAATTTTCATCGCGCTGTGGAATGAAGCAATATGATAAAGCTGATCCTGTTAGCTTAATACAATAAATACAGATATGTATATTGATGAAAATAAGGACTTCAAAAAGTTCCAAAAGTAAAAAGTGGATTAGACATCAAACGGTTGTCCGAATTCCCACCACTATTGGCTGGGGAAGCCTAATCCGCATTCTTCATTCCAAAATCCGAAATCTCTCGTCCCTCGTCCCGGTCCCTGAGCGCGCACCCTGAGCATTTACTTTGAGCGAAGCCGAAGGGGAGTCGAAGGGGAGCCGAAGGGTCGCCCCTCGTCCCGGTCCCTGAGCGGTGGTTGTTGAGCGCAGCCGAAACAAGTCGAAGGGCCGTCCCTCGTCCCCCCTTCCCGCAATCGTTTGCAAAAAATTCCCCATACAATACATCTATATTGGTAAATATGATTACCTTAGCGGCTGTAAGGCCACAGAGGCCTGCCCTTTTTCTTCGGCAAATCAGGGTATAGAATATCATGACCAAATGCAATAAAACCATGAAAAAGGCTGAACACATTGTTCAGTTTTCTTGTTTATCAGGCATTTCAGGTATTTTATCAAAAAATTAACAAATTTCCCGGCTATGAATTTTGAATTTTCGGAAGAGCAGTTGATGATTCAGCAGGCTGCCCGCGATTATGCCCAGCGCGAACTGATTAAAGACGTGATTGAGCGCGACACTCACGCCATTTATCCCACCGAACATGTGAAAGCCCTGTCGGAACTGGGTTTTATGGGTATGCTGGTGGACCCGGAATACGATGGGGGCGGTATGGATACCGTTTCGTATGTGCTGGCCATGGAAGAAATTTCAAAGGTTGACTCTTCGGTAAGCGTGATTATGTCGGTAAACAATTCCTTAGTCTGTTACGGAATTGAAAAATTCGGCACCGAAGCGCAAAAGGAAAAATTCCTGAAACCGTTGGCACGCGGAGAAAAAATCGGCGCCTTTTTGCTTTCGGAACCCGAAGCCGGATCGGATGCCACCTCACAACGCACCACGGCCGAAGACAAGGGGGATTATTACCTGCTCAACGGAACTAAAAACTGGATTACCAACGGAAATACTGCCGGCACTTACCTGGTGATTGCCCAAACCCATCCCGAAAAGGGGCACAAGGGAATCAATGTGCTGATTGTTGACCGCCATTCGCCCGGTATAAGCGTTGGCCCGCATGAAGACAAAATGGGCATGCGCAGCTCCGACACCCATTCCGTCATGTTCAACGATGTAAAGGTACCTAAAGAAAACCGCATCGGTGAAGATGGCTTTGGGTTTAAGTTCGCCATGAAAACCCTGGAGGGCGGCAGAATCGGCATTGCAGCCCAGGCCCTGGGTATCGCCTCAGGGGCGTTTGAACGGGCGGTTAAATATTCCAAAGAAAGAAAAGCATTCGGAACCGAAATTGCCAACCATCAGTCGGTAGCCTTTAAACTGGCAGATATGGCCGTGAAGATCGAAAATGCCCGCAACCTGTGCCTGAAGGCTGCCTGGCTGAAAGATCAGGGTAAACCTTACGGTTACGCCAGCGCCATGGCCAAATATTATGCCGCCGAAATTGCGATGGAAGTCACCACCGAGGCCGTTCAGATTCACGGTGGATACGGCTATGTGAAAGAGTATCACGTAGAACGCCTGATGCGTGAAGCCAAACTCACCCAGATTTACGAAGGAACCTCCGAAATTCAGCAAATCGTTATCTCACGGCAAGTCCTCAGTGAATTTTAGATTGCGGATTACCTTCGGTGAGCTCACTTCGTTCGGTTGCGGATTGCGGATTTATCCTCAAATCAACTAATTAACTAATCATCTAATCAATGAACATCCTTGTTTGTATAAGCAATGTTCCCGACACCACCACCCGCATCAAGTACAGTGCGGATATGAAATCGGTGGATTATTCGGGCGTGCAGTGGATCATCAATCCCTGGGACGAACTTGCCCTTACCCGTGCCATTGAGCTGAAAGAGGCCCATCCTGCACTGGTTCAGAAAATAACCGTAATAACAGCCGGTGGCGCCGATGCCGAGCCTACCCTGCGCAAAGCCCTGGCCTGCGGTGCCGACGACGCCATAAGGGTGGATGCTCCGGGTGGCGATTCTCTATTTACTGCAACTCAATTAGCTCATGCCGTTAAAGGGGAACCTTTTGATGTAATCCTCTGTGGCATTGAGTCGAGCGACTACAACGGATCGGCCGTGGGTGGAATGCTTGCCGAATTGCTGGATTACAATTCTGTTTCAGCAGTCAGTTCGCTCAACCTCGAAGGAAACAGCGTTAAAGTAACCCGCGAAATTGACGGCGGCAAGCAGAGCATAGAAACCTCAGCACCGGTAGTTCTGATTGTACAGAAAGGAATTGCCATCAACCCGAGAATCCCTTCGATGCGCGGAATTATGACCGCCCGCACCAAACCCCTGAAAGTGGTGGCTGCAGCTGCTGCGTCTCCGGGCAGTAAGGTCGTCGGTTACCAGGCGCCTCCGCAGAAATCGGCCTGCAAAATGATTGACCCGGAAAATATAGATGAACTCGTTCACCTGCTGCACACCGAAGCAAGGGTTATTTAACCAACTTTAAATCAATACGATATGTCAGTACTCGTTTATATAGAAAACCGGAATGGCAAGTTCAAGAAGAGCACTTACGAAATAGTTTCATACGGCAAACGTTTGGCCAACGGATTGGGTAGCAGCCTTACCCTACTTTCCATAGGCAGGGTGGCTGAAGATGAATTAAAAAACCTTGGAGCCTATGGTGCCGGAAAAATACTTTCGGCAGAAACCGATGCTCCGCTTGACGATAAGGCTTATGCATCACTGATTGCCTCTGCTGCTCAAAACAGCGGGGCAACACTGGTTGTAATGGCCCACAACGTTACCGGAAAAGCCCTCGCGCCCCGCGTTGCCGTGCGCCTGAATGCCGGACTGGTGAGCGCTGTTAACGGATTGCCGGTTTCTTATCAGCCGTTTGTGGTAAGCAAAAAAGCCTTTTCGGGAAAGTCGCTGATGCAGGCTGAGATTACTTCCGATATTAAAGTCATCACCCTTTCGCAGAATACCGCCGGGATTGAAACTTTTGCCGGAGAAGCACTGATCGAAAAAATAGATACTTCCTCCATGACCAGCGGTACAAAGGTGGTGTCAACCGAGGTGCAAACCGGAAAAATATTGCTGAGTGAAGCCGATGTGGTGGTATCCGGAGGCCGTGGAATGCGCAGCGCCGACAACTGGAAACCCCTGGAAGAACTTGCAGGGGTGCTGGGTGCGGCTACCGCCTGTTCCAGGCCGGTTTCCGACGAGGGGTGGCGTCCGCATCACGAGCATGTGGGACAAACCGGTAAAGTGGTTGCCCCCAATCTTTATTTTGCGCTCGGAATATCAGGAGCCATTCAGCACCTGGCCGGCATCAGTTCATCGAAGGTGATCGTTGCCGTGAACAAAGATCCCGAAGCGCCCATTTTTTCCGCTGCCGACTATGGTATCGTTGGCGACCTGCAAACGGTGCTTCCAAAAATGACAGAAGCGTTCAGAAAGCTTAAAGCCTCATCATAGAACTGCGTTGTACAAGAAATCAAAACCCCGGCACAATTTTGCGCCGGGGTTTTTTTGGTATCAATCATCTATGGTTAGATCATTGTTTAATGAATTTTCGCTGAACTGGCAGATATCCCTCTGATTTAATTTGAATTACATAAACACCTTTAACCAGGGCGCTGCTATTAATGGCGATCCGGTTAAAATTTCCGCTCATGGCAAAGGATTCGCTGTAAATTATTCTGCCCCGGAGGTCTGTAATTGAAATCATTACAGTTCCGCTTACCGGGGCGTTCACATCAAGATAGAGCATTTCACCAACCGGGTTGGGGTAAACATTTCCGGTTCCGGATTTGAGAAGATTGTTTTCATCGAGTCCCAGGGCGCTGATTTCGTTGGCTGAAACCACAAAGTTTACACTTGCCTGAGCTGTTTCATCCGAAAGCATTACCACCATAACCTGGGTGGTTTTGCCGGCCATTTCAGCATGAACGGTATATTCACCGAAAGGAAGATTGCTGAAAGTAAACGTGCCGTCGCTGTTTGAGAAGGTATAGGCAACAGGCAAACCTGTGCTGTTGAATAAAACGATTTCAACATTGGCGGCGGGGTTACCCCCTGATTTAAAATTACCGCTCCAGTTGATCGTTCCGGAAATACTTCCTGTACCTTGCGCCCAACTTGCTACAGAAACAAGGTTGACCGGATACCACCCGTTGGGCTCGCCTGTTGTAACTATGGTTGCTCCCTGCCAGGTGAGTGAACTTGTGTAATAAGTCGGCAGATAGTTAAAGAATGCAGGATCATCCGGCGTCAGCATAGCATAGATGTAGTATGACCCGGCAGGGACGCCGCCAAAGTTATAGATACCCCCACTATCTACTTGTGATTGAGCGAAGTAGTAATTTGTTGCGCCTATCAGCCACACTTCACCTGATTGCGCGGGTGCGTTTCCGGCAATGACGCTGCCTGAAATTGAACTTTCACCGGCAAAGTTGCCTGCAAAAATCTCTATACAGAATGAGCTTTGGCAAAGGTTGGTCGAATCCCAGATGGTGAGACAGGCTGTATAAATACCACCAGTGGTGTATGTATGTATAGGACTGAATTCAATAGAAACTGTTCCGTCGCCAAACGACCATTGCTGGTTGGTAAATCCCGGTGCTGATGTATTGATAAACTGATAAGTGAGTGATGAATTCGTTGAGTCGGCCGGGTAAGCAAAGAATGAAGCCTGGCAGCCCGGCTGAATAATATCAACCCAAATCTCCTGACAGGTCTGATCCCAGCAGTTGTTCAGGGAGTCACTGATAGTAAGGCAGGCCCAATAGATGCCTGGCGCTGTATAAGTATGCACAGGATTGGCTTCAAACGATTGCTGGCCATCTCCGAAATCCCACAATCTGAATGAGTGATTGCCCTGCGACAAATCAGCAAAGTAATAGGTGTATCCAGAAGTATCGGGAACTGCTGACATCACCGCTTCACAGTTTCCGCCGCCGCCTGGGAATATCGCCTGACAACTGACGCCCGTGCAACTGTCGGCAGGGTTAGCTGAAACAGTGGTGAGGCATACATTATATACCATACCCCATGCAAATTGGAAAGTATGACTGACCTGCTGACCGGTTGCGGTGGAACCATCCCCGAAATCCCAGAAATAGTCAGCCTGTCCGCCACTCACCAGGTGACCGGTGAACAGGTAAGTGTTCCCGTCGTTGGTAACCGCTTCAAAATAATTGTCGCACGGAGACGGAATTTCAAAGAAAACCTCCTGACAGGAAATGTAACTGCACGTTACGCCATCAGGTCCCGTGCCCGTTGTGGTCAGGCAAACCGTGTAAACCTGCGACGGGTCCGAAAAGCTATGCGAAACAACCTGTCCGGATGCGGTAGTTCCATCGCCGAAATCCCAGATCCAGGATTCAATCTGATTGTTTGATTGTCCGTTCATTGCCCAGCCTTCGAAAGTGTATCCCGTGCCTGTTGAATCGGGATAATACCAGAAATAGCTTTCACAGGGTGAAGGGAGGTAAATAAAGACCTCCTGGCAGGAAGTATAGGTGCATGGCTCGTTATCCGGGCCTGTGCCGGTAGTGGTGAGGCATACGGTGTAGATTTCGTTGGGGTTGGCAAACGTATGTGTTACAGATTGGCCAGTTGCGGTAGTTCCGTCGCCGAAATCCCAGGTCCATGATTCAACCTGGCTGCCCATGGTATAGCCTTCGAAAGTGTAACCCGTGCCTGTTGAATCGGGATAATACCAGAAATAGCTTTCACAGGGTGAAGGGAAGTAACTAAAAACTTCCTGGCATGAAACTGAGGTGCAGACATCTCCATTCAGGATGCTGGTTGTGGTCAGACACACATTATGAACCATATTGGTATCGGCAAACTGATGGAAAACAGTCTGCCCGTTTGCTGTTGTGCCATCCCCGAAATCCCAGATATAGGACTCAGCCTCACCGTTCATCACAAAGCCTTCAAATGTATATCCTGTACCTGATGAATCAGGCAAGTACCAGAAATAATTTTCGCAGCCACCCGGGTTGATTGATCCTGCATCAACCGGCATACAGAAGCTGCTGTTGCATGAACTGTCGTTGCTGCTGATGTAAAGACAGGCGTTGTAAAGACCGGGTTCAGAATAGGTATGTACCGGGTTTTGCGCTGAAGAAGTGTAACCGTCGCCGAAATCCCAGAACCAGTTGTTGATTATGACTCCCGGTGCCGGATAACTTTCATCGAAAAAACTGACCGTAAGCATATCGTTTGAGCCCGGCATATAGCGGAACAAGGCAGTGCAGCCTGTTCCCATATTGCCACAGATATTGAAATCCAGTACAAGTTGCTGCATGCCAGGCAGAAGGGCTGCACTCCGGCTAATCATTATTCCATTGCAATCAGCCGTGGTAACAGTGACTGATCCCGGAGTACCTCCGTAAATATAAGGCAGGTTATCGGAATAATAACCTACTCCGTCTGTAATTACTTCGTTGAAGTATCCGGGATAATTCATACTGTCGACCGATATAAATACAGGCTGATTGACGACCGGTTCGCCGGTCTGTTGGTTCAATACATGACCCGAAAGGACAATATACGGTTGCTGACTATAGGAATACATAATTCCCGTCATAAAGAGGAGCAGCAAAAGAATCAGGTTTTTGATTTTTTTCATCTTGTATAGGATTACAAATAGGGTTAGTAAATCCGGCTTTCTTGTAAGACCCCGGATCCGGTTAAAGGTTGCTTTGTGCTAAGGCTTTTTTAAAAACTTTTTCACAATCGAAAATGTTCCATCAAGGCTTTTAAGATGAATTAAATAGAATCCGGGAGTAAGCTTTTTAAGATCCAGCGTAATGGTTTGTTCACCTGCCGGCATAGCAAAATCCTGATGTATAAGCACAGAACCCGTTGCTGAGATTATTTCGCATTTCATTGCACTGTTGCGCGACGAATTCGTTCCAATATTCAGAAACTCATCAGCAGGGTTGGGGTAAAGTCTGATTTCGGGCCGGTCCGTCACTTCAGGATTATTCATCCCAAAAATACCCGAAGCCGATATTTCCAGTTGAATGTCAAGGGATTGGTGCTGATATTCCGAAAGAATTACTTCAACGATATTGCTGAATTTTCCGGCAATCTCGGCTTTTACACTATATGCATCCAGGGGAAGGCCGGTAAACCCGAAATTTCCGTCATCGTCGGTATGGACATAATTCACAATCAGGTCATCATGAAACAGAAAAACGATATTTCCTGCCATATCAAATGAGGAATTGTCAAGGCTTACCAGATTGCCTGAAATAGTTCCGGGCCCGAATTCCGGCATACTCGTCATATCCTGCATAAAAATATTAGCGTCATATACATCATTGCCCTGCAATGTGACGGGTTGGGCCGATTGCCACGAATAAGTTGAACCGCTGTAAGCCGGGATGTATGACATATAGGAGGGAGAGCCTTCAACCAATTCAGCATGGGTCACATAATTGCCTTCCATAACGTCAAGGAAGTAAAAGTAGCCGTATTCATAGAAGAGGCCTGAAGCTACTTCAGTGAGTTTACTGCCGGTCTTTCTGAAAAGAGTAACCTTAGCGGTATCGTTCATAAAATCCGGATTGTTGATCGGGAAATTACCGGCGAAAATCTGACCACCCAGATTACTGTATGCGGGAGTGGTAATTGTCTGACAAATGGTATGGGAGCAGTACCCGGAATTTCCCTGCCCGCTGATGGTTAAACAAACATTATATGTTCCGCTTTCAGTATAAGTGTGCCCGGGATGCTGTACAAATGAAACCGCACCATCGCCGAAATCCCAGAACCAGCTGCTGATATTTGTTCCCTGTGATTCATCAATAAACCAGTAATGATTGATGTTTCCTGGGATTGAATCGGCCAGGGCCGTAAAAGCGGCCTGGCAGGCCGGGAGGGTATCCCCGACGGTTATATTGGTGCAGAACACATCGCTGCAACCGGTATAATTACTGAAGATCGTTATGCAAACAGGGTAGATGCCGGGTTGCTGCCAGGTGTGCACTGCATGGTATTCGTGCGAATAAGGACTTCCGTCCCCAAAGTCCCAGATCACCTCAGTGAGCGGACCCGTAGAAAGGTTGGTAAAGGTGTATGTCAGTCCCGCTGTTTGTTCATAGGAAAAGTCAGCGTGGCAGGTTGGCAGGGTATCTCCGATAGTTATATAGTTGCAATAGGTATCCAGGCACTGGGTTGAATCGTTGGAAACGGTCAGGCAAATCTGGAAAGTACCGGGCGTGCTCCAGCTATGGACCGGATTCTGTTCAACAGATGAGGTTCCATCCCCGAAATCCCAGAACCATGAGTTTGGATTTCCGGTTGAAAGATCAGAAAAAGAAACCGTCAATTCCTGTGGCAACCAGGCGAACATTGCCTGGCAGTCACCCTGATTACCGCCCGCCCACACATCGAGGCAGAATACACTCACGCATCCTGCCATGGAATCAAGCATGGTAAGGCACACAGTGTAAATTCCCGGTTGGGCGTAAAGATGAACGGGCTCAAAGTCAGCAGATGTTTCACCATCGCCGAAGTCCCAGAGCCAGCGGGTGGAATAGGAGACAGGGGAGCTGAGATTCGAAAATGTGATATAAAGGGGATTTGCCGGTTGGTACTGAAATAAAAATGCAGCCTGGCAGCCCGGAAAAGAAGTGCAAATTTGAAAGTCAGCCTGAATCTGTGCAGCATTGAACACCGGGAATGTCCGGGTTACATGCTCCTGCAGGCAATCTGTTACTGAAACGGTTATTGTCGCACTTGAATCAATGGACAGCATATCTAACAGGATAGAATAATATCCGTTATTATTTGTGATGGCAGTCAGTGGAGTCTGCCCGGAAGAGGGCAGAATGCTGACTTCTTTATCGGTCACTGCGAAGCCTGTTTCAAGCGAGGTAATGTAGCCTGAAACCTCCACCGGTATCTGTGCCTGTATAGTTGAAGAAACCATCAAAAGGAGTGATATAATCAGCAAAACACGTGATTTCATAATAAGTTGATTTAAAATCTGTACAAAAGTCCGGCTTTCAGACCAATACTGTATGGGCTGTTCCGGTGATGCTGATAAACCGGTCGCAGATAAGACCGGTAAGTCGGTTCAAATTGCAGGGTTAAACAGCGTGAAATATGCATACCCGCTCCCAGTGCCGCAGCAATCTGCCAGTTGGTTGAAGCCCTGACAGGTGTCTGGTTGTCAATAGATTGAAGAATGGCGCCTTCACGGCTGAAAATCACGGGTGGTTCATCCGAGGCGAGTAATACCGAAAAAACAGGCCCGGCCTTCAGGCTGATGGTGAACAGTCGGTCAGCATAAATCCGGTAACCGGCCATTAATGGAATTTGCAGATAGGAATACCTGTTTACGGTCTGGGCTTCAATATTATGACCTACCGAGTCGTACACGCCTTCCATAACCGTATTGAAAATCACCCTGCCCGGGATTTGGGGATCAGGACTGAATGAAACCACTTTGTTATAGTATCCGATGCTGTCAAATGAACTGAAATTAACATCAAACTTTCCGTTATCGTCACTGATGTTGAAGGCAACTCCTGTTTCAAACTCCCATGGGCCTTTGAAAGTAGAAAAACTGAGTCCGGCAGCCCTGCTTTGCTTGTGGTGGCCCTTGCCATAATAAATTATATCCCGGGATGCGTAAACTCCTCCAATCACCGGAATAGTGCCAAGCTTTGGCGCCAATGGATTTCGGGTTTTTCTGAGACCCGCATTAAAAGATAAAAAATTCTCCTGATAAATCTGACCGGCAGGCAAAGTAATCAGCCAGTTGGTGAAATCGAGGCGCAAACCAGCCAGGCCGGTATGGTAAGTGGTCTGTTTTTCTGTGCCGGAACCTGTATAATTATTATTTTTTGAAACTACGGCAGCCGCAGGTAGTTTTATTTCCCCTGAGGCTGCTTTACTGTTAGGCTGTGTATCGTGATTTATATCAGATGCTTTGGCTGCTTTTTCAGCAACTTTATTTATGCGGTCATTTTTCTGAGTGTATTCGATAAATGGTTCAGCTATCTTTCCAGTTTGATCAGGAAGTAAGACGGGTTTTTGCCCGGTTGTCGTTGAAGTCGTTCCGGAAGATTGCTCCTGTAAAGGAATGCTTTCTGTTTGTCCTGATTCATGGTTGCTTTTACCCAGGATAAACCACAGGATAAAAGCTCCGGCTATGATTGCAGCGGCAGCACCGGTCTGTAAAAAACGCCGGGGGATCAGCGGCGTTTTTCGTGCCGGCGGGATGGATGGCAGACTGGCATCAATCCGCTTCCATAAGTCTGGCGGAGGTGCCTGGTTTAATCCACCCAGTCCTTCCCTGAAAAGTTCATCAATCTTGTTCCGTTTGTCTTTCATGACTTCACGCTTATCTTATTCATGGCCAGTTCGGCTTCAACCATTAATCTCAGCCTCTTCCGTGCTTTCATCAGTTGCGTTTTGGAGGTGTTTTCACTGATTTCAAGCAGTTCGGCAATTTGCTGGTGCGACAGGTTTTCAAACACATACATATTGAAAACCATGCGGTAACCATCGGGTAACGACTGTATCATTTGCAGCAGTTTCTGCCATGGAATATAAGTCATATCTGACGAATCTGACTCCTCAGCCGCTTCGGCATCATGCAAACCGGCCTCTGTGCTGACAAAGAACTGCTTCAGGTAATCGCGCCGGAAATTAATGGCTAAGTTAACTACCAGCCGCCTGAGCCATCCTTCAAAAGAACCTTTAAAGCCAAAGGAGTCAAGGCGGCTGAATATTTTAATAAAAGCATCCTGCAAAAGGTCTTCTGCTTCGGCACGGTTTCGGGCATAACGCAGGCAAATGCCGAACAGTACCCCCGAAAACCGTTGGTACAACTCATATTGCGCCTGCTTATTGCCTGATAAACAGTCTTTTATTAATTTATCATCGCTCCGCATTCATTCCCTTATGAATATGCAGACACAAAAATAGGGCATGGGTTGCCTGATGGTGTAAAAAACCGGAATAAATTGTTGTGATATGTAACAATATTCTAATTATATTTGTCTTCTTAATTTGAAAGCAGATGCTAAGTAAAAATATAATACGCAATATATATATATATGAATTTCTGGAAGACAGGTTCAAGCCTCCTTAACTATTCCTTTTCCAGAAGAAATTAGTTATTCATTTATCAACAAAAAATTTCTATCATGAAAAAACTACATTATTTCCTTACGCTGTTCTTATTATGTTCCTTTGCAATTTTTTCCTGCCAGAAAGATAAAGCAGAAATCAAAGACGAATCAATAAAAAATGATGCAACGAAAATAACCAAACAGTTGCAAGTGTTTAAGCTAAACCTTCAATCAAAAAGTGGTGAAACCATGGCTGCCGACAGCGCTGAATGGTATCTCGAAGGCTTGTTGAACCTTGAACTGGCTAACAACACACACGAGTTTGGCGACGTTGACTTCTTTCACGATACGATCGCAGTACCCATAAGCGACGGACAAATCAGCCTCGATGAACTCAACAAGCTTTATATGAGCATTGATGCCTGGGCTGAAATCCTGCAACAACAAAGCGGCAACGAAGATTATACGTTCGATATTGTTGACCTGAACCTTGAAACCACAGGCCTCAAAAGTGGAACACAAAATCTTGTGGTTTCGCTTTCAGGCGGTGTGCTCGGAACCGGATTGAACTATATTCCTTTTGGGCCAACTGATTATTGGTATTGGGGCTCTTGGATGGGTAAATGCGGTGAGTTTTGGGAAAATATTCATGCTGATGCTGCAACCGAATTACAACGGAAATTCAGAAATCCGATTGCATTACCTGGTGCAGGTTATTATACTTCTATTGATATAATTGATGTTATACCAGGCTTTGATTCTGAATTTTACGATCCAAACAATGCACCGTATGATGGATATATGCTTTACCGTGAGAGTGTGGAATATATTAATTTTGATCGGTGTCTGTCACCTTCTGATCTGAATTACTTTCTGAGTAAATTTGATTTTATTAAAAATACGAAACAACCTTCTGGTAAACAATATAAAACAGTTTATGCTAATTATTTGCTTATCTACAATTTAGGTGAGTGGATTCAGACTCACAAATATTCCCTTTATTATGGGATAAAAATCGAATTTGAAGATTAATTTTTTGTGTAATTCATCAGTGCAATAGAACTTGTCTATTGCACTGATTTAAATATTTCAAGATGAGAAGGCTAATTGTTTTATTTATTGTAATGACATTTTCCCATGGATTTGCAAGGGCTCAATCTACTTTTTTTAGAATTTATAAAAGCCAGGAGTACAACACCATGTATTCAGTTTCCGAAACCACAGATCATAATTTCATTCTTTGTGGATTTAAAGAAACTTTCCAGGGAAGTTCTTTCTATAATGCCCAGTTGTTAAAGATAGGTGGTCAGGGAAATATTTTACAGGAAAGAGTATTGGAAAGCGACTCAATTGTATCAACTTTCGCAACAATTAGAAATACTATATCAGGGGACGACCCTGGCTTTTACCTTACAGGAAGAAAAGATTCTGTAAGCGGTGATGATGTTTTTCACTTGTTAAAGCTTTGGAAGATTGACGAGAACTTAAACTTTGTAAATGAATTTTCATTAAATTTTGCCGATTCATTAGTTAATTTTCCACAGCAATTTATAAATCTAAACGACTCGATAATTTACATTCTCTCCTCATATGTTCGTCCCCCTGCGACTAGAAGGGATTTTTCAATAGTTAAGTTTAATTTATCTGATCTGGCTGTCTGTAGTTATTTTCCTTCCGTGAATGCTCCTAGAATTTTTTCAAACGTTGTATTTGATACCATAAATCAACAGATGAAAATTCTCATTTCTGGCCCATCTCTGAAAGAGAAAGGATTTTTACGAAACCTAACCTTTGATATGAATTTGAATTATATTTCAGAATTTGAACCTGATTTCAACTTTCCGAGCTTGATATATAGAATGGTAAATTATAACAACAACTCTTATATTATTTTAGGAAACAATTCAAAACCATCAGGAGAAATCTGCCTCTCTAATTTAATTTACAACAACAATAATGAACTCATAGATAGTATTTCCTTGTATTGTTCAGCGGATACCCTTACTTATCCGGGAAGCGGTACCGGAATATTGGTTTCAAGTTGTGGTATATGGAGTATAGGTATTTACAATTTTAACCCCAATACATTCTGGCCCCAAGATCCGACCTGGATTCAACTTAGCAAACTGAACAATGATTTTGAACTAACAGATCAGTTTTATTATGGTGGTGACGGAACGTATATCCCATATGATATTATTCCAACGAGTGACGGAGGAATGCTGATAACAGGCGATTATTACAACCCCAATTCTGCTCCTATGGTTTATCAACGGGACCCTTTTGTACTTAAGCTAAACAGCGAAGGCTTAATCGTTAATGTAGATAACCATGAGGAACCAATTGCTCAGGAAGCCCTGGTATTGCCCAATCCGGGAAGGGAATTCCTACAGGTAAAGCTGGCTGTTCAGCATAAGTCGGCACATTTTCAGTTATTCGATTTGGGTGGTCGCCTGGTGCTTGAAACCGATCTTTCGAGAGATATAAAACAAATCGGAACAGCACAACTCGGTTCCGGCGCTTATATCTACCGGATTACTGCATCAAACCGGGTTATTGGCAGTGGGAAGTGGGTGAAGGAATGATTTGAAAACGCGCTTTTTTTTAGGGGTTCAACATGAGAAAATTAAAAGTAGGGACACGACATGTCGTGTCCCTACTTTTATTCCCCGATTCTTTACAAACCATCATTTCTGCTTAACTTTGCAGCAGAAATTCAAGGAAATGAAACGGATTGCCATTTTTGCCTCAGGCAGCGGAAGCAATGCCGAAAATATAGCAGGTTATTTCGAAAACAGTACCATTGCCAGGGTGGAAGCCATCTATTGCAATAACCCGAAAGCCCCAGTTATTCAACGTGCTGCGCGGTTGAACATCCCCCTGGTCCTGTTCGACAGGGAGAAATTTTATGCTGAAGAAACAGTACTGCGCGATCTGCAGTCACGAAAGATCGATCTGATTGTACTGGCCGGATTCCTTTGGCTGGTTCCGGGCAATCTGACCCGCGCCTTTTCAGGGAAAATTGTAAATATTCATCCGGCCCTGCTGCCGAAATTCGGGGGTAAGGGGATGTATGGAATGGCCGTTCATGAAGCGGTAATTGAAGCCGGTGAAAAAGAATCGGGAATCACCATTCATCTGATAGACGAGGTTTACGACCGAGGTAAAATCCTGTTGCAGGTAAAATGCCCGGTGATGCCCGGCGATACACCTGAAGCCCTGGCCGAAAGGGTGCATCAGCTTGAATACGAGTACTATCCGAAAGCGATTGAGCAATTGCTTGGATAGGAGGGACGAGGGACAGCTGAAAGAGGGACGAGGGACGCTGAAGGAGGGACGAGGGACGCCCCTTCGACTTCGCTCAGGGACCGGGGCGAGGGACGGCCCTTCGACTAGTTTCGGCTGCGCTCAGCAACCGCCGCTCAGGGACCGGGACGAGGGACGGGCTTCTCACTGAAAAGAAATATTCTTCAGACAGTGACAAGGAGACCCGGAGACGGGGAGACAAGGCGAAGATATTGCGGATTACCTTCGGTGAAAACTCTTCGTTCGGTTGCGGATTTAAAGATCATTATATTGCAGGGAAAATTCGGGTTGAAAGAATTTCTGATTTGTATAATTCCTTAATCTCAGCCTTTCATTAAGGGACGATGGATGGGCGCCCTGTTTTATGGTACTTCTTCACAAAATGTGACAAGCAGACATGGCGGCACAGGCACATGGAGCAAGCATATGGCGAAAGACGGTAATTCTTCAGTTATGGGCAATGAAAAAAATGCCTAGCCGACATTGTTAACTAATTTCTTCACAATATTAGGGTTATTTTAATAACAAACCGGCAAAGAAATAATACTTAAGTTAACTGACAAATAACAACACAAATTGACAACAATCAAACCTATTATATTGTAACTTTGTAAGGAAATGGCAAAAGCTGACTACATAGTATCGTTAATCAAGTCGCACTACAACAACGAACCTGAAAGGTTTACCACAGTTGCATTGCAGATAGCTGCCCACGAAGCCAAGTTGGGTCATACCACTGTTGCCAACGATATAAAAACAATAATTGACAAGGCTAAAGAAGCCAAACATAAAACAAAAGCATTTAATCCCGACTTACAGGGTTTGATTCAGGAGAATGTTCCAGCCGTCAGGCTATCGGATATGATTGCTACCGAAGATATTAAGTCTAAAATAAACCGCATCATTTCTGAGTTTGTGCAGCGTGATAAATTACGTAAACACGATTTAGAAAATCGCAGAAAAATTCTGCTTTCGGGCCCCCCTGGTACGGGCAAAACCCTCACAGCTTCCATTATTGCCAATGAATTAAACTTGCCTCTTTACACCATTTTAATGGACAAAATGGTAACAAAATTTATGGGCGAAACAAGCGCAAAACTTCGTCAAGTGTTTGATTTGATTTTGCAGCGTCAGGGTGTTTACCTTTTTGATGAATTTGATGCCATCGGTGGTGAACGCAGCAGAGATAATGATGTGGGCGAAATGCGAAGGGTTTTAAATTCGTTTCTTCAATTTATTGAACGCGACAATTCCGACAGTTTGATTATTGCCATTACTAATAACAAAGAACTGTTAGACCAAGCCTTGTTCCGTAGGTTTGACGATGTTATTTTATATCACTTGCCAAGCTTGGAAGAAAAAGAGGAACTGTTAAAAAATAGACTTTCGCAGTTTACAAAGAAAATTAAGTTTAAAGATTTATTACCAAATATAAACGGACTTAGCCACGCTGAAATATCACTTGCCTGTATTGATGCCATTAAAGAAACGGTCTTGAATGAAAAGCAGCAGATGAACAATGATTTAATTTTAAAAGCAATCAAAGACCGTAATGCAGCGTATCACAAATAGCTTTAAGGAATGGCACCATATAAACACATCTTCATACAAGGAAATGTAAGAAGCGAAAAATATAGAGCACCTTCGGCAATGGGAGCAAAACTACGCATACCCGTTCGTGACAGGGCAACTCAAAGTCAAAAGCTTTTAAATCAGTTTGCAGAAATCTGGCAACAAAAGGAACAACTGCAACAACAACGCAGTGCCGAGCAAATCGCCACAAGAGAAGGAACATATATTCAGTTTACAAGTGCGGCAAATCACGACTTGATTACCAAAAGTTTGGAAGACCTTAGAAAAGGTATTCGGTTGCTAAACATCAAAGAAATTCCGGTTGGCGAAAATCAAATGCAGGTAAGAGCAACAGTTTACGTTCCCAATGGAAAGGAAGGACATTTCATTTCCAAAATTCAGAAATACCAACAGGAAGAAACAGCAAAAGAGCAACCTAAAAATGCACCATTAGTCAATAGTATTGAAGACGTAAGCATAGCCTTGTTGGAAGGTTTGTGGACAGATAATCCACAACTTATTCCAACAGAAGTTACCAAATGGTGCGAAGCGTGGCTGAATGTAAACACAAAAGAAAACCTAGAACAGGGCCAAATTGCACAGTTCCTTGCAACGCTTGAAAGAATCGGAATACAATATAAACACAACAGCATCATTTTTCCCGAAAGAGTTGTTTTATTGGTAAATGCAAATCGTGAACATTTAATTGAATTGATGCTGCAAAGCGATTTGTTGGCAGAGTTCCGTGCAGGGCAAGAACCCGCAGGTTTTTGGGTAAATGAAAGCCGAATTGAACAACAAGTTTGGGTTGATGATTTGTTGCAAAGAATACAAATTGTTGAAAGCAACATAAAAGTTTGTTTGTTGGACACAGGCGTAAACAACGGACATCAACTATTACAGCCGCTGATTGATAACAACAATACTCTGACGGTTGATAACGCTTGGGGAACAAACGACCACGCCAACGGTGCAGGACATGGAACATTGATGGCGGGTCTTGCGGGTTACGGGCAAATGGAACAGGTGCTTACTTCTGCTTATGATGTTCCGCTTACGCATAAATTGTGTTCTGTAAAAATTCTTCCCAATAAAGGACAAAACCCACGGGAATTGTGGGGCGATATAACTTCACAAGGAATTTCTATTGCCGAAATCCAAAACCCGAATATGGTTTTAGTTTATTGTATGGCGGTAACATCAAAAGAGGATACAGAGAGAGGCAGACCTTCTTCATGGTCGGGAGCGGTAGATAATTTGACTTATGGCGAAGGCGAAAACCAACGTCTGATAATTGTTTCGGCTGGAAATGTGGCTGATAATGAATTGTGGCAAAATTATCCCGTTTCAAACTTAACAACTTCGGTTCAAAATCCTGCTCAAGCGTGGAATGCTTTGGTAGCAGGAGCATACACAAACAAAATTCGGGTAACTGACCCGAGTTTTCTAAATCATACACCTGTTGCAAACGAAGGAGAACTTTCGCCTTACAGTTCAACTTCATTAGTTTGGGAAAGAAAATGGGCTGTTAAACCAGATGTGGTTTTTGAAGGCGGAAATTTATTAAGAGCACCTGATAACAGAATTTTAGGGCACGAAGATTTGGAATTGTTGTCCACTTCAAGACAATTTAACACAGGACGGCACTTTGATACCATTTGGGCAACAAGTGCTGCGGCAGCACAAGCATCGTGGCTTGCAGCAAAAATTGCTTACGAATATCCAAACGCTTGGGTAGAAACAATAAGAGGTTTAATAGTTCATTCTGCTAATTGGAATGAATCTATGTTTCGCCAATTAAATGTTCGTAAAGACAAAAAAGGAGATTTTTTGAATTTAGTAAGAACTTTCGGTTACGGAGTTCCTGATTTAGATCGTGCATTGTATAGTCAGGAAAGTGCATTGACTTACATTGCTCAGGAAACCATTCAACCGTTTAATTTCAAAATTAAGGAAGGCAAAAAAAATAGTGACGCTGAAACCAACGAAATTCACTTTTTCAATTTACCGTGGGCAAGTGATTTACTGTTGCAATTGGGCGAAATACCCGTAAAATTGAAAGTTACTCTTTCTTATTTCATAGAACCCGGAGCAGGTGAAATCGGTTGGAAAGATAAATATCGCTATCAGTCACACGGTTTGCGTTTTGATGTAAACAACGTAAACGAAAGTGAAGACGATTTTAGAAGGCGTGTAAACATTGCGGCACGAGATGAAAATGAAGAATTTAACGGAAATGCAGGAAGCAACCGCTGGGCAATAGGTACAAACAACCGAAGCACAGGCTCAATACATTCCGATTATTGGGAAGGAACAGCAGCCGCTTTGGCAACTTGCAATCACATTGCGGTATATCCTGTTATTGGTTGGTGGCGTGAACGCAAGCATTTGGGTAAAGTAGAAAATCAAACCCGTTACGCGTTAATCATTTCGCTTGAAACACCTGCACAAGATGTTGAGCTATACACAACCGTTAAAAATATGATTGAAGTGTCAGTCGAAATAAACACCCGATAATGCAAAGCCCATAACAGCACCAACCCAAAAGTGGTGATTCAGTGGTTAAATCAAGCTTTGTGCTTCTATCAAAGCCATTACTTGGTTGACAGTGAAGTGCTTCAAAATCTCCAACTTCGGGTAGCTGTCAACCGATAATTATTAGGCAGGCTGTGTGACTGAAATCAGGGATAGGAAGTAAAAATCAGAGGTCAAGGTCTAGGTTGAGGTTAAGGTTAAAGTCGGGTCATTTGGATGATTATAATGCTAATATTAATCTATATGCCTAAAGATCAACTTTTTAGAAATTAGAAATTAGGAATTAGAAATCAGAAATTCCTTCACCCCGCATTTTTCCCTTCAGCAGTGAATCCTTACATCCTTAATCTGAAACCCACAATTACTTCACTATCAGCAAATAGTAATTCTTCTTCCCTTTCTGCACCAGCAGGTATTTGCCGCTCAGCAGCTGCGAGGCGTCCGCGGTAAACTCTTCGCCCACTTTTGTTTTGTTTACCTGTACACCACCATCTTTCAGCATTCGGCGGGCTTCGCCTTTTGAGGGGAAGATCGTGGTTTTATCGGCAACCAGGTCAACAATGCCGATTCCTGCTGACAGGTCGGCGGTGCTTATTTCGTATTGGGGTACACCCTCAAAAACCGAAATCAGGGTTTCTTCATCCAGGCGGTGCAGGGCTTCGGCGGTTCCCTTGCCAAAGAGTATTTCGGAGGCTTCAACGGCCGAGAGGTAATCGGTTTCGGAGTGGATGCGGATGGTGATATCCTTTGCCAGTGCTTTCTGTAGCACCCTCAGATGGGGAGCGGCCTGGTGTTCGGCAATCATAACATCAATTTCCTCTTTTCCGTAAAGGGTAAAAATCAGGATGTATTTTTCGGCATCGGCATCGGAGGTGTTGAGCCAGAACTGGTAAAACCTGTACGGTGAAGTTCTGGCCGGGTCGAGCCATACATTGCCCGTTTCCGTTTTTCCGAATTTGCCGCCGTCGGCTTTGGTAATCAGCGGACAGGTGAGTGCAAAGGCTTCTCCCCCGGTTTTTCGCCGGATCAGCTCGGTGCCGGTGGTGATGTTTCCCCACTGGTCTGAGCCGCCCATCTGCAATTTGCAGTTGTTGTGCTGGTAAAGGTGCAGAAAATCATAACCTTGCACCAGCTGGTAGGTAAATTCGGTAAACGACATTCCCTCTCCGGCTTCGCCCGTAAGGCGTTTTTTTACCGAGTCCTTTGCCATCATGTAGTTTACGGTGATGTGCTTGCCAACATCGCGGATAAAACTGAGGAACGAAAAGTCCTTCATCCAGTCGTAATTGTTCACCATTTCGGCGCGGTTGGGGGCGTCGGTATCGAAGTCGAGCAGTTTCCTGAGCTGTTTTTTCAGACATTCCTGGTTATGTCTTAAAGTTTCTTCGTCGAGCAGGTTGCGTTCTTCCGATTTTCCTGAAGGGTCGCCGATCATCCCCGTGGCTCCGCCCACCAGCACGATGGGTTTATGCCCGCTGCGCTGCAGATGCTTCAGCATCATTACACCCACCAGATGGCCGATATGCAGCGAATCGGCTGTAGGATCAATCCCCACATAAGCCGAAATCATCTCTTTATCAAGCAATTCCTCTGTCCCCGGCATTACGGTATGAATCATTCCGCGCCACTGCAATTCTTCAACAAAATTCATCTGAATATTTTTTGCAAAGGTAGGTCATAGCGGCGAATTGTTCAAAAATTCAACCCAATGTGATAATGAGGTGATATGACTATATGTTAAGTTATGTTTCCGGGTAAGCACTTTCACCTTTCCTGAAAAATTATTAGCCTTACCTAAATAATTATTTAGGTTTATCTAAATAAATTATTATATTTGTCTAAATAAATCTTAAAGCATGTACGAAAGAAAAGATTTACAGCAACTTAAAAGGCGGATTGAAGAGTCGAGAAAGTATATTCAGGTGGTTTACGGACCAAGGCAGATAGGTAAAACCACTATGGTTTTACAGTTGATAAAGCAATTGCCTTTTGAATCTATGGTTATAACTGCCGATGATGTACCGGCTGCCGGCAGAAGCTGGATAAGGAATTCATGGAATGAAGCCCGCAGAAGGCTATCTGTTTCGGGAGGTTCTGAATTTCTGCTTATTATTGACGAAATACAGAAAATTGAAAACTGGAGTGAATCCGTAAAGAAGGAATGGGATGATGATTCGATGGCGACGCGAAATATAAAGGTTATCATTCTGGGTTCATCCCGTTTGTTAATTCAAAAAGGACTTACTGAATCGCTTGCGGGCCGCTTCGAAACAACCTATCTCACTCATTGGTCATACACAGAGATGCGCGATGCCTTTGGCTGGGATGTTAATCAGTACATATGGTTTGGAGGGTATCCGGGGGCAGCCTCACTGATCGAAGATGAATTAAGATGGAAGGCATATGTCCGGGATTCGCTGATTGAGACCAGTATTTCAAAAGATATACTCATGCTAACCAGAGTAGATAAGCCAGCACTGCTAAAGCGGCTTTTTGAAATAGGATGTATTTACTCGGCGCAGATTATTGCCCTCAACAAGATACAAGGCGAACTTCAGGAAAAAGGTAATCTCACCACATTATCAAATTACCTTTCCCTGCTGGAGGGGGCAGGATTATTAACCGGACTTGAAAAATTTTCAGGTGATATCATCCGTAAAAGGGCCTCAAGGCCTAAGTTTCAGGTATTCAACAATGCATTGCTCAGTGCGCAATCGTTTAAAAGATACAATGAAAGTGTCAGAGAGCCCAATGTATGGGGACGTTATGCAGAATCAGCCATTGGGGCACACCTGCTGAATTCATCATTGAATAAGCAGTTTAATCTGTACTACTGGAATGAGAATAATCAGGAAGTTGATTTTGCAATGGAAAGCGGGAACAGATTGATTGGCATAGAAGTAAAAACAGGCAAAGAAAGCAGAAACAGCGGGATCGGGAAATTTGAAGAAGCCTTCAGGCCAGTTGCAAACTTTTTGGTTGGAACCGACGGTATACCTTTGGAAGAGTTTTTAGCCAGCGACCCTTATGCATTGTTTTCAATATAAGCAGATGGCAGTCATTTTATTCCTATATATGAATCACGATATTGTTCAGTACCATTTCGTACCATGATTCCCCTTAAGTATTTTCATAGCTTTGCAATATGATACTTGTCACCGGAGCCACTGGCCTTGTAGGTTCTTACCTGCTTTACAATTTATTACAGAAAGATGAGCCTGTAAGGGCTTTGTTGTTCAATCAGAACAGTCTGAACCGTACCCGCCGGATTTTTGAAAGCCTGGGTGCCGATGGCGGAACACTGCTCGCGAGGGTAGATTGGGTGAATGGTGATGTATTGGATGTACTTGCCATTGAAAAAGCCATGGAAGGGGTAAAAAAGGTTTACCACTGTGCAGCCATTGTCTCTTTCGACCCGCGGGACCACGCGCAAATGATGAAAATCAATGTGGAAGGCACCGCGAATGTGGTAAATGCGGCCCTTGAAGCCGGGGTGGAAAAATTGTGCCATGTCAGTTCCATTGCGGCTTTGGGAAGAACTGAAAACAGCCCCGTGATTGATGAGAAATCTCAGTTCAAATCCGGGAAGTACAATTCCAACTATTCGCGCAGCAAATATATGGCCGAGCGGGAGGTCTGGCGGGGAACTGCCGAAGGCCTGAACGCCGTGATTGTCAATCCGTCTATTATTCTCGGGTATGGTCATCCCGATAAGGGGAGCACCCGTATGTTTACGACCATTTACCGGAATTCGCTTTTCTACGGGCAGGGCATCAACGGATTTGTCGGAGTAGAGGATGTGGTGCGCGCCATGACCGGACTGATGGAAAGCCCGATAAAAAACGAACGTTTTGTAGTCTCGGCCGGTGATTTCAGCTACAAAGAGGTGTTTTCAATGATTGCCCGCGGGTTCGGGAAACCGGAACCAAAATGGCCGGTTCCTTCAGCCTTTCTGGAACTGGTCTGGAGGTTCGAATGGCTCCGGGGTAAGCTGACAGGAGCTAAACCCATGATTACCCGGGAAACGGCCCGTACTTCGAAAGGCAACTTTCAGTATGCGTCAAAGAAGCTTCACTGCACCCTTAATTTTGAATATACTCCCCTTGAGGATACGATTATACGAGCCTGTAGACTGATTAAGAACGACATAGAAATGGGAAAGGCATAAAAAAGCCCCTGCTTCCGGGCAGAGGCTGATTTGAATTTCGCAGGCAGGCTTAGCGTACAGCCAGCATTTTATATTGATCGAATTTCTCAAGTACCTCGCGCACAAAACGCTGGGTTTCGACTCCCTTAACTTTCCCGTATTTTACAACCGGGTCGTTATAGTATTCAGGTTGCGACTTGGCAAGCAGGAAGTATTCCACATTGTTGTACCATACGGCTGGGTTTTTCCCGTGCTTTTCTGCCAGGTTCTGGGCGTCGTATATATGCGCTATGCCGATGTTGTAAGCTGCCAGGATAAATTTCTTTCTTTCTTCAGGATCGGGAACCCTTTCGCGGAAAGCATTATCGAGGTATTTTATCAGTTTTAATCCTGCGGTAATCTGTTCGGCGGCGGTGGAGTTCTGATCAGCCCCGAACCGTTTGGCTGTATGCGGCATAAGCTGCATCAGGCCAAAAGCGCCACGATGAGAAACGGCATCCATCTGGAATTTCGATTCCCTGTAAATCAGTGCAGCCACCAATCTCCAGTCCCAGTTAATGATCCGGCTGGTTTCGCGCAGATAGTCATCATATTCCGAAATGGATTGCTTTGTTACGGAATGTCCGAGAGCAAGCCTTGCCTGACGGGCATTTTGATAGTATTTGGAGTAAATATAGGCAAACTCGCGGCTATCCGAACGTTCTTCAATCCACTGGTTAATTGTAACCAGCAGGTTAACTGCTCCTTTGCGCACGGCCCAGGACATTCCCAGCTCCGGGCTGACGGGGGTGCTGACATCCAGATCATGATAAATCCGGGCCATGGCCATGGCGGTGTGTTCAAAGGCAATCGTATAGTCAACCTCTTTCAGTGCCACCGCTTCAATCAGATCGGTAGTGGTAGCTTTTTCGATACCGGTGATATCGGCCTTGTAACCTGTGGCATGTTGAATGTCGCTGAGGTAGAACTGTTTGTTTTTACCGGCCGGCAACACAATGGTTTTTCCGCTCAGTCCGGCAATATCCCTGATCAGGCCGGTTTCCACCCTGTGCATGGTCGTCATCCTGCGCCAGTTGTCGGGTTTGCGCTGTACCAGCACCTGACGTGAGGTAAAGAGGGGCTCGGTAAATACGGCATTGCTTCTGGAGTCGGCAGTAACCGGCAACTCCATGGCAATCAGGTCAACTTCGCGCTGTTTCAGGTAGAGCAGGGCCTTGTGGGGATCGGGCTCCACAATAAGCTCAAGTTCAACGCCCAGATAGGCCGCAAAACTCTTCAGCATTTCATATTGGTAGCCGCTTTCTTCGCCGCGATCGGTAAAGTAATTGAATGGATTGTTATCGGTGAGGGCAATCAGCTTACCGCGGTTTTTTATATCCAGCAACAGGCCTCCCATATCATCGGGGCCTGCAAAATAGCCCCTTCCCTGAAAAGTGCAGGACTGCGGGACCAGCAGTATAAGTAAGAATAGAAGTGCGGTGCTGTATTTAACGGATAATCGTTTAAGCATTATTGTTTATTTGGTGAATACCAGGCAACTGCATGTGTTTGCCGGTCAAGGCCACGCTTCGTGTTGCCATTTGTAATCGCGCCCTGAATCCGGGACGGAGCGCATTTAGCAATATGCGTGCCAAAATGCACATTTGCAGCATAATAAGTGATTAACGGAAGTGGCCGGAAGGCCGCAGGAGGCGCTGTCCGGGTTTTTTTGGCGGGGGTTCTTATTGGTCAGTCGCCTGCTCAGGTGGTCTTTCTGTAGCGCCAGACCGCCAGTGAAAGGATGGTTATGCCATAAAGGGCAAGGTAAATCAGATGCTTTACAATATCTTGAAAACCAGACCCCTTCAGCATGATCATCCGGATCATCCGGATGAAATATGCAATCGGATTGATTACATTAATGTTTCTGGCCCATTGAGGCATGCTTTCGACCGGTGTGAACAAACCACTCATTAGAATGAAAACCACCAGGAAGAACCAGGCCAGAAACATGGATTGCTGCTGTGTATTGGTGACGGTTGAAATAAAAAGTCCGATGCCCATCACTACAATCAGGTAAACGGATGCAACAAGAAAAATGAGGAAAATATTACCCAGTATCGGGATACTGAAAAAAAAGCGCGCCATCAGCAGGCCGGCTGCAAGATCAAACAGTGCGATAATCCAGAAAGGGATCAGCTTTCCGGCAATAAACTGGTATTTCTTTATGGGCGTAACATTGATCTGCTCAATGGTGCCTATCTCTTTTTCGCGTACTACATTCATCCCGGCCAGGAACATTCCGATGATCGTTACCAGCAGTACCAGAATTCCAGGGATCATATAGGTTTTGTAGTCCAGTTCGGGATTGAACCAATAGAGCCAGTTTATCTTCACAACCGGCTGAGCCTCAGGAACTGCTTCGGCAATAATACCCTGGTTATAATTGCCAATGATGGAAACAGTGTAAGCATTCATCAGGGCTGCAGCACTTCCGTTGATGGCATCATTGATGATCTGGACCTTTGCCGGCACTCCCTTCGCCAGGTTCTTCTCAAAGCCCGGTAAGATACATATCATTTGATGTACCGTACCTTTTCTGATGTTTTCCATACCTTCCGCTGCATTTTTACTTTCCCCTTCAATCTGATAAAACGGGGATGATCTGAAATGCTGCAAAAGGCTTCTGGAAGCAACACTGTTATCAATATCAGTGATGTACAATCTGATTTGCTTTATCTCATAAGTTACTGCAAATGACAAGATAAGTAACTGTATTACAGGCATAAGAAATATAATGGGCAACATCATCCTGTTACGGAAAACCTGTATAAACTCCTTCTGCATTATGTAGAAAATTGTCCTCATGTTGTGGAGTCTGATGTTCAGGCAAGCCTGATTTTGAATTTTCTGATACTGGCAACAATAAAAACCATGGCTATAAATGCAAGGATGAGTGTTTCCTTCCAGAAATAGTTTATACCGGAACCTTTCAGCATAATCGATTTAATGATCTGGATAAACCATCGTGGGGGCATGGCCAGGCTAAGCCACTGCAGCACTTCAGGCATATTTTCGATCGGAAATATAAATCCTGATAACAATATGGTGGGCAGCATCATGGCAAACATCGACAGCATCATGGCTGTCTGCTGGTTGTTGGCAATTGTGGAGATAAAGATCCCCAGCGAAAGGGCTAGGATAATAAACAGTATGCTTTCTGCCAGCAGGAGGATTATGCTTCCTTTAACAGGGACTCCGAATACATAGTAACTGAGCAGCAGGATACTGATAGCATTGATAAAGGAAAGCAGGACGTAGGGAATGACTTTTCCGGCAATGATATTGAAGGGTTTAAGCGGAGAAACGAGCAATACCTCCATTGTTCCCAGCTCCTTTTCCCTGGCAATTGAGATGGAAGTCATCATGGCAGATACCAGCATCAGTAATATGGTAATAATGCCGGGCACAAACATATAAACACCCTTCAGTGCGGGATTATATATCATACGGGGTTCGGCAATTATCAGGGTAAAACCGGAAGAAGCCTGTTGTCCTCTGTTGAATTCACTGATGATTCCATTGGAATAATTTACAAGCATGCTGGCGGTATTGGGATCTGAGGCATCTGCGATCAGCTGTATTGTAGGGTGTTCTCCTCTTTCCATTTTTCCGGAAAAGTCATTTTCAAAGATGACCACCATTTTGCTTTCTCCTTTCCGGAAATTTTCGGAGATTTCCTCCTGCGAGTTCAGGATTTCGCTTTCGATGAAGAAACCTGAAGCAAACAGTTTGTTTCGTATCGCATGGGTGACCACATCGGGCGTAGGGTCAACTATGGATACTTTTGCGTCGCGGATTTCGTTGGTGATGGCAAAGCCAAAGAGCAACACCTGCACCAGGGGCATTCCGAAAAGGATGACCATTGACCGCACATCGCGGAAAATATGAAGAAACTCTTTGATGATGAAGCGTTTCACAATGCAGGATTAATTGGTTTTTCGGGCCAGTTTCAGAAAAACTTCGTTCATGTTCTGAGCCTGGTATTTCGTTTTAAGCCTTTCAGGGGTGTCGAGTGCCTCTATTTTGCCATCAACCATAATGGAAACGCGGTTACAATACTCAGCCTCATCCATGTAATGGGTGGTCACAAAAACAGTAATGCCGGAAGCCGCTGCTTCATGAATCATTTCCCAGAACTGCCGCCGGGTGATGGGGTCCACACCTCCTGTAGGTTCATCCAGGAATACCAGTTCCGGTGTATGGAGAATTGATACGGAAAAAGCCAGTTTTTGCCTGATACCCAGGGGAAGTTCTGATATAACCGTATTCTCAAAATGTATGATTCCCAGCCGCGTAAGCATTTCATGAGAGCGTTCCATAATGACGGGACGCTTTAAACCATAGATGCCTCCGAAAAACCGGAAATTTTCGATAACGGTGAGGTCCTCATAAAGTGAGAAACGCTGACTCATGTAGCCGATGCGCCGCTTGATCTTCTCGGTTTCGGTATACACATCATATCCCGCCACCCTGATTTTCCCGGAAGTAGGCCTGGATAAGCCGCATAAAATCCTTATAGCCGTTGTTTTACCGGCCCCGTTGGCGCCGAGGAATCCGAAGATCTCCCCTTTGCTAACGCTGAAGGTCAGGTTATCGTTGGCGATAAACCGGCCAAAACGCTTCACCATGTTTTCGGCTTCGATGACCAGTCCGTTGCTGCTCATGGATTCACTTTTTCTTTTCTTACAATCCCTGATCTTTTCATCAGGTGGATAAAGCAATCTTCGATGCCCGGATCGGCTTCCGAAACCGCTGATGCCATCATTCCTTTTTCTGAAAGATATTCTTTAATGGCATTAGCATTGATCCGCCCTTTTTCCGCGCTGACATGAACGGTATCGCCAAACATTTCGGCACTGAGGATGCCCTCAAACTCATTCATAAGGCGGATGGCAGTCAGGGTATTGCTGCTTTTGATTTTGAAAAGCTGATCGGGATAAGCACGGGTAATGTTATCAGGTGTATCAATAGCCATTATTTCTCCATGTTGTATCAACGCTACACGGTCGCAAAGCACGGCCTCATCCATATAGGGCGTTGCCACAAGAATGGTGATGTGCTCCTGTTTCAACCTGATCAGCATTTCCCAGAATTCCTGACGCGATACGGCATCTACGCCGGTTGTCGGCTCATCCAGTATCAGTACAACTGGTTTGTGAATCAAAGCGCAGCACAGGGCCAGCTTCTGTTTCATTCCGCCTGAAAGTTTCCCGGCCCTCCGGCTGGCGAAAGGGGCTATCTGCTCATAGATATCCCTGATCAGGTAGTAATTCTCTTTGATGTCAGCCCTGAAAATGCCTGCAAAAAACTGAAGGTTTTCAGCAACTGTCAGATCCTGATATAAAGAAAACCGGCCTGGCATGTAACCGAGAATCTGACGCAGTTTTTTGTAATTCTTTACAACATCCAGTCCCTCAACCGATGCAGTTCCGTTATCGGGAAGCAGCAGGGTGGCAAGAATCCTGAAAAGGGAGGTTTTACCAGCCCCGTCGGGACCGATAAAACCGAATATTTCGCCCTTGCTAACCTTAAAACTTAATCCGGCAAGCGCTGTTGCTGAGCCGTAGCTTTTTGTCAGGTTTTCGCAGTGTATGGATACTTCCTTCGTCATTAAGTTATTTTCTCTGAGTTTCCTCCCTGGTCCAGGTGGCGGTTTTGCCGAGCCCCATCCATGCCTTTCCGATATATCCCCTCACCTGCATCTTGTTACCCTCCAGTTTCATGAAACTGTTGTATGTCTTACCGCTGCTTGGGTTGTAGATGGTTCCCCCGCTCCATTCATCCTCCCCTGCATCGTAGGTAAAATTCTTCAGGATCTGCAATCCCATGATTTTACGTTGCTTGAGTTTTGCATCAGGATTGTGTTTGTCCAGTTTTTCTTTGCCGTCAGTTTCACGCGGCTCCTTCAGCCAGACAATCTCTCCGTAATATTTTCCATTGGCGTCTTTAAAAATTCTCACCTGCGACTTTTCTTTGCCCGTTTCATCATCATACGTCAGGTAATACCCAACTACCCTGTCGGCTTTTGATTGTGCTTTCAGTATTGAAGGGAAGGAAACGGCCAGCATCAGGCCGGTAAGCATCAGGATTCTTTTCATGTGTTGTGGTGTTTTAAATGAATAATTACCGAAGATACTCATTTATTGAAGTTGACTTCGGCGGGCATGGATATTTTCAGACTACCATCATTGGGTACGCTTAATTTAACTGCATAAACCAGGTTCACCCTTTCTTCCCGGGTCTGGATAATTTTTGGGGTAAACTCTGCAGTGGGTGATATCCAGTTCACCTTTCCTTTAAGCCTGGCCGGACCGTCGGGGGTGTCTATCAGCACCTCGGCCTCCTGTCCTGTTTTTACCTGTGAAAGCATATCTCCACTGATATAAACACGTAAATCCATGGTTTTCAGATCTGCAATTTTATATAAGGGTTTTCCGAAGGCAGTGATTTCACCGGCCACGGCAAACCTGTTCAACACAGTGCCTGAAACAGGGTTGATGATGTAGCAGCGTTTCAGGGATTCCCCGATCTGTGCCAGTTGGGCGTCAATTACAGCCAGTTCATCGGCCAGGTTAAGTAACTGTGATTTCACTGTTTCAATCTGGCGGTCGAGTACCTCAATGGCGCCCGACACATCGTCGAACTGCTTCGGAGTGGCGGCTTCCTCTTTCAGCAGGTTTTCAATCCTGCGTTTGTCGGTTATCAGATTGGTTTTTTGTTGCCTGTAAACTTCGGCCTGAGCGCTGATGTTTGTGGCTTTACCGGCAACTGCACGACGTTGGGCCAGCGCCTGCAGCCTGCGATAATGGAGGTCGGTGGTATCTATCAGGCCTGTTGTGTCTCCTGCCATCAATACTTCCCCTTCATTGACAGAGAGCATCAGGATTCGTCCGTTCGATTCAGCTGAAATAACAGTTTCAACCGCTTCAAAATTTCCGTATGCGTCAGCGCGCTGCTGCCTGTTGTTGCATGAAGCCATCAGGATAACTAAAAGAATTAAGATGATTGATAAATGTGTTGTTCTCATTTTTCCACGACTTTTCTTGGTTATTATTTCAGGTAACCCATTGTACTGATATAGTTAAGCCTGGATTGCTGAAGCTGTATTTTGTGGAGTTCAAGATTTAGTTCTGCCTTGGTCAGGGCATTTTGCTCAATCAGGTATTCGGATGATGTAATTATACCCTGATCAAGTCTGGCTGCGGCAGTCATCGCAACTTTCTTCCTGAGCTCAACAATACGGTGGTCGGCTGCAATAAGGTTTTCGATGCGCAGAATTTCCTGTTTCAGGCTGTTAAGGGCAATGCGCTGCGTCATTTCAAATGCTTCTTTGCGGGTATCTATTATTTGCTGCTGAACGGACAGTACCGATTGATCGTTCCGATGCTGGTTCCAGTCCCATAATTTCCATGAAAACCTGGCGCCCAGCATTGCATAGGATTCAAAGTCGTTTGAGAGCATATTAAGCCCGGGCCTGCCATATCCCAGGGTTGTAAACGCAGATAAGCGGGGCATCACCCTGATTCCTGTCAGTGAAATCTGCCGGGAGATTTTCTCCTGCTGCATGCCAAAAATCCGATATTCTGGCCGGGCTTTTGTGTCTGTCAGCGATAGCGGGAGGTTCTCATATTCAGGAAGAATCAGCCTTGTTTCCGGTCCGGTATTCAGCCCGGTAAGTTCACCAAGTTTGTAGAGCCCGGCGGACTTGTTGTAACGCAGATCGGTAAGGGCCTGCCCGATTACGGCAATTTCAGCATCAAGCACATCGGCATTGGAAGGAAGTATGGTTCCGTTGCTGATACCTGCCCTCAGCACGGCAAGCCTGGTATAGAGTTCATCCATGGCCAGAATAAGCAGTTTTTCATTGGCCTGAAACTGTAAAATGCTGAAATATAATTGATTAATGCTTTCTTTTAAGCGATAGTTCTCCGCATCCACACCGGCAAGATCAATCTGCATACTGCTTGCTTCCAGTTCTTTCTGCCGCCTCACGGAACCTCCGTCCCAGATCAGTTGGTTTACATCCAGATATATTTTGTAATTATCATTTGAAACAGCTGGAATCTCAATACCCGGTAAAGAAACAGGAAAACCGGTAACCTCTGATTGCCATGATGCCAGCGCATAAAGGGTGGTTTGTGGAAGATAATTACTACCAATGGATTTTGACTGAAGCCTGAAGGCTTCTTCATATAAGTTCCGCTGTTTTGTCAGCGGATTGTGCTCCACCGCCATGCTGTGGCATGAATCAAGGGTTAGTACCGGCCTTTCCTGGGCGATAGCCCAAACTGTCATCATCATGACCAGTATCATTGTCAGCACGGAATTTTTCATGCTGTTGGTTTTATGGATTGGATAATTATTTCTGGAATTATCTTGCGGCGCTCTTCAATAAACTGTGCAAATTGTGGTTCGTCCATACCTGTGAGGCTCATCAGTACCGGTTTGCTGATAAAGGGAAACACGGTCATGGAAATCAGGTTGGCAATCAGGTGTTCCATGCGGACCGGCCTGATGGCTCCTTTTTCCACTTCAGTCTGTATCATTTGACGGATTTCCCGCGCATCAATCACTATGTCCCTGATGTTACCGGCCAGGCGTTGTGGGTTCATCCTGAGCTCATGAAATATAAATCCGGCTACATCAGGATTGCCTGATAAAATATCAAGGTACTGATTGACCAGCAATTTGATTTTTTCATCAATCGGACGATCTGTTACCAGGATTGATTTTATACCGGGGAAAAACGTGCGGAAAACATCCCTGAACACGCCTTCGAAGAGCTTATCCTTACTGCGGAAATAATAATGAAGCAGTGCTTTGTTAATCCCTGCTTCATCGGCAATTTCCTGCATACGGGCACCATCGTATCCCTTCATTGTAAATATTTTACGGGCCGCCCTGAAGATAAGCTTTTCCGTATTGCTGTCCAATTCAGTCATTTAAAGTTTATTAATTGGTTTAACCGATTAATTTAACCAAGTGGTCAAATATAAGACAAAAGAAAAGCGGTTTGCAAATATTTTCTGAAAAAAATGCACCCGCTTTATAATACTTTAATTTTCAGCAAATCTGAATGACAGCAGGATGGCCTGAACCTGTTTCAGGTAATCATATTTTGAAATATTTGGTGCATAAACGTAGCCATCGAGGCCGATCACCATATTATTTTTCCGGTCGACAAAAGTATAATTGATGAAAGGGCCGCCCATAAAGTCTTTCCTCACTTCCCAGAGTCCCCTCATTTCAACGGCCGGTTCGTCTTTAAGCGAGATGGCTCTGGTTTGGGGAAGAATAAACTCGTCTGCAATGACCATATAAGAACTGTCACTGGGGCCGGGCACAAAAAGTTGGGTAAACTGATTTCTGACAGCTTTGATTTTCAGTGGGTTGAATGCCACTGTATCAGTATATGGATAGGAATAGATTAATAAGCCCTGACTCATTATATTGGTTTCGCGCCTGAGCCATATAAAGTTATCCTTTTGAGCAGCAACATAATAGTCAGCAGGAACGTTCATTTTAAGATTGAATGCATTTTTTATACTTTCACTGGCTTTCAGATTCAGGCTTTTAGCGTAAAGGGACTGGAGACGCTCAATTTCAGCATTATCGTAGAGATTCAGGATTTTGTCGCTTTTCTCTGCAAAAATTTCTTTGATTCCTTCAATGGAAGGTGAAGAAATTTTTACCACGCGCTGAGGGCTGGCCCAGATATCACGCCTCAGTTCGGCCTGAGGTTTGGACATGGCACTGTCGATGGTGATTATCAACACATTGCGGTGGATTTTAAGTAACCTTCCGAACTCATCTTCTTTAATCTGGACCAGTTTGTAATGGGGTTCAGGCTGAGGCAGGCCCGGAACCGGTCTGCTGAAAAAAGCACGGACAGAGTCACCTGCTGAACTTTTCCAGAGGTTATTCTCTGAAACGACGACGATTTCGGAAGGCTTGCCGGTAGAGGAGGGTTTCATGGTCTTGCCCTCATGCCTGCATGATAAAACCGTGCCCGACAATACAATTAACAGGAGTGACTGCAACAAAATTCCAATGGCTTTTTTCATGATTGTTACACTGAAGTTAAATTTAATATCTACCGGAAATTGAGTATTTATGTCATAACGCGTATAGATTCAATTTATTGAACGATCCGGGAATCAACCGTCAAAGATTCCCGGAAACTGCATTCCGGCAGCGCGAATCTGCTTTTAAAGAATTGTCAGGAGACCACGGTGACCTTTATTTTTTGTCCTGGTTTTAATTGTTTCTCGTTGGTGATGTTGTTAAGCCGTTTAATATCCTCAACCGTAACGCCCTCATGCTGATTGGCAATTTTCCAGAGAGTATCGCCTTGCTGAACGGTGTAATATTTGAATACCGTATTCTTTTCCTTTGGCTTCTGATAATTGTCAGCCACCGCCTGTCCTGCGCTTTCTGTTAATTCGGTTGTTCCAACGATAAGCCTGGCTCCTGCCTGAATATTGCTTCCCTTCAGGTTGTTCAGTCGCTGAAGCTCTGCAATGCTGGTATTGTATTGCCCGGCAATCCGGCCAAGGGTTTCGCCCCTGGCTACCCGGTGGTATTTATTTTCTTTGCGTACCGGAGTGCTCGCTTCTGGTTTGGCGGAATCAGCGGGGGCAACGGCTGCAAGGTTTTCAGAAATATTTTTCTCAGTGGCTGCTTCGGCCTGGGTTGTTGGTTTGGGAGCCGGGGCCGGTTTTGGTTTCGCCTGGGCATATTCAACCTGCTGCACGCTTTCGGGTCTGACAATCAGACGCTGTCCAATCTGAATATTGGTTGATCTCAGCTTGTTCCATTTTTTAAGATCATTTACCGAGCATTGGTACTTCCGGGCAATCAAACCGAGACTTTCCCCTTTCTTTACCTTGTGGTACTCAGCCTGGGTCACTGTCTTCATCATGGCAAGAACCTGTTCCTTTTCTATCTCGGCCTGTGATCGGTAGGCATATAGCTGCGCTTCGTTGTTGACGAAACCGGCAATGTTTTTCTTCTGAAGCCTCAACACGTAAGTGTTGTCCCTGGTGGCGGGTATAATTCTGCTCTTATAGGCGGGATTCAGAAATTCAATTTCTTCGACAGGGATATTAAGCATATTTGAAATCTGGCTAAATGTCAGCACATCCTTCACAATTACCGTATCGATCTCGAAATGATGAAAAAGCGGCTGAACCGGCCGCAGGTTGTGCTCTGCAGCGTAAGACATCACATAATTGACCGCTATAAAAGCGGGGACATAACCTCTGGTTTCAAGGGGAAGAAAAGGGCGGATCTGCCAGAAATCCATTTTACCTCCAGAGCGGCGGATGGCCTTGTTTACATTTCCGGCGCCCGAGTTATAGGCGGCCAGCACCAGCAACCAGTCACCGTACATTCTGTAAAGGTCGTTCATATGCTCACATGCTGCAATGGTCGACTTTAAAGGATCGCGGCGGTCGTCAACCAGCGAGGTCACCTTCAGATTGTAAGCTTTTCCGGTTCCATACATAAACTGCCATAATCCTGTCGCGCCTACCCTTGACTTGGCTACCGGGTTCAGCGCTGATTCGACAATTGCAAGGTATTTGAGTTCCAGGGGCATATTGAAGCGGTCGAGGTGTTCCTCAAACATTGGAAAATAGATCTGGGCCAGGCCCATCACCCGCTCTGTAAGCCCGCGCTTCCTCATTGCATAAAGCTCAATATAATCCTTTACATACTGGTTATAGGTAAGGCTGATCGGAGAAGCGGCATCAAGTTTTCTAAGACGGTTGTAATAAACAGAATCTGCATAAACCGGGACAAATCCCGGGGTAAAGCCAAAGACGTTTTTAAGGGTTTCATCGGTGGGGCATTCAAATCCCTCAAAGTACTTCAGGCCGGCAAGACTGTCGAGCGATGCGGCAATGAAATCATCTTTGATAAATTCGAAGGCCGACTGACTGGTGTCGGCCGTAGCAGGATTTCCCTGACCGTAAGTATAACTTGTTGAAAAAAAGCAGCATATCCAAATCAGGATGCCGGTAAATTTTAAAATCTTCATTATCAATGTTTTATTCCGGATTGCACATACAGATATGAGAAAGGCCATTCCACTGTTTCAGAGATATAGCCTGACAATCATATAATTATCTGGAAATTTTCAAGCCCCTGCAATGTGCAAAACATGTCCCGTTGCAAAAATAAGGTATAATAAACCAATTCCCTGATTTTTTAACACATTTTAAATGCATTCAGTCTATTTTTCAGGTACTAAGTTGCCGTTAAGGATAAATTTTACAGGCAAATTAAACTGAACCCTTACCGGTTTTCCTCTTTGTTTACCAGGGGTCCAGCGGGGCATAAGACGGATTACCCTGAGCACTTCATCGTCAAGGCCGTAACCCAATCCCCTGAGGATTCTTATATCGCTGAGCGACCCGTCGCGTTCAACAATAAATGTAACATAAACCGTTCCCTCTACCGATGCTTCGCTGGCTTCGTGCGGGTATCGGAGATTCTCCGATAAGAATTTTGATCTTTCTGCATCGCCCCCGGGATAAACCGGAGACTCTTCAACGATCATAAAAATTTCCGGTTCAGCTACTTCTTCTTCCTCAACATCATTTTCCGATTTTACCTTTCCTGACTTTCTTTTATCTTTTCTTATTTTAACCCCCTCAACGTAAACTAATTCCGCCTGATCCGAATGTTGTTCGGAAACAGCATAGCCCATACTCTTTCCGGTTTTTGTTTCGGCCGGTATATTTGTATTCAGCGGAGGCACCCTGCGGGCAAGTGCTTCTTCTTCAGATAAAACATCTGCTTCTGTCTCAATAACGACCTGATCCCGGACAATAGCCACCTTTTCGGAGGATACTTGTTTTTTAACCACCGCCTGAGGGGCTGGTGGCATTGATATGCTTGCATTTGAATCAGAACCTTGAACAAGGCCGTGATTAAGGGGTTGATTTAGCTCATGCTCCGGTTCGGTTACAGCTGCAAAATCCTTTTGCTCTTTCGATTTATTCATTTCAACAAATAAGAACCTGCCTGCTGTGATCAGCAATACAAAAAAGGCAGCGGCAATAAGCTCTGTTCTGAACCTGCGTAAAAATCCGGGTACTGCTTTTTTCTTTGTTTCCTGAACCGGTTTATTCGTTTTGCGCTGATAATCCGAAATCACGGAAGCACTGAATTCGCGGATTTCCTTCTGGCTCAGCCTTGGAAAGCGGGGGCCTTCGAAGTTTGATGAAACAGCGGGTATTGCTTCATCAATGATTTCGGGAACTTCTTCCTTCATTTGATTAAACGAAGCATCCAGCATTGCCAGGTCTTCATTGAACTCAACGGGTATGGATAAGCGGTAGCCTTCCACAGCCAGCGCACACATTTCGCATTGCTGCAGATGATCTCTAACCAAAGCGGTTTCTGCAGCGTTGAGGCTGCCCTGAACGTAAAATGCCATGCCTTCCGGACTGAGGCATCCCGAAGGTGTGAATATTTTGTAATCAGGTTTGTTTTCCATATCCCGTTCAGTATGCTGATTTCTCCAGGGCATTTTTCAGATTCCTTTTGCCGTTCTGAATGTGACTTTTCACTTCCATGGCCGTAAATCCAGTTAACTGTTCTATCTCATGATATGATTTTTCGTCAAAATAGAACAGCAGGATGCATTGCTGCTGCCCGGGAGAAAGATTTTCAACTGCAAGGTGAAGCCTGCGGATTCTCTCTTCGGTCTCATCATCGGAATTAATAAGATGCTGAGAACCCAGTTTTTCCATAATTTCACCCATCAGATTTGCTTCCCATCCCAGCTTAAACCCTTCCTTTCGTTGCTCGCGCAGTTTCATGGCGCAATGCGAGCGTGTAACCGTAAATAGCCAGGATTTGAAATTGTTTACCTCGTATTTGCGGAGTGCCCGGAAGAGCTTTTCAAAGACTTCCATGGCCGCATCCCTTGCATCATCGCGGTTTCCGAGGTATTTCAAACACACCCCCAATACAAGATGTGAATACCTGCGAAATAACTCCCCTATGATTTCCTGATTTCCTGACTGACGGAAAAATCCGGCCAGCTCCTCATCGCTCAGATGATCGCTCAGCTTGCCTTCCGTCAGGGGAATCGTCATAAGATCAGTGATTTTTGACAAATGTAATGATTGCAGATCAATTTGAATGCCATGCACTATCTGAAATTTCCTGTTTTTTTTTGACTGCCATCTGTGGAAAACGAAGAACCGCTGCATCTACATTATATAATCTTACTCACATAAAACGCTCTGTTATGGAAACACGTAAAAACAGCAAGGCCGATCTTGAGAAGAAGCGCTTTGTTTTTCTGCAGCTGGGGCTGATCCTTTCATTGGGTGCAGTGCTGGCCGCTTTCGAGTGGAAAACACCGGATGCGGGCAACACTGTCCTGCCTACCCGCACTGCATCTGAACCTGAAATGGAAATCATCGACATCCTTCCGGTCAGAAAGGAACTTCCGAAACCGGTCAACACCACCCTGATCCGGGAGGTAGACAACCTGGCTGAAGATTTGCCGGAGATTGAAATAGAAATTGAATCCGATCCGCTGGAGTTTATTCCTCCTTTCGAATTACCCGGTCGCCTGCCCGATGAAGAAACTGTTGAGGAACAGTTGCCTTTCGTAATTGTTGAGAAGATGCCGCAATTCCCCGGTGGTGAGGCCGGACTGATGAGGTATCTGGCTGAAAATATCCGGTATCCGGGCCCGGCGAGAGAGGCAGGCATTTCGGGAACCGTTTACATCACCTTCGTGGTTGAGCCTGACGGCAGTGTATCTTCGGTGAAAATCCTGCGCGGACTCCCGGGCGGATGCAGCGAGGAGGCGGAAAGAGTAGTGAGGATGATGCCGGCATGGGAACCCGGTCGTCAGGCAGGAAAGGCCGTACGGGTGGCTTTGAACCTGCCGGTGGTGTTCAGGTTGATTCAGTAAACCGGTTTCCTGTTCCGGTCCTGTATTTATAATTCTTCTTTTTTAGGGTGCTTTTCTGCAGCCCACATAACCGGATTTTATTTGAAACCATCTGCAAGCGCCCTTCTCCAGGGCCTGTCTTTAAGTTGATATTTTTTAATAACCATTAAATCTTACAGCAATGAAAAACAACATATTAAACAGATTGTTCCGTCATGGAATGGCAGGTCTCGCCGCATTGTCCACAATGGGCACACCTTCCGGCCTCCAGGCACAGTCATTTATGCCCGGCCATGCGGAGGTCCCGTATTTTGAGGTCCCCGGAGGGGAACCGGAAACGATGCCGTTGAAGTCCACATCGGCAAAAGTGCGTATAGCCGGGATAATAGCTCACGTCACGGTAAGCCAGGTTTATCAGAACCGTGGCAATCAGCCTGTTGAAGCGGTGTATGTGTTTCCGGGATCCACCCGTTCGGCCGTGCATTCCATGCAGATGAAAATCGGCAGCCGTACCGTTACCGCAAAAATTGAAACCCGTGAAAAGGCGCGTAATGACTACGCTGCGGCGGTGCAGGAAGGCCGTTCTGCTTCGCTGCTCGAACAGCAGCGGCCCAATGTTTTTGAGATGCATGTTGGCAATATTATGCCCGGTGATGTGGTGGAGGTGGAAATCGCCTATACCGAAACCCTGCCGCAGCGCGAAGGGGTTTATGAATTTGTTTACCCTACGGTGGTGGGGCCCCGGTATCACAGAGGTAGTGGTGAAGGGAATGATGGTCCGGAGTGGAACGCCAACCCCTGGCTGAATGAGGGCAAACTTCCGGCTTATACTTTTAACCTGGATTGCAGCATAGCCTCCGGTCTGCCCCTAAGGGAGGTAAGGTGTACTTCGCACCAGGTTGAGGTGAATTACAAAGACGGGAATTCAGCCTCGGTAAAGCTGGGAAACAACGAATTACACGGCGGCAACAGGGATTTTATCCTGCAGTACCGCCTGGGGGGCGAAGGCGTGGAAAGCGGTGTCTGGCTTTACAGTGATGGCGATGAGAATTATTTTATGGCGAGCATTCAGCCACCGGCCCGTGTGGAGGCGGAGCTGATCCCTCCCCGCGAATACATTTTTATTGTGGATGTGTCGGGATCTATGTACGGTTTCCCGCTGCAGGTTTCCAAAAAGCTGATTTCCGGGCTGCTGAAGGGGTTGAAGCCTACCGACCGGTTTAACATTATTTTCTTTTCAGGTGGTTCAGCCCTGTTTGCCCGGCAGCCTGTTGCCGCAACAAGTGAAAATATTTCAGCAGCACTCAGGATGCTGGACGGGCAGAAGGGAGGGGGCGGCACGGAGTTGCTTCCGGCGCTGAAACAGGCTTTGTCCATGAAATCATCCGGGATTTTTGCCCGCACATTCGTGATTGCCACCGACGGTTACGTTACCGTGGAAAAAGAGGCTTTCGAGCTGATCCGCACCAACCTGAATGAAGCCAGTTTCTTCAGTTTCGGCATCGGAAGCTCGGTAAACCGTTATCTTATCGAAGGGCTGGCCCATGCCGGTGCAGGCGAATCCTGCATTATCACCGGAGAACAGGAGGCAGCTGAAAAAGCCGGAAGTTTTTTAACGTATATAATCACACCCCTGCTTACCGGTGTCAATATTGCCTTCAATGAATTTCTGGTCTATGAGCCGGAGCCAGCTTCGGTACCTGATCTGTTTGCTTCGCGCCCTGTGGTGATTTTCGGCAAATACCGCGGCAAACCGCAGGGGAGTATCGTGTTATCCGGAAAGACCGGGAGAGGTGAATATGAAGTGCGGATTCCGCTTAGCCGGGCTGTTGTTTCATCAGATAATGAGGCAATTAAATACCTCTGGGCCAGGGAGCAGATCCGCCGGGTCGATGATTATGCAGGAGGTTATTCAGAGGTGCCAAAGGAAGTGGAGGAAAGGGTTACCGGACTTGGTCTCCGCTATAACCTGCTTACCAGGTATACTTCTTTTGTGGCCGTTGACAGTGTGGTAAGAAACGATGGAAGTCCGGTAGTCACTGTGCGTCAACCCCTGCCCCTGCCCGAGGGGGTCAGTGATTATGCTGTTGCGCAGCATGTTTCAGGGGTGCGCCTGAGCCGTTACAACAAGGCTGAAAATTCATCCATGGGCTATGCGGTTGCTGCAGAAACTTGTGAAGATATAGAAATGCCGGCTGTATACCCGATGGTGGAAAAGATGCCTTCTTTCAAAGGCGGGAAAAGTGCGCTGGAACGCTTTCTCAGTAAAAACCTCAAGTATCCTGAAGAAGCGCGGAAAAACGGGATAAGCGGAGATGTTATTGTTGAGTTTATTGTGAATGCGGATGGTTCGCTGAGCGGGTTCAGAATTCTGAAAAAGCTTGGTTATGGTTGTGACGAGGAGGCATTGCGTGTTATCCGCTCCATGCCCGCATGGAATCCGGGAACAAAATCCGGCCTGAAGGTAAAAACGAGAATGGTATTGCCGGTGAATTTTTCCCTGGGTTAAAGTTTCAGGAGTTTCCCCGGTTGTGTTAAACATGATAAGGCTGGTTTTAAACCGGCCTTTGTATTCTGATTGATACTCAGTTGTCTTATGGTCTGTAAGCAGCTTTGTGTATATCTGAGACTGAATTCAGTTTCCGTGGCGGATTCAGGTGTTTACCGAGAAAGCGGTAGATTTTCAGCCTGATTTCCTTGGCGGTTCTGGTGTCGATGCGGTCGAAGGAGTGGCCGCCCTCAACATCCTGAAATATCTCGTATTCAAACTTTTTCCCTTCAGCTTTCAACGATTTTATCAAATGTTCCACTTCCAGCACATTCACATCATCGTCGTTTGTATTGGTATGGATCAGCAGGGGCGTTTTCAGTTTGTGGGCATTCCAGGCAGGAGAACGACGGCGGTATTCCTCCACGTTTTCCTGTGCTGTTTGACCCAGATGATAATCCGCGGAGTAAAGTGCCCTGTACTCATCATCGTAATAACCCATTCTGGCAATCAGATCGCTGACGGGTACCCCGGCAAAGCAAACTTTGAAAGCGTCAGGATAGTTGAAAACATTCATCAGCGCGATCAGCCCTCCGTGGCTCCAGCCGATAATGCCCACCCTCGAAGCATCCACCATTTCATAATTCTCCACCATATGATCGCGGGCCGCCTTTGCGTCTTCAATTTCAAGTCCGCCATAATCAATTTTCATCCAGAAACTCTTCCCATAACCGGTGCTTCCCCGGTATTCAGGTGCAACCACAATATAGCCCTGGGCCATTAGTTCGCGGATAATGTGGGTATGATAGGTGGTAAAATCTGCATGCACGCCGCCATGCGGAAGCACAATCAGGGGGTATTTATCACCGGGGTTGATCCACCTTGGAATGAAAACATAGCTGTAAAATTTCAGCGGATTGCCGGCGCCCATGGCGGTGGGGTTTTTTACCCGCGCCGGGGGAGGGCCGGTAATGTATATTTTATCGATATAAGCCACATCCCCTACCCGCTGATACCAGAGTATATCGTCAATGCCTTTGGCCAGTGCGTCGAAACGGTGTTCAAGGTCGCTGATCTTTTGCATCAGCTCGGCATTTGATGGTTCCGCTTGCTGAGCGGCCAGATCAGCCCCGAAGCCAGTCAGCAGAATGGCAAACAGTGCCAGTAATAAGTATTTCTTATAATTCATGGGACATGGATTTGATCCAAACAAAAATAATACTTTCTGCTTTTAAAGGTATCCAACCTCCTGTCAGCAATCTGTAATTCAGGATTCCCTTGATTTGGTTTGATGAAATTCGGGATTTATTTACCTGTTTTCATCATAAATCAGCATACATATTAGTAAGCAAACTGTTCACTGTCAGGTTATATATTAAAGATAACATATCTAATTATAAGAATGTGATAATCAAAGCCTTAATTAGACTGATTATATATAACAAAATCTCGGATAAATTCGCCGATTTGCTTCATTAGTAACAAATTAGTCTATACTTTTGCCGCAAAATTCAAATTGTATGAAACCTACACATATTGAACACATTGGTATCGCGGTAAAGAGCCTCGAGGAGAGCATTCCTTACTATGAGAAGGTGCTCGGACTGGAATGTTACGCTATTGAAGAGGTAAAGGACCAGAAGGTAAAGACGGCATTTTTCATGGTTGGACAAACCAAGCTGGAACTGCTTGAATCCACGGATCCTGAAGGGCCGATTGGTAAATTTATCGAGAAAAAGGGCGAGGGCATCCATCATATCGCTTTTGCAGTTGAGAATGTTTCAGGAATGCTAGAGCATGCAGCCGCCAATGGCGTGCAGCTGATCGACAAGCAGCCCAGGCGCGGTGCCGAGGGGCTCGACATTGCCTTTGTGCATCCGAAGTCGACTTTTGGTGTACTCACCGAATTTTGCATGCATCCCGAGAAATAAAAATCACCCGAAATAGTAACGAAACGCACGCATTGCATGACTTTCATCCGGTGCGTGTGTTTAATTAAAACCCAATTCACAAATGTCTTTTGAAAGTAAAATTAAGGAGCTCCTCGAGAAGAGGGAGCTGGCTAAGTTAGGCGGAGGCCAGAAAAGGATTGACGCCCAGCACGCCAAGGGAAAATTGACTGCCCGTGAACGAATAGAACTGCTTTTGGATGAAGGCAGTTTTGAAGAGTTCGACATGTTTGTTACACACCGTTGCACCAATTTCGGTATAGAAAAGCAGGAATTTTTATCGGACGGTGTGGTAACCGGACATGGTACCATTGATGGCAGGGTAGTTTATGTGTTTTCACAGGATTTCACTGTTTTCGGCGGTTCGCTTTCCGAGGCATTTGCCAATAAGATCTGCAAGGTGATGGATCAGGCTATGAAAGTAGGTGCTCCGTTGATCGGCATCAACGATTCAGGTGGTGCCCGCATTCAGGAGGGCGTAAACAGTCTGGCAGGATATGCTGAAATCTTCGAACGCAATATCCTGGCTTCCGGTGTAATTCCCCAGATCTCGGCTATTTTTGGCCCCTGTGCCGGTGGTGCGGTATATTCACCTGCACTTACCGACTTTATCCTGATGAGCAAGGGCACCTCAAATATGTTTGTTACCGGCCCCAAAGTGGTAAAAACTGTTACCGGCGAGGTCGTAACCGAGGAGGAGCTTGGCGGAGCCATGGTACACGGTTCAAAATCCGGCATTTCGCATTTTGTGGCAGAGGATGAGCAGGAAGGCATTGCACTGATCCGTAAACTGGTCAGTTATCTTCCCCAGAATAATCTTGAAGATCCGCCTGTATTTCCGTGCAATGACCCAATTGACAGGCTTGAAGACTCCCTCAATTATATTATTCCGGATAATCCGAATAAGCCTTACGATGTAAAAGACATCATTCATTCCATTGTTGATCAGAATGAATTTCTTGAAATCCAGCGACATTATGCACCGAATATCGTAATCGGTTTTGCACGCTTCAATGGCATGCCGGCAGGCATTGTTGCCAACCAGCCCAACTACCTGGCAGGGGTACTGGATATCAACGCATCCCGCAAGGCAGCCCGCTTTGTACGTTTCTGTGACGCATTCAATATTCCTATCCTTACGTTGGTTGACGTTCCGGGCTTCCTGCCGGGAACGGCCCAGGAATACGGCGGAATCATCATTCATGGAGCCAAGTTGCTCTTTGCTTATGGTGAAGCTACTGTTCCAAAGGTTACGGTGGTGCTGCGCAAAGCATACGGAGGCGCATACTGCGTGATGAGTTCCAAACACTTACGGGGGGATATCAACTATGCATGGCCGGGTGCCGAAATTGCGGTGATGGGACCCAAAGGAGCCATTGAGGTGCTGCAGAACAAGAAACTGGCCGAAATTGCTGATCCGAAAGAACGCGAAGAGTTCATCCTGAAAAGTGAGGAAGAATATAAAGACAAGTTTGCCAATCCTTACAATGCGGCAAAATACGGTTACATTGACGATGTTATTGAGCCCCGCAATACACGGTTCCGCATTATCAGGGCATTCCAGGCACTGGCCACCAAAAAGGACGTGAATCCGCCCAAGAAACACTCGAATTTACCATTATAAACAACCATGGCAGAAATGAAAAGAAAATTATACATTGCCCGTGCGGTTATAGCGCTGGCCATGGTGTTGATTGCCGGCCACGGTTACGCGCAAAGCTCCCTTGATCTCAGGATCAATGAGGTGCTGGTTATCAACGATTCGAATTACGTTGACACCTATGGCAGGCGTAATGGCTGGATAGAAATTTTCAACACAGCATACAATACGGTGGATATTGGCGGGATGTACCTGACGGACGATCCGGCAAATCCAACCAAATACTGGATTCCCAAAGGCGATCCGATTACCAGTATAGCCCCGAGGAACTATGTCCTGTTTTTTGCCGACAGCATGCCAACAAGAGGAATTCAGCATCTGAATTTCAAGCTGAAGGAAGGCGGTTCCCTGGCCCTGTTCGAATCGAACGGCAGAACTATGATTGATGCGGTAAAACTGGGTCCCCAGAAACCTGATGTATCGTACGGAAGACTTGAAGACGGAGGCGTTGAATGGGGATTTCTGGAAAAGACTACCCCAGGGGCCAATAATTTCACAGGGGTGATTGTGACTGCCGGAGAAAAGTTTGGTGCAATGGATCCGTTCGGGGTTGGGATGGCTGTGATCGCGATGTCTGTGGTTTTTTTCGCTCTTATCTTACTTTATGTAGTATTTAAGAACACCAAAAAGATCTATAGCATTGATCTTCGGAAGTTATTCAGCAAACCCGAAGTAGAAGTTGAGGCACCAAAACCTGCCGGGGAAGAGATTTCAGGCGAAGTAAATGCAGCCATTGCCCTGGCTTTGCATATGTATGTAAACGCCCTGCATGACCATGAGGAGACTGTACTTACTATTAAGAAGGTGGCCCGGACATATTCTCCCTGGAGCTCCAAGATTTACGGACTCAGGAATGTTCCGCGCTGAAAAATTGATTTATTCAGGGGATAACCCACAAAAAGAAAAAACAGAGAATGAAAAAGTTCAAGTTTACCATAAATGGCAATGTTTACGAGGTTGATATCCAGAATATCGAAGATAACATTGCAGAAATTGAAGTTAACGGAACCACTTACAAGGTGGAAGTCGAGAAAGCGATTCAATCGTCCAAAACGCCTAAACTCGTGCGTTCGGTTAGTGTGCCCAGCACCGACTCGGCACCCAGCATTGCCAAAACATCCAGTCCTGCCGCTCCGAAAGGAACAGGAAGTGTAAAATCTCCATTGCCGGGTGTGATCCTTGATGTGCATGTAAGGGAAGGAGACAGCGTGAAGGTCGGGCAAAAGCTCATCACCCTTGAAGCCATGAAAATGGAAAACAACATCAATGCCGACAAGGAAGGCCGGATTGTTTCCCTGAAAGTTCACAGAGGGGATGCAGTGATGGAAGGTGATGTATTAATAGTGATAGGAGATTAACGCATGGAACATTCCGGAAACTTCCTGACCTTTGTTGGTGAACATTTGCAGCAGTTTTTTTCTTATACTGCTTTTGCCAATGTTACTTCGGGTCACCTGATCATGATCGCAATCGGCCTGATATTTATTTATCTGGCAATTGCTAAAGAGTATGAGCCCATGCTGCTGATTCCTATCGGATTTGGCATCCTTGTCGGAAACATCGCTTTTACACCCGGACTGAAACTGGGTATTTACGAAACCGGCAGCGTTATGAATTACCTTTATTTCGGGGTACTACAGGGGGTTTATCCGCCGCTGATCTTTCTGGGAATCGGTGCGATGACCGACTTTTCTGCCCTGATCTCGAATCCTAAACTGATGTTGATCGGTGCCGCTGCTCAGTTTGGTATTTTTGGTGCTTATGCCATTGCGCTGTTGCTGGGATTCAGCCCGAGCGAAGCCGGTGCCATCGCCATTATCGGTGGGGCCGACGGTCCTACAGCTATCTTCCTTTCGTCGAAACTGGCACCCGAGCTGATGGGCGCCATCGCCATTTCGGCTTACTCTTACATGGCGCTGGTTCCGGTAATCCAGCCCCCGATTATGCGCTTGCTTACCAACAAAAGGGAACGTTTGATCCGTATGAAACCTCCGCGCAGCGTTTCCAAAACTGAGAAAGTGCTCTTCCCCATCATCGGGATGTTGCTGACCACCTTTATTGTGCCTTCGGGACTTCCGCTATTGGGTATGCTTTTCTTTGGCAACCTGCTGAAAGAGAGTGGTGTAACCAAGCGTCTGGCTGATACGGCAAAAGGCCCCCTGATCGACATAGTGACCATTCTTATCGGACTAACCGTTGGCGCTTCAACCCAGGCAACCACCTTCCTTACCGCAAAATCGGTCGGGATTTTTGCCCTGGGTGCTGCATCGTTCGTTATTGCCACTACCGCCGGGGTGTTGTTTGTAAAGTTCTTTAATCTTTTCCTTAAAGAGGGCAATAAGATCAATCCGCTGATCGGTAACTCAGGGGTGTCGGCGGTGCCCGACAGTGCCCGTGTATCGCAGGTTATCGGACTTGAGTATGACAAAACCAACCACCTGCTGATGCACGCCATGGGCCCCAATGTGGCCGGGGTAATCGGCAGTGCCGTAGCAGCAGGTATTCTGCTGGGCTTCCTGTCATAATAATAAAAGTTTTGTTACATTTGAAGCCGGAACACCATACATGTTCCGGCTTTTTTGCCGGCTTTTCAACCGGGATTTCTCACACAATTATCGTTTATGCTGATTATTGGTATCGCCGGCGGATCGGGCTGCGGTAAATCGACCGTAGTTAAACAGATTATTAAAAAACTGCCCAAAGATTCGGTTTCCATTCTGCCCCAGGACTCTTATTATAAGGACAACGGACACCTCAGCCCTGAAGAGCGGGCAAAGATCAACTTTGACCACCCTTCTTCCATTGAATTTAACCTGCTGATAAAACATGTGGATATGCTGAAGGAAGGTCAGACCATAGGGATGCCCATTTACAGCTACCTCACCTGTGCCCGTGCCAAGGAGACTATCCCCGTGGAACCGCGCGAAGTGGTGATTGTGGAAGGCATTCTCATTATGTCGAATCCCCGGCTGCGCGATCGCATGGACATCAAGGTGTTTGTGGACGCCGATGCCGATGACCGGTTAATGCGGATCATCCGGCGCGATATTGAAGAACGCGGGCGTTCGTTTTCGCAGGTCCTCGACCATTACGAACGCTTCGTAAAGCCCATGCATCTGCAGTTTATCGAACCCACCAAGCGCTATGCTGATATCATTGTTCCCCAGGGCGGAGCCAATCATGTTGCCATCGATATCCTGACCTCAAGAATCAAAATGAACCTTAAGGATAAAATATAAAATATGCCATAATGGCACATAAATCAATTGTAAATTTGTAAAAATGCGCCATATTGGCGCATTTTTGCCATTAATCCGGTTAAAAATCCCTCCGGCACACTATTTGAAAATTACCGGTTAAACAGATGTTTAACTAAATTATGGAGGGTAAAACCATGCTACCGATCTTAAAAGACAGAACCTTTTTCCCGGGTATTGTGGATGAGTTCTTTGGAAGGGATTTTCTTCCCAACTTTTTCGAGTTTCAGACGGGCATCAACATGCCTTCTGTCAATATCATTGAAGGCAAGGAGGATTTCCGTATAGAAGTGGCCGCTCCCGGCCTTGAGAAAGGTGACTTCAAGATCAATCTTGAAAACAATGTGCTGACCATTTCTTCGGAAAAGGAAGAGAAAAATGAAGAAAAAGAAGAGCGTTACATGCGCCGTGAGTTTAGTTATACTTCCTTCCGACGTTCGTTCAGCCTGCCGCAAACTGTTGAAGCTGATAAAATTGCAGCTAACCACAACAACGGCGTGTTGACCATCACCATTCCCAAAAGGGAAGAAGCTAAGGTAAAACCGGCTAAACAGATTGAAATCCTGTAATCCGGGCGATCTGATGTCATTTAATTCTACCCGGCAACAGCAGCGTGTTGCCGGGTTTTTTGTATCCGGATAATGTCAATATTGGTTTCCTGATTTTTTCTGAATGAAATCTGTGGTCAGAATTCAAACAATCCGTTAACCTTGCTACATTTGTATCCTATGTATGCGGTAATTGATGTAGAAACTACCGGGGGCAATTTTGCCAGTGAACGGCTGACTGAGATAGCCATTTATCTTCACGATGGTGAAAGGATTGTGGATGAATTCAGTACCCTGCTGAATCCGGAACAGCCCATTCCTTACATGATTACAAGGCTCACTGGTATCAGCAATGAGATGGTTGCCGGAGCACCCCGATTTTGTGAAGTGGCAAGGAAGATTGTTGAGATCACGGAAGGAGCTACTTTCGTGGGCCACAATGCCTCCTTTGATTATAATTTTATCAGGCATGAATTCCGCCGTCTGGGTTATAATTTCCGGAGACCCACAATTTGTACCGTGAAAATGAGCAGGAAACTGCTCCCCGGCCTGCAATCATACAGCCTGGGCAAGCTTTGCCGTGAGCTGGGCATTGTTATCGAGAACAGGCACCGGGCGGCAGGGGATGCCCTGGCAACCACCCGCCTGCTGGAACTATTGCTTGAAACGGACCGGCAGGCTATTGAAAAGCAGTCTGGTTATTCCATTCCTGAAATGATAAAGGAGGTACCTGAAGAAACCGGTGTTTATTACCTTCATGATGAGCAGGGGCGGATCATCTACATCGGGAAAAGCAATAATATGTTTGAACGCCTGCTGCAGCACTTCAGAAACAGTGAGACCTCCAAAGCCGTTGAGATGCGCAACCGAGCCGCATCGGTGAGTTATGAACCTACCGGTAGTGAGCTGATTGCCCTCCTGCTTGAGTCGGACGAGATTAAGCATCATAAGCCTCTTTTTAACCGGGCGCAGCGTCGTTCCGTATTCAGTTATGGTTTATTTGATTTCACCGATGAAAACGGATACCGGCATCTTCAGATAGGGCATCAGCTCAACGGGCAACAGCCTGTTACCTCTTTCACCACGATGGAGCATGCCCGTAAATACCTGTATGGCATCGTCGAAAGTTTTGAGCTCTGTCAGAAATTATGTGGCTTATATGAAACCAGGGGAGCCTGTTTTCATTATGGCATAAAGCAATGCCACGGGGCCTGCGTCGGAGCTGAAACTCCGGAAGCATACAACCGGCGGGTAGATGCTGCCATTCGCCTCTCGGGGTTTATGCATCCGGATTTTTATATCATCGACCGGGGAAGGCACCGCGATGAAGCCGCGGTAGTGAAAATAGCCGGCGGCAGGTATTGCGGATTCGGATACGTAAGCCCGTCGGAGGCTCATAACACAACATCCCTTGACTATTGCATCAGCCCTTACAGCGATAACCGGGATACTCGTCAGATTATACAGACATTTCTAAAGAAAAACCCACGGACAAAGATCATCCGCGTTCAGTCAGGTGATTGACAACCCACATGAAAACTCCTGCTTTTAAACCGATCAGGGCTGTTTGTGCCGCCTTTTTGTTGCTGACGGCATCCTGTGCCACTGTAAAAATCGATAAACCTGTGGAGTCTTATCTGCAAGAGGTGGTGAGTCCTCAGCCTTCCGTCATAGGTTTTTCAGCAGATGCCAGGCTGGCCGATATTCAGGCTGAACTGAACCGGAGTTTTTCGGGGCTTGTGTACGAAGACAACAGCCTTGACGACAACGGGGGCGATAACCTGATGGTGAAGGCGTGGAAGCAGGGCGACATTCAACTTACCATGCGCGGAAACACCATCATATACCGCGTTCCTCTGCGCCTGTGGATCAAAGCGGGTTTCAAAACGAATAAACTGGGCTTCACCTTATCGGATTACCGCGAAGCCAGCGGGGCCCTCGCCCTGATGTTCAGAACAGCGGTATCCCTGAATCCCGACTGGACCCTCTCCACCCAAACGGAAACTACCGGTTATGAATGGCTTACGGAGCCAGTGGTAAAGGTGGCCGGGATCAATGTACCGGTGAAGTTTGTGGCCGACCTCATCCTGCAGAAGAACCTGCGTACCCTGAGCAGCACCATAGATGAAAGCGTAAAGGAATTCCTTAACCTTAAGCCCTACGCGCTGGAAGCCTGGAAATCGCTGAATCAGCCCCTTTTGCTGAATGAAGAGTTCAGGGTCTGGCTCAGCATGAAGACTACCGGGTTTTATGCCAGTCCCATCATGGCTAAGGACGGAGTTATAAAGATCCATACTGGTTTGCGCACTGTTATTGAAACCCGGGTGGGGGTAAAACCCGCGGCCGGACCTCCTGGACCGCTTCCCGATTTGAAAGTCGGGGAGGAAGCCGGTGACAGGGTGGTTATCAATGCATCGGTTGACATCCCCTTTGCTGAAATCAACAGCCATGCAGCGCAATACCTTGGCGGACAAACATTTACCCAAGGTAAAAGGAGTGTTAAGGTGGAATCGGTGAATATTTATGGAAGTAACGGCAAAATGGTGGCCGAAGCAAGGCTTTCCGGCAGTTTCAGGGGTACTGTTTATTTTAAAGGGGTTCCGGCATTCAATCCCATGGATTCCACACTTATACTCAGGGATTTTGACTTTGACCTTTCCACCAGGAATGTGCTGGTTAAATCAGCGGCCTGGCTGTATCAGGGTGGATTCCGCAACATGATTGCCCGTCAGATGGTCTGGCCATTAGCCCCCGAAATCCGGACGATTTTCGGCGAGGCCAACAGGCAACTCAGAAACTTCCGGCTGGCCGACGGGGTATTTCTGCGGGGACAACTCGAAAGGTTCTCGGTTGACGATATCCTGCTTACCCCTGATGGGATCCGTCCTTACCTGAGCGCGGAAGGTAAAATCAACATTCACTTCAGTTCATTCGGGATGAAGAACTGAGTCCGGACGTTATATTTCCTTTATTCGAAGAGAGATTATCCTCAGACAAAATTCCGGATTCAAATCAGGTTCTTAAATCTCCCTGTTTATCAGAAATACCGTGTAAGCCATATAAGCGATCAGCAACAGCCCCGCTTCCCAGCGGTCAAGTTTTCTTTTTCCGCCCAGAAACATGGCCATGAAAAGGAATATAGTACCTGCAGCAACCAGGTAGATGTCGGTGTTGAAACTCATATTGTAATTGACAGGCCTGATCAGCGCGCTGACCCCAAGGATCAGAAAGATATTGAAGATGTTTGATCCGATAATGTTTCCTACGGCAATATCATTGTTTTTGCGGTATGCCGCAACGACTGAAGTAGCCAGTTCGGGCAGCGAAGTGCCGGCTGCAACAATGGTAAGCCCGATGATTTTTTCGCTGACACCGAATACTCCGGCCAGTTCTATGGCATTGTTCACCACAATCCTGCCACCAAGGATTAATCCGCCCAGTCCGAGGATGATATACAGGCCTATTTTTATTCCTGGCAGATGCTTGTCAGCTACTACGGCATTTGAAGCGTCCACTTTCATTTGTCTGTATATGTAAAATAGGAAAAGGCAGAAAAATATCAGCAGGATTAAGGCATCAACCCGTGAGATTAGTTTAAAATTCCCGGGGATAAATTCATTTCCCAAAATAAAAATGACGATGAGCGCCAGCAGGGAGAAGGGAATTTCTTTCCACACTGTGCTTGATTGCACCGCGAGCGGGGTGATGAGTCCGGCAATTCCCAGTATGGCAAAAAGATTGAAAAAGTTGCTGCCAATTACATTGGCAAACACGATGTCCTGATGGTTTTGCACAGCAGCAAAAACGCTCACCACCAGTTCGGGCGCTGAAGTGCCGAATGCGACAATGGTCAGGCCAATGACCAGGTCTGGAATCCCATACTTTCTTGCAAGGGATGAAGCGCCTGAAACCAGCCAGTCAGCCCCTTTAATCAGTATGACAAAACCGGCGAGCAGGAATAATATCTGTAAGGTCATATGTTTCGTTTATTGAAATCGGGCACAAAAGTAGGGATAAAGTCATTTCGATATCAACCTGCCTTTCTGATATCAGATTTGCAATAGAACACAGATTTAAAGGCCACAAAATCAGCAGGTATAACTTAACATAAAATTAATATCCGGGCCGGTTTTCAGCCTCTTCTTTATGTAATATTGTGCACTTATTTTTAAGCTGCTGCAATGGAAAGCATCTATTTTATTTTTGTCATTTTTCTCTTTATTCTGGCGATTTCCGACCTGATTGTCGGAGTAAGCAACGACGCGGTGAATTTTCTGAATTCGGCAGTCGGCTCCAGGGCGGCAACATTCAGGATTATCATGCTGATAGCAGCCTTCGGGGTGCTGGTGGGAACGGTTTTTTCGGGGGGGATGATGGAAGTCGCCCGGAGCGGTGTTTTTTATCCCGAGAAGTTTTCCTTTGCGCACATCATGATTATTTTTCTCGCAGTAATGATTACGGATGTAATCCTGCTTGACACATTCAATACCATAGGCTTTCCCACATCCACCACGGTTTCGCTGGTGTTTGAGTTGCTGGGCGCGGCCGTGGCCATTGCAGTGATTCAGATTTCCCAGGGGGATCCGGCCGGTATGCTCGGGGATTACATTAATTCGGGAAAAGCCTTTGCCATTATTTCCGGGATTCTGGTCTCCTTGATCATTGCCTTTACTTCAGGTACTATTATTCAGTTTATCACAAGACTGATTTTTTCCTTTGATTATGAGAAAAAGCTGAAATATCTGGGAGGGCTTTTCGGAGGAGTTGCGATTACTACCATTGTTTATTTCATCTTGATAAAGGGAGCGAAAGATGCTGCTTTTATGACCGAAAGCACTCACCTGTGGATCAAAACGAACAGTTTTCAGATCCTTTTGTATTGCTTTCTGGGTATTACATCAATAATGTATGTGTTGAACACAATTTTCCATCTCAATATCCTAAAGATTGTTGTATTGGTAGGAACATTTGCGCTGGCGATGGCTTTCGCCGGGAACGACCTGGTGAATTTCATCGGAGTGCCGCTGGCCGGGTATGAATCGTATCTTACTTTTATCAACACCCCGGGAGCTGATCCTGACACATTCGGAATGGGAGCCCTCAACGGGGCAGTGAAGACCCCATTGCTGTTCCTTTTGCTATCAGGTATAATCATGGTAATTACACTTTATACATCCAGGAAAGCCCGTACGGTGATCATGACCGAGGTTAACTTAAGCCGGCAGGATGAGGGGGAAGAGCGGTTCGGTTCTACCGCTTTATCCAGGGGTATTGTAAGGGCTTCACTCAGGGTGAATGACCTGATTTCGGCCATTTTGCCAGAAAGTACAAAAACGTGGATAGCCAGCAGATTTACACCGCTTCCGCGGAAGAAAAAGGAAAAGAATCAGCCGGCTTTTGATCTGCTCAGGGCTTCGGTGAACCTGGTTGCTTCCAGCGCCCTGATCGCACTCGGCACATCATTGAAACTCCCGCTTTCCACCACTTATGTAACATTTATGGTAGCAATGGGTACCAGTTTGTCCGATGGAGCCTGGGACAGGGAAAGTGCTGTATTCCGGATTACCGGGGTGTTTTCGGTGATAGGGGGATGGTTTTTTACGGCAATCTCCGCTTTTACGATTGCATTCCTGCTGGCATCGGCGTTTTATTTCGGAGGAACCATCGCCATTGTTGTAATGATTGGAATTGCTGTTTTCATGGCATATCGCACACACAGGTTCCACCTCAGGAAAGAGGAAACCGTAAAAGCAATTCATCATGCCGAAGAAACTGTTGATGCAGGAAACCTGAAAGAATTTTGCCTGAATAATACGGCTGTTATATTTTCGAAAACAAAAGAATATTATAATCAGGTGGTTACAGGCCTTGGCTCAGGAGATGTGCATCAGTTGAAATCATTGAGAAGGCAAACCGGGGCTTTGCAGAAAGAGGTAAGGTCACAGAGAAAGATTGTTTCTCAGGTACTCAGGGGAACTGGGGAGGAGGAGGCTGAGACGGCTTATCAGGCCATCAAGATTCAGGATAACCTGCTCGAAATCATCAATTGCCTGAACCTGATTTCGGGTGCTGCATACAATCATCTGGTCAATCATCACAAGCCCCTGAATGCAGAACAGATTTCCGACCTTCATCTGCTCGGTCAGCGGTTTGCCCTGATATTAACCGGCATTGAAAATTTGATTGCTCAGCATCCTTTGATTTATCCGGATTCCATCATGCAGGACAAGGCTGAAATACAAAATTTCATTGAAGACATCAGCCGGAATGAGGTAAACAGGATCCGTGAAGAAATGACTGGAAACAGAAGCAGTATCTTGTTTATGAATCTGCTGCAGGAAACCAGAAACCTTGTTTATTTTTCATTTCAGGTATTGCAGAGCATTGGCGGCAATAATCTGAAAGAAAAATAGTTGTACAGTGCTGAAGTGTTTAATCGAAAAGTTGTAATAATGACAGAAGCATTTGCCGATATCACTGCCTGGTATTTTGAGCATATCAACTATCTGACCATCACCCTGCTGATGATCATTGAAAGTTCATTTATCCCGTTTCCTTCAGAGGTAATTATACCGCCTGCGGCTTATAAGGCTGCTGCAGGTGAGCTGAATATTTTTCTGGTGGTATTTTTTGCCACCCTGGGCGCATTGCTGGGGGCCCTGTTTAATTATTATTTTGCTTTATGGCTGGGCCGTTCGGTAATCTATTCCCTTGCCAACACCAGGTTGGCGCGCATGTTTATAATTCAGCCGTCTTCCATCCGCAAGGCAGAAGACTACTTTATCCGGCACGGGAAATCCTCAACCTTTATCGGAAGACTTATCCCAGCCATACGGCAGTTGATTTCGATTCCTGCCGGCCTTGCCCGTATGCCGCTGAAAAGCTTCATTATTTATACCACAGCCGGCGCGTTACTCTGGAACATTATTCTTGCCACCCTGGGCTATTATTTTCCTGAAGAACTGATGGAGCGCTATTATCATGAAATAAATATTGCCATGATAACAGCCGGAATATTGTTCGTGGCATATCTGGTTTATCAGGGCGTTTTTGGGAAAACGGTTAAGAACGTTATACCGGAATAGGATTCCGGATATAAGCCGCTTAGCTGTCAGGTTAAAGATTGCACTTTTCTGATATTAGCCGGACGGGTTAATCTGATTTTTGCTGATCTGCAGAGATCAGCACCTTGTCGATGCGGTTACCATCCATATCCATTATTTCAATGGTATACCCCATAAAAGAAAATTTATCCCCCGTTTCCGGAATTTTGCCAAGGTGATCAATCACAAATCCGGCGACAGTTGAATAGTCTGTTTCTTCAAAATCAACGTCAAAATTCTCAATCAACTCTGTTAATATATCGGCCGGCACATCACCGCCAACCAGCCAGGATCCGTCTTCCCGCTGAAAGACATCCCTGTCATCTTTTTCTTCAAAATCGGGAAACTGCCCCAAGAGGCTTTCAATCATGTCGTGGAGGGTAATAATGCCCTCAAATCCGCCGTATTCATTGACAATGAAACAAATCCGGTCTCCATCCTGCCTGAGTGTTGTCAGGACTTTTGATGAGTGGGCTGATTCCGGTAAAATAGCAGGTTCAACGATGATTTCCGAAAGGTTAAAATCAGGGGAGTCATTTAACCTCCTGTAAAACTCCCGCTGATAGAAAAATCCGGCGAAATTATCAATATTGCCCCTGCAGCAAACCACCTTGCTGTGCCTGAAGCCTGTAACCAACTTTTTTATATCTTCCTTGGAACTGTTCAGGTCAATCCATTCCACTTCGGTCCTGTGGGTCATAAAGTGTCTGGCTCTTTTGTCCGAAAAGTAAAAGAGTTTGTCATGGATAATTTTCTGTTCTTTTTCTATCACTCCAACCAGGGAGGCATTCTTCAGCATATTTCTGAGTTCGGCTTCTGTGATTGCGTCTTCTTTTTGCCTGATGCCGAGCAAGCGGTTGATAAAGCCGGTGGATCCGGAGAGCAACTTTACGAAAGGATAGAACAGCTGGCTGAATATCAGAATCACCTGCGCTACTTTGACGGCGGTTTTTTCAGGTTTGCTGAGGGCCATGGTTTTGGGAACCAGTTCACCGAAGACGATGGAAACATAGGTTATTATTACCACGGTGAGGGTAAGTGCGATTTCATAATCATAGGGTTCCATCCAGCTGACCCTTCTGAAAAAGGGTGTGAAATCATCTGCCAGGTTCATCCCTCCGTATACGCCGGTGACTATGCCGATCAGGGTGATCCCAACCTGTATGGCAGACAGAAAACTGTCAGGGTTTTTCAGCAGTTTCATGGCTGCTCCGGCTCCTTTGCTGCCATCCTTAGCAGCCTGCTGCAGCCGCTCAGGCTTGCTTGATACCAGCGCAATTTCAGAAAGGGCAAAAAAGCCGTTGAGCAGTATCAATAACGAAAGTATCAGAATTTCCATTTTTTATGATTATGAAAACCGGAGTGTAGCCTGGTTTAGCATTTCCCTGATGTATTTAATTCAGATCCTCCCTCTTTACCTGACGGTTCCCGCATTTACGCCTATTGCGTTTTGCAAAATTATCCTAAGTTTGGTAATTCTGTAAAATACTTTTATTGAATTCTTTAACAGCTGCAAATAACAAGGGGACAAATAAAGAAAAACCCCGGCGGAGCAGCCGGGATTTAACATTATTAACCAAAAAAAGCAGAAAGTATTGCCGGCCTGATGCGTTGACCTTCTCCTGTCCGGCCCTGAGATAAACGAGTCTCTTTATTAATTTACACGCACAACCTTGCCAGATCCTGAAATCCGGCTGTCAACACTTGGGAAGCCTCTGTAGTAAATATTCGCGCTTCCGCTGATGCTGGCTTTTAAAAACTCAGCCACACTGACTTCTGTAGTGCCGGAGCCGCTGATGCTGATATTGGCAGTTTCGCTGAGCAGTCCGAAAGCGTAGATATCTCCAGAACCCGAAACGGTGAAGTTTTCAGTAATGGTGGTCCCTTCAAGGGAAATTTTTCCGCTTCCCGATATGGAAGCCCTTACCGCATTGGCAAAAACTTCAGCATCGACACTTCCTGATCCTGAGATGCTGACATCAAAAACATCGGTTACTATGGGGGTTTCAGCATAAAGGTTTACTGAGCCCGATAAACGGATGTTGTTATAGAAGGCTGAGGAGATGTAAATCTTAATGGTTTCGTGGCGTCCGAGACCGGCGCCGTTTTCCAGCTTTATCTTCAGCTCATTGCCGCTGACGTAAGTTTCAATGGCGTCAAGCACGTTTGCCTGGGCCTCAATGGTAAGGTCACTCACGGGACTCTGTACAATGTAAACATCAGCCGGGATGGCTACCGAAATATCCCGGTGCGTTGGTACAACTCGGGTTTCGCTGTAAACAGGACCTGTTCCGCGGATGTTGTTCCATCCATCTCCTTCGCAGGAAGTCAGAAATAGGGACAGCGCAATAAAGGGCAGTAAGCGGAGGTAATTCAACGTTTTCATATCTGTAAATTTTAGTTGTGGCAGGCTGAATTATCGCAAAGAAAAATTCATGCCAGATTTGAATTTCAGGTTACAAATTTGCAAACGGGGTCAACCTTTTACAAATAAAGGTCGGCAAACAGTAGGATTTGACAGTTGAAACGCGGAATCATGCAGTTGAAAGGGAGGTCGGGGATGATTGAGGCAAGCATTGAAGTGTGTTTACCCCTGTCCATTTTATTCCGCAGGCTGAGGCAATTGGTGCAGAAATGGTACAATTTTATACCGGAAACAGCAGGCAAAAAAAACCAGGACCGTACCTTAAAGTACAGCCCTGATCTGAAAATGAAGAAGAAAATCACCCTCCTTCTCCCGAAGGTTTATTCCTGCTTATTTAACTATCAGCTTTTGTTGTTTGATTCCATCCCCGGTCTGAATCACAAGCAGATATGTTCCGCTGGCGACGTTATTCAGGTTGAGACGGTGGCTGTCACCGGTAATGCGTGCCTGCAGTTTCAGGGAGCCATCCATGGTGAAGAGCAACACATTTGCTCCGTTGCAGTTGCTGATGGTTACACTTTCCGATGCCGGGTTGGGATAAATTACCACGCTGCCTGTTTCAACAATTCCGGTGCCGACGCCGACGTAATTGATCACGTTGGAGAATGAGAATGTGGATTGGCCGGTTGTATAGAATGCGGTTACAGCATAAACATACATATCATTTTCATCGGGCGGCCAGGTTGTGTCGTTAAAGGTAGTTAAATCAAGGGTTGCAGCGTTAAGCAGGGGCCAGGTTGCAACATTGGCAATATCCGTAAGTCTGCCAAAGCTGATGTTATAGCCGGTTAATGCCCTGCCCTGTAGTTGAGATGTGGCATCTGTCATCACCTGCGGCCGGATCAGGAAGGTTCCCATTCCGCCTACAATCCCTGATAACGGGGCAATATCGCCGCCTGCATATTTGTAGCGGGCATACTCTGTAACTACCTCGGTTGAGTCCCATCCCAGGTAACTTGACTGGGCCGGGGTGCCATTCCAGTAAATCATGGCATAATGATCACCCTCAAGGGTAATGTTCGGCACCGGCACATGAATCCATGCATCCATTCCTGACATAAATTCCCCGCTGCTGACAATCAGGTTGTAATCTTCATCAAAGATATCCAGTCTCATCGGTTGAGCGGTGGTCAGGGGCGAGTATTTAGCCCAGTAAAGATCAAAGCCGGTAATGGTTGCGGGCTCCTCAAACGGGATGTAGTTTCCGAGCCATACCTCTTCTCCGGTTTCACCGGCCCAACCCTGTTCGTGCACGCCATCCTCAAAAACAAGTGTATGCTGGGCTGCGGAAGTGGGGGTATTCCAGGTTACTTCCATGCTGCCGGTTACCGGTTCAGCCATAACAATATAAGGGATCAGCATGGCTTCGTTGAGCACGATTTCACCTAGGTCAATATCAGAATCAGCTACAACAACAGGCGCCATATAAGTTGCATAACCATCTGCAGCAATACTGATCTGATAGGTATTCTGGCTGTAAACATTTTCGAGCAGAAATTCCCCGTTAGTGCCTGTAAACCCAGCATATGTATTATAACCGGAAAGTGTGATTGCTGCATTTTCAATGCCAATCCCCGGATTATCGATGCCTGAAACGGTACCTGAAATATTCACCAGGGCCAGTTCTCCCATCACAAAATCGAGGGTAGTGGTATTGTTCAGCGTAACCTGAAGCGGGTGGGTCACCGCGGTAAAGCCGAATTTATCAGCGGTTGCAGGATAGGTTCCGGCCGGGATATAAGGGAGTTCGTACATTCCGTCAGCATCGGTATGCGTAACAATATTCAGCTGTTCAACTGTTACTGATGCGCCTTCAATGGGTGCGCCATCGGGGTCGGTTACAGTACCTGCGGCTGCGCCGAGTTGATCGTTAAAGATAAAGCGTGCAAAAGGACTCATGTAATACTGTCCTCCGCCCTGAGGGTTAAAGGGATCAGGAGGGTTTGTATATCCATTTATTAGCAAGGTTGAGGCAAACGTAGTACCATAGCTCCAGAAAAACTGATTCATGCTTGTATGATCAGCAATCTTTTCAACCAGAATCGCAATATTCTTGGTGGGATCATTGTAATTTATGGGCGTAGAGAAAGGTATGTAAATGGTTTGATGCCCGCTTAAAAAAGTGAGGTTGCCGTCAAATACGGGGATAAGGTCACCTGCCGGCACCCATCCGTTGTTGAGTTCAGGTATATCGGTCAGACCTGCCCAGATACGGACCGGAACATTCAGTTCATCCTGGGCAAACCAGTAATCCCATGAAATACCAAAGATAACTCCTTCCTGTCCGATTTCCTCATTTGTATAGATGGTCTCCGATAAGGAGTGATTGTAGGCCATATCAATCGGTATCTCCAGGGTAATTGATTTCTCACCTGTCAATCCAAAAGTCGATTGTGACGGAACGCCTGAGAGAACCAGCACATCGCTGACATTATTCTCAGGAGACTGGTCATTGGTCAGTTCAACTTCGGCATAGATGTGGTATTCTCCTATTTCAGGAAAGGTATAGGAGAGCGTAAAGGAAATTTCTTCCTGGAAATCTATCTCCTCGCCGGGAAGCGAGAAAACTTCCAATGGGTTTTCGGTTCCTACCATTAGTTTAACCCTGTATGATGCAGCCGGAAGTGTCTCAAGCCCGTTGTTGCGGATGGTCAGGGAGAATTCAGAGCTTTCGCCCATCATATATAGGCGGTCTCCGTCAAACGCTTTTACCTTAAGGTCAAAATCATCATAATGAACTGAAATATTCTGCCCCAGGATGTAGTCTAACTGTACCATTCCTGACCATGCGTAGGGATTTGATATAAAGTCAACGAAAGCGATTCGACCGGTATGACCGGCGAAGGCTGCCATATCAACAGTATATTCACCAAATTGCATTGAGTTAAGTACCGGAGTCATAAGGTGAATCCATTCATTGGTCCCATCTTCCTTCCACAGGATCTGTAAATCGCCGGGCCACCACATGCTTGAAACGGCATAGAAGGAGAAGGATGCATTGGAACCTACATCCAGACGGGTAGTTACGAGGGTATCGCTAAATCCGGCCTGCACCATACAAACCGCACTGTAATTACCGCTGAATCCACCATTATTTTGCCCCCAGTTTATACCGGCGATCCAGTTTTCGGGAGGGAAACTCCCTTCAAAATCTTCGAAGAATGCATCAAAAGGATACACATATTTTTCGAAGCTTGCAGTATTATCCGGTTCAGGGCCCTGATCTTCAGGAATAGAGGCTTCCAGGGTGTATTGTCCGGGTTCGGTTGCGGTCCATGGTAGCTGAACCCAGGCTGTATCCGCGGTGTTGAGCAGACCGGTGCTGCGTGTACCAATTACATTGCCGTTGGCCTTGAAAGTAACCGTTTTTTCCTGGGCCTGAGATCCTAAATTCTGAATGTTTGCACTCAGGATGGTGGTATTGTTCTGGAAAATAGTAGTAAGGCTGCTGGTAAAGTCCAGGATTGCCAGGTCGTCTTCAACAGGGGTGACGCACGAAATAAAAGCTACCCATCCGGAATTTTCTTCCCATCCCGGGCCCTGGAAATGTATTGTAAGGGCTCCTTCCGAATTGAGCGCTGTGAGTACCCCGGGGCTGTTTGCGCCGGTCCAGTTGCCCAGCAGGTTGGCGCTGGTGCTGGTTCCGTCGTATACCTTAAATCCACCATAGCTTGCATTAAATTCAAGAAAAGTCAGCCTTACCCTGTCGCCTGCATTGGCCGGATAAATGGTGGTCACAGCGTTGTCATTCATTCCGAAATTGCCTTCAAGTCCTCCGGCATCGGTAAATGTTGCACCGCAGGAGGTAATGGTTTGGGTACCTGTGGCCGGCATGGGATAAACAGTACCTAAGTTGTAAATGGTTCTTGTTTTGCTGTTGTTGCCGGAGAACGGGTCGCCAGCTAATGAAACAGTAGCTGTGATTTCATGGGATGATACTACTGAAAAATCAGCCGGGGTAATAAAAGTATATTGAGCAATCTGGTTTGGAGCAAGTGTAAGAGAGGTTACAGTTTCTGTAACAGGAGATCCGCCATTGATGGAATAGCTCACCTGAAATCCGGTTTCCGTATAGATCCCTTCATTTTTTATTGAAATTGTAATTGACTCTGAAGAAGTGAGGTTCTGCGAAGATGCCGGGGAGTCAATACTTACCATCGCCATATCATTATCCAGGCCATCTCCGTAAAGGGCAAAAGCCAGGTTAAAATTAGACCAGGTCATGTAGGAAGCCGGCGTCCAGTCGGTGTAACCGTATCCATAACCATCTCCCGGGTTTTTCCATTGGTATTCACCTTCAATGGTCAAGCTTTCATGACTTAACCACCCCCAGCGGTTTGATACAGTAAAATCGGAAACTGCCTGAACACCTATCCAGTAATGTCCTGCGGTCAGGTTTATTACTGAGGGTAACATGATCTCATAACGGTAAAGATGGGTACCTGCATCAATGGGTAAAGCGTTGTAGCCGGTAAAATTCTCAAAAGAATGCAGGATATTTCCGGGAATTCCGCCATTGTCGGCGTACAGGTAAATATTAAATGCATCTATAGGAGTACCCGTCCATTCCCAGTACTGACCTGCAATATCAATGTAGCGGATTCCCCATGCGCCGCCTGCCGGGACCACGAAATCATCAGCAGCGATGCAGGAATAACTTAAATTTCCGGGGTCAGTATAAGCATTACTGACAATTGAACCCCCTGCGAGCGGATAAAACTGGTCATAAATTACCTGCCCGTTACGGTTAGCAGTCTGCTGCGGAGGTCTGCCGGTCTCTTTGTAAACAGCCGTTTGACTGATCGCCTGCAATCCAAGCGATAAAAAAATTATCGCTGAAAGCAGTTTTGAAACGATTAACTTTTTCATGAGTTAAAGTTTAGTGATTGTTTATTGGTTTTCAGTATTCTTTATTTTGGGTACTTCCCCTGTTTTACCTTCAGCCGGCATTGGATTTTCCGCAGGGCTTTTAAACTCTGAAACACCAGACAGAATTTTTGAAAGCGCTGCATTTTCATTGTTGAGTTTGTCTATGAAGTTTTTAAGTTCCTGCTCAACCGGATCAGATGCCACGGTTTTCTTTGTGTTCATAATGCTTTATTTTCGGCACAAAACTCGACAGTGCATCACCTATTCCCTAATATTTATGGTTAACAAAAAACCTACAGGCATTAATGGCCGGGTAACATTATTGCTACAATTTTGATAAAGAATTGCTAAACAGCATGTTGAAAGGAAATGCTTTCAATTATTTTATACCGTAGGTTAGGGAAGGGAGGAAGTTTGGGAAATAAATACTGACCCGAAAAGTGGTCAGATAAGGGTGTTTTCTTTCGGTTTATCCGAGTTGCTGCAATAAACTTACAAGATTCTCATCCCTGGTTATTCCCAGTTTTTTTCTGAGTCTGGCGCGGGCCACCTGTATGCTTTTCAGCGACTGGAATGTAATGGAAGAAATATCCTTGGTGGTCATATTTAACCTGAGGAAGGCACAGAGCTTTATTTCATTCGGGGTGAGGTCGGGATACTTTTCACCCAGCTTCTGATAAAAATCCTGATGCACATTCTGGAACCTGACTTCGAATTCGTTCCAAACGGTATTGTCGATGTTCGATTTCATTTCACGGATGATTTCCTGCACTACCGTTCTGTTTTCAGGCAACAGCATATGCCTGATTGCCAGCAGTTTTTCGGTAATGGATGCAAGAAATTCATTTTTATTCACGAGGTACATTACATGTGTGGCCAGTTCCTTATTGCGGTAATCCAGTTCCAGTTCAAGGTTTTGTTTTTCCAGGGTCAGGTTTTTTTGCTCCAGTTCCAGGCTCTCTTTCACCAGTTTTACCTGCCTCATCTTAATGCGCTGGTTCCGGTTGATCAGGTAGAGAATTACAACGGTGAAAAGGAATATGCCGGCTATAATCAGATAGATCAATGATTTTCGTTCTTTTTTTGCAAGCGCTATTTCCTGCTGTAATTCCGCTTCCTTCCGCAGTTTTTCATACTGGTACTGTAGTTCAAGGCGTGCGGTCTGATGTAGTTTTTCACTATCCAGGATACTGTCGTGCAGTTGCTTGAAAAGCTTATGCATTTCCAGTGCTTTGTCAAATTCTCTGGTCTTCTCATAGGTTTGCGACAGAAAATCTGCTGAGAGCATTTCAGATTTCAGGTTTTTTGATTTCCTGCTGTAATTCAACGCTTTTTGTAAAAAATCAATGGCAATTTTATAATTTCCCCGCTCAAATTCAAGGTTTCCAAGGTTGTTGTTCACCTGGGCCAGCCCGGCTGTATCTTTAATAATTTCCCTGATATCGGCTGATTTTATGTAGTACTCATAAGCCTTCTGATAATTTTTCTCTTCCTTGAAGATGATCCCCAGGTTATTATATAGCACGGCATCGTATGCAATTTTCCCTAACTGTTTGTTCAGCCCGAGCGCCACTTCAAAATATTCCCTTGCCTTTCCAAACTCTTCGAGTGCAACATGAACCGACCCCAGGTTCAGCACAAAAACAAACAGGGTCTCAGTGGCATCAGTTTTTTGCGCACTTTGACTGAGTTTTTTAATAATTGTATATCCCTTTTCAAAGTATTCCTTTGATTTTAAATAATTTTCCATGGAGAAATAGGACAGTCCTATATCGCCATAAGCCAGGGCTGTTTGTGTTTCAATTTTAGCAGTATCGTGTGCTGAAGCGCGGATAATATCGTAATGTAACAGAACTTTAAACAGATATTCAAGCGAAATATCATAGTTCCCGTTTTTATAAAACAGCCGGTTTAACTTATAGTAAATGCCGGGGATATAGCGGTTTTCATATTCAGGGACAACCCGTGAAAGTGCCTTATTGTAATAGTAAAGTGCTGAGTCATGCTGGTCAAGCCTGGCATAATGATCGCCGGTTTCGACCAACAGCCTTATAGCCGTAGTGTCTGCGGAGGCGGCAGCAGCAAGGGTCTTCAGGCTGTCGGCAGGCCCTGCAGTAAGTTTACAGCATGGAGGCATGATCCACAATACAGTGAATACAGCAAAACCAAATATGCCGCCTGATTTTTTCAAAAACCGGAATTTCAGAAAGATAAGTTTAAAATATTATGATTAGCAAAGTTAAAAAAAACACGATTCGTTTGCTTTCTGTAAATGGATTTACAGGGATTTTGGTATTTTAGATGTTTGAATCCGTTAAAGCGCCACAATCCTTATCCTATGAAAGCAGAACAACTATTCCTTGAACTGAAAAATTACTGTAACGACCATGCGAACCCCGAACTTGTCATAAAATACTCCCGTTATTTTAAGGGAGGGGTGTATAATGCCTGGGGACTCAGCCAGGCGCTGATGGATGCAAAGAAGGACGAACTTAAGAAAGCCGGGAATATTACGGTTGACCTGGTTTTTGATACAGCCCCCTTGCTGATGAAAAGCGGCAGATACGAGGAAACTTCCTTTGTACTGATTCTTTTATCCCTGGTAAAAGATAAGCTACAAAAAACAGATATTCAGCGGATTGAAAACCTGTTTGAAACAGGTATCCGCAACTGGGCCCATGCCGATTATTTAGGGATGTTTTTCCTGCCCGAACTGATGAAGCAGGATTTGATGGGAAAGGAGGATTTCAGGGGATGGGTTACATCGCCCTTTAAATTTCAGCGCCGCTGTGTACCGGTGACATTTATCAAACTTCTGAAGACTGGAATAGCCTTTCAGGAGCTATTCACTTTTCTTGAGCCGCTGATGCTTGATCCTGAAAGGGAAGTTCATCAGGGCATGGGCTGGTTTCTGCGCGAAGCATGGAAACTGAAAAATGCAGAAACTGAAACATTCCTGCTAAAGTGGAAAGATTCTGCCCCGCGGTTAATTATTCAGTATGCCTGCGAGAAAATGGACAAAACGGACAAAGCCCGGTTTCGCCGGGCTAAGTAAGTTCTGAATAACTGCTGAAAGAAGGCGGTTATCTGATCAGTTTTTGCACCCCAAGTAGCTGACTTCCCTGAATCAGTTTACAGTAATAGATGCCGGGAGTAAGTCCGGAAATATCAAGTTTTATTTCCTTATCTGAGCCGACCACTGCCTGTTTACGGATGATCCTGCCCTGTGCATCTACCACAATCAGGGAGGTATTGCCATGATAATCCGGAATATTAACCGTGAAAGTAGCGATGTCACTGGCAGGATTGGGCCAGGGACCGGAAAGGTGGTTTGTGGCCAGTGCCGGTGTGTGTCCTGCTTTGGTTGTAATGTCAATGATGGTGATGCCGAAGTTGTCAAAGAAGAATCCGTCGGCAGTGGTGTTGGCGTCGCTGCGCAGGTTGAACCTGAAGCGCACCTTTTCACCGGCATATTCAGTCAGGTTTATTTCTTCGCGTACCCAGGGATTCTGAATGCCGTCGTAAACCGGCTGTCCGGTTGCCTGATAGCTTGAACCCGAGCGGGTATATTTCCCTGAGAGCGGGGCCCAGGTAGCACCTTCATCGTTAGAGACCTTCAGTTGAACATAATCGTATCCTGCCTCAATCCTCCAGCGTGCATAAAAATTAAGGATGGCAACCGATGCATTTGTAAGGTCTATTTCGCTGATGGTCGTAAAAGAGGTGTTCGCGTTGTTTGAATAGAATCCCGAAGGTGAATCGGCAATGGAGTAGGGGGCAGAATAGGGGAAACTGCTGTAAAGTCCCCATTGCCCGTTCCATTTATTCAGGTCGGGAAACTCATCGTAAAATACCACTACCGGAATGCCGTAGTATTTTTCGATGGTATCGCGGGTAATATAAAAACCGTTGTCGAGCGTAAGCACATACCGCAGCGTGTCACCATTGGCAACTTTATCGCTGAGTTCGAAGGAGATGGAATCGGTTTTTGACTGAAGGACAGCCAGATTGCTGATGGTTACCGGCTCGCCGACAGAAAGGAACTCATCCCCGAGGGGTTCAACGGAAACAGTATATACAGCATTGGTTTGTCCGAGCCGTTTAACATCGAACACGATATTTGACACTTTATCGGCAATGATCATGGGGGTGATGTCGTCAATTTCGCCGTAAGGACCCGAGAATTTTGCAGCCAACAGGCTTTGTATCATATTCTCCTGGCAGAGGGGGATTATCCGGTTCACTGCCGGCCAGAATCCGTCACCCTGGCTTCCCACTTCAGGGGTGTAAGCGAGTATCTTGTTTTTGGTTGTTTGCTCTCCGTACATCCAGTCATCGGAACCTCCGTTTGAGGGATAGATGGTTCCATATCCGGCACCATAAGTATAGTTGTTGTCCACCGTCATTCTTCTTGAGTACTCGGCAAATGCACTTTCATCGGGCGTTAATTCCGGGATGTAGCCCCAGGCATAAAGCAGCAGGTTGCTGTAGGAGTGGTAATTCAGGGCGATCTTAAAGTCATGTGATTCGCAGAACTCTTTGATGATCTGAGTTTCCGGCTCAGAAAAGGGGGCGGTGCCCCGGTAGGTCTCCTGCGAGGGATAGGGAGAAGAGCCTTCATCATCATATCCCCAGCCCAATCCGTAATTGCGGTTGAGGTCAACCCCTACATACCCGCCTCCGCTCACTCTTCTGTTTTTACGCCACATACCACCCCCGTTCGGATTGGTGGTGATGTTGCGCTGGTATCCGTCAGGATTTACAATGGGGATGAAGTACATCTCTGTATTGTCAACCAGGGTTTTTACCTCGATGTTGGTTTCATAATTTTCGAGCAGGTAATACATATAGTAGAGCAGGTGCTGCATGCCGATCGGTTCGCGGGCATGGTGCATGCCGGTATAAAGCACCTGAGGCTCATTCTCTGTCTCGTTGGGATTATCGGAAATTTTTACATAGTAAACCGGCCGGCCCTCAATGGTTGTGAGTGTTGAAACAGCCTGCTTTTCCGTGATCAGGTCCGGGAAAAGATAAAACATATTATCAAGGTGCTCATAGCATTCGTCCATGGTGCTGAATCCGCCGCAGCTTCCCAGCTCAAAATTAAAAGGTACCGGGTAATCGGAAGGCGCACGGAGGGCCTGGCGCTTAACCGCATTAGGGTCAATTCCGTCATTACGGTTAACGTAATAGGATTCCAGGTCATCAATTTCAACCGTGCAGGAAAACCCCAGATCCTGAACTTTGCGGAATTCGCTTTCCGTCAGGGCTGTGGTGAATGTGTTTTCCTTTTTGCTGTAAAAACCGGCATCCATGGCAATGCCCAGGCGGGCAATGGCGGGAATGTCGTCAGGATTAACATCCATGCGGACCTGCAGGTATTTTTGCTGCTGGGCCATGGCTGTAATAAACGCAAACAGGAGCAAAATGGTAAAAATGCGTTTCATAGGTGGGAAGTATTTGAGAATTTTTAAGGTACATACAAACTTACTTAAATTTGTGTGGATTAAAGGAAAGGTTGGAAATTATTTTTTGCGCTGTAGGTTTATAATGAAATGGAGTTTGAGAAATATTTATGCAACTTCGCCCGCATTTTTATAAAATTCGATTTAATCAAAACCACTGGATTTTTATCAAATCCCGTAAAGTCATAGCTTTTCAGGAATGGAATCCCGAAAAGTAATAACCCGGCAGGAATTGAAAGCCTGGTACCTCGTTGGTTTAGTATCTTTTAACTAAGAGTTCCGGCAAATTATCGGAGATTCCTCTCTCCGTTCGGAATGACATAGCTTTCAGAGTGATATTAGGGATGGGTGGTTGGTGGAATATGCCGCCACCCACCCCATCCCTGAAAATGCTAACTATCTGTCATTCCGAACGAAGTGAGGAACCTCATGGATCATTTAATTAATCCACAATGCTCAGAATTCCACCATATTCTTCACAGCATATTCATAATCTTCGTAGCCGGACCAGGTAACCCCTGACTTACCACCATAATATTTAAAGTAGAAACGTTTATCCTTATCGCTGAAAATGATTTTTTGCCTGAAATTTTCGATGGATTCAAGCCCAAATTCTTTTCTTTTCAAATCATATTTCAGACTGGTCTCATCAGGGAGCTGAACAAATCCGGCCTTGTGCTGGTATTTATTCAGGTCTTCTCCCATCTTGTATGTACCCTCGGGATCAAATACATGTAAGACATATCCTATTTCCATAAGGCCGAAATCATCTCTGCTATTTGACCGTGAGATCAGGTAGGCGGCTGTAGTCATATCGATAAGTCCTTTTTCAAGTGCTTTCAGCATATCTACAGAGTAGTTATAAATCTGAAAAGTATGGCTTTGGTGAATCACGATAATCTCGTATTTCAGGAAACCAAGATCACTTATCCCGATCAGATCTTCAGTCGGCCAGCCATATTGAACAATCAGTTCGTTCATTAATTTTACGTTGGAAGCATCTATTTTAGTGATTGTGTCGTGATAATAGTCATGATAATTTTTCGGGTGTTTTCTGCGGAAATACTGATCTGCTTCATGAATAGAATCATAGATCGCGCGAAGCCTTATGTTATAGGTCAGATCTATCTTTAGTTCAGGAAAATCCTTGCCTGCTTCTGACGCAAGAAATTCTTTGAATGCCGGATTATCAATAATAATCTGCCGGTCAAGCCCTTTCCCGGCAAGGTAAAGAAGTACCGGGCGGCATTCTTCATAATTGCCAGATAAGGCATAACACACCGATTTATTGTACCGGTCTTTTGCAAAGGGCGAATCAATGAATTGAGAAGCGCTGTCGTAATAGGCAATGGCTTTCTGATAAGCCGAATCTGTGATGGACAGTTCGGCAAGATTAGTATAATAAGCATATTGCCTGATGTCGCAATTTTTCTGGTTTTCCTGTGCCGATAAAGTAAAATAGTTGCCCGGAAACCCCAGGATCATGATGCCCGTTAACAAGATGTTTTTCATTTCAAAGGAGTTTTAAATACAAATTATGTAACTTTCTTATAATTGATTCCTGAATGTAAGAGCAAAATGAGAAATCGGATGATATTAGTTTGATTAAGAGTTTTATTAAGCTACAGTTATCTGGTTAAACGAAATATCTTCACCAATATTGCAGTCATTGGAGCAATATGAACCAATTCCATTTCTGATTGTTATGCAATCGTTTGCAGGAATAAAGGAGCAATGCTGCTTCGGCCGTTGCACCTGTGGCTTTTGAGATACATCATGATATTTGGTTTTACCAGCCTGATTCCCGGAATCAGATAATCACCCTGAATTTCAAATTACTAAACTCTGCTGCCCTTGTGTGATGCTGAGACAACATTCACTTGCGTTTATGAACATATTATAATACTCCCATGCAGGAAATAACAGCGTACAAACCTGAAAACCACATCCGGATAGTAACGGCTGCTTCATTGTTCGACGGACACGATGCGGCCATCAACGTGATGCGCAGAATCCTTCAGTCGTCGGGGGCGGAAGTCATCCACCTGGGTCACGACCGCAGCGTTCAGGAAGTGGTGCAGTGTGCCATTCAGGAGGATGTTCAGGCCATTGCCATTACATCCTACCAGGGCGGGCATATGGAGTATTTCAAATACATGTATGACCTGCTGCAGGAGGCCGGTTGCGGTCATATCCGGATTTTCGGCGGCGGTGGCGGCGTTATTCTTCCCCACGAAGCTGAAGAGCTTCACCAGTACGGAATAGCCAGAATATACTCTCCTGACGACGGCCGTAAAATGGGCCTGCAGGGGATGATCAACGACCTGCTCCGGAAGGCTGATTTTGAAGCCGGAAATTTAAATGGCATCAATGCAGCAGTTATACGCTCCGGGAATGTGCGTGCCATCGCGTCCCTTATCAGCGCCGCGGAAAACCATCCCGACAAGGCAAAGGAGATTACCCGGGAACTGAAGCAGACGTGCAGTACCCTTTCGAGCCCCGTGCTTGGCGTTACCGGTACGGGTGGCGCCGGAAAATCGTCGCTGGTGGATGAACTGGTACGACGGTTTCTGTTGGCCAATCCCGAAAAGAAGCTGGCAATCCTCTCTGTTGATCCCACCCGCCGCAAGAGCGGAGGGGCGCTGCTGGGCGACCGCATCCGCATGAACGCGATCAATTCGCCCCAGGTATTTATGCGCAGCATGGCCACCCGGCAGGCCAACCTGGCATTGTCGAAATACATCAGCGATGCCGTGTGCATTGTTAAGAACGCAGGCTTTGATCTGGTGATACTCGAAAGTTCGGGCATAGGACAGAGCGATACCGAGATCGTGGATTATGCCGATCTCTCCCTGTATGTGATGACGCCGGAATACGGAGCCGCCTCTCAGCTCGAGAAGATTGACATGCTTGATTTTGCCGATGTGATCGCCATCAATAAATCGGACAAGCGCGGAGCCGCCGATGCCCTGAGGGATGTTAAAAAGCAGTTCGTCCGCAACCACAAGCGCTGGGACGATGAACAGGATTCGCTGCCGGTCTTTGCCACCCGGGCTTCTCAGTTCAACGATGCGGGGGTTAACAGGCTGTTCAATCATCTGATCTCGCTGATGAATGCCAAAGCCGGCAAGGATTTTAAAACGTTTGAAATTGGCGCCGGAGAGGAACAGGGTGCGTCTGCAATTATCCCGCCTTCGAGGGTGCGTTACCTTTCGGAGATCAGCGATACCGTCAGGAATTACAACGCGTTGACGGACAGGCTGGCAAAAGAGGCCGCCGAGCTGCAATCGCTGGAACAGGCCGGTAGTCTGCTGAAAAAGGAATCGCAGGACGTTCCGGAAACCATTCTTCGGCGTATGGAGGCACTCCGGAAATCGCTGGGTGAAGACCATCTGGCGGTTATCGGATCGTGGGAAGAGAAGAAAAAGCGGTTCAGCGATCCGGAATACAGCTATCGTGTGAGGGGAAAAGAAATTAAGGTACAGACCTTTACGGAATCGCTTTCGCATACCAGGGTGCCGAAAATCTCCATGCCGCGCTACCAAAGCTGGGGCGATATCCTGAAGTGGAACCTGCGCGAGAATGTTCCGGGGGAGTTTCCGTATGCCTCCGGGGTTTATCCCTTTAAACGCGAAAACGAAGATCCTACGCGCATGTTTGCCGGCGAAGGCGGACCGGAGCGCACCAATAAGCGGTTTCATTACGTTTCGGCAGGAATGCCGGCGCGCAGGCTCTCCACCGCCTTCGATTCGGTTACACTTTACGGTGCCGATCCCGGCGTGCGGCCAGATATTTACGGGAAAATCGGGAACGCCGGTGTTTCGGTGGCTTGTCTTGATGACGCCAAAAAGCTCTACTCGGGTTTCAATCTGCTGGATGCCGCCACTTCGGTAAGCATGACCATCAACGGACCGGCTCCGGCCCTGGTGGGATTTTTTATGAATGCGGCCATCGATCAGCAGTGCGAGTTGTATATCCGGCAGCACGGACTCCAAGCAAAGGTTGAAAAGAAGATTGCGGCAATATATAAAACCAGGGGCACGGAGCGCCCTGTTTATCAGGGAGCGTTGCCCACGGGTAACGACGGGCTCGGGCTGATGCTGCTGGGGGTGACCGGCGATCAGGTATTACCGGCTGAGGTGTACAAAAAAGTAAAAACCGATACCATCTCAAAAGTCAGGGGTACCGTGCAGGCCGATATCCTGAAGGAGGACCAGGCCCAGAACACCTGTATTTTCTCCACCGATTTTTCACTCAAGGTGATGGGGGATGTGCAGGATTACTTTATCCGGAATAACGTAAGGAATTTCTATTCCGTGTCCATCTCGGGATACCATATTGCCGAAGCGGGCGCCAATCCGGTAACCCAGCTGGCGCTTACCCTGGCCAACGGGTTTACCTATGTGGAGTATTACCTGTCGCGCGGGATGAAGATTGATGATTTTGCCCCGAATTTCTCGTTTTTCTTTTCCAATGGTATAGATCCCGAGTATGCGGTGATGGGAAGGGTGGCCAGGCTGATCTGGGCCAAGGCCATGAAGCTGAAATACGGCGCCAACGAGCGCTCGCAGATGCTCAAGTATCATATTCAGACTTCGGGTCGCTCGCTGCATGCGCAGGAGATCGGATTTAACGATATCCGGACCACGCTTCAGGCCCTGTATGCCATTTACGACAACTGCAATTCACTGCATACCAACGCTTACGATGAAGCCATCACCACGCCCACCGAAGAATCGGTACGCAGGGCCATGGCCATTCAGCTGATCATCAATCATGAGCTGGGACTGGCGAAGAACCAGAACCCGCTGCAGGGGTCCTTCATCATAGAGGAGTTAACCGATCTGGTGGAGGAAGCGGTTTTGACGGAGTTCGACCGGCTTACGGAACGTGGCGGGGTGCTTGGCGCGATGGAAACCATGTACCAGCGCAGCCGCATTCAGGAAGAATCGCTCTATTACGAGAAGCTGAAGCACGACGGCAAGCTGCCCATTATGGGGGTGAATACCTTTCTTTCGTCGGAAGGCTCGCCCACCATTATTCCGGCAGAGGTAATCCGTTCAACCCCGGAAGAAAAGGATTATCAGGTGTCGATGCTCAAACAGCTGCACAAGACCTGGCAGCCTGAAGCGGCACAGGCCCTGAAGTACCTGCATCATACGGCAGCTTCCAACGGCAACGTGTTTGAAGCCCTGATGGAAGCGACAAAGTATTGCTCGCTCGGGCAGATCACGCAGGAGTTGTTCAGGGTAGGAGGACAGTATAGGAGGAATATGTGATTGCGGATTTTGCTTGTCTCGTGAGACGGCGAGAGCCGGATAACGAGAGATTTTGGATTTTAGATTGCGGATTGCTTAATTGTATTGATCGTTATTTTTTTTGTAAGACAGGATTAACAGGATTTGCAGGATTCTCTTTTTTCGACAGGATTAACAGGACTAGCAGGATTAAAAGGATTCTCTTTTTTCGACAGGATTAACAGGATTAGCAGGATTTGCAGGATTCTCTTTTTTCGACAGGATTAACAGGATTAACAGGATTTGCAGGATTCTCATTTTTGACAGGATTTACAGGATTAACAGGATTAAAAGGATTGTGATGCCGGGAAGATTTCGGATTTTGGTAAAGTGTTGTTCCGAGGTAGTTACAGACTACGCCAAACCGGCACCAGAATTCTCCTAACAGGTTTTCTTCTAACCTGTTAGGTGTAATAAAGACGTTTAAACCTTGATAAGTTAAACTTCATACACTGACGGGACGTCCACGCCAGCCTGATCGTTGTTATTTTTGTAAGACAGGATTAACAGGATTTGCAGGATTCTCTTTTTGACAGGATTAACAGGATTAGCAGGATTAGCAGGATTAAAAGGATACTGATGCCGGACGAAATTTCAGGAATTACTATTATTTCATAATTCCCGCCTCAACCTTAACCTTGGTTGCTGAGCGACGGTGGTCGAGCGATTCCGATCGCTATCGGAACGAGACCAGCCGAAGCACAACCTTAACCTTAACCTCAGACTCCCTTCCCAACCAGGTGCAACTCCAAATCGGTCATTATGCCTTCGAGGTTTTTCACTTTAGTACCTTCTACGGGGAAAGTCAGCTGTACGCCTTCTATTTTCCGGATGGTCTTGATCAGGGCAGCCTGGTGTTCAGGTTCGAAAGGGCCTTTGGTGAGCAGGAAATAATCCGCCTGACGGTAAGCGGGGACCAGTTTGGCGGTGTGGTTGCTGTTACCGATCAGGTAAAAGTGGAGCCGGCGGTTGCATTCATAATACGCGAAGAGCGGAAATTCGGGCAGGGTCCCTTCTTTTTCCTGGTAAACGGGAAGATCGTCGAGCCTTGTAAGGGAAAGGGCAGCGGAGAGGTTAATGTGGTAGGCCAGCCGGTAATCCTTCAGCTGGCTGCTGATACCTATAATCCCCAGATCAGGGTAGGACAGGGGTTCGCTGATCAGTTTCTTTCTGGCCATGGCTGTGGTTTCATGCAAAGATAATTATTCGCAAAGGTTATTGTGCCTGCAGGCAAAAGTTTTCAGGATCTGAAAATAATGCATTATCGGTTCCGGGCGGCGTGTTTCGACGTGGTCTCAGACTACGCCGAACGAAGGCAGCTAAAGCTTTCAGGAATGAAAATTTTGGCTGGCGGTTTTAGCCGGTAAGCTTCGGGTTATCTGTAAATAGCACAATTCCTTTAAAGCCATACAAATATGAACAATAGCCTATGGTACAGGTTTATATATAACTATCAGCATAAGTATATTCGTGTCAGCCTTCCGTTTTTTTGAATTGTGTTCTGTGTTTGAATGTGTGTAATGGTCCATTGCACGCGTTAACAAAAGTCCTGATAACTGACTATGCTACAGGGCCCTGAATGAATGAAAAATGCCTGCGTGTGTTGCAAACCAGGTTTTTCAATAACTATACATTACGATAAAATGAAGTATTCGCTGAAAACCATTACAATTACTTTGCTGATGATTTTCAGCAGTAATCCGGCACAGTCGCAAAATGCGAAACTTGACAGTCTTGACCGGCTTATCCGGAATGAAACCGATGAAAAACTACGAATTAATCATATGCTTGAAAAAGCTGACCTCCTGGCCATTATCAACCTTGACTCCGCCATCAGCTTTAATCTGAAAATTATAGATGCGTCGAAGCAGATAAACTTCGGACTTGGTCAGGAGGAGGCAATGCTTAAGCTGGTTCATAATTATACCTATGCGGGGAATTCGGCGGCCGCGCTCCAACAGCTGTCTGGTTTAAGGCGTTATGTTGAACAAACCGGGGATTCGGGCAGTTTCGCCAATTACTATTCTACGGCTGGTTTGTATTATGGCATGCAAAGCTTGTATGACTCCTCCATATACTTTTACGAAAAGGCCATTCCGCTGTATGAAAAGATCGGAAACCGGATGCGTACAAGCCAAAGTGCTTCAAATATAGCCATTGCCTATCAGCAGCAATCCAACTATCCCAGGGCTTTGTTTTATCAGCAGAAAGCGCTCAGAATTCAGGAGGAGGACGGGAATATTTCGAGTCAGGCTTACACTTTGGTGAACATGGCCAATACCTATCAGAATATGGGTGACAATCCGCGTGCTGAAAGTTATTTTCTTAAATCTATTGATCTGGCGAAGCAGCAGCAACTGACCAATGTTGAATTGTATGCTTATACCAACCTTTCGAGCATGTTCCTCGAAATTGAGCAATGGCAAAAGGCGTACGATAATGCTATGGAAGCTGTAAAACTTGGAAGAAGAATGGGCGACAAGGGCATTCAGGCGGCAAGTTTGTCAAAAGCGGCTTTGGCAAAAGCAAATCAGAGCGTATCCGGTGAAGCCCTGCAGTTATCAAAAAGCGCCATTGCGCTCGCCGATTCAGTTAATCAGCCCATGATTACCCAGCAGGCATATTCAAGCATGGGGTTTGTTTTGAAATCGCAACAAAAATGGAATGAGGCCATTCCTTACTATGAAAAGGCGATGGCTTCGCTGGCGGATGCTGATCTTTTTATAGAGGAAAACGGAAGTCTTTACAGGGAGTTGTCAGCGTGCTACGAACAGATTGGTAACACGGCCAGGGCGCTTGAGTTGTACAAAAAATATACGGTAATCTCCAACTCCATAAACAGCCGGGAAAATATCCGCAGGGCGACTGAGCTTACCATGAATTATGAATTTGAGAAAAAGGAACAAGCTGCCAGGGCGCTTCAGAATGCCAAAGATGAGCTTAACCGCACCCGGATGATCGGTCTGGCAAGCGGCCTGTTTCTTTCATTCATTATTATTATTGGTGCCTTAATTGGCTATCGGGGGAAACAAAGGGCCAATGCGCAGCTCAGGAAACAGAAAACCAAAATTGAAGATGCGTTGAAAAGGCTGAAGGATACACAGGCGCAATTGATTCAATCAGAGAAAATGGCTTCCCTTGGCGAACTGACGGCCGGCATTGCCCACGAAATTCAGAACCCGCTGAATTTTGTCAACAATTTCTCCGAGTTAAGTGATGAATTGATTGCAGAGATCAGGAATGAATTGGCCCTGGGCAATTATGAAGGTGCAAGCGAACTGTTGAATGATGTTCAGGAAAACCTGAAAAAGATAACCCATCATGGTAAAAGAGCTGATGGCATAGTAAAGGGGATGCTTCAACACAGCCGGACCAGCACCGGAGATAAGCTGTCCACCGACATCAACAACCTTTCGGATGAATACCTGCGATTGGCCTATCATGGGATGCGGGCAAGGGACAATAGTTTCAATGTTAATATAATAACCGAATACGACCCTGCTGTCGGGGAAGTGGATGTTGTCCCCCAGGATATGGGAAGGGTAATGCTTAACCTGATCAATAACGCCCTGTATGCTGTTGCTGAGAAAACTAAAAAATCAAGGGATAACGGTGAAGAATACGAACCTAAGGTTTTCCTTGTTACAAAAAGGAAGGAGAACGCCGTTGAAATCAGGGTATCAGACAATGGCGACGGGATTCCGGACGCTATAAAAGACAAGATTTTTCAGCCTTTCTTTACTACAAAGCCAACAGGGCAGGGTACCGGATTGGGGTTAAGCTTAAGTTATGATATTGTGACCAAAGGGCATGGAGGCGAACTGCTGATACACGGACTGAATGATGGAGGCGCTGAATTTATTGTGCGACTTCCGCTGGCTGTAAACCAAACCTGATAAAGCAGAAATTGTATAACTTTCGAGTCACCGGCAAGCTGTTTCTGATCATTTTTCTGATCACGATACTTCCTTCCTGTAAACGTGAGGTGAAGAAAGCCGGACAGGATTCTTTCCGCCAGGGGAATTCTGCTGAAGTTCCTTTAATGGTTGAAGCCGGTAAGCCTGTGGTTTACAGTCTGGATTCGCAACCTGCGCCAGTAAAAATCCGCCTTTCATCCAGGCAGGCCCCGGAAGCCCGGCCGTTTGATTTTTTTATAAATATGCCCGATTTCAATACCGAGCATGGTTTGGCGATGAGCAGTATATTGTGCGGGTTTGAGGACTCCGCCGGAAACCTGTGGTTTGGCACCTCAGGCAACGGCCTGAGCAAATATGACGGTCAGACCTTTACCAACTTCACCTCTAACCATGGTTTGATCCATAACCTTGTCAACTGTATTAATGAAGATAAATCCGGAAATATCTGGTTCGGAACTTATGGCGGCCTGAGCAAATACGACGGGATGGGATTTCAGAATTTTACCATGGAGCACGGGCTCATCGACAATGATATCAACGGGATTCTTGCCGACAGGGATGGCAATCTCTGGTTTTCTTCAACAAAGGGCGCAACAAAGTTACTTAAACAGGATATTGATCATGCAGAAAGCAGGTTTATCAATTATGATGAAAAGGATGGTTTGCCGGGTAGCTTCGCCGGAGATTTATTTATAGACAGTAAGGGCAATCTCTGGCTTGCAACGGATTATGGTATAGCGCTTTACAATCCGGAGTCAGTGGCCGTGGGAGCAAAAGCCTTTGTTAATTACCCATTATTGAAAGGAGGTGTTAAAGTCTTCACCATTGCTGAAGATAAAAGCGGATTCCTCTGGATAGGCACCGATAGAGGGGTGGTGAGGGTTGAGCCGTCCGGCCTTGTTAAGGGAAACGAAGATTTTATTCATTATACAACCAGCGACGGATTGATAAACAATGAAATAAAAAGCAGTCAGGTTGATCGTCGGGGCAATGTTTGGTTTGGTACTAAAACCGGCCTCTCGGAGTACAGGAAGGAAGATTCCGTTTTTGTGAATTATACTGTGAAACAAGGGTTGGCCCATAACAAAGTCTACAGCATCACCCGGGATCATGCAGGCCGCCTGTGGTTCGGCACTTTAGGCGGCGGGCTCAGCAGGTATGATGGCTCCAGTGTAACCGGTATAGGCGACAATGATGACTTCCTGCTGGAAGCCATCCTTGCGGTGAGCGAGGATGATGATGGAAATCTGTGGTTGTGCGCCGGCAATGGTGTCTTCAGTTATAATGTCAATAACCAGCGGGAAAAGCAAAAGTATTTTTTACGGTATAACTCCTCCCAGGGGTTCCCTGAAAATTATTCGTTTGCGATCATCAGGGATAAAACCGGAAGATTGTGGTTCAGTGCCGATCGCGGCCTGAGTAGTTTCGATGGTGAAACAATTGTTAATTATACTGCGGATCAGGGTTTGATTGACAATAATGTGGTTAGTCTGCAGGAAGACAGCAAAGGCAGGATATGGACCGGAACCTATGAAAAAGGATTCAGTGTATTTGACGGCTCAACTTTCCGGAACTTTACTACAGAACAGGGATTGTTGCACAATACCGTGTGGTACTTTTATGAAGATAAAAAGGGAAATATGTGGATGGCTACCCGCGGTGGCCTGAGCGTGTTCAATGGAAAAACTTTTATCAATTTTACAAAAGCACAGGGGCTTAGAGATAATAAGCTTTCGTATGTTACTGAGGATAAGAATGGTAATATCCTGTTAGGCAGTTGGGGAGGCGGTGTTTCAATTATCCGGAAAAACATGGCTGAACAACTGACTTCCGGAAATCCGGCTCAGATTGATGGAACTGTTTTCGAGCAATTTACAACCAGTGAAGGCTTGGCCAACGATGTGGTTTATGGAATTATAGAAGATAAAGAAGGCAATATTTTTATAGGTACCAGCAATGGTTTTACCGTGTTGAAAGGAGGCATTGGCCCCCCGGGGGTAAATATTGCCGGAAACGGGATTGAATATTTCAACCAGAAAACCGGCTATTCCATCCGTGACATCAGCAATAATTTCTCTATGTTTCTAGACAGTAAAGGAATTATATGGGCTGGTACGGGCGATAAACTTGTGCGGTTTGACTATTCCAGTGTGATCAGGAATACTGACCCGCCTAAAACCAGGATACAGAGTGTTAAGGTGAATCATGACTATTTTAGCTGGAATACATTGTTTTATGCCGGCATGGATGACTCCGTCAGAAACCGGGAAAACTATGCCGTGCCAGCTTTTCTGGCTGATGAGCTCCGGGTTTTTGGCCGGTTGCTTACCGATGAAGAACGCGATACGCTGGTTGAAAAATATAGTGACATTGGTTTTGATGGGATTAGACCTTTTAGTGGAATACCTGAAAATCTGGTGTTACCCTTCAAATACAACAATATCAGTTTTGACTTTAACAGCCTGGAAACTGCCCGGCCTTTTATGGTTAAATATCAGTACATGCTTGAAGGATATGATGAAAAATGGAATCCGGTAACCGACAAATCCACGGCAAGCTTTGGAAATATTCCGCCGGGTTCATATACCTTTAAGGTGAAGGCTTTGAGTCCTGAAGGTGAATGGAGCGGACCGGCATTTTATAAGTTCGAGATTCTTCCGCCGTTTTACCGTTCATGGTGGGCTTATTTGTTTTACTTTTTATTACTGGCGGCGGGAATTTTTGCCGTTGACCGGTTTCAGCGCAAGCGGCTGATTGCCCGGGAGCGACAGAGGGCTGTGAATCTGGAACTTATGCAGGCCAGGGAAATTGAAAAGGCTTATGATAAACTTAAATCCACGCAGGCACAACTTATTCACAGTGAAAAAATGGCTTCATTGGGCGAACTGGCGGCTGGTATAGCCCATGAAATACAAAATCCCCTCAATTTTGTCAATAATTTTTCTGAGGTCAGCAAAGAGCTGATCGGAGAAATTCAGGCTGAGCTTTCGAATGGCAATCAGGAGCAGGCCTTCGACATGCTGAAAGATGTACAGGCAAACCTCGATAAAATTAATCATCACGGTAAACGGGCTGATTCTATCATAAAGGGAATGCTTCAGCACAGCCGCAGCAGTGCCGGAACAAAGGAGCCCGCAAATCTTAATGCACTTGCCGATGAATATTTCCGGCTGGCTTATCATGGCTTAAGGGCGAAAGACAAATCATTCAATGCTGCCATGGAAACGGAATTTGATCCTGAAATTGGCCTGATCAGTTTTATTCTGCAGGATATCGGCCGGGTAATTTTAAACCTGATTACCAACGCCTTTTATGCTGTTAATGAAAAGAGAAAGCTGGATAAACCCGGTTACATGCCTGTTGTAAGGTTACGAACCAGAAAGATCTTGAACGGTGTGGAAGTGAACATAAGCGATAACGGCGATGGCATTCCTGACAATATTAAAGATAAGATTTTCCAGCCTTTCTTTACTACAAAGCCAACAGGGCAGGGTACCGGTCTGGGGCTCAGCATGAGTTTCGACATTGTCACCAAAGGCCATGGCGGAGAGCTTAAAGTAGAAACTGCTGAGGGCATAGGAACCACATTTACTATTTTTATTCCAACATGAACAAAATGATTAAGATATTGGTCGTTGACGACGAAAAAGACATACAACCCTTGTTTGAACAGCGGTTCCGCAAGGAGATCAGATCAGGTGAAATACTGCTCGAGTTTGCCTTTTCGGGGGAGGAAGCCCTTATTTGCCTTGAAAAATACCTGCACGAAGCGGTGCTTATCCTATCCGATATCAACATGCCGGGCATGAGCGGGCTGGAGTTGCTCAGCCGCATCAAAGCCAGACACCACGACCCTCCGCCAATGGTGATGATGATTTCAGCCTACGGGGATCAGGAAAATTACACAAAAGCCATGGAGCTGGGGGCCGATGACTTTATTTCGAAACCGGTGGATTTTGTAGCGCTTAAAGAGAAAATAAAAAAATGTTGTGATGGCTAAGATATTGGTGGTTGACGATGAGCCGGATCTTGAGATACTGATAAGGCAGAGATTCCGTAAGAAAATCAGGGAAGGGGAGTACGATTTCGTGTTTGCCGGCAATGGCCGTCATGCGCTTGAGCAGCTGGAGCAGCACCCCGATGTGGAAATTGTGCTCAGCGACATCAACATGCCCGAAATGGATGGCCTTACCCTGCTGTCGAAGCTCAACGATCAGCACGTGCTGCTTAAGGCTGTGATTGTTTCAGCCTATGGCGATATGGAAAACATCCGTACGGCTATGAACCGTGGTGCATTCGATTTTGTTACCAAACCGGTTGATTTTCATGATCTCGAACTTACCATCGAAAAAACCCTTTCGCATGTAAATCAAATCCGGCAAACGCTTAAAGCAGTTAAGGAAAATAACATCCTCAGAATGTATGTTGACGAAACTGTGCTGCATTTTATGAACAGCAGGGAATATGAATCAACCCTTATGGTAAGTGAAACACTTGAAGCCAGCATCGCCTTTATTGATATCTGTGGGTTTACTTCAATCAGCGAAAACGAAACACCCGATAACGTTGTGAAACTGCTCAACAGCTATTTTGATTTGATGGTAAAAGAGATTATTAAACAGGAAGGATATATAGATAAGTTTATCGGCGATGCGATTATGGCTGTTTTTCGTGGCGATTATCACCTGGACCGGGCGATCGATGCCTGCCTGGCAGTCCGCAGTGAAATTGAAAGGCTGCCTGTTTTTTCAGAAAATGTCAGCTACAAACCAAATGTTTCAATCGGCATTAACAGTGGAGAAGTGATATCGGGCAATATCGGCTCTGCCAGTTTACGCCGGCTCGATTATACGGTAATCGGTGATGTGGTAAATACCGCGCAAAGACTGCAATCGGCAGCCAGACAAGGGCAGATCGTAATTTGCGATGAAGCGTATCAAAGAATAAAGCATTCTTTCAAATGCCTGCAAATCGGCGAAATCACACTTAAAAACAAGCAGAAGCCCGTAATGGTGTATGAGGTAATCAGCTAAATGCTTGTTATATCAAATGGTTTCGACGTAGTCACAGACTATGCCTGAAGGAGGGGCGAGGGACGCCCCTTCGACTTCCCTTCGGCTTCGCTCAGGGTGAACGCTCAGGGACCGGGAAGAAGGACGAGCGGTGGTGGTCGAGCGGAGCCGAGACCACCAATTGGGAGGCGAGAAAGGGAGAGGAAGAGAGGGACAAGAATTCACCTGACAGGTTTTCTTCTAACCTGTTAGGTGTGTAAAAGACGTTTAAACCTTAATAAGCTAAACTTCTGAACGGAAAGACAGGATTAACAGGATTTGCAAGGTTTCTCTTTTTTGACAGGATTTACAGGATTAACAGGATTTGCAGGATTCTCATTTTTGACAGGATTTACAGGATTAAATGGATTCTGTTACCGGGAAGATTTTGGATTTTGGCCCGGATCGTTATCGGGATGTAAAATTCTTATATTTTCACATCATTAAATTATTCATTCCCGGACGAAGGCGTGACCGGGAAAAAGTGGATTCCGGCTGCCATCATTAAGATAAAGGCATATGATTATTTGAGATGTTAACTGGCTTCCGGCACATCAAATACATTATTTATCAATGTGTATAAATTGTTAATAACTTGCCCCCCCCCCCTCATTTGACTTTCTCAAATATTTATCAGTACCTTTGGTCAATCAACAAGGTGTATCTTTTTTTATCAATCAGTAAAGTAACTTTACTTTCAACAAGCCATGGTAATAGCACAATTCTTTTTACCAGAAACAAAAACTCTATCAAAATTGCAATCAATTCAGAACTAAACCATTTAAAAAACCAAACATGAAAAATTCCATCCTTATATTTGCCTTTTCTCTATTTTCTTTTGCATCTTATTGTCAGGATTTTTGGGAAGTGATTCCTTGTGGCGGAGATGGCACTTTTCGCGATATTGTTGTTAATGAGCAAGGAGTCATATTTGTAGCCAAATATGGCACTGAGGGGGGGGTATTTCGCAGTGACGATAATGGTTTAACATGGCAAATAAAGAACAATGGCCTTATACCAAAAACAATTCGGGGTATTGCTATTAAAAATAATAATACTTTATATGTTTCCTCTGATCATGGAGTTCATCGCACCCATGACATGGGTGAGACATGGGACTGGGTATATGATGGGATAAATCAATTGGAATATAATGTTATTAGATTTGGCTATGACAGCATTATTTTAATGGGAGGAGGAAGAGAAAATGCCATTTTGCGCTCAGCAGATGATGGCGAAACATGGAAAGTTGTATGCAGTCTTTATGACGTTGATTATTGGGAATATATTACCGATATCTTTTTTGGGCCCAACAATGTAATTTATGCATGTTCTGAATTTACATACAATTGGAGCAATAACAATCCTAAAGTTTATTATTCAACCGATTTGGGTAAAACATGGAACGTATTCTGGGATCCTGAAATAGATTGTTATTTAATAACAATTGATTTTGACAATGAAGGGCGGTTATTGGTTGGTGGGTGGACAGGTATATTCCGATATGACTTCAACACTACTGTTTGGGAACATATCTGGCTGAATGCAACAGTAAGCGACTTGCTTGTGGTACCTGATAACCGCATATTTCTTGCCAGTGACCCCGGAGGTAGTGGCTGGGGTGGCGTTGCAGTATCAGAAGATGGGGGCAATACCTATACTACGGTTTTGAATGACGGATTAATCTTTAATGAGGCCGTTGGATTCGCAACAGACTGGTATGGCAGATTGCTTATGCATTCATGGAATTATCTTTATAGAAGTACCGATACAATCTTTACACATATAGGATGCCAGCCGACTACAGACCATTTTTTGGTTAGCTGTTACCCCAATCCCTTTCGAAGTTATACAGTTTTTAAATCAGTGCAGTCTTCTTTTGTAAATGTAGAATTATATAGTATAACCGGTGAACATCTTAAAACATTTGAAATTCCCCCGTTAGGAGAATACTTTGTGGATAAAGAGGACTTACCCCAATGTATTGTTGTTGCAAAAATTAAAGCAGGAAATATTTTTCAAACAATTAAATTAATCCACCATTAAAAAATCAATTATGAAAAATTCAACCATTTTAAAAGCCAGCCTGGCTGGCCTTTTGTTCATGTTCAGTATTAGTGTTTCTTATGCACAAGAAGTTACATCAACCTCCGGATATTACCCAAGTAGTGCGGAGTATTATGAATCACTTCCTGTGTTGACTATTACACCACAATCAAGGTCTTTAACACTACCTCCTGCGGTTGATAATTCTACTAAGCCATACTTTCCTCAAAAAGACAATTCGAATGTATTGTATGTTTATCACCAAAAAACTACCGCAGCCTGTCAAAGTGTGGCTACAGTATGGAATACATTTACCTATGAGATAAACAGGTTAAGAAATGTAACATCAAATCTACAGGAAACACGCTATGTTCCTAATTTCTCTTTCAACCACCTGAATCATGGATTTGCTGATTGGCAAGGTTATACCAGTCTCGAAAAAGTTCAGAAATTCTTAAAGGAAACAGGTGGCATGTCCGATGCTGAATTTGATGGACCTGGTGAAAATGATATTCTCGATTTATGGCGTTGGCCGACAGGTTATGATCTATATTACAATGCAATCAAGAATAAATTGCATCACGTTGAACGTATTGATATGAGTCTTCCTTCCGGCTATAATGGTGAGCCGGATGTAATTGCCAGATTGGAATCTAATTTGGATAACATGAAACATTATTTAGGGTCTGCTGTTAAAGTATAA
>DJGZ01000046.1 GCA_002433025.1 Bacteroidales bacterium UBA5833
GAATCCTAAAACATTGTCTTTCTGAGCGTAACATCGTGGAGCGAAGAACCGACCAAAGGGAGCTCACCGGAGGTAATCTCTAAGTCCATTATCAGGTTTTTTCCGGACAACAATGCATAAAAATATTTTTTGCCTGCTCTGCTTTCCGGATTGCAGCTTGTAACAATGAACCCGGTTCAGGCATTTGACATTGCCTGAACCGGGTTGATGGCTATAATACAGCCTTATTCTTTCAGATCTGAAATATTCAGGCTATTTCTTAATGATGGCCCTGGCTTTGAGCCGGACCATATAAAAGAGATGATACGTTGAGGGTACTACCACCAGGGTAAGGAAAGTGGCGAAGGTAAGCCCGAAGATGACCGTCCAGGAGAGCGGCCCCCAGAAAATGGCGTTATCGCCTCCAAAATAAATGTCCGGGTCAAATCTTGAGAAAAGGCCCTCAAAATCAATGTTCAATCCTACGGCCAGCGGTATAAGTCCGAGAATGGTAGTAACAGCGGTAAGCAATACCGGACGGAGACGGGTTCTGCCGGCTTCGATTACGCAGGCGATGGATTCCTTCACCGGGAGGTCATCGCTGAGGTCAATACCCATTTCGGTTTTCTTGTTGGCTTTCAGCAAGCCGATATAGTCAATCAGCACGATGGCGTTATTCACCACCACACCGGCGAGGGATACAATGCCGACACCGGTCATAATCACCACAAAGTCCATCCTGAAAGTGGCCAGACCGCCGAAAACCCCGATGGTGCTCAGCAGCACACTGATGAGGATGATGAATGGCTTTACCACAGAGTTGAATTGTCCCACCAGGATCAGCAGAATTATAGCAACAGCAATCAGCAGCGCCCTGATAAGGAATGCCATGGATTCTGCCTGCTCTTCCTGTTCGCCTGTAAAACGGTAGTTGTACCCCTCAGGGAAATCCATATCGGCCAGAATGGGTTTCAACTGATTGTTGATCTCGGTAGCATTATAGCCTTCAATCACATTCGACCAGATGGTGATCACCCTGTTCCGGTCCTTGCGCAATACCGAACCATAGGTAGAACTGAGTGACACATCGGCAACTGCTGAAACCGGCACCTGTACGATCTTTCCGGTAGCCTGGTCGCGGAAGGTAATGCGCTGGTTAAGGACAGAAGCCACATTGTAGCGGTATTCATCCTTCATCCTGAGCTGAATGGGATAATCATCCTCTCCCATTTTAAATTTCGAAACTTCGCTGCCGAACACGGCCGTACGTATGGTTGAGGCAATCTGCCCGGTTGAAAGTCCGAAACGGCGGGCCTTTTCACGATCAATGGTCACATTCAGTTCCGGCTGACCCAGATCAAGGTCGATCTGCAGGCCTTCAATGCCAGGGATACGGGAAGCATTCATCCTGTTGATGGCCTCATCGGTAATATCAAGTAGCTTGTTAAAGTCCTTGCCTGATACTTCAATATTGATGGCTTTCCCGACCGGAGGTCCTTCATTCTGCTTCTCAATGGTCATAACCACACCAGGGTACACTCCCAGCAGGCTGTCCGATAATCGCTTCAGCAGTACGTCCGTGTTTATGCCTGACCTGTCCTTGTAATCGAGAAAAGTAACAGTGATCAGTCCGCGGTTGGGCCCTCCCCCCCTGCCAGAAAAACCTTCATTTTCGCCAAAAGCACCACTGCCTACATTGGTGAGTACCGATTTGATGATCTGTTTTTCAGGCGCCAGTATCCTGTCAACATCATTTTCAATTACATTCATCAATGAATCGGTAAAATCGATATCCGTTCCCAGGGGAAGTTCTGCAAGAATATTGATGTACTTCGTTTCTCCTGAAGGGAAAAAGACTACTTTGGGATTGCTGCCGAAGTAAAAGCCCATCGTCAGGAACATCAATACAAAACTTCCGGTGAATACCCAAAGGGCATTCCTCCGTTTCAGGGCAAATGCAAGTGTTTTTGCATACAAATTCTCGACCCACACCAGCAGTACTGTCTGAAACCAGCGTGCCAGCCGGTTGAGAAACAACAAATTGGCTATTCCGATCAGGGCGAACAAAACCAGCAGGTTAGCCGGGGTATTTAAGCCTGTAATATAAAGCGGAATAGCAACACCGGTCATGGCGCCGGCCACAATGAGCGTCCTGCGCACCTCTGGTCTGTCATTGATATCCTCCTTTTTGTAAAAAACCATTGCTACCACAGGGATAATCACCAGGGCAGAGAAAAGCGAGGCCGTAAGCGTGATCACAAGCGTGAGCGGAAGGTACTTCATAAACTCACCCATGATGGAATCCCAGAAAATCAGCGGGAAGAATGCGGCCAGGGTGGTGGCAGTTGAAGTGATGACAGGTACTGCAATTTCTCCGACAGCCCTTCGGGCAGCTTCGAAAGGCTTTAAACCCAGTTCATCGGTAAAGCGGTGGAAGTTTTCAATAACCACTATGGCGTTGTCGACCAGCATACCCAGGGCAAGGATCAGGGAGAAAAGCACCATCATATTGATGCGGAAGTCCATCAGGCCCATAACCATGAATGAGATAAACATGGAAAGCGGAATAGACAATGCCACAAAAAGTGAATTACGGGTTCCCAGGAAGAAAAACAGGATACCGATCACGAATATAATCCCCATGATCATGCTGTTCTCGAGGTTGCTCAGCTGGTTGCGGATCTCCTCCGACTGGTCGTTGGTAATGGTTATCACCAGATCTTGCGGGATGACTTTGGAAGCACGGGCTTCATCAAGCAGGTCGAAAACCTTTTTGGTAGCATTCAACAGGTTCTCCCCGCCCTTCTTCACTACCTGTAATGAAACGACCGGCTGCCTGTTCAGCCTTGCATAACTGTCAGGGTCCTCGAAACCAAAACTGACATCGGCCACATCGCGCAGATATACAATAATGCCATCCTCATGCTTGATGATGATACCGGCAATTTCCTCCACCGAAGTGAATTCTCCGGCAATCCTTAAAGCACGGCGATCGCGGCCTACCCTGACATCGCCGCCCGACATGGAAACATTCTCATTCTTAATCGCGCTTTCAATATCACCGAAGCTCAATTCCACGGCATCCAGCTTGTGCTGGTCCACCTGTACCTTAATTTCCTTTTCCGTTACACCTTTGATCTCAACCTTTGAAACCTCCTGAAATGTTTCTATTTCATCTTCCAGGTATTCGGCATAGGTCTTCAATTCATTGATGCTGTAATCGCCCGAGAGGTTGATGTTGATAATGGGAAACTCGGTAAAGTCAATATCCGTAACCATGGGATCCTCAAGCAAATCGGAAGGCAGGTCTTTCTTTGCTTTATCAACCGCATCCTTAACATCCTGAAGCGCGGTTTTGATATCCACATCCGTGTTGAACTCAACGAAAATATTTGACACATCCTGGCTTGATATCGAGGAAAGTTCCTTGATGCCGTCAACCGATTCCAATTCCTTTTCCAGCTGCCGGGTAATCAGGTTTTCAATATCAACCGGCGGGTTCCCGGGATATATGGTCTGAACCATTACCGTCGGGATAACGATATCGGGAAAAAGTTCCTTGGGCAGCGAAGTGTAGGAGTATATCCCGAAGAACATCAGAATTGACATCAGCAGGAATACCGTATTTTTATTTCTGAGTGCCCAGGTGGTTATTCCGAAATCCCTGGGTTTACTGTTTTGTTCTGACATTGTAGTATTATTTTGCCGTTTTAACTGAATCTACAGAAAGATATACCCCGTCACTTACCCGGTTAAATCCATCCTGTATGATCTTATCACCCTCTTTGAGCCCTGAGATGACTTCGGTACGGCCGAGAAAACTTCTTCCGGCCTGGATATAAACCTTTTGCGCAACGAAATCAGGGCTGTTGCTTTTCGCGATATAGATGTATTTGCCCTTCAGGTCTTCCTTGATAAGGCGCGAAGGGATAATCAGCGCCTGCTCGTTCCGGTAATCGTTGATCAGCAATGAAGCCATCATATTGGGCTTAATGGCTCCGTCAGTATTGTCAAACTTCACCTGCACTTCAAATGTCCTGTTGCCGGGATTGATGTTGCTGCCAATCCTGTCGACCCTTAGTTTTCTGGAAACATCAGGGTATGAGGGAAACTTCAGCACTATTTCATCGCCTTTCCTGATGAAGGGCAGCAGCGCTTCAGAGACATTTGCTTTAACAAAGAGTTCGTCGAGATTAATCACATGGATCATGGTCATGCCGGGCATGGCAAGCTCTCCGTTTTTCTGTGCAACCCGGTCAACCACCCCTGAAACCGGTGATACCACCCTTGCCATATCCAGTTGCGCGTTGAGGGTTGCAAGGCGGTTTTCAAGGCTTTCCTTGTTATTTTTCGCTTCAAGGTACTGCATTTCGGAGCCGATTTTCTGATCCCATAACCTCTGCTGGCGCTGAAAAAGATCAGTGGCCAGCTTCAGGGAGGTCTGAACCTCCTCTATCGACTTACGGGTAACCTGTGTATTCAGTTGGGCCAGCAGTTGACCTTTCTGAACCTTGTCGCCTTCCTTCACATATATAGCGGTAATCTGTCCGCTGATTTCGGGACTGATAAAGGCTTCGCGCACCGCTTCAACATTTCCGCCGGCTTCAACATAATGTTCAAACAGGGCGGGAGCGACCTCTTCGAGCACAACTGAGACCCTGTTGACCGCTTCATTGCCATTCTCAAGTCCTGCCAGTTGTTTTTCCAGTTCTTTGATCCTGATATCGATTTCCTTCGATTGTTTGTGATAGGCATCGAGCTGCTTGCGCATGGCCTCGGGACTTTGATCCCGGCTGCAGGATGAAATCATCAGCATACCCGCAACGGCTATAAGTGAAAGGATTTGTTTCATCGGTATTTTTATTTTGAAGATGTTTGTTTTCATTGAGTTTAAAAGGTTTTCTTTTCTATTCCGGATTTTCAAGCAGGCTTTCCATCGCCACGCTTCTGTTGAGCACATTGAGCGAAGCGTTGATGTATTGTGATTGTGAGTTCAGGTATTGATTGTGGGCATTCATCAGATCGAGGCTGCCGGCCATCCCTTCCTGAAATTTTATGCTTGTACGCAGGTATATTTTCCCCGAAAGTTCGCGGTTCTGTTTTGTAGTGCCATAGGTAAGCAGGGCATTCCGCAATTCGCTTCCCGCATTCTCATGTTGAATGCTGAGGCTGCTGCTCAACTGCTCTTCGGCAATATGTGTTTTTTCCACCTGAACCCTTGCCTGCCTGACCTTAGCCATCCGCTCCCCGCTGCTGAAAATGGGGATGCTCATATTTATCCCCCAGACCGAACTTGAGTACCATTTGCCCAGCGGATCAAAGAAATCCCATTCTGCCCGCTGCGCCTGGGTCTGGTAATTTAAGAATGCCGAAACGGAAGGCAGGTAAAGGCTCTTCTGCCTTCTGAGATCAAGATAGGCCAGTTCCTGTTGTTTCTTCAGAATACGGAAGTCAATATTACTGACCGGGTCAAATGACCTGTCGAGCAGCACGGCCGGAGCCATTTCGTCAATCAGTTCACCCATGGTCTGGGTAAGGATTACTTCGCTGTTTCCCGGAAGCCCAAGGTGATATTTCAGAAAACTCCGCGCAACTGAAAGTTGATTCATGGCATTGGCCCTGTTTACCTGAAGCTCTGAAACCATCAGCTGAAGCTGATCGTATTCGGTTTCCTCCGTGAGCCCGTTTTCGTATATAATCCTTGTTTCGCCGGCCAGTTTCTCTGTAATGGCCAGGGTAGAATCCAGTATCCTGATCCCTTCCTGGGTGGCAAGAACCAAGAAATAGGCTTCCGAAACCGTTTTCTTTATATCCACCAGGCTTTTCTTACGCTCCTCTTCACTCTTCGCAAGAAAAGTGCGTGCGGCCTGTAGTCCGACAATATAGGAACCGCTAAACACCAACTGGTTTACGCTAAGGCCAGCATTTCCACTGTATTTCGTGCCAAACTGCACTTCTATATCCTGTCCCGGCTGCCCGAAAAAATCACCTGGGACCAATTGAACCGGTAGACCAATATTATCGTTGTATCCGACATTGGCGTTCACCTGAGGCAGACCGGTAGCTGTAAGCTCCTTTACCTGCTGTCTGGCTGTTTCAACATCCGCGTCTGACTGCCTCACAGTAAAGGCCCGTTCCGCAGCGATCTCACGGGCCTGTTTCAGGCTCAGGGTGACCGTTTGCTGCGCTGCTGCCGGAATTCCTGACATCAGCAGCAAGCCCGATAGCAAAATAACAGAGGTTTTTATAATTATCTTTTTCATTTCACAGGCTTGAGTTGTTGTGGTTTAAGTAGTTAAAGATTCATTTCGCTTTTCTTCTTTTCGTAGTAATCCAGTCCTTCAGCATTGGCAATGCCCCGGATGTGGTTGTCGAACATTACCTGAAAGACCTTTTCCTGCGAAAAATCAACAGAAGACAAAAACTCAGGATCATGAACATCTATCAGTTTCTGAACATACAGTTTCGCAACCAGGTCGGCATTGAGGTCGTCGCGATAGATGCCTTCCGTCACCCCCTGCTCAAGATTCTCTTTAATTTTAAGGTAAACATGATCACGTTTGGCCTGCACAAAAGCCTTGTACAATGCCGGATAATATTTCTCAAGATCAAAGGCAATTACCGGGTTCATCTCCCTGATTTCTTCGCTGATCTTCACGCTTACATGCAGCAGAATATCAATTGCATTCATGTTTACGGCAGACTCTACAATACATGCATTGCTGCACTCAACCTGCCTTCTGAGCAGTTTTTCAATCAGATCGGGCTTGTTGTCAACATACTGATAAAGCGTCTTTTTCGACATGCCCAACTCCCTGGATATATCATCCATCGATATGCTGCGGATTCCGTATTTTCGGAAAAGCATCCCGGAAGTATCAATAATCGTAACCAGCTTATCATCCATGGCAACAATGGTTTTGAAATTGTGAGGAAACATAAGTGCCATTAAACGTTTCCGCGTGTAGATTGTTCGTTCGTCCTGTTGTTTTCCGGAACAAAAGTATTTCAGCCCGAAAGAGTACTAAACTTATTATCGGTGAATACAATATTTTATCAGATGAACGGATGGAAACAAGGGATGAACGGGACCGGGAAATTTAAAGGGCGGTAAAATTGCTATGGTAGCAGGCGATGATAAAAAGTCCGTTATCCGCACCCGGGAATACAATGAACGCCTGCCCGCAGTATATCTCTCAGCCAGGCTGGAGGCGGAAAACTGGAAATTCCGGCACCGGTGTTTGTCTTCCTGCGCCTGCCTCTCAGAAAACTTTGAAATCAATGCTCGACCAGCTTACCGCTTGATCTGGCCTGCCGGCTCCAGAGAGGTTAGCCGGATCCGGGATAATAAAAAATGCCGGACAAAACAGCCGGCATCTGAAAATTGTTATGCGGTATTTTCTATTTCAGTTCAAAACTGGTTTGTCCGATCTCGAAATCCCCGGTATAAACCGATACCACATATACTCCTTCGGGAAGGTTTTCCTTGGCAGAGCGGTTAATCCAGTATGTGCAGATATCCATGGCCTGGTTCTGGTAATTTACGGTTTCGCGCATGGTATATTGGAGGATTTCCCCTTTATAACTGAACGAATAATCATCACCCCGGCCCCTGGCAAGGATTATTTTGTCGGGCCGCGCGATGCGTATGTAGATATCTTTGGCCCCGGCCGAAAGCAGGGGGTTTTCGCCAAGGGTAAAGCAAACCTTGACCTTTTCCACGCGTTTGGCCTTATCGGTAATACGTTCCTTGTCGCCACTGCCGCGAACACCGGATGCTGTTATTTTATAGGCCTTGAGTACGGCGGCCATGGTTACCTTTTCGGTAAGGGCTTCCTTATCTTTCAGCAACGAGCTGCTCTTTTGCTGCTCCATCTGATAGCTTGAGCGGATTTGTTCATTCTCGGCTTTCAGTTCCTGGTTTACCGTATAGAGCGAATCTATCTGCTTCAGGTAACCCTGCGAAATGGAACGCAGGCGGTCAAGTTTCTTCTTCACCTTGTAGAACTCATACTGGGTGTCAAGCAGTTTTCTGATCTCAATGGCATTTGCCTGAATGATGCTGTCCTTGGCCGCCAGCGAATCGGAAAATGACCCGTACTCCAGCTTGATATTGTTGTGTTCAGTGATGAGGGAGTCAAGTTCATGCTGTAATTCAACCCTTTGCTTTTCCTTTTCTTCGAGCAGGGAGCCCAGGCGTGAACGGGTCGAAAGGTAAAGCCAGGTTAATAATGCCATGGCGGCAAGAAGGATTACGATAATGATCAATGATTTGTTGCGGCTTTTGTTGCCAACGTTGATATCATTCATACTGTCCATATTTCAGCATATTTTTTTGCAGATATTCCTTGAGGTTGATTCCATATTATGGAACGTAAAACCTTGTGCAAAATTACAGCTTTTAAAGAGATTCCGCATATTTTATTTTATGGGGTAATCACGATAAACAACAGGGGGATAAATCCTTATAGGAAATATCCCCCTTTTCAGTTAAATCAGCAATCCTTTATTAATGGCTTTCCCCCCGGTACTTGAACTTATCGCCGGTTTTCTCGATGATCATACGGTAATAGGACTCATCATAACCCGGGAATTTAACTTTCGGGTTCTGATTGTTTCCGTCCTTAACTTTTACATTTCCATCAAGATACCTGGTAAACAGATAGCGGTAAAGTTCCTTCCAGCGCATCACCGTGCTGTTTCCCTGATTAACGGAGTAATCCGTAAGGAATTCGCGTGCCTTGGCCGGATCTTTCTGATACAATTCCACCGCCGCTTTGTCGACCACATCCGTGTAGGAGATGAATTTACCTTCGAGCGCCGACTGCACTTTCTGTATGTCAGCAATCATATCTTTGTAACGTGTATAGGCAAGGTTCGAAACCTGGTTGAAAACCCAGAAAGCGGAATTGTCGGAAAACTCCATCATGCTGCCATTGCCAACAGCGTATGCTTCAGGCACTTGCGTAATTCCGCAATACATTGGTACATATACGGTGCTATAAGTATCGTCGACACTGAACCACAGAATGCCGCCAACGGGATCGGGCAGCCATCCGCGCGATTGGGCCACAAAGGAAAAGCCGGTCTGCTGGGTGGAGATGGCCCTTTCGTGGAAATAGGTTTCACCGTCCACCTTCCAGGTCATCGGCCGCCAGCGGACGATCGACTGATATGGCCCGGCCCCGACATCCCTGGTCATATCCAGCTCGGTACCCTGATAATAATCCCGCATCATACCGATCACATCTCTTACGGTAAGTTTTCTGTCGGGTTTAACCCAGAGCGGCATGCGGTTCTTCAGGTCATGTCCTTTGGCATAATCCGCGTATTTATCCATTCCGCTGCTCACCTGGTTGAAACCGGCCCATACCCGGGCTTCGCAAAAGCGGGCGGCTCCGAAGTCGAGGGGTGCATAAGTGTCAGAAAAACTGAAATCCTGATCGGCGCCTGTATAATAGCCCTTCTCTCTGGCGAAACTGATAACATCCGGTGAGTAGATGCAATTTTCCGGGTCATTCAGCGGGAAAGTGGTGATACGTGCCTGATTGGCATGGCCGGAGATGTAACCGTCAGGAATGCGCATGGCTACCCATACGGCTCCTTTGTTGTGTACCGTGCGGGTGCGGCCTCTTTTGTCCTTTACCACCTGAGGCGACCCCTTGCCGATCATCTCAAGGATCCACACTTCATTGGGATCGGAGATCGAGAAGGATTCTCCCGAGCTGTAATAGCCGTATTCGGCAACCAGTTCGCCCATAATGCGGATGGCTTCGCGCGCGGTTTTTGCCCTTTGGAGGGTGATATACATCAGGCTGCCGTAATCAATGATTCCGGTCGTATCAACCAGTTCAGGCAGTCCGCCATAGGTGGTTTCACCGATGGCCACCTGATGCTCGTTTATATTACCGACAACGGACCAGGTATGCTTTGCCTGTTTTATCTTCCCGAGATATTTACCTGTATCCCATTCATATACATCAAGCATGGTACCTTCGGGATAATCTGCTGCCGGTCTGAAATACAGTTCTCCGTAAAGCACATGTGAGTCAGCTGCATAGGTAATCATGGTAGAACCATCGGCGCTGGCACCTTTGGTCACCAGAAAATTCGTACAGGCCATAAGGGGGCCTGCCAACAATAGCCCCGCCACAACAAGCAAGGCATTCAAACTGATTTTTCGCATAGATATGATGATTTATTGATAAATTTCTGTAGTACCGGCCTGATCAGCTAAATAAACCTCGTCATTATCTGAGACCGGGCAGCCAAAATACAAAAAATTAAAACGTTACCACCTTCCAAAAATTATAAACGCGCGCATCTTCCCGTCCGGAACCGGCATCCCCTGAGATTGGCCTGAATCAAAGCCGGGACATTTCCGGTGTTTAATCCCTGATAAATTATTCCTGAACATTTGTATAAATCGATTGTTTGTTAAATTTGCTCACTTTCAATATTTCAATAAACAAATCATGGCCGAACCCGTAATTGGCAGAATATCACAGATTATTGGCCCCGTAGTGGATGTGTCCTTTGATCAGAAATCCGTTTTACCTAATATTTACGATGCCCTTGAAGTCACCAGCGACACAGGGCATGTGATCGTGCTGGAATGTCAGCAGGATATCGGAGAAAGCACCATCAGGACCATTGCCATGGACTCAACCGACGGCCTGCACCGCGGGATGAAGGTGGTTTCGAAGGGACAGCCCATCTCCATGCCGGTGGGTGAAGATGTGAAAGGCAGGCTTTTCAATGTAATCGGCGCCCCCATCGATGGTCTCGGCCCGGTTTCCGGAAAAGATACCTATGCCATCCACCGTGAACCCCCGAAGTTTGAAAACCTTACCACCCAGAGCGAGGTGCTTTATACCGGCATCAAGGTGATCGACCTGATAGAACCTTATGCAAAGGGCGGAAAAATCGGTTTGTTCGGCGGTGCCGGAGTTGGTAAAACCGTGATTATCATGGAGCTGATCAACAACATTGCCAAACGTTATTCAGGCCTTTCGGTCTTTTCGGGCGTAGGCGAACGTACCCGTGAAGGCAATGACCTGCTCCGCGAAATGATTGAATCGGGCGTTATCCGTTATGGTGACGCATTCCTTGAAGATATGGAAAAAGGCGGATGGGACCTCAGCAAGGTTGACCGCGAGGAACTGATGAAATCGCAGGCGACGCTGGTGTTCGGACAGATGAACGAGCCTCCCGGAGCGCGTGCAAGGGTTGCCTTGTCGGGACTCACCATGGCCGAGTATTTCCGCGACGGGGATGAAAAAACCGGCGGCCGCGACATCCTTTTCTTTGTAGATAATATTTTCCGCTTTACCCAGGCAGGTTCTGAAGTGTCAGCACTTTTAGGCCGCATGCCTTCGGCGGTGGGATACCAGCCCACCCTGGCAACCGAAATGGGCATAATGCAGGAGCGCATTACCTCTACCAAACGCGGTTCCATCACCTCGGTGCAGGCGGTTTACGTGCCTGCTGATGACCTTACCGACCCGGCGCCGGCCACCACCTTTGCCCACCTGGATGCCACCACCGTACTCAGCCGTAAAATCGCCGAGTTGGGCATCTATCCTGCCGTTGACCCCCTCGATTCCACTTCGCGCATCCTTTCGCCCGATGTGGTTGGCGAAGATCATTACCGCACCGCCCTCAGGGTGAAGGAAATCCTTCAGCGGTATAAAGAACTCCAGGATATCATTGCCATTCTGGGAATGGACGAACTTTCGGATGAAGATAAACTCGTGGTTTCCCGCGCCCGCCGTGTTCAGCGGTTCCTTTCGCAGCCTTTCCATGTGGCCACCCAGTTCACCGGAATCCCGGGAACTTTTGTTGCCATTGAAGATACCATCAAGGGCTTCAAAATGATCCTCGACGGGGAGATGGACGAGTATCCCGAGGCTGCCTTTAACCTGGTCGGGACCATTGAAGAAGCGATGGAAAAGGGCAAGAAAATGATGGCAGCCAAATAACATTGCTTTAATCAGCAGCTGATCATGAACCTCGAAGTCATTACCCCCGAAACAACCCTCTTTAACGCCGAAGTTACCCTGGTGCAACTGCCCGGTAAATCAGGATCATTTGAGATCATGCACAACCATGCGCCCATGATTGCAACCCTGAAAAAGGGAAAGATTAAAATTGTGGACCCGGAAAAGAATATCCGTTATCTCGAAATTAACGGAGGTACCCTTCAGGTGCAAAACAACAAAATACTGATTCTGGCAGATTGATTTGTTAAATGTTTCAATAACAGATCCATTTTTTTTTACTTCTCCGCCATTTTCGACACTTCCGGCGCCAGCATGGCTGATTTAAAAGCTTTAAAAAAAAAGTAAAGCTTCATTCGGCATTGCCCGATAACCAATTGTGGTTTACAGTGCCTGAAACTGGATCAAGATCAAAACCTGTGG
>DJGZ01000057.1 GCA_002433025.1 Bacteroidales bacterium UBA5833
GCACATCCTATAATGAACTACCCAAGACAAGCTGATGTGTTATTCTTTGTCTGAGGCGCCGGCAACAACATTTTCTCAGAAGAATAATACCGGCAGGCTTTGTAATTTCAATCTGCCGCGCAACTTTCTGTCTGGTAAAACCCTCTCTGCTGCAGAGATAACGTATCGGGAATATCAGCGTTAAAACTAATAGCCGGATATGTTTTTTTCAGGTCACAGGGCCGGCCGGTTGAAACATAAATCAGCAGAGAAAATCAGGCCTATGAGGAATGCCTGGATATAAAATAAAAAGTTTGTCTGAAATCAGATCAGCATGGCAACGCGGGCGCAGAACACCTGCTCTTTCGCGATTATAACCGGTAGATTTGTGACAATAACATTGAACTGCTAGTTAAACTATCATTAACCCCTTTTGAAACCGGAATAATTATTCTTTGATAAATACATAAGAACCGCATCCGGAATTATCAATCCTTGCAATGGAAAAGTATTACACATGTTCCAGCGTAAAACCGAACTCACTGATTACTCAAAATCCCCCGGATTCCGTTAAATTGATTTTACCTCTCAATGAAAACCTGTTTTACCATTCCCCCGGCTTTCCTTTTTGAATCCGGATTTCACCACATAAACTTAAGCCCGCCGGAGAACCACAGGTTCCTGAGTTGAAAAAAGTTACAGGGCGTCCTGTTAGTCAGGAAAACAACCAATCCAGCTGCCGGTGTGACGATTGCATTTGGTTGGGCTTCTGACATTCCGGGGACCGGTAAGCCCCCGGTTGCACTTTTCACATCCAGGTTGGCACTGGAATCAGGGGCAGAATTGTCCGTATTGACGGCAACTCCCTGGGCAAAATTCTGATAATGAATCATTATCAGAAACGTAACAACAACCGGGAAAAATTACGCTTTTATTTTTGATCGGGTTAATGTTGAGAATTAATTATTTTTTCAAGCTCATCTATTTTCATTTGCATCTTTTCGATCAGCGACTGCTGCTCCTGAATGGCTTCAGTAAGTACAGGAATCAGCCCGGTATAATTTACAGCCTTAAACTCAACAGGTTGTTCCTTTTTTGGCGGATTTAATTTTACCAATTCAGGAAAAGCACTTTCGAGGTTTTGCGCTGTGAACCCAATCTGCCTGTCGGTTGGAAGGTTCAATTCCGGGAATCCGGTTGTATTATAGTTATAGGTAACAACATCCAGTTGCATGATTTTATCCAGGCTGTTTTTCATTGGCTGAATGTTGTCTTTCAGCTTTTCATCCGATGGCAAATAACTTCCTGTACAATAAATATTGCCTGAAAAATATGCTGCAAAGCCTAAGGTGGTAGCGTAAGCATAAAATGCCCAAGTACCCGCAGTAGTTCCCCCTGCTATAACCTGTGTTGTTGTTCCTCCGTTATAGGGACTATAGATATTGGCAGCCGTATAAGAGGTGGAGTTGATATCCAGATCATAATTCGGATTTGTTTTAATGCCGATTCTTCCATAGGCAGTAAGATTCGAATACATGTTGACCGGTCCATAAAAGCCCGAAGTACCGCCAGAAGAGCAAAGATCAATATTGCCGCCCCAGTATTGCAGATACAATGTACTACCCGTACCATTATTGCGTGCCTGCACTTCATTGTTATCGCAAACCAGGTTGTAAGTATCGGATGGTCCAATCTGGAAAGAGCCTGCTGTTGCTATGCCTTGTAAACTTGTATTTGATACAGATAACGATGCATTCGGAGTTGAAGTGCCGATACCAACCTTACCCAGGTTGTAGTATATGTCGGAACCACTGCTTTGCCAATAACCTGAATTACTTCCGACAAGATTCCATGAAGGCAATTCGGGGGTGCCGGAGTTAATGTATAGTCCCGGAGAACTGTTAGTCTGGAAAACAACCAGACCTGTAGCCGGTGTGATGATCGCATTTCGTTGGGCTTCTGACATTCTGGGGGCCAGAAAGCCGCGGTTGGTACTTTTAACATCCAGCATGGCGGAGGGATCAGGGGCAGAATTGTCAATATTGATAGCTACCTGAGCGCTTGCCGACATTCCTAAAAGAAGGAAAAAGGCCAGTAACTTTCTCATATAATGGTTGGTTTAATCAACTTGTTAATAATTCAAACCATTAAGGATACTTAATTTGTTTAAGCATTATCAACAGTTTGGAATAAAAGGCGGGATGCGCAGACTGAGATTTGTGAGAAAATTTTAGCAAAAGGAGATTAAAATTATAACAGATAACACTTGAGATTGTCTGAAGCTAAATGCTAATGTTTTGTTAAATCTTGATTACTATCAAACTGAAAAATAAGAGATTCAGCAAGCAGGCCAGATGCCGGCGATGCATTTACTATGCGCTATGCCACCGTCAAGCATTACATAGGCGTTGGGAGTGGCATAATCAGTATTTAATGCTACCGGGTCTGATCAGAACTGTGATCATTAGAAATGCTGACAACAGATATTAATGAGAATACTATGTTAAACCCGGATTAAGCATTTGAAAATGCTATAACGATTAACATTTTATAATCAGCACAATAATCGTTGCGCTTCACGGATGTTAATCCGCGAAAAAAAAAGGCCTGCCGGAGCAGACCTTTTCAAAAAAAGTTTTCAGAGGATTATTGCTTAACAATTACCATTACGGAAGCATTGCCACCTGAAACAATCCGCAGGAGGTATGTACCGGACCTCAGGTTACCGAGATCCATAGTATTGCCGCTCAGCTGCTGTTGCATCAGCTGCCTGCCGTCGGGGGCATAAAGGGTGGCTTCTGCCAGGGAGGCACCATCGATGTAAAGGCGGTCGGTCACCGGATTGGGGTAAACACGCAAACCGGCCACAGGACCATTCTTTAGGCCAGTAGTCATAAAGATCACCTCTTCCGCATCAGCGCCAGCAATGGTTACAGTACCTTCGTAGAAATCGAAACCCGGAGCAGAAGCTGTGTATGGATACGCTCCATCGGAGAGTTCAATCTGCGCGATTCCTTGTTCGTTGGTTATCAGCAAAGTGCCGTTGATATTGATTTCAACACCTTCCAGCACGCCGGCCTGAGCACTTACCATGAAAGTAAGCATCCAGGTTTCGGGAGCAACAGGCTCAAGCACCAGGTTAACTTCTTCACCGGCTCCGCTGATGGTAACGCTGCCGCTGCCTGAAACATACCCTTCGAGCGATACGGTATAGGCATAATCGCCGTCAGGCAGATTAACAGATGCTGTGCCATCAGCACCCGTTGTGAGCGACTGCTGGCCGGTAATTTCAATCAGGGCAGCCTCAAGGGGTGTGGTGTCCGGATCGGTAACCAGGAATGAAAGGGTGTAGGTAGGCGCCGAGGTGCTGTTAAGCTGAATGGCAAGTTCTGAGTTACCATCCTCAATCAATGCTTCTCCATTCACAGGAAAATAGCCCTCTTTTGAAACGGCGTAGGGGTATATTCCATTGCTGAGTTCAATGGCTGCTGTACCGTTGGCAGCTGTCAGCAGAACGTTGCCGTCCACATCAATGGAAGCGCCCTCAACCGGCGCCAGTGCCTCGTCATAAATATAAAAACTGAGCAGATATTTTGGCAGGTTCATCACAATACTGACTTCTGTAGTGGATGTGCCTGCTTCAAATGTTCCGTTATTGACGGCATAACCTTCAGCAACAGCTGTATAGTTATAATTACCGGGTGAAAGCATGGTAAAGGCGCCACCCTGCGCATCCGTCAACAGGCTTTCAGCAATTCCTTCTATGCTGATTTCAACGCCTGCAAGCGGTTCACCAGATTCACTCTCAACGGTAAAATATGTCTGAAACTGATAGGCTGGCATGAAATTAACCCTGCCAAGTGCCGGATCATCTACAACGTGGGTGACAACACCTTCGATACTTGCGGAATCCTGGGTTGCCACACCCCATTGATTATACATGGCATATTGCTCAACCGGGCCGTTGTTGTAAAGATCATATAAAACGCCGCCATTCCCGTTGTTGGCAAACTGATTGCCGCCGGGATTGAAGTTGGCCGGATCAGAATTACCCATATTGGCCCGTGGATATCCGACGATCGTTATTCCCCACAGATTCCCGGAAATAATATTTCCGGTTATCATTGCAACCTGATTAGACGAAGAATTGCTTGCCGTGAGATTGATGCCGCTTCCTCCCAGATTGGGATTGTTCTGGATGTTGTTATCGGTAATGGTGTTATACCTGATTGCTCCGGTGATAGGACTGCCGGTGAGTGTGATTCCGTAGCGGTTCTTGTCTACGATGTTGGAGTCAATAACAACGCTTCCGGGTACAGCGAGTAATGAAGAATAAGCAATTCCGCCTGCCTGAACATATCCATTACCAATAACGGTGTTCCCGATGATGTAGGTAGTATCGCCCTCACCGGCCGGCCCCATATTGATCTGCGGGCGGTTGCTGTTTTCGGTGGTATTTCCGAACATATAATTGTTCCGGATAATTGCTTTGGTTCCAACGTTTGAACCTGAAGCCACTGCTCCGCGCTGATTCAGTATAAAACTGCAGTTAATGACCTCCCCGTAGCCTGAAAGATCAACTGCTGCGCTGGAAGCATAAGATCCCGATGTTGAACCGCTTTTGTAGAAATTCTTGTAGAATTTGCTTCCTTCAACGGTGAAAATACCTGTTTGGGACCGTATTCCCCCACCGAAGAGAAACTCTGCATTGCGGATATGGGTGATGTGTCCGGCAACAAGTTTAAAACCGCGCCACTTATTGGTTGAAGTGCTGTCGATGGCAGTAAAGGTAGCTTTGACGGGCGCATCGATGATAATGGTCCCTTCCGATTCAATCCCGGCAAGGTCATGGAAAACAACCGTAACATCCTCAAGAATATTGAGGGCATCGGCTGCAGCAATGGTCACCGTGTTGGTGATTTCATAGTGATTGTCGTTCCAGGTAACCACCCCGGCCGAATTGTTAACAAGTGAGTCGAGGTTCCATACAACCCCGGTTCCCGGGGTAATGAATTGCGCCTGCACCAGCAGTGTTGCCAATGCGAACATGAGTGTAAACAGCTTTTTCATAAAAAAGGAGATAAGTGAGTAATTAAGAGTTCAAAAAAAAACTCCCGGCAACAAACAATTGATTCGCGCGGGCGGAGAAATTGATTATTGCGATGGGAGGGAGTATCGTTGGGCAAAGATAAGCCTTTTATCTTAACCGACTAACGAAAAGTTAAAGAGATGTATAAACCAGCATGTTCAGATTTAACAAATATATATTCGGAATTCCGGAGTATTTAGCTTTTTTGTCATAACTTTTCAAAATACGGCTGAACTGTTCAGGAATGATATGAACAGGACATCTCTATCCTGAAGAACATAAACCGCATCTGTTTACTGCTAAAAAATATCTCTGCGCAGCTTGCAATCTAAATGCATAATTCCCAACTTCGCAAACCAATGGAATAATGAATTGTTAATAGATTCACATTTCACAGCCTATGCTTACCAACATGAGTCTTGAAGCCATGAATGCTATGTCGGCCGGAACGCTGATGGAGCAACTTGGCATTATTTATACTGAAGTGGGCCCGGATTACATCTGTGGCACCATGCCTGTCGATCACCGTACGGTACAACCGGCAGGTCTTTTGCATGGCGGCGCTTCCGCAGCGCTTGCCGAAACGCTGGGCAGCATGGGTTCGGTTGCGATCATGGGCCGGAAACACGCCATCGTTGGCATTGAAATCAATGCCAATCATATCCGCAAGGTTAAAGAAGGCCATGTCCATGGCAAAGCCACCCTGGTGATGCGTTCCCGGCGGCTGCACATCTGGGAAGTTAAAATTCACAACGATGCCGGGGCGCTGGTCTGCCTCTCCAGACTCACCATTATGGTGATTGAACAGGAAGAAAATAAAGGGGAATGAACGGAGGATTAATAACGCTGAAAGCGCTGCAGCAGCAACTGCTGGGTACTCAAACGGCTTTTGTTTCCTACAGGCTTCCGGATAAATCGGACCCTGAAACAATCATCAGCGCCGGAGGTTTTTATATAATTCCGCGAATCCGGGAAGTATTCAATGGTAAACCCGGGTTTATCATGGCCCCATTTCTGAAATCGCAACCCCCGCTGTTTCTGGAAGCTGAACTTACCCTCCGCGGAGCACAATTCCCTGACCCCGGCATCCGACGTCATGAAGTATTTGCCATTCCTGAATGTACGATTGCAGTGCCGGACAAGGAAAATTACATTGAAAAACTCAGACAGGTGATCACCGGTATTGGCTCGGGAATAGCGGATAAAGTCGTGATTTCGCGGCCCATTGAGATTCCGTTCCGGGAAGTCCAACTCTCCATCCCGCTGTTTGAGCAGTTGTGCCTTGATTACCCTTCAGCCTTCGTTTACCTGGCCTGGATACCCGGCTACGGGCTGTGGACCGGTGCTTCTCCCGAGTTACTGCTCAGGGTCGAAAACGATACGATAACCACCATGGCACTGGCCGGGACCCGCGATGCCGGTTCACTTGCCTGGACAAACAAAGAAATGGACGAGCATGAATGGGTTTGCAGACATATTGAAGAAAAACTGGCGGTTTCCGGCGGCATTGAAATATTTCGTTCAGAAACCGAAACCATCACTGCAGGGATGGCTTGCCACCTGAAAACCGGGTTCAAAGCAATTATTGAAGATAACAACAAGGGCAAGCTGCTCGAAGCCATGCACCCCACCCCTGCTGTCTGCGGCTGGCCCGAAAAGGCAGCACTTGATATGATAAAAGACGCCGAAAACTATGACCGGGGCTTTTATACCGGTTTCCTCGGCCCTGTGAAGTCAGTGGAACAGTCTGCCTTTTTTGTTAACCTCCGCTGTATGCAGGTATTTCAGGACAAGGCCATTGTTTATGCGGGCGGAGGCATTACAGCCGCTTCTGATCCGTTAGCGGAATGGGAAGAAACTGTGCTTAAAAGCCGGACCATGTTGACTGCTATCGGAAAAATACAGAATTTAGCATACTTTTAATCCATTTCCGGAAATGAGTCAGGAACATCTGAGTTTATTGGCTGCCATCATCGCTGAAAAAGGAATTACCCATGCAGTGGTATCGCCTGGCTCACGCAATGCCCCGGCCATCATAGCCTTCAGCAGAAGCGGCAGGCTGAACCTTACCAGCATTTCCGACGAGCGGAGCGCCGGTTTCTACGCCCTGGGAATGGCCCAGCAACTCGGTCGTGCGGTTGCCCTGCTCTGTACTTCGGGTTCGGCTGCCCTGAATTATGCCCCCGCCGTGGCCGAGGCCTATTATCAGAAAGTACCCCTGCTGGTGATTACCGCCGACAGGCCGGTGGAATGGATTGACCAGGGCGACGGACAGACCATCAGACAACAGCAGCTATACGCCAATTATATCCGCAAGAGCTTTCAGCTTCCTCATAATATTGATAACAAATCAAACGAATGGCATTTCAGCCGTATGGTGAACGAAGCGGTTGACCGTACCCTTTTCCCCGCCCCAGGCCCGGTACACCTTAACCTGCCCCTGGCCGAACCTCTCTACGACCTGAACCTGAACCCTGAAATCAGGGATATCCGGCTTAATGCCCTGGTTCCGGTTGAACACCACATTCCGGAATCTGTGATGCATGAACTTGTTACCCAATGGAACAAAACCGGGGCAAAGCTGATCCTTGCCGGTCAGTTGCCGCCGGATAACATGCTGGAACAATGGATCTGCAAACTCGCCGACGATCCCTCGGTAGCCGTATTCACCGAAACCACCTCCAACCTGCATGTCCCCGGCAGCATCCGCTGCATCGACCGCAGCATTGAAGGCATTACCTATGAACAAATGACCGGATACACCCCCGATATCCTGCTTACCTTCGGAGGAGCGGTGGTCTCAAAAAAAATTAAAGCCCTGTTAAGAAAGATGCAACCTGCTCAACACTGGCACATCAATCCGGACCCTGACGACTTCCACCTGGACACCTTCCAGTCGCTTACGCTCACCATTCCGTCGGAGGCCGGGATCTTTATCAGGCAACTTGCAGCAGCTGTTACTCCTGTCCAAAGCGATTACCGTGCACACTGGCAATTGCTATCGCAGCGCCACCTCGAAAAACACAATAATTATCTGGCAAACGCATCCTTTTCAGACCTTACGGTATTTGAAACCCTCTTCCGGCTGATTCCTGATGATACGCATCTTCATCTTGGCAACAGCACCCCCATTCGCTATGCCCAGCTTTTTGAAGAAGCATCACGGTATGCGACCTGGTCGAACCGCGGTACTTCAGGCATTGACGGTTGCATTTCGACAGCCGCGGGTGCTGCAGCCATTGGCAGACATCCTGTAACCGTGATCACGGGTGATATAGGATTCTTTTACGACAGCAATGCCCTGTGTAACAACCACCTTCCCCCTTCCCTGAGGATTATCATGATCAACAACGGAGGCGGAAATATCTTCAGGGTCATTCCGGGCCCCGACCGTTTTGAAGAGTTGGAACCATATATTGAAACCAGTCACCAATTCAATGCCGAAGGCATCGCAAAGAACTTCGGTGTTAAATATTATTCTGTCAATGACAAGGCTTCCCTGCTGAAAATCCTCCCGGCTTTCTACGGCGCACAACCTGACAACCAGCCTGTCCTGCTGGAGGTTTTTACACCGGCAGTGACAAGTGCTGAAACATTAAGGAACTATTTTAAATTCATCGGATCATGACAAAAAGAAACTGGATCACCATAAAAGAATACGAAGAGATCAGATTTGATTTTTTTGAAGGCATCGCCCGCATCACCATCAACCGGCCGCGCTACCGCAACGCTTTTACGCCGGATACGATCAAAGAGATGATCGACGCCATGCATTATTGCCGCGAAGCCGACAATGTAGGCGTGGTGGTGATTACCGGGGAAGGCGACAAGGCTTTTTGCAGCGGTGGCGACCAGAATATCAAGGGACACGGTGGCTACATCGGCAAGGATGGCATTCCCCGTCTGAATGTGCTGGATCTGCAGAAGCTGATCCGCTCACTGCCCAAACCAGTAGTTGCCATGGTTAACGGCTACGCCATAGGGGGCGGGCATATACTGCATGTGGTTTGCGACCTGAGCATAGCCTCCGACAACGCTATTTTCGGGCAAACAGGACCCAAGGTCGGCAGTTTCGACGGCGGTTTCGGGTCATCATACCTTGCCCGCATCGTGGGGCAGAAAAAGGCCCGCGAAATTTGGTTCCTCTGCCGGCAATATTCGGCACAGGAAGCGCTCGAGATGGGGCTGGTTAACAAGGTGGTGCCCTTTGATCAGCTGGAAGACGAAGTGGTTGACTGGTGCAAAACCATGATGAAACGCAGCCCGCTGGCGCTGCGCATGCTCAAGCTGGCCATGAATGCCGAACTGGATGGTCAGGCAGGGTTGCAGGAGCTGGCCGGTAATGCCACGCTGCTTTATTACCTCACCGAAGAGGCGCAGGAAGGGAAAAGGGCTTTTCTTGAAAAGAGGGAGCCCGATTTTCAGAAATTTCCCAAATTCCCCTGATATCAGGGCAATCGAAGGCTAAAGAAAAGATATGACAAAAGAAAAATACAAGGCATGGGTACACGCCGCCCGGCCGCGCACGCTGCCCCTGGCATTCTCCAGTTCGCTGATGGGGAGTTTTGTGGCATGGCACGACGGTATTTTCAGGTGGGCAGTGTTCGGGCTGGCCCTGCTGACAACCCTGTTTCTGCAGATACTCAGCAACCTGGCCAATGATTACGGCGACTCGGTGAACGGCGCCGACAATCCCGAAAGGGTCGGCCCTGCCCGCACAGTGCAAAGCGGGGCGATTTCGCTCAGGGAAATGAAAACGGCTGTAATCATTACGGCGGCCCTGGCACTCATATCAGGGATTCTGCTTATCGGCTCAGGGATCGGCTTTACCCTTTCGGGCGGATGGCTGGCATTTCTCGGACTGGGAATTACCGCGGTTGCCGCAGCCGTTATGTACACCGCCGGATCAAAACCTTACGGGTATATAGGACTGGGCGACCTCTTTGTATTTATCTTCTTCGGCCTTACCGGAGTAATGGGCACTTATTACCTGCATACCCACAGTCTGAACGCCGCCCTGTGGCTGCCAGCCACTGCCCTCGGATTCCTGAGCACCGCGGTGCTTAACCTTAACAATATGCGCGATGTAAAAGGGGATGCCCTTTCAGGGAAGCGCACCCTGGTGGTTATCATGGGCAGCGGCTGGGCAAAATATTACCACGCTTTGCTTGTGCTTGGCGCCCTTACGGCCCTGGCCCTGTGGACCATTCTGAACTATCACCACCCGCTTCAGTTTATTTTCCTGCTGATGGCCCTCTTCTTTGCCAGACACCTTGCCATTGTGTTCCGCAACAGGATCCCCGCTGAGCTTGATCCACAGCTGAAGCGACTGGCTATGGCAACCTTTGCCACGGTGATTATTTTCGGGTTCGGTATATTGTTTTAGCCATGCTCAGCGCCACCTACCACAGACACAGGCTCATCTTCAGGCATCCGGCAGGGACCTCACGGGGCGTGCTGCATCACCGCGACAGCTTTTTTCTGCTGCTACGCGACACCCTGAACCCTGAAACTACCGGCATCGGAGAGTGCGGGGTAATCCCCGGTCTGAGTCCCGACGACAGGCCCGGTTTTGAAGAGAGAATCATCAGCCTGTGCGATGAAATCAACCAAACATCTTCAGTGAATACCTCAAGGCTTGAAAACTGGCCATCCATCCGCTTTGCGCTGGAAACCGCCCTCTTCGACCTTACCGGCGGAGGGCAAAGGATTCTTTTTGAAAGCCAATTCACTTCAGGCGAAAAGCCCATCAATATCAACGGGCTGATCTGGATGGGGGAAGAATACTTCATGCTGAAGCAGATAGATGAAAAACTTGCTGCAGGATACAGGGTGATCAAAATCAAAGTTGGCGCTATAGACTTTGACACGGAGTTGAAACTGATCGCCGGCATCAGAAAACACTTCGGTGAAGATCAGATCACCATACGGCTTGACGCGAACGGCGCTTTTTCACCCGGAGAGGCGGATGAAAAGCTAAAACACTTGTCGGACTTTGCCATTCACAGCATTGAGCAGCCCATAAAACAGGGGAATCCCGCAACCATGGCGGAAATCTGCCGTACTTCACCCATCCCGGTGGCCCTGGATGAAGAACTGATCAACATCTCCGGAAGTGATAACAAAAAAAAGCTGCTGGAGCAGATCAAACCGCAGTATATAATCCTGAAGCCATCCCTGCTGGGCGGTTTCTATGCCTGCCGTGAATGGATTGAACTTGCTGCGGAAAAAGGTATCGGCTGGTGGATTACCTCTGCCCTGGAATCCAACATCGGCCTGAACGCCATCGCCCAATGGACAGCCACCCTCGGCAACGACCTGCCGCAGGGGCTGGGCACCGGATCGCTCTATACCAACAATATCCCGGCCCCGCTGGAAGCAGCAAACGGCGTGCTTCATTACCTTCCCGGAAAACCATGGGACCTTGCTTTCACCGGAATCTACAATCCTCATCCTGCAGGTTCATGAAGATTCCAAACAGCCTTTGCGTCAATGGCCGGGTTTACTCCGGGGAAGCACTTAAAACAGAGGCCGGACGGCTGTGCGCTTCATCAGTACAATGGAAAAAAGGGTTGGGCGAATTTCTTCAGCAGTGGACATCTCCGCAAGACAGCATCACCGTTTATACATCCGGCTCAACAGGTCCTGCCAAAGCCATACAACTGGATAAAAAAGCCATGATCGCCTCGGCCGGGGCCACGATAAAAGCGTTGAACCTCAATTCAGCCCATCAGGCATTGCTTTGTCTTTCTTGCAAAACCATTGCCGGGATGATGATGGTGGTACGTTCGATGGTAGCAGAAATGAACCTGATCATGCTACCACCATCGGGCAATCCGCTGAAAGGCACCGTAAAAAAGCTCCGGGCTGATTTTGCAGCAATGGTTCCCGCGCAGGTATTCAATTGCCTGAATGATGAAGAAAGCAGGGAAACATTCCGGACGATAGAAGCGGTCATCATCGGGGGCGGAGAAATCAGCCCGATGCTTGAAGCACAGCTCAGGGAGCTGCCCAACGCCCTGTACGCAACCTATGGCATGACGGAAACCATTAGTCACATCGCCCTGCGCCGCCTGAACGGACCTGAACGGAGTGGTTTTTACACAACCCTCCCGGGCATCAGCATCATGACCGACTCAAGGGGATGCCTGGTGATTGATGCCCCGGGGATCAGCGAACAGACAATCAGGACCAACGACCTCGTTGAAACGGAAGGCAGCAACCGCTTCAGATGGCTGGGCAGGTACGACAACATCATCAACCGCGGAGGGAAAAAGCTGATGCCGGAATCCATCGAAAAAAAACTGTTCCCGTATATTATTCAACGGTTTTTCATAGCTGGTCTGCCCCATGATAAATACGGGGAGGCGCCGGTACTGCTGATCGAATCGGCTGATATTCCCCATGAAAATGTGCAACTGCTACAAAACAGCATCGCTACGGCATTGAACCGCGAAGAAATGCCCCTTCGCATTATTGCAGTCCCGGCCTTTTCAGAAACGGAAAGCGGAAAAATCAACCGTAAGGAAACCCTGAAATTATGCAAGCATTTGCTTTGCCTTTAATGGATCAAAGCTACCCGGTTCTGCCTCACCCTCCCGGCAATGGCCGGATTTCAACAACGTGACAACCAGACCTGCATAGTCTGCAACCGCAGATTTCCACATCAACAAATTACCAATTCCCTCATTCTCAAATCAACAAATCAGCATATCAACAAATCATCGCATCATCACATTAACTCATTTTCTCCTTACCTTTGCACCCGTTTTAAATCTTACCCATGCTTGAACTGAATTATATCCGTGAAAATACCGCTGAAGCTGCAGCGCGGCTGTCCATCAAAAACATTGAGGCCGAAGGTATCCTGAAACAGATTCTTGAAATTGATGTTCGCCGGCGTGAAGCCCAGAAAGAGCTTGACGACAACCTGGCCGAATCCAATGCCCTTGCCCGGCAGATCGGAGACCTGTTTAAATCGGGCAGAGCCGCTGAAGCAAGCGACCTGAAGGCCCGCACCGCAACATTAAAAGTGCTGGCCAAAGAGCTTCAGGAAAAATTCGACGGACTTCTTGAGGAGCAAAACAACCTGCTGGTTCAGCTGCCGAATGCTCCCCACCCCTCAGTTCCCCGTGGCAAAAGCGCCGAAGACAACGAAATCGTGCACAGCGAAGGAGCAATGCCAACTCTTTACGAAGGCGCTGTTCCTCATTGGGACCTGGCTTCGAAATATGACATCATCGACTTTGAACTGGGCAACAAGGTAACCGGAGCAGGTTTCCCCTTTTACAAAGGGCAGGGCGCCCGGTTGCAGCGGGCACTGATCAACTTCTTCCTCGACAACGCCATTGAAGCCGGATACTATGAAATCCAGCCGCCGCTGGTGGTGAACGAAGCTTCGGGTTACGGCACGGGCCAGCTACCCGATAAGGACGGGCAGATGTACTTCTGCGACCTCGACAAGCTTTACCTGATTCCCACTGCCGAAGTACCTGTCACCAACATCTATCGTGATGTGATCCTGAAGGGCAGCGACTTTCCGGTGAAAAATGTGGCTTATTCCAACTGCTTCCGCCGTGAAGCCGGATCTTACGGAAAGGATGTACGCGGCCTTAACCGCCTGCACCAGTTCGACAAGGTGGAGATTGTGCAGGTACAGCACCCCGAAAAATCTTATGATACACTGGAGGAAATGCGCAGCTACGTCGCTGGTCTGCTTCGCAAACTGGAACTGCCTTTCCGGATTCTGAAACTCTGCGGGGGCGATATGAGCTTTACCTCTGCCCTTACATATGACTTTGAAGTTTACTCGGCTGCCCAGCAACGCTGGCTTGAAGTGAGTTCTGTTTCCAATTTTGAGTCATTCCAGGCCAACCGCATGAAACTGAGGTTTAAGGATGAAAACGGGAAAACCCGTTTGTGCCATACCCTCAATGGCAGCGCTCTGGCCCTGCCCCGCATTGTGGCTGCACTGCTCGAAAACAATCAGACCCCGGAAGGAATACGCATCCCCGCTGCACTGGTAAAATACACGGGATTCGATAATATCCGGTAATCAAAAATTACTGTAAACGGCAGCGGGTAAAACATTTGCCCGCTTTTACCGTTCTCAATATAGCCTGAAACGGCAAGAGAAATCATCTTCAGCATTATGAAAAAGCTTTTCATCTTACTGTGCATCATCAGTCTGGCCCTTGTCGGGATTCAGGTATCGGCACAGGCTGTAACCGATGAGCAGCTTGGGCTGATGTATTACAACAACAAGGAGTTTGACAAGGCTGCCGCCCTCTTCGACCGGCTTTTCAACGAAAAGCCCAACCTTTTCAACTACACTTACCTGATGCAGAGCCTGCTTGAACTCAACGATTTTGACCAGGCCGAGAAAATAGTGAAAAAACAGGCCAGGCGTTTCCCGGATGATGCCCGCTACGTGGTGGATCAGGGTTACCTGCTGCTGCGCACCAATCAGGGCAATAAGGCCGCGAAAATCTTCGAACAGGCCATCAGGGACCTGCCCGCCGAACAGCGCAAGGTTGCCGAGCTGGCCAACTCATTTATCTCGAGGCGCGAGAACGATTACGCCATCCGCGCTTACCTGAAAGGCCGGCAGATGCTGGCGCCACAGTACACCTTTGGATTCGAATTGTCGAACCTTTATGAGATTTCGGGCAATTTCGACAAGATGGCCGATGAATACATCGGTTTGCTGGAAACCAATCCGGAACTTCAGAATCAGGTGCAGGCCAGGTTGCAGAACTCATTGAACAACGACCCGGAAGGCCTGAAATCGGAAGCCTTCCGCCTTGCCTTGCTCCGGAAGGTACAGCGCAATCCCGACGATGTGCTGCTTTCGGAAATGATGCTCTGGCTAAGCATACAACTTAAAGATTTCGAAGCAGCGCTGATTCAGGCCAGGGCACTCGACCGCCGGCTGGATGAAAACGGCAGCCGGGTATTCGCCCTTGGCGGACTGAGCGTGAACAACGGAAACTACAAAACCGGCGCTGAAGCTTATCAGTATGTGATTGACCGCTCCAGCGATATGGGCCTGGTGGTGCAATCGAAGGTGGAACTGCTCAGGGCGGATTACGAACAGCTTATCCGCGCGTACCCGCTCAGCCTCCAGGCATTGAAAAATCTTGAACAGCGTTACATCAGAACATTGGAGGAAGCCAACCGCAACCCCCTCTCATTTCCCCTGATGCGCAACCTTGCGCATTTGCAGGCATTCTGCCTTGACAATACCGAAGGAGCGATTCAGTTGCTCGATGAGCTGATTGCCCTGACAAACAACAACAAATTGCTGCAGGCCGAATGCAAACTCGAACTGGCCGATATCATGCTGTTTACCGGCGAGCCCTGGGAAGCCACCCTGCTCTATTCGCAGGTGGATAAAGCCTTTAAAAATGAGCCGATTGGCCATGAGGCCCGTTTCCGGAACGCGAAACTTTCATTTTACATTGGAGAGTTTAATTGGGCCAGGGCACAGCTTGACGTGCTGAAGGCCGCCACCTCAAAGCTGATTGCCAACGACGCCATGGCCATGTCGTTGATTATCAGCGATAACATTGATATGGACAGCTCCACCGTTCAGCTGGGCACTTATGCCCGGGCCGATCTGCTGCTCTACCGCAACCAGACCGATGCGGCCATTGCGGTGCTCGATTCGCTGCTGCAGGCCTGGCCGGAGCACCCCATCACCGACGACGCTTTGATGAAAAAAGCAGAAATCAGGATGAAGCAGGGCAATTTTGCAGCGGCAGAAGCCCTCTATTTACAGGTAATCAGCGAATACGGCGAGGGCATACAGGGCGACGATGCGCAGTACCGCCTTGGCCTGTTGTACGAGGAGCAAATGAAAGATAACTCCAAAGCCATGGCCGCCTATCAGGAACTGCTGGTAAAATACCCCGGTAGTGTTTTCAGTGTGGAGGCACGGAAACGGTTCAGGCTGCTGAGGGGAGATATGGTGAATTGATTTTGGATTGCGGATTGCGGAATACAATTTCTAAAATCTAATTTCTAATTTCTAAAATCAACAATCCGAAATCTAAAATCCAAAATTACATGGAACCAGTAAGGGCAAAAAAACGCCTGGGGCAGCATTTTCTGAAAGATGAGAACATTGCCCGCAAAATCACTGACAGCCTCAACCTGCCCTGCGAGGCATTGCTTGAAATCGGCCCCGGTACGGGTGTGCTCACCAAATACCTGCTTGAACTTCCTGTTAATAAATTCCTGGCCATAGATGTTGACCGGGAAGCTGTTCCTTACCTGAAAAAAACATTTCCTGAGGCCGCTGACAACTTTATCGAAGGCGATTTCCTGCGGATACCGGTTGATCAGCTTTTCGACGGCCCGTTTTCGGTCATCGGCAATTTTCCCTACAATATCTCCTCACAAATTCTTTTCAGGGTATTGGATCACCGGAATCAGATACCCGAAGTGGTGGGGATGTTTCAGAAAGAAGTGGCAGAACGGATTGCAGCCCCTCCGGGTAGCAAAACTTACGGAATCATGAGTGTGTTGCTTCAGGCATGGTACGATATTGAATATCTTTTTACCGTTGGTGCTGAAGTTTTTGTACCGCCTCCGAAGGTTGAATCGGCAGTTATACGGTTAAAACGCAATCAGGTACAATCATTGGGCTGTGATGAAAAACTGTTTGTCAATATTGTGAAGACTGCATTCAACCAACGCCGGAAAACCTTAAGAAATGCCCTTAAATCGTTCCGGTTTTCACCGGACGATGCTCTGGAAGAACTACTTACCAAAAGAGCGGAACGATTGGGTGTTGAAGAATTTGTATTTATAACAAATCAGGTGATGGAGGCGACCTGAGAAGTCGGAATCCTGTTCGCCTCGAGCGGGAAGACTTGTCCGGTTATTTGCTTTATCAATCAGCTGGTTCAACCCTTTCAGGGCTGTAGTTACTGATATCCTGCTTAACCGTGGGTTCCGCGAAGGGCTTCACCCACGGTTATTGTTATTGAGCACCTTCGGCGCTCAGTCCTAGTCCCCGAAGGGGGCGAATTTTAAATAACTGTGGGTCTTACATTTTGAAAAGAAGACCTGACACGTAGGGAAAAGCCCTTTCAGGTTTCTTTCTTTAATCCCCGAATAACTCTTTTTCTTTTACAAAAACCACCTTGCCAAATTTTTCCAGTTCTTTGGTATTTATGCGTTTTTTATCTCCGACAATACAGATAACCATTGGTTTCTCCGCAATATTACCGGCGTAAAACTGTCGGATATCATCAAATATCAGGTTTTCATAGGCTTTCTGCTTGACGAAAGCAGGATCAGTTTCATAACCCTGATTTTGCCAGCCTGTTATTTGTCCGCTTAAATCTCTGAAATGAGGGCGTTTGCTCAAAGCAGAATTACTCAGGTATTGCTGGATCATTTTTGTTCGTTCCGGCTTGGCCGGCATATGGCGCACCAGACTGTCGAAAATGGTAATCGCCTCTATGGTTTTGTCGGCCTGGGTTCCGATTTTGCCAGTAAAATAACTTTCCTTGCCTTTTAAATATGGATCAACATATTTAGCTCCGGCGCTGTAGGCCATCGAACGGGATTCCCTGATTTCCTGAAGGACAAGACCGGAAAAATCGCCGCCGAAATATAGATTAAAAGCATCCATTACCGCTTGCTGGTCAGGGTTATACGCGCTGCCATTGGCGAAAAAGTATATATTGCTTTGGGTTGCCTTTTTCTTATCCACAAAATAAACCGTGTTTTCAGCGTATTGATTCATATCCATCACAACCGGCGTTTCTACTGATTTGCTGCCGCTGGTTTTAAAAACTTTTTTGCAGCTTGCAGCAATTTCCTGCGGATTCAGGTTACCGGAATAATGAATACTGACGCCATAATCCTGAATGGATTGAAAGGCGGCTGTCATTTGATCTGCCTGGTAGGATTTTATTTCCTTAAGCCCCGGACGGTCGATATATTCGGAAAGCTGACCATATTTCATATAACTAATTAAAGCACTTATCACATTTTCGGGTTCACTGCGCTCCATTTTGCGCTCTGTTTTGGCTCCTTCGTATAAAACACCCATTTTTGATTGTTCCAGTTCAGGATTTTCAAGCAATAAACCAATCAGGTCAAGGGCCTCATTGAATTTTTCATCAAAACCGACAACCTCAATGTTGGTATAACTTTCGTTGCCAAATATAGTATAGGTGCATCCGCTTGCTGCAATGGCTGCCTTAAAATCATCCAGTTTACTGCCCTTTGGATAAGCCAGGTTCATTGCTTGCACAGCATATTCCAATGATGGAATTGTATGATGTCCGACTTTATAATCAACATTCAGTTTAAAAACATTATTGGCCGGATTTTTTACACAATACACATTCATGCCTTCCGTGGGTGCAATCTTTTCAATATCTTCCTCAAAATCAATATATTTGTGTTGCAATCTTGTTTCGGGGATTGCCGCAAATTTCAAAGCATAAGGAGAAGATGCATTCTTATTGGCAGCGATTGGCGTGTAATCCGGCTTGTCAATTTTCTGCTTTTTAGGGAATCCCATCTTCGAATAAAAAGCCAGATAATTATCCCCATAGTACTTATTGGCGATGTTAATCACGTCTTCTTTGGTAATGGCCATCAATTGATCGGGATACTGCAATAAATCATCAATGGATTGATAACGTCCGAAAGCCTGTGCAAGCATATTTCCCTTATAGGTATTAGATTCCATGCTGATCTGATAATCGCGGAACAGCTCTGCTTTAATGTTGCTGATCACAGCAGAATCAAAGTCCCCTGACTTTAACTTCCGCACTTGATTCATAACCAGTTGTTCCGCACTGCTCAGCTTTTGCCCCAGGACTTTGGGAACAAACAGAATTATGCTTGCGCCTTCATCGTTGTAGGGCATGCTAATAACCTGAGCGGCCAACATCTTGTTTTCAAGGATCAGTTTGTCAAGCAATCCGGTTTCGCTTTGATTGGAAAGCACTGCATTACAAACCGAAAGCGGAATTTCATCAGAATGCCCGGCGGGTACTGTCCTGAAGCCAAGAATGCCAAGTCTTATCGGGCTCAGTTTCATTTCAACCTGCTCTCTGCCGTTAAATGGCTCCTCTTTATATACTTCCCGTACAGGAATCTCTTTACGTTCCCATTTTCCGAACTTCGCTTCAATGATCGGTTTGACAATCTCTTTATCAAAATCTCCGGTCAGGATAAGCGCCATATTATTGGGCACATACCATGTGGTGAAAAAGTCATACATCCTGGTAAGAGATGGGTTCTTCAGGTCCTCAACGGTTCCTATCAGCGTTTGCTGTCCGTAAGGATGATTGCGGAAAAAGTTCTTATTGAAATTTTCGATCATGGAAAAAGCAAACATGTCTGAATACATATTTTTCTCTTCATAAACCACCTCCAGCTCTGCCTGAAAGGATCGGAAAACAGGATTTTCGAAACGATGGCTGTATAAATCCAGCCATTTTTCAATCTGCGTTGGTGGAAAAGCATTGTAATAAATGGTATAGTCTGGTCCGGTGCCGGCATTTACGCCAGTTCCGCCCATGCTTCGCAGTAGGTTAAACATCTCGTTGGGAACGGCATATTCACCAGCCTTCAGTGACTCTTCATTGATTTCCTTCTGGATATTTTTCCTTACTTCCGGATCAGTTTCTCTGCCCAGCTTATCGTAAAGTCTGAAAATACTGTCAATATGCGGTTTTTCAGCTTCCCAGTTGATGGTTCCCAATTCCTGGGTGCCTTTAAACAGCATGTGCTCCTGGTAATGTGCCATACCGGTTGCCCCTTTGGGATCGTCCTTGCCGCCCGCACGAACCATAATACTGCCAAAAACCTGAGGCAAATTGTGGTCTTCATTTAAAATGATGGTCAACCCGTTTTCAAGTTGGTAAACCTCAACATCTATGGGCTTATAGTCGGCGCGTTGAGCTTGTGTTGTTAAAATCAACACCCCAAAAATGACTAAAAGGAAACTCTTTTTCATTGATGACTATTTTAGGAATATTATATCAAATGTAGGAAATTAATTCTATCTTGTCTATTATCAATAGCCCGTCAAATTTAAGAATTGCGCAAGGACCCCGCCACAGCGGGGCAAGCTTCAAAGACCCCGCAAAAGTGGTGAGGCAGGCAGCAATGAATTGATTATGAATAATTTGCTATCATCAAACAAGTTTTATAATCCGCTGTAAGTCAATTCATTAAAGATTCTCAACGGAATATTGTATAATGTAACATATTAGGTCAATTTCCCACTTATCTGGGGCAGCAAAGTAGGTATCAAAGCTTAATAAACTTATATGTTTAATAAAGTGGTATAAATCTTTATAAATACCTTAGAAATCGGACTCCGTCAATAAAGGTATTTTTTCTGATGTCAGGCAATAATTAATTAATAAAGGAATTCAGATAAATTACCATTATTTACATTATGAAAAAACGCTTGCTCATCTTGTCACTGCTCGCCTTACTGGACTGTAAAAAAAACGACAATCAGCTATATGAATGGACGGATGTGTCGCCGGAATCAACAACCGGTTTTCAGGAGATAAAGATGCTTACTGAGAATGTGGGTTACGTGGCAGGCTTTTTAAATAACAGGGCATATAACGTGGTTTGCACACAAATTCAACCCGGAAATTGCATTTCAGAGAATAAAACTATTTAAGGGTTACAATTTTTCGATCGCAATTGCTCCTGTCCAATAGATCAGGTGGATTACTTACAAAAGAAAATAATGACTATTTAGCAATAAGGTTAACTAACTTAAGCTAACCATATTTTGACCACACGTCTTAAAAATATTAAATTAACTGTTCCTTTTTCGCCTGAATCTACAATACAAGTAAAAATTAATTCCTATCCCGACAATTGCAAGAGTTGTAAAAACAACTAAACGGAAAAATGTCGTTTTAACTGCAAGGCCAGATAAAATCAATATAATTGCAGCAATTATCGGTGGGAAAGCAATTCCTGTAATCAGGTTTGCAGTTCGGAATCTTGTAGGCTGAGGATTTATTCTGGAACCAATAAAGGCTCCAACGACACTAAAAAAATAGAACATTGAAAAATAGAAGGCTTTTGTGTCGAAAATAAATATCAAACAATAACCGAATAAAAACAAAGAAACAGAAAAATTTATTAAGAAGAAAAAACGTTGTTCCATAATTTATGAATTTGCACTAGGACAAATTGCAGCACTCAAACCAGCACTAATGGTAATACCAACAATTATCCCACATGTCAAAAATTTTTCGTCAATATAATCATTATTTGAATTGTGGTACATTTAAGGATGAGCATAAAAATAATTACCAAGGAGCTAATGCTCCGGCTTCGTTTCACAAAATTAAAAGATGGTATGATTAAATTAAAACTATCCGTTTGAAAAATTGATTTAATAGCAGGCATCGTTACCCTGCATAGGTTAGCGATAAACATTTGAAGTGATTTTTTTTAGATGATGAAGAACACATAACTATACAGACTGACAGTAATCATTAACTTCACAATGAAAACAAAGCGGTATTTCTCTTTCGCTATATTTGCACCCTAAACACCTATTCCTTTCCCATCTTGCCAAAAAGATCATATTTTCAGGATATTGCCGGGGTTTTAGGCAGCAATGTGTTTACCCTGCTTGCCAACCTTGGACTGGTCGTTTTGCTTACCCGCCTGCTGGGCACCGAAGGGTACGGACTCTATACCGCCCTGCTGGTTATCCCAACCCTGGTTGTCAGTTTTTTTCAGATGGGCATTCGTCCGACCACCGTTTTTTTACTGGGATCATCCAAAGAAGATGAGCACGAAATCGTTTCAGCCATGCTGACGGTGCTTGTATTTACTTCATTACTCGGTATCACATTTAGTTTCGGCGCTTACCTGCTGACAGGAACCCATGGCTATACGCCCATGCTGATCGGCATGGCACTGGTTACCATCCCTATGCGCCTGACAACCATCTACACCGGAGGCGTTTTCCTGGGAAAGGAAGAAATCCCGCTGGCCAACCGCATGAACTGGCTGACCGGACTTTTAACGCTGGTCATCGCGGGAATACTGGTTTATGTGCTCCGGCTCGGACTCTTCGGCGCTGTGCTTTCACTGCTTCTGGGCAACGCCGTCGTCGCGCTGAATGCCTTCTTTCTGCTGAAAAAACGGTTCCGCATCCGGATAAGCCTGCACAATAAGCTGATTCTCCGCATGCTTGGCAAGGGGGTATTCTACGCCCTGTCGTTTCTTACCATTCAACTGAATTACCGTATCGATGTGGTACTCCTGAAAGTGCTTTCCTCCCCTTCCGAAATCGGCATTTATTCGCTCGGCGTTTCCGTTGCCGAGTTGCTCTGGCAGATTCCGCTGGCAGTGGGTGTTGTGGTAATGAGCCGTACGGCCAATTCAACCGACCTGCAGGCCATCAACCAGAGTACCGCCCGGCTCCTGAGAATATCGCTTGTGGCCGGACTTGCTCTTTCTGCCGGCATTGTAGCGCTTTCGCCCCTGGTGGTGCCCCTGGTATTCGGATCGGGGTATATTCCAAGTGTGCGGGTGATGCAGACCATTATGCCCGGCATCCTGATGATTATTGTTTTCCGTATCCTGAGTGGTCAGCTTGCCGGAGCCGGACGGCCCGACGCGGCCCTGAAAGCCTTTGCCCCCGCCCTGGTGCTGAATGTGGCGCTGAACTACCTCTGGATACCACAATTTGGCGCCAACGGTGCCGTGATGGCAACCAACCTGAGTTATTCCCTTGCATCTGTGGTTTATCTTTTTATTTTTTCGCGAATCACCGGAATGCCGGTGAAAGAGATTTTCCGGTTTGGGAAAGAGGACTGGAGTTTTGTAAAACGATTCATCGACAGGAAAAAGAAACCTGAAAGCAGGAATGGGAGTTGAAAATTTGGATTTTTTTGAAGAACAGATTAACAAGAAGACCTGACAAGTTGAAAGAAAACTTGTCAGGTCAATTCAAATTCAAGAAGCCTTTTTAAGAAGGCCTCACAAGTTGAAAGAAAACTTGTCAGGTCATTTAACAGGCGGAACAGGTGCCCTATTTGAAAAGCCAACTTACCGCTGCTACACTTAAGAAATTAGAAATTTGTAATTAGTAATTATTCCACAATCACCTCATCTACAAATATGTATGCTTGTCCACCGGCACCCAGATGCCACTGGGGTATGGTTCCGAAGTTTTCAGCTTTTACCTTGATATAACGGGCTGAAGCATTGACCTTAGCGCCCAGATCGGCGGTACGCATTTCATAGTCGTTGACAGGAATGGTATTTTTCACCCTGCTGATTTCCCTGAAATTGCTGCCATCGTCTGATACCGAAAAAACGACTTCGGTGGGCATCCATATCCAGGACCGCACATCCTGTACAAAACCTGCAGCCACTTTGCGCACCGGCTTTTTACTCCCAAGGTCCACAATGGCCTCGAAATCCGTACCCTGATAGCCCTGCCAGCCGCCCAGCCTCCAGTTGCCGGCACCGCGCAGCCCGTCGATCAGCGCTTCGGGACCGCCGCCATGGTAATTGGGATGGTAATCAGAAAGCAACTCCACCTTGCGGTTCAGGTCAATTTTATAAAAGTTGCCTTCAACGGGCAGACTGTATCCGAACCCTTCCCTGTAAGCGATGGCTTTGACGGTAGTGGTAGCATTCAATGTTAACGGATCCGCATATCGCGCCGAGTTGCGGTCGGGAGCGCTGCCATCGGTGGTGTAAAACACTTCGCACCCCGGAACGATGGTTCCCACGCTTACCTGCATACCATCGCGGAAGCGGGAATCAGGAGCAATCAGAAAAGGAGCAGGCAGAATCAGCTCTTCCGTGATGGCGGTCACCGGTTCATTGCCTTCGCCGGTGCCCCAAGATTTGTTGGGCTTGCTTCCCATGGTAAAAACAAGTTCGCCGCCTTTCATCACATCGGCATGACTGATAAATGATCTGGTGTACTTTTCCCCGTTAAGGGCAGCCGACTGAATGTAAAACTTTTCTTCAGAAACATTATTAGCAATGATTTTCAGCACATTGCCGTTCTCAAGCGTAATCTCCATTTCGCGAAACCATGGAGTCCCGATGATATATTCAGGCAGTCCGGGGGTAACCGGATAAAAGCCCATGGCGCTCATGATCAGCCATGCTGACATTTGTCCGCAGTCTTCGTTGCCGATCAGTCCATCGGGCTGAGGCGTGTAAAATTCATCCATAATCTGGCGGACCCGCTGCTGGGTTTTCCAGGGTTGTCCGACGAAGTTGTAAAGGTAAGCCATGTGGTGACTGGGCTCATTCCCCTGTGCGTACTGGCCGATCAGGCCGGAAATGTCCTTCATATCGCGACCGCCCACCTCGGTTTCGGTGGTAAACAGTTCATCAATTTTTGCGGCAAACTTTCCCTTACTTCCGTGAAGCGCCGTTAAACCGCTGATATCCTGGGGAACATAATAGCTGTAATGAAACGAATTTGCTTCCGTAAAATGCCAGTCGACAGTCGTTGGATCGAAGGGAGTAAGCCAGTTTCCGTTGAGTTTCGGACGCATAAAGCCGGTGGATGGATCGAAGATGTTCTTGTACGATTGTGCCCTGCGGAGGTACTCACGGTACAGGTCATCGCGGCCCAGGTCCTTTGCCATCACAGCAATGCACCAGTCGTTATAGGCATATTCCAGGGTTTTAGAAATGGATTCATGCTCCTTGTCGCCCGGTATGTAGCCGTATCTGCGGTAAACATCCAGACCGTGGTGGTCCTGTGAGGCGCTCTTCAGCATCGCCTCAAGTGCTTTTGAACCGTCGTAACCGCGAATGCCTTTGGCCCATGCATCGGCAATCACGGGGATGGAATGATTGCCGATCATACACCAGGTTTCGTTGCCGGCAAGTTCCCAAACAGGCAGCAACCCGCCCTTTTCGTACATATTGAGCATGGTTTTGACGAAGTCGGTGGTTCGCTTCTGTTCAATGATGGTCATAAGCGGGTGCCAGGCGCGGTAGGTATCCCACAGGGAGAATACCGTATAGTTGGTAAACCCATCTGCCGTATGAATGCCGCGGTCCATTGCCCGGTAACGTCCGTCAACATCCATAAAGGTATTGGGCTGCAGCATGGCGTGGTACAGGGCTGAATAAAACACCTTCAACTGATCGTCGCTGCCGCCTTTCACCCGAATTTTGCCCAGTTCCTTATTCCATGTATCGAAACTCTGTTTCCGGATTTCATCAAAATTCCAGCCGGGAATTTCTGCCGTCAGGTTTTTCAGGGCACCCTCGCTGTCGACGGCAGAGAGGCCTACTTTTACCTCAATCTGTTCGCCTTCTGTGGTGGTAAATCCTGCAAAAACCTTGATGTTTGTTCCTTCGGCACGCAAAGCATCTGCCAGCAGGGTGTCGTTCACAGCAATGCCCTTCCGGGCGATGGGTTTGGAGAACTTCATATGGAAATACCACACCATATCTTTTGCCCAGTTTGTGGAGCGGCGCATCCCCCTGATTTCGGTATCGCTGACAAACTCAATCCACGAGTCCAGCACAATGTCGCGGTGCTGAAGATCGACAATGAGGTTAGCCGCTTCGGTAGCCGGAAAAGTATAACGATGGTAGCCCGCGCGCGTAGTAGCGGTCATTTCGGCAAACACCCCTGGTTTATCAAGTTTTACGCTGTAATAACCGGCTTCGGCTTTTTCGTTGTTTTTATTGAAAGGAGAGTTGTATTCCGTGTTCTTAAATACCGGCTCACCCACAACGGGCATTACAAGTATGTCGCCGTAGTCACTGACACCGGTGCCATTGAGGGCCGTGTGTGCAAAACCGTAAATCACGCTGTCTGTAAAATGATAGCCCGAGCAGCCATCCCAGCCGTCAAGGCGTGTTTGCGGACTCAGTTGCACCATCCCGAAAGGAACTGTTGCCCCGGGATAGGTGTGCCCATGCCCTCCGGTACCGATAAACGGGTCAACATAAGACGCAGGTTCACCGGTTTCGGCCTGTTGCTTGCAGGCGCTGAAAAAAACAGATAATAACAGGGCAATGAATGTTGCGGACAGCTTTTTCATCGGTTACAGGATTAAATGCAGGATCGGTTTTGTTACAAATATTATTAACTTTGATCAGACCTACGGTTTGGCAAGGCCTTCTATTTTGAACGTCCATGCGTAATGGCCGGGCATTTCGCTGTACTTTATACCACTCAGGTCGATGAGCAGTTCATCGCCTTCCATTTTCCAGGGCAGGTTTCCGGTGCGGCCCAGCAGACTCACTTCGCCTGCCGGAGGTTTTGCCCCGGTATTGATGCGAAGGCTTTGTCCGGGCCATTCAAAACAAATGGCATAGAGGTTTCCGTGGTTTGCCGTGTAGGCAATGTGCTGCCGCATGGAGCGGTATACGGCATTAAGGCCGTTGCCTGAAGGCAGATCTTTTTGGGTATACAGATTTTTCTGGGGAATAATTTCTTTCGGCAGACCGGGGTACTCCCACGACAGTGCAATGTCCGCATCGTGGGTCCTCTCGATGAAGTTTACCGTAACCGGATAGAATTTCCCCTTTTCGAGCGTAATGGTACCGTTTACATCCGCTCCGGCTTTGCTGCGCATGGCCTCTGAATCGGTCCCGCCGGTTTCCGACTCCCACTGGTCGAGCACGGGTTTGCCGCCGATAAACAGACGCATGCCGTCGTTGGCCGTTGCCGAAAAGGTATAATTTGCAGTATGTCCGGGTTTGATCCAGCCGTTCCATTCAGCCGTAAAATTATCTTCCACTACCGGGTATCCGGGCGAATTGCGGACCCAGTTGAAGTTAATCTGCGGGTCGGTACGGGTGAGTTCAACGGGTTTTTCTTCCCCGCTGCGGATCCAGCGTTCGCTTCCGTAGATGGCCTCTCCGTTGATTTTCAACCACTCACCGAGCGCCTCAATACGCTCCTGCTGAAGCAGCGGAATTTTTCCGTCGGCAGCCGGTCCCACATTGATAATCAGTCCACCACCATAAGCTACGGTGCGTGCAAAAAGGTGGATCAGGTCGCGGGGCGACATATATGCGGAAAGCTTTTCGTTGCGGTTGAGTCCGAAAGAGCGGCCCAGTCCCCTCACCTCGGCCCAGGGGCGGTCGGCATCCAGTCCGCCTGAGCTGTATTCGGGGGTGCGGAATCCGATATCGGCTCCGCTGCCCCAGCGGTCGTTGACGATGGCATCGGGACCGACAAGGTTGTAATACCAGGAGATCAGTTCACGGGCATGCCATTGTTCCGCCGTATTGTACCACTCCCCGTCGGTAAAAATCAGGTCGGGACGGTAGGCCGACACCAGTTCTTTAAACTGCGGGATCATGTGCTGCTCCACATAGTCGCCGATGGAATCGTTCGGGTCCTCATACCAGCGGTGCAAGGGATGATCCCATTCCGGAAGGGAATAGTATAAGCCAAAGCGGATTCCCCGTTTCCGCACGGCTACCGCCACTTCGCCCACGATATCGCGGCCGGGTCCGACATCCACGCTGTTCCAGCCCGGCGCATAGGCGCTGGGCCACAGACAGTATCCATCGTGATGCTTGGTTACCAGTACGATGTATCCGGCTCCCGATTTTTTAAAAATCTCAGCCCATTCATCCGGGTCAAACAACTCAGCTTTGAACAATGGCGCAAAATCCCTGTACGTAAATTTCTCACCGTAGTTTTTCTTCATAAAATCTACACGGTTGTGCGTTCCGTGCTTCAGCCCGAGCAGATACCACTCGGCATACGATTCGGCCCCACCGTAAGAAGGCACCGAATAAACACCCCAGTGTATAAAAATTCCCAGCTTATCGTGGCTGAACCACCGGGGGTATTCACGACTGCGCAAGGTTTCCCATGAAGGAATTTCAGACACCTTACTGTCGTCCTGTGCGCTCAGAGGCAATGCCCCTGTGAGCAACAGTGCCGGAAAGAACATTAGTACTCGAAACATTTTTTTCATCCGGTATAGTTTTTAGCATCCGACTCTTCTGCAAATGTACAAAAGCAGGCGTGGAATAACAGGCCTTTTTAATTTTTTTTCAGAAGTTGTCCGTTAATTTTAATCATAGCGTATCTTTGCAATGGCAATCAAAGCAATCATGGTTTAAGATTCTGAGAGTCATGCTTTGCAGATGTCGCGCAGGTGAAAATTGACGCTTGTAAAGATACATTTTTCCGGTCTGGTGCTGCCTTCATATTCACTAACGACTGTAGTGAGAGGCATCAAAACACCGGGGTCTGGTCATTCTGCAGCGGATTTCATAAGTTGAGCCGGTAAAAAAGTGAGCAATATGAATCACACAAAGTTTACTCCGGTCGAGCAGGCCTTTTCGGCCCTTTCAGGAGTTGAGAAGATGTCGGCACGCATCCCTTATATCATTACGGGAGACTTCCCCTCTTTGGGGCTGCTCACCTCACTGCGCTTTCTGGAGTGGGTTTCCGGGAATCCGGAAGGGGTCATCAGCCTGCCTACCGGAAAAACGCCCGAGTATTTCATCAAGTATACCCACCATATCCTCGGAAACTGGAACAGGGAGGAAATCCGGCAATTGCTGGGCAGATACGGACTGGGGTCGCTCAGGAAACCTGACCTCAGAGGACTGCAGTTTGTACAGATCGACGAGTTCTACCCCATTTCACCGGATCAGCACAATTCATTTAACAACTACGTAACGGAATATTACATCCGCGGATTCGGACTTGATCCCGGCAGGTCGCTGCTGATCAATGCCGAAGAAATCCCGTTATCCGGAGGCAGGCATTACAGCGAGGTCTTCCCCGGATCAGCCATCGATTTAAGCCTGCGTTACCGCGAAGCCCGGTCGGTGGAAGAAGCGGTGCGCAAGGCTTCCATTTTCGCCATCGACAACTGGTGTTCGGAGTATGAAGCAAAAATACGTGAAAAGGGAGGTATAGGATTCTTTCTTGGCGGTATAGGCCCGGATGGGCACATTGCCTTCAATACCCGGGGATCTGACCTCTGGTCAACCTCAAGGTTAACACAAACCAATTTTGAAACCCAGGCCGTAGCCGCCGGCGATCTGGGTGGCATTGAAATCTCCCGAAACCGCCTGGTGATTACCATCGGGTTGGGTACCATCACTTATAACCCGGATGCAGTGGCCATCATTTTTGCCGCCGGAGAGGCCAAAGCTGAAGTGGTAAAATCAGCGCTCGAAAGCGAAATCAATACCGTTTATCCGGCCACGGTACTTCAGCGGCTGCCCAATGCCCGCTTTTATCTCACTGAAGGCGCCGCCAGCCGGCTCAGCGATTCCGTGGAGCGCTACTATAAAACCGGTGAGTGGACCCGGCGTAAAACCGAAAGGGCGGTGATTGATCTATGCACGAAACTCGATAAATACGGCCACAACCTGACAATTGACGACCTCAGGGCCGACCCCTGGTGTTCGCAGATTCCGGATCTGGGTGAACAAACAGTTCCTGAGGTGGTCAGGTCAATCATGGACAAGCTGCAAAGAGGCATGAAGCGTGACGAAAACCAGGTGATCTATCACACTGGGCCACACCACGACGATATTATGCTGGGCATTATGCCTTACACCAACCGGCAGCTCCGTACAGCATCCAACGACATTCATTTTGCAGTGATGACCTCGGGCTTTACGGCCGTCACCAACCACTTCCTTATGAGTGCGCTGGAAGACACCCTGGAAATGCTTGAGAAAGGTGAAATCCAGATGATTCACTACCCTGATTTCTTCAAAAAAGGCTATGCTTTTAAATGGGACAAAGATGTTTACCACTTCCTCGACAATGTGGCCCGGCAGAATGAATATGAAAAACGCCGGGGGTTGTGCCACCGCATCGTCCGGTCGGCGGTGGTTATCTGGGAAACAGAAGACCGTTATGAGCTCCGGAAAGTGCTGAAGAACGTCGTGAATACGCTTAAGGAAAGTTATGACGGCAGTAAAAACCCGCCTGATATCCAGAAGCTGAAGGGGATGATCCGCGAATTTGAAGAGGAACTGGTGTGGGCCTATTACGGTGTGCCGGTCAAAAACGTGCATCACCTGCGGCTGGGCTTTTACAAGGGGGAGATTTTTACCGAGAACCCCCAGAAAAACCGCGATATGCTCCCCATTCTGCAGCAACTCAGGGAAATCAAGCCGACCATCATCAGCCTGGCCCTGGACCCGGAAGGCAGCGGCCCCGACACCCATTACAAAGTGCTGCAGGCCATTGCCGGGGCGGTGCAGGAATGGAGCAGGGAGGCTGACCTTTCACAATTGCGGATCCTCGGCTATCGAAACGTATGGTACCGTTTTCATCCCGCCGATGCCGATCTGCTGGTTCCCGTTTCGCTCAACTCAATGGCCGTGCTGGAGAAATCATTTGCCGAAAGCTACCTCAGCCAGGTGCACGCCTCGTTTCCCAGCTTTGAATACGACGGTCCTTTCAGCGAACTGACACGCAAAACCTGGGTAAAACAGTTGAAACAGATACAATTGCTGCTGGGTAAAAACTTCTTCTACGAAAACGGCAATGCCCTGATCAGGGCTACCCATGGATTGCTGTATATCAAGGAAATGAATGTGGAGGAGTTTACCGGTATTGCCAGGTCGCTGAAAAAACTTTCGGAGGGAACAGAAGTTTAAGGCAGGTATTATTCCTCGCGGTACCAGACGCCGGCAGCATCTTCATCGCGCCGGAGCGGCAAAGGATATGCTGCAAGCAGGGACTCGTAGCGCATGGCCAGCCCCGATTGATAGTCTTCCGGCTCCAGCAGTAACGCGGTTTTCAGCTCATCCCCGGCAAGCCGGCGCACCGCCTTCCTGATCCGGCCGGCCGTCTGTTCAAACCCTTCCCGGGTCAGCTCATAACGTTGGTTTTCCGCTTCTTCCTGGTCCGGACAAAGGCGGTAGCCCAACTGCGTATTGTAACTGATGGCCCGGGCGTTATCACGGAGGATGTGCGCGAACTGTTTGTTCCAGTTCAGAAAGTAAAAAGTCGCTTCTATCCCGGCTACGGATACCAGGTAAGGCACATAAGTGGCATAAAACTCCGTGCGACCCAGAAACAACCCCGACTCTGAAGTCCGCGCCTCCCAGTCTACATTTTTGTCGTTGAGCAGCCCTATCTTTTCCCCTTTGTAACAGATCATCAGGTAATTGTTATCCAGGTTGTTGACAGACCTGAACCATTCCAACTGCTGTCCGGGAGATATGATTTCACGGTATGCCATATTCAGCCGCACAGGATCGGAATTCCGCCACTGCCGTACCAGTTCAATATCGGCTTCTTTCAGGCGTTCGAGGGTAATACCGTATTTATAAAGTTTCATCTTCCGGGTCTTCTGCATTCATTTTATTGGGACAACCGACGAAAAGCACTGCTAAATGGCTCATACCATCATCAAAGCATTTCCCTGATGGCAAACGGCGGTTTACGGTTCTGCACGGCATAAATGCGGCTGAGGTATTCGCCGATCACCCCCAGCGAAAGCAGGATGATGCTGGTGGAGAACAATATGGCAACGATCAGGGCGGTGAATCCCAGCGGAACGTCGGAAACGACCTTGCGGTAAATAAACGCCACTCCCACAATAAAACTGATGATGGACGAAATCAGACCGCCGTAAACCATCAGCTTCAGCGGAACAGCGGTATAATAGATGACCAGGTTGCTGATCATTCTGAAAAGCGAGCGGGGAGAGTAATTCGATTTCCGGTAGGGTGGTTTGTGATGTTCAACCAGCGCAAAGGAGATATGGGAGGTGTACCAGTTAAACAGCTCATCGATGTAAACAAAATTGATCTGGTGGTTCAGCAGGTTCTTGGCCAGCGATGACTTCATCAGCCTGAAGGAAGAGCCCTGCCCCTTGGTGCTGAACAGGCGTTTGGAACTTCCGCGGATAATGGCGCTGCCCATATTGCGCATCATGGAGTGCTGTTTCCTGTTATAAATTCCGTACACCAGGTCGGCGTCTTCTTCCTTCATAGCGGCGATCAGCCGGGGAATTTCTTCGGGCGGGTTCTGCAGATCATCATCAATGGTGATGATATAGTCACCATCAGCCTGCGCAATACCGCAGAGTGTGGCATTGTGCTGCCCGAAATTGCGGGCCAGCCGGATGGCGGTTACCTTGGCGGGATGCTGCTGACGAATGCCGCTGATGACTTCCCAGCTTTGATCGGTACTGCCATCGTCTACAAAAATCACCCGGAAAGAAAAGCCCGGGCGCTCCAGGGTAAGGTCTATCCTTGAGAACAGCTCCCCGAGGCTGTCTTTGCTGTTGTAAACCGGGACTATAATTGAATAATCGGGCATGGGAATTTCGGATTTCGGATTTCGGATTGCGGATTGCGGATTTTGGATTTACCAGGTTGAACGTCGCTACGCTGTATTTCTGTTGCTGCAATGCTGCCGGCGTGGATGGTGATTGTGTACTATCCTCCTCCAAGCACCAGGCTGGTGGCGCTCACCCACTTCGAGGCATCGGCAAGGTAATAAACAATTGAATTGGCCACATCTTCCGGATCGCCCAGACCCAGAATCTGACGGGCTTCGATCATGTTTACCGCTTCCTGCGAATAGTTGGCGGCGGTATCGTCGAGCATCGGGGTGCGTACAAATGCCGGGGCCACGCAATTGACCCTGATGCCTTTGGGTGCCAGCTCCAGCGCCAGCACGCGGGCATAAGCTTCCAGCGCGGCTTTCGCACTGATGTACATGGCTCCGCCCACAAAGGGATATCTTGTCGAAATGGATGAAATATAAACCAGCGAGCACTGCTTTTTAGCCAGTTTCTTTTTGCCGAGCAAGCCTGCCGTGAGCAATACGGCTGCATCAAAGCTCACGCGAAAGGTTTTCGCAATGGTTTCGGCGGTGATGAAACGCGCCGGGGCCAGGTCGGAAATACCGGTACTGTAAACCATACCGTTCAGCACGGGCAGGGCGGCCACCAGCCGGTCAATATCCGGTTGCAGGGTAAGATCGGCCGTTATTTGCAGATGCCCATCCCCTTCGAGCAACTGAAAGGTTTCGTTCAGCCGGGCTGCGTCGCGGCCGGTAAGCACCACCCTGGCGCCATACGCGCTGGCCGTAATCGCGGTTTGCCGCCCAAGCCCTGACGAAGCGCCGGTTACTAAAATTGTTTTGCCGCTTAGGTCAAATGCATTCATATCTGTAAATTACGGGTTTAGTTAACAAATAGCTTCAGCGATCTGGTCAGAAGCGCGGCTCAGCTTATACTCCTTGCTGTGATGCCGGTTCCAGTTCCGTGAGCGGAGGCACCACCAACCCTGAAGTTTCCATCAGCACACTGCCCCACGACAATCCGATACCGAAAGCTGAAAGCAGCAGCTTCTGGGGCCTCTGCTCCAGGGACTCCCTGATTTGTGTTACCATCGTCAGCGGAATGGAAGCGCAGCTGGTATTGCCGAAATCGCGCAGGGAATAAGGAACGCGCTCAGGTTCCACCTTCAGCATTTTGCGGATGGTTTCGTTGATCAGGCGGTTGGCCTGATGGAAAAGCAGGTAGTCAAATTCGGGCAGCTCACGGCCAAAGTGCTTCAGGGTGGTTTTGATGTTTGGCACCACCTCGCGCAACGAAAAGTTAAATACTTCAATACCGTTCAGTGCAATCTGAAGCCGGTTGCGGTAAATACCTTCGCCGTACTTTTTTGTAGCGAACGAATGTTTGCCAGCCAGGTTTCTCACGCCTCCGTCGTAGATAATGATGGCTTCATAGCCACTACCGTCGGTTTGCAGGTTGAACTGCATGGGCGCCGCGCCCGGATATAGTTCCAGGGCGGTAGCAGTGCCGGCGTCGCCAAACAGCGGATAGGTACTTTTATCGCGGTAGCTGGAAGTAACGTTCGACAAATCGCCTACCAGCAGCAATCCCTTTTGCAGACCCGCCGCCTTCATCATACTACTTATCACCGAAAGGCCGTAAACGTATCCCGAACACCCCAGGTTGATGTCGATCGCCATGCAGGTTTTCGGCAGTTTCAGACGGTCCTGAAGGATGGTGGAGGTTGACGGAATGATGAAATCACGGCTCTGCGAAACAAAAACCAGGATGCTGATCTCGCTCATGTCCCACTTCAGTTCGCCTAACAGTTGCTCAGCCGCCTGAAAACAAAGGTCCGAAGTAGTCTGACCGGGTTCGGCCACATGCCGGTTTTCCACACCTATGGTTTTAATCACCTGCTCCCGCTCCTTTAATTTAATCCAATGGTAATCGTGGTTCGAAAGCGTTTTTTGTGGAACACAGGCCGAGAGACCTGCCATCCGTACATCCGGAATCGCGAATATTGCCATAAATATGAAATTGATCTTCTGCCGCCTGAGTTTGGCCCGGGTGAGGCGAAAGGTTATCTTACAAAAATACTTTAATTTTCCTTGAGGGCCGGAATTTTCTAATTTTGCCAAATAATCTGACTCACAAATCTGTAACGGGAGAAGCATGCCAGAATCAGCCGGATATTTCACATTGCCCGGGAACCTGAAAGTTGTTCCTGAAAGGTTCACCATTTCAGAAGTGCTGCATCTGAGGGCCTTGCAACATCCCGATAAGCCTGTCTTCACCTACCTTCATGATGGCATCCATGCCCGGGAAACCGTTACTTTCAGGGAGTTCGACGAACAGGTGACTGCACTTGCACAAAGGCTTGAAGGCAAATCGCTGAAAGGCGGAAGGGTACTTATGTTTTATCCTCCGGGCATTGATTTCCTGCGGGCACTTTTTGCCTGTCTGAGGAGCGGAATTGTTGCCGTCCCGGCCTATCCTCCCCGTAAAAACAGAAAGTTGAACCGCATCCATGCCATCGTAAAAGATTGCTCGCCAGCTGCCATTTTAGCAACGGATTCGATTGCCCGCGACCTGGAACGTAACTTTTCGGAAGATGAGTTACTCAGCAAAATACCCTGGTTGATCACCAATACAGAAAATCAGGAAAGCACCGGAACATTTTCATTTTCTCCGGCACCCGGAGACCTTGCGTTTATTCAATACACCTCCGGATCGACCGGCACCCCCAAAGGGGTGATGATCAGCCACCGGAATATCATGGTCAACTCCCGCAATCTTCACCTGCATTTTCACACCGACGACTCTTCCCGTTCAGTGATGTGGCTCCCCCAGTTTCATGATATGGGGCTGCTGCTGGGTGTTTTCCAACCGGTTTTCACCGGCTATCACGCTGTTTTCATGTCACCGGTAAGCTTTGCCGGCAAACCATACAACTGGCTGAAAGCCATCACAGACTACAAAGGGACCTTCAGCGGGGGACCGAACTTCGCTTTTGACCACTGCGTTGAAAAGATAAGTCCTGAAGAGCGGGCGACCCTCGACCTGTCTTCTCTCCGAATGGTTTTTAACGGGGCGGAGCCGGTTCGTTACGAGACCTTGCAAAGGTTCAGTGAAACATTCAGGGAATCGGGGCTTCCGCAAGGCGTATTATTCCCCGGCTACGGCATGGCTGAAACCACCCTCTCCATTGCAGTGTCGGACAAAGGGACAAAAAGGCCGTATCTTTCCGTTGACAGTTCACAACTCAGGGAGAACCGGCTAGTTCCTGTGGAGGATCAACATCCGCTGGCCGTAAAAATTGTATCTAACGGAGCCGCTCAGGGCGATACGGAAATCATGATTGCCGACCCGGATACGCTTATGCCGGCCAGCCATGAGCAGGTGGGCGAAATCCTTGTAAGCGGCCTTTCAGTGGCCATGGGCTACTGGAACAATGAAGCGCTGAACAACGAAATCTTCAGGGTAATCATCCCGGGAAGGGAAGGAAAAACCTGGCTGCGTACGGGCGACCTGGGATTTATTTACGAAGGGGAGTTGTACATTACCGGCCGGATAAAAGACATCATCATCATCCGTGGAAGAAATTATTATCCCCAGGATATCGAATTAATTGCTGAGGGAAGCCATCTCTCTGTCAGAAAAAACTACTGCGCCGCTTTTTCCGTGGAGCACAAAGGTGAAGAACAGCTATGCATCGTGGCCGAGCTGCAGCGCACCTTCCTCAGGCGCCCCGACACAGCGGCCATAACTGAATCCATTGCTGAGGCAGTTGCAGGTGAGTTTGAAATCCGTCCGTGGAAGGTTATACTGATAAAAACCGGCAGCCTTGAGAAAACCTCCAGCGGTAAGATTATGCGGCGGGCTGCAAAGGAAGCCCTGCTTTCAGGAACATTGGAAATTATAGCTCAGAAGCAATTTGAACAGGAATCATTACCGGCTGATTACCCGCTGCCGGAAACCGGTTCATTGTCAGAATTTATGATTAACTGGGCTTCAGGCAGGCTTAACGGAGGCATGCCCGTGGATAGGAACAAACCGCTCGTATCTTACGGCCTCGATTCAATCAGGGCGGTTGAACTCTCCGATGAAACCAGCAGGATTTTCGGTTTTGAATGGCCCCCTTACCTGTTCTTCGAAGGGCTGACCATTGCAGAAATGGCTGAAGAAGGCGAGAAACTCATGAAGAAAGGCTGAAAATCAACCGTCAGCAGATCAACTGACCCTCTCTTCAATAATCCTGTAAATATCCGCAACCGTCTTCGAACTGGCAATATCTTCCGCATTGATAGCAACGTCGTATTCAGTCTTAACCATGGCAATCAGGATCAGTGCATTGATGGAATTCCATTCAAACACTTCCCTGAAAATACTTTCCGGCTTCAGGGTTCCGGGTGTCAGGTCATCAAATTCCTCTTCAATGCGCGTAATAAAGTCGTCAATGTTCATAAGCTGCGAAGTTAATTCAAGCGGCAAAGTTAGAAAGTTTCAGATACCAATACAGCAGCGCCAGAAAATGTAAAAGGAAATTCTGCCCTCCGGGTTAAAAGTATTTACTAATATTGCCACCGGAACAAGAATCCGGGAATAGAAATGACCGAAAAAAAGAAGAGAAAACTGCTTCTGATAAATCCCATAAACCAGCACCGGCTCGGCTTTTCGAATGATCCCAGTACCAGTTACATGCCATTGGGGCTGGGCATTATTGCCGCGCTTACACCCGAACATTGGGAGGTTGAACTGATTGATGAGAGTTTTGAACTGTGTACCTTCCGGCCTGCCGATATGGTTGGCTTCACTGCATTTACGGCCAATGCCTTCCGCGCTTATGAGCTTGCCGCTATGTTCAGAAGTCAGGAGGTGCATACCGTGATGGGCGGCATCCATGCCAGCATGATGCCCGAAGAGGTAGTAAACTACGTTGATACTACGGTTTCGGGCGAAGCCGAACTGGTCTGGCCTCAGGTAATCAGGGATTTTGAGGAGGGCAGAATTCAGAAATTATACCAGGGCGGAATTACCCCGGTTGATAAAATACCGCTTGTCCGCAGAGAGATTTACAGGAAATACCCCTATGTATATGATCTGATACAAATTTCCCGTGGCTGTCCCATGGGCTGCGACTTCTGCTCGGTCACCAAAATGTGTGGTTCGAAATACCGTGAACGCCCGGTTGAAGAGGTGCTTGATGAACTGGAACAGACTGACAGACCGCTGTTGTTTATTGTTGATGACCATCTGATCAACACCAATAAAGGGGCGGAGGAGCGGGCCATCCGGCTTTTCAGGGGAATGGTTGAGCGGAAAATCAACAAGTTGTGGTTCGGGCAGGCGGCCATGAATTTTGCCGATAACGATGAAGTGCTGCACTGGGCGGCCAAAAGCGGCTGCACCCTGATATTGCTGGGCATCGAAGCCGAAAAACCCGAAGCCCTCAAGGACGCGCGCAAAAGACTGAACCTGAAAAGGGGGGTCGATTATTACCAGGAAGCCTTCAGAAAAATCCACAAACACGGTATCGCCGTCCTGGGTGCCATGATCTTCGGTATGGAGAGCGACAACACGCAGGATTTATACAACCGCATGGAATTTTGCCTGAACAGCGGCATTGATGCCATGCAAACCAGCATTATGACACCCTTGCCGGGAACCGACCTGTTCTTCCGGCTGCGCGATCAGAAAAAAATCGATCTCTGTAATTATCCTGAAGACTGGAAACATTACCACTTCAAGGAAGCCACGATGGGTACCAACCATATGACCCGCGAAGAGTTGCAGCAGACCATGCGCGACATCTGGATGAAGCTTTACAAAAAGGATAATATCCGTAAAATGATGTTTAAAACATTGTGGCGGACCGGAAACTTCAAGGCTGCTTACTGGGTTTACGGAACCAATCACAATTACGGGCGCATTGTGCTGGAGGACCTGCTCGGGGATCAGCCGGGCAACCTTAACCGCAACCTCGAATGGATAGGCAGAAAACGTTCATGGTATATCCGCCTGACCAATCCCGTGCTGACCATTATGTACGCCATCTGGTGGAAATATATGGTAAGGCGGTTTACCGGCAGGCATTAACCGCCGGGTTTTCGGGTGGCAGCTTTGCGGTATATCTTGTAAAACACCTGCAATTTAAGAAAAACCCATGAAGCCGGTCCGTAAGGCAACAGACTGCCCAGCCGCATGGCCGAGTTCATCATACGGGCGTACACCAACACCGGCAACGATCTGAGCCACAGCAACGGATAACTACCCCTGAACTCCCTTTCATAACCATGCTCGTCTGCATTGCGACCGGCAACCATATCCATAACCTTTACCTCTGCCGGAGTCAGCGCGTCTTTCCAGATGGCAATGCGGCCCGTGTTTACCGGTTTCATCAGGCTCTCATGGTTACGGATCTGGTATTCGGCGGCGCGCTCTTTGGCACCTTCCAGCTTTTTCCGGTATTCAAGCTGCTCCGGATAGAACTCCAGATTCAGAAAGCTGCAGATTTCCCGGGTTTTCTCCTCAGGGGCAGCGGCCAGGTCCTCATAACGCAGGCGGAGTACCTGATCAGGCGCTTTGCGGATAATTTTGTCCATCAGCTTGTTGGCCCTGACCCAGCGATAGGCGATCAGGGCCGGAATGGGCGCTTCGAAGGTTACCTTTCGCAACGAAACCAGGTTGTCGCGGTAATCCCGGGTAATGTGTATGAATTTCGCGTCCGGAAACATCCTGAACAGGCGGTCGGCATAAAAGGAATAAACCGGATTTTTATCGCCGAACCAAAGTGTTTCAGCCTTGTCGAACACCGACTGGTATCCCTGGTAAACCAGCCTTATCAGCAGGTGAAAACTGATTTCACCCTGATGACTGAGTATCCGCTCCTTCAACCCCTCTTTCTCCACCCTCCAGCGTTCGAAATAGGGTTGCCTGCTCAGGTCGGCATAGAGTTTATCCACGGCGGTCATATCCCAGGTTCTCACTTTTTTGTACTTGCGGTACAGATTCAGAATTACCGGGCTTTCAAAAGGAATTACCACATTGGGGTGCGCGTCGAAGATGGAGCGCAACAGCGTGGTGCCCGAACGCGGCCGGCCGATGATAAAAAAGAAAGGGACGTTTTCAGGACTTGTTGTCATACGTTTAAATTGGCGGCCATTAAAGTTACCGCGGCAAAATCGCCGGCCAGATACCTTTGCATCAGCTTATAGCGCTGCAACTTACCACTTGATGTTTTCGGAATTTCATTGGATTTAACCATCACAAGTTCATCAATGGTAATGCCCAGGTTGGCCCGCAGCAGGTTGCGCAACTGCCTGAAGGTCTCCGTGGCCTTTTCACCGGGTGAACCGGCCAGAAAAGCGATCACCTTATCGTGCCCCGTTTCGCGGCTGGTGGTGCCACCAAAACAAACCTTGCCATAACTGATCTCGTCGACGGTGCAGGCCATGGTTTCCAGATCGTTGGCAAAATAGTTGCGTCCGTTTTTGAAAATAATGTCTTTGTGCCTGCCGCTCACATAAAGGTTGCCTTTATAAAAGAAACCGATATCGCCTGTGCGGAGCCATTCTCCGCAGAAAGCTGCCCGGGTGGCATCGGGTTTTTGGTAATATCCTCCGGTGATACCGGGTCCTTTCAACTGAATGTGGCCTGTCATTCCGTCCTCTACCGGGCTGTCGTCATGACCAGTGATACGGATCCACGTGTCGTTCAGGGCAATGCCCACGCCCGACAGCAGCCGGGCACCCGGATCATCCACCGGTACCTCCGCGGCCATGCCCTCCATATCGAGTTTGACCGCATCAAAGGCGGTGATTACCGAAGGCTGCATCAGGGGTGTAAATGAAATGGCCAGCGTGGCTTCGGCCATCCCGTAAACCGGCATCATGGCTTCGGGCCTGAACCCGAAGGGCTTCAGGCGCTCCACAAAATCGTTCATAATCTGCACCGAAATCGGCTCTGCCCCGTTGAGCATGGCCTTCATCGAAGAAAAGTCCCAGTCCGGCAGGGTCTTTTTCCTGCTCAGATAGCGAAGTACCAGCGCCAGCCCGAAGTTCGGACAGCCGGTAACGTTAATCCGGGACCCGCTCATCAGATCAAGCCACAAACCGGGATTCTTTATAAAATCTATCGTTTCGGTGTGAAACTGATAAATGGAGCAATAAAGTGGTACCAGATGGTACCCGATCAGCCCCATATCGTGGAACAAAGGCATCCAGTTGCCGGTGCGGTCAGGGAAATGCAGATCAAGACCGATCCGGATGGCATCCATATTTACCATCAGGTTGCGATGGGTAAGCATAATGCCTTTGGGATCGCCCGTGCTGCCCGACGAAAACTGCACAAATGCCAGGTCGCCGGACTGCAGATGCGGTGCTTCAAAGTTTCCGCTACAGTCAAGATCATTGACATGTTTAACTTTTTCAGCAGGAAGCCCATCAGCCTCAGTCATTGCCTCACTGAAAAATATATAAGGTTCTCCGAACTGCCGGTAAACATTTTTCAGTTTCTCCACGGCGGGGTTGTATCCCGAAAAGGTAAGGGGCGGCTGGAGCACCGTAGGTACTACCCCCGCCAGGAAGCAGGCCCACAACAGGGTGATGGTTTCCCGGTTCTGCCGGGTTGCAATGATGGCCTTGTCGCAGGGCTGCATCCCAAGCGCCTGCAATCCGCAGGCCAGCGTTGTGGCTTCACGCTGCAGTTCAGCGTATGTTTGTCTGTCAATTTCCCCTTGCTCGTCCATATAGCCGATATACAATGGCTCCGGAAAAGCAGCGGCCCGTTTCAGCAAATCGGGCAGGGTAAGCTCAGGCTGATAATAAACAGTGATTTCGGGCATTGGCAGTTCTATTGTTGAGGCCGTCCTGAACGGCGCGCAAGGTCAAGATAGTAATCAGCTTTCACGGAATCGCCAACCTTCTGGAAGTAATTCCGGAGCCGCATATTGAGTTCAAAATTATTCGGATTGATCCGGATGGCCTGCTCAAAATACTCCAGGGCTTTGGCGGCATCCCCGCCACGCATGGCATAAGTGCCCAGGTTGATGTAGGGCAGGTCGAGACCGGGCTCTATTGTTATAATGTCTTCATTCAGGGCAACGGCCTTTTCGGTTTGTCCGGTTTTCTGATACAACAAAGCAAGGTTCGACATGGCCTTGATTTCATATGGTTGCAATTCCAGCGCCCTTTCGTAATTCGGAATGGCCTTTTCGGGCTGATCAGTCACCTGATAAGTGTAACCCAGATTGTAAAATGCAGCCGTAAACTGCGGATTGTGCTCCACGGCTTTCTCAAAATACTGTATTGCCGAATCGGACTCGTTGAGCAGTAGCAGAAATGATTCACCCAGGTTATTCCAGGCATCGGCATAGGCAGGATACACCCGGGTTGCCTGTTTAAAATGCCTGATGCATATTTGAGCATCAGGAATAATCTGCTTGCGTGGCACACCCGATTTCAGTCTTTCCACAACCGACGAACGCAGATTAGTGGCGTAGATAAAATTTGCTTTTGCTGATTGCTCCAGGTAGGACATATCCGCAGCATAAAGGGTCAGCTCATCCTCCCAGTCGCGGTTGCGGTCGATGGTTTTGGCGGCAGCCGGGATTGCCAGGATAACCGATATCAGAATAACATAATTACGCACCTTGGCCGGAACATGCTTTGATTCAACTAAGGGCCCGAAAATCCTGAAGATGCCGTAAACCAGCGTAAGCACAAATCCCAGGGAAGCGATGTAAAGAAAGCGTTCGGCTACAATTCCCGTGGGCGGTGCAATCAGGTTGGAAAACAATGAGATATTTACCAGATAGAAAAGTATGGCGAATGAAAGCAGGTGCTTTTCCCTGATTTTCCATAATGCAAATCCAAGCAATCCCAAATGAATCAGCAGCGATAGCCATACCAACGGGTTTGCAAGCCCGGTAACGGGAATCATATCAAAACCATAGTAAAATCCCAGAGGATGCGGGAAAACCAGTTTCTGCAGGTAAAACAGCATCACCATCATGGAAGTACCCAGACGTTCGGCAAGGGTGGCACCCATAAGCAGAGGATTCTCGATAAACTGCAGGGAACGGGTGGTTTCGCCCAGGAAAAGCCTTGGCAACGCTACCGCAACGGCCAGCACCAGCAGCACAGGAATCAGCATCAGCAATACCTGACGGGGTCTGATATCCGTAAAGAAGTAAAACACCAGCGGAATCACCGCCAGAAAAGTCATTACATTGGCTTTGGACAGGTAGCCCAGCCCAAAGAACAAGGCTCCCCAAAAAATATGAACCTTTTTTCCGGTATCATAAAACCTCAGAAAATACCGCAACGACAGCAATGCTCCCAGAAAACTGAGCAGTTCCTCCCTGTTCTTCAGGCTAGCCACTACTTCGGTATGCAGAGGGTGCGCCAGGAACAACATCACGGTAAGCAGTGGAAACAACACATGATAGTTACCGAGCAGCCGCCGTAACAGCATAAACAGCAGGATTCCGGAAAGGGCATAAAGCAGGACATTTATGAAATGGCTCACGTGGGGATTCTCTCCGAAAAACTGCCATTCAAGGGCAAAAGTGGCCTTGGCCAGCGGGCGGTATCCGAAATTGTGCTGTCCACCCTCCTCGGCATTCAGGTTGATGTAATACGTTGAGAAGATGGCAGGGATGGCCCTGATGCCCTGCTGGGTGAGGGGGTTCTTTCCGGTTACGTAGACATCGTCGAGCGAGTACCGGTTGCTGATGGTATTTCCGTAGAGAATAAATGTAAATGCCGTGATCAGAAGACAGTAAGGCAGATTGCCCCACGATCGGGTGTTTTCCTTCTTTTCCGGTTTGGATGTCAGGGGTTTGCTCTTCTTCTTGGGCGAACTCATAATGCACTGGTTAAGTAAAGCGCCGGATTCAGATCCCGGCAACCGGGCATCTCCGTTTTCAGCCGCAAAGTAACATAAAATTCAGATTGACGCGTAAGTGTTTATCCGGGAGTTCCCTGCCTCCCGCATGGGCGATTTTGGAATTAATTCGCCGAAAAACTGCATTTTCCCTACTTTTGTCCGGCATAATGCGCCGGCGACATGTTGTTCAATTCCATCGGATACCTGATATTTCTTCCGCTCACCGTGGCGATGTATTATGCGCTTCCGGGCAAATGGCGCTGGACATTGCTGCTGGCAGCAAGCTACCTGTTTTACGCCATGTGGAAGGTAGAATATGTGCTACTGCTGATGACCGCCACCGCCGTTTCGTATTTTGCGGCCCTGGGCATGGCAGCCCATACCGAAAAAAAACGGAAGAAGCCCTGGCTCTGGGTTGCCCTGACTGTCAACCTTGGCATGCTGTTCGCTTTCAAATACCTGGGCTTTTTCACCGGACTGATTTCCGGATTGTCAGATCTGACGGGACTTCCCGGACACATCCCGTATTATGCCATTTTGCTCCCTGTCGGGATTTCATTTTACACTTTTCAAACGCTGGGGTATGTCATCGACGTATACAGAGGAGTCGCGAAACCGGAAAAACACGCCGGGATTTTTGCCCTATATGTAACCTTTTTCCCCCAGTTGGTAGCAGGCCCCATCGAAAGGGTGCGCAACCTGATGCCGCAGTTCCGGCAACAACATACCTTTGATCCGGCTGCTTTCGCACAGGGCCTGCGGCTGATTCTCTGGGGGATGTTCAAAAAAATCGTGATTGCCGACCGCATCGCCATGCTGGTGCAGCCGGTATACGGACAACCTGAATACTTTCACGGCATTCAGATAGCCATCGCACTTCCCTTGCTGATTATCCAGGTTTATGCTGATTTTTCGGGATATACCGATATTGCCATTGGTTCTGCCAGGCTGATGGGATTCAGGCTGAGCCGGAACTTCAACCGGCCTTTCTCAGCCCGCTCGGTGGCCGATTTCTGGAACCGCTGGCACATCACCCTCACCACCTGGCTCAGGGATTATGTCTACTTTTCACTTCCTTCCAGGTTCAAAGGCAAAACAGCTGCCTGGCGCCTTAACCTGAACCTGATCCTTACCTTCACCCTGGTGGGTTTCTGGCATGGCGCACACTGGAATTTCCTGATCTTCGGCTTGTTGCACGGCCTGTTCATGACCATGGCCAACATCAGCAGACCTGTGATGGAGAAGTTCAACCGCCTCAGCGGACTGTCGGCCGCCCCCGCCCTGCTTAAAACACTGAACCAGGCGGCAACATTTCTGCTGGTCAGCGCCACAGGCTTTTTCTTCGGACAGCATAGCTTCGCCTCCACCCTTGCCCTGATCGGAAATATTACTGATTTCAGCAATACCGGCATCGCCCTGAGGCAAATGTTACAAAACAACGATTTTATCCTCAGCCTGATCCTGATTGTGTTTATGCTGCGCTTTGAGGCGTTGGCCGACCGGCCCGGCTTTAAGGAGAAATTTATACGCCGTCCACTTTCGGTGAAGTATGCGGCCTATCTGGCCATGCTTTTCTTCCTGCTGATTTTCGGGATATTTTCACGACAGGAATTCTTTTATTTTCAGTTTTAAAGATGGACAGACAAAAACAGTTTTTCAGAAATGCGCTGATATATCTGCTGTTGGCCCTGGCTGTGAATGCAGTGCTGAATGCTGTTTATGACCGCACGATGATTTATCACCGCCTGAACCGGAACCAGGACAGGCAGTTTGAGGAATACAACGACACCCTGACTTTCCTGATGCTTGGTAATTCCCACGACATGATCAACCCGGAAATTACCGGCAACAGTTTCAATTATGCATCGCCGGGTGAGGTATACACCCAGACCTATTATAAGCTGAAATACATCCTTGAGAAAACAGGGAAAATCCCTGAATATGCCGTGCTCTCCGTGGACCCTGCCAACTTCAGCCCCAAGGCCGAGAACACCCTTAAATTTGACGGGTACTGGCGCAAATATGTGGATTATCCGGCCCTTGCCAGGGAAACAGGAGATTACGACTATTACATCAAATGGTTTACCGGCCGCTTCTGCGCTTATATCGGAAACTATAAGTTTATTTACATGTCGGTAATCTTCCTCAATGCCGATTTCAGCCTGGTAAAAAACGGTTACCGTCCTCCGCGCGATTACCGCAATTTTGCCCGAGAGCCCGACCGGAATGCGCTGGGGCTTGAAAGGGCCACCTCCTACCTCGCCGGCTATGGCAATAAGCCCGACAAGGGCCCTGAAACATATTTCCGGAAAATCCTCAGCCTCTGCCGGGATTACGACATCACCCCCGTACTGGTAAGGATGCCCCTCACCGATGAGTACCTTATGCACGCCAGTAAACTGGTAGATCTGGATGACCTAGACCGGCAGATTGAAGGGATCGCCGCTGAAGAGACCGGCAATTACATAATGATTGACTTCAGGGAAGCGCTGAGCGGGAAGCCTGAGCTGTTTTTCAATGCAGATCATGTGAATCCCCGGGGCGCCGACATTATCAGCGAAAAATTCAGGGCAAAGATGCAGGCACATATCAAGCCTTAAAACCGAACCTCAAACGGACAAGTAGCCCGCATCTCTTACACCAACTCCTGCGTAAACAGAGGGGCAGAATTTTGCATCATCAACACCTGTATTCTTTCTCCCGAAAAAAGAAACCTGGCAAGCCGGAAAATCATCCCTGTCAGAGGTGAACCGGCTTGTCAGGCGCATGATATCAGCTGTATTATCCAGCGGATGCTACGTAGTATCCTATTTCAGACTGCCCTTGCCCGGGATGCCGTTGGTCCTTGACCAGGTAAGGGTTTTGCTGATCATCGACATCCCTGCGATGCCGGTAACCTCAAGTACATTTCCATCGCCCGTAACTTTCGCTTTGCAGTCGAATGTGCGTCCCGTCTGCGGCTGGTAAGCCTTACCGCCTTCATAAATCTTTTTGGCAGCATTGTACTTCAGGTTGTAAACCATCTGTGTACCAAGCACAGGATTGTTCCTTTTGGCTTTGTTCGGGTTATTCACATCTTTCACCGGTTTGCCCGATTTATCGTTGGGCTGGCGGAGCCAGACGATCTTGCCGTTATAAACATCCCCCTCTTTGGTAAATTGAATAATAGACGCCTTGTTGGCCGTGAGCCAGTATCCGGTAATGTCTTTGGGCGTGGTTACCGGTGATTTTTTCTCGTCCGAAGCCTTTACGGGAGTAGCCGGTTTGGGGGTTACAGGAGTTGTTTCTTTGGATGACTGCTTTTGCGGTGCAGCTTGCTGGCCGGAAGGTGTTACTGTTTTAGCCGGCTGTTTCTGAGGGACTTCTTTTTGATTTGCGGGTGTTACTTTTGGCGCGGGCTTTGGAGCCACCTCTTTGGTGGTCTGATCTTTCGTTGCCGTCCCGGTCGTAGCAGCGGGCTTCATCTGCTTTACCACTACAGATGGCTTCGCGGTTTCTGTCTCTTTGGTCGACTGCTTTACCGGTTGAGTCTGGGCAAATGTTGCTGAAGCCATAAACATGAGCGCAAGCGTCAAAACTTTGAATTTCATGGCAAAATGATTTAGGTGTTTGGTTTGGGAATTATATCAGAGGCCTGTGCAAAAATAACACCATAAACCATTTTTTAGAACATCGGAGTTAATTTTATCGACAAATTGCACTTGTCACCGGAATCAACGATGAAATTCAGGATATCACCAGGTATACCGCAAAACATTTATCATATTTGGCTACTTTAGCGGAATAAACAAGAGGTATGAAAATTCCCTTCAACAAGCCTCATTTCACCGGCAGGGAAGCGTATCATCTTTCCGAAGCCGCCATTCTCGGCCACCTGGCCGGTAACGGGCGCTACACACAGCTATGCCAGGGTTTTTTGGAAGAGCGCTACGGTTTTCGCAAGGCCCTGCTTACCACCAGTTGTACAGATGCACTGGAACTAGCAGCCTTGATACTCGGCATCGTTCCCGGAGATGAAGTAATTATGCCTTCCTATACATTCGTCTCCACGGCCAATGCATTCGCGCTGAGGGGAGCAAAAATAGTGTTTGCCGACAGCAACCCGCTGAACCCCAATATTGATGCCGGCACCCTTGCCGGTTTGATTAATGAAAAAACCCGTGCCATCGTGGCGGTGCATTACGGAGGCATTGCCTGCGATATGCAGGCCATCATGGCGCTTGCCGCGAAACACCGGCTTTTTGTCGTTGAAGACGCTGCACAGTGTGTGGATGCTTTCTATAATGACCTTCCCCTGGGGTCGTTCGGACACCTGGCCGCATTCTCGTTTCATGAAACCAAAAATATCACCTCCGGCGAAGGGGGCATGCTGGTGGTGAACGATGCTTCCCTCATAGAACGTGCCGAAATTGCGCGCGAAAAAGGAACCAACCGTACTGCATTTTCACGTGGGGAGGTGGAGAAATACGAATGGGTAAGCCTTGGCAGTTCATTCCTGCCCAACGAACTGACCGCAGCCTTTCTGTATGGCCAGCTCGAACACCTCGACATCATCCAGCAAAACCGGATGGAAATCTGGCAACGCTACCGGAATCTGCTCAGCCCGCTTGAAGAAAAAGGGTATATCGGCCTGCCTTACGTGCCTGATTATGCCGCACACAACGCCCATCTGTTCTACATCACAACCGGTTCGCAGGCAGAACGGGATCATTTGCTGAACCACCTGACGGGGCTGGGCATTCATGCTGTCTTTCATTACCTTAGCCTTCATTCCTCTCCCTATTTCAGCAATAAACATGACGGCCGTGAACTTCCCTATGCCGGGCGCTACGCATCCACACTGATCCGGCTGCCGTTGTTCTTCGGGCTTGACGAAAACGAAACCGGTTATATCGTTGCAGGCATTAAGTCATTTTTCGAAAAATGAACGCAACCTTTTTCTTCCGCTCCAAACGTTCGGTATGGTACACGCTGGCAACCCTCCTTACCATAGGGATTTTTATCCTGCTTCTGCTGCAGGACCCCTGGTTTATCGGACTGCTGTTGCTGCCGCTGATCGTCTTTATGGTGTCGATTTATTTCCGTACCCATTACCGCATCCATCCGGTAAACGGACTAACCGTTACCTGCGGGCTACTCTACAAAAAAACGTTTGATATTCAGGAACTGCAAAGCATCCGTCCGACAAGCAATCCGCTCTCATCACCTGCTCTGTCACTGAAACGGCTGGAACTGCGCTTCCGGAACAAAGAAACGGTAATGATATCGCCGGTAAAACAGGAAGAATTTATTGAGGTGCTGAAATCAATCAATCCGGAAACAGAGATAAAGAAACGCTGAAATAAAACCAGTCTTGGTAAAAATCAGGCCTCATGAACCTGTAAATCCTGTAAATCCTGTGAATCCTGTCTAAAAAACTCCGCGATCAGAGTCAAAATCCATCCTGTAAACCCTGTAAATCCTGTCTAAAAAT
>DJGZ01000084.1:0-27394 GCA_002433025.1 Bacteroidales bacterium UBA5833
CTAAGAAAAGTTACGGATTAATAGTTCCGGCCGGCAGCGGATGTTGTTAAATCAATGCATCCTTCCGACTCTGCGAATCGTTGCTAACCTGGAAAACCTTAGTTAGATCTTAAGCACCGCTTCAAATCATTCAGCAAAACCCGGAAAAACCTGCATCCTGAATGTGCATTCAGCGGGGAATGAAAACTACTATCTGAATCCGTTATCAAATCAAACGCCGGCTGTGTATACAACCGGCGTTTGAAGATTTCAGAGAAACACAGAAGTCAGTTATTTGAATATTTCCTTCAGGTCATCGGGAATCATCATCTTTGATTTGAACTCTTCCAACAGCGCCTGTTGTCCGTAAGCTTCAGCCCATTCCCACACACGCGACATTACAGCGTATGCCTGCATACTGTCTTCATGGTAATAGGATGCAAATGCAGGTTCCACTGAATTATAATAGTTCAGGTTCTCGATATAGATACCGGCGATGGTGCGGATAAAATCATTGGCTTTTTCAGTGGCACCGGCTTTATAGTAAACTTCGGCCAGCGGCAACATGTAATAGTCAAAAGTGATTTTATTGTTCGGGAATTCAGCCAGGCAACGGTCCGCAACAGCCACGGCCTCGGTATTCTTACCTTTACGCTGCAGCGCCTGTGCCAGGCGCATGTAATTCTGCTTCGGCATCATGGAGTTGCGGTAGCTTTCACGATCCACATAAACCCCCGGCCGGTTCAGGTTACCCCATTTGCATTTATTCATCAGAATGTCATAAGAGGCTTCTGCATCAATACCGCCCAGTCCGGGTACATAATCCTCGGCAGGAACCGGAATAAATTTATAAACGATTCCGGTAAGATGACAGTACTTATCAATGTCAAGCACTTTGCTTACACTTCCGGGGCTTGCAAAGTACAAGGGACGCTCCCAGTTACTGGTAGCCAGGAAGTCCATCAGCATCAGATCGTTCTTATAGAGGTAGTTGCTCTTAACGTCCCATTCAATTACCGGTACAATCCGGTCGGCCATATAGGCAGGAACTACTCCGCTGCTTACCGCCTTTACCGAATCGACCGTTAATTTCAGTTTTTTGGTAGGGAAATAATTGATCCGCTCCCCGCTTTGAAGGGTTACTTTGCTACGGGCCGACTCATCAGCAATAAAACCGATCAGGTCTTTCAGTTCCACCCGGTCAGTAACCTCGCCGCGACTAAAATAAGGCAGAAATTCATTCACCCCTTTATTGTATTGTTCAGGGGTAAGGGTAAAACTGAGTGGTTCTGAGTCGTAGATTTTACGCGCCAGCTGATGTACATACCAGTCGCCGGATGAAAGCATATAATTCACAACACGGATATCTGTACGGATACCTTCCACCTCCTGGGCGTACCACAAAGGAAAAGTATCATTATCGCCATTGGTAATCAGTACAGCGTTGGGCGCACAGGAATTCAGATAGTTCGCGGCAAAATCGCGGGCCGGATATTTACCGGAACGGTCATGGTCATCCCAGTTTTCTACAGCCATGATTCCGGGTACAAGCACCAGGCAAACCGCTGTTATTCCTCCGGCAACCACAAACTGACTTACTTTCAGCCTTTTGGTGACCGCTTCATAGAGTGAGAGTACACCAAGCCCGATCCAGATCGCGAAAGCATAAAACGAGCCCGCATAGGCATAATCCCTTTCCCTCGGTTGAAATGGCGTCTGATTCAGGTAAAGCACAATGGCGATGCCTGTCATAAAAAACAGCAGGGCCACCACCAAACCGTCCCTGTAGTTGCGGCTGAAGTGGTAAAGCATGCCCACCACGCCAAGAATCAAAGGCAGCAGATAATAGGTATTACGGGCGGGGCTTTGCATACTCTGAGGCAGGTCGCTTTGCTTTCCCAGCCTGGCTTCATCAAGGAATTTTATACCGCTGATCCAGTTGCCGTTGCTGATCCCTCCATGCCCTTCTACATCGTTTTGTCTGCCGGCAAAATTCCACATAAAGTAACGGAAGTACATGTGGCCAAGCTGATAACGGAAGAGGAAACGCATGTTTTCTCCGAAAGTCGGCCTGATGATGGTTTCCGGTTCCCCGCTGTTATTGGTGGCAGCTATGGGAATCCCCTGAATCTTTCCCCAGCTTTTATAAGCCCGGACATGATTATCCTGCGAACTCCACATACGCGGAAAAATCGTGGTGAATTTCGGATCGTAGTTCGGAATTGAATTTTTACGGGCATCGGTGATCACATATTTCCCCGATTTTTTATCCCGGATATATACCGGCGAGCCATCCTTATAGGGATCCTGCGGATCAAGCGGAGCACTGTAATACTGCCCCTGGAATAGCGGCCATGTGCCATATTGCTCACGGTTGAGATAAGACAGCAGACTGATGGCATCGTCAGGATTGTTTTCGTTGATCGGGGTGTTCGTATTGGCCCGGATTACCAGCATCAGAAAAGAAGAATAACCGATCAGAATAAAGGTGAGTGCCAGCAACGCTGTGTTCGCAATCAGTTTCCCTTTCCGGCGCGTATATCTGAGACCAAAAACCAGCCCTGCCGTAATCAGTGCGAAATAAACCAGTGTCCCGGAATTGAAAGGCAATCCAAAAGAATTTACAAATAAAAGCTCAAATCTGGCGGAGAGGTCAACCACCCAGGGTATAATGATATACATTATGGCAGCCAGCAGGAAGATAGAAACAGTGCCGGTGAGAAAAATTCCCTTGGTAGTCGGTTTGTACTTCTTGAAATAGTATACAAACGCGATTGCCGGAATGGCCAGCAGGTTCAGCAGGTGAACCCCGATGGACAGACCTACCAGGTAAGCGATCAGTACAATCCAGCGGATACTGTGTTTTTCATCGGCATTTTCCTCCCATTTCAGGATGGCCCAGAAAACCACGGCTGTAAAGAAAGAGGACATGGCATAAACCTCGCCTTCGACAGCAGAAAACCAAAACGAGTCAGAGAACGTATATGCCAGCGCGCCCACCAGTCCGCTGCCGAAAATAACGGCAAGCTGTGCATTTGACATTGCATTGTCTTTCACGATCACTTTCCTGGCGAGATGGGTAATTGTCCAAAAGAGAAATAATATGGTAAATGCACTGACAAGTCCTGACATAAAATTCACCATCAGGGCCACATTCTCATTGTTTCCGAAAGCAAAGAGTGAAAAGAAACGGCCTGCCATCTGAAACAGCGGAGCTCCGGGAGGATGGCCCACCTGAAGTTTAAAAGCGGTAGCAATATACTCACCACAATCCCACCAGCTTGCGGTTGGTTCAAGGGTTAGGGTGTACACAACAAGGGCAATGGCAAAAGTGACCCAGCCGATGATGTTGTTGAATTTCCTGTAATTGTTCATCCGAAAAAGATATATGTTAAAATAAGGCAATATGCATTGTGAAAAATACAAAAATGAAACCACGAGGCTGATTACCCACCTCCGGCACTTATAAACTCCTGCCATTTCCGGCGGTGCGAAGTTAATGATTATGGAATAATTATTTAAGCAGAAAGAACTACAAATAATGTTAAACACCACTTAATGAAAATTCGTGCGGCCCGGGCAGGAGTGCAGTCAGGTGTATCCGGAGCATTAAACCCAATTCAGCCATCATTATCTGCTCATTTGGCAGAATCGTAAAATGATTGCCATTGGTTATTCAGATTGCCATTGGTTATTCAGCAAGAATCACTGTTGAATAGATTTTTAACTATTTGTTGAGGCTAAGGGTATTTTGAATTTTTAATATCATAACAACCACAACACTTCAACCTTCTGTTCCTGACTACAAATGTCAAGCTCAAACTTCATTCAGGTCAAGCCTGACTGACTGCAACATTCAAACAGGGGCCTTACAATAAATATAATAGTGCATACCATAGTTTCAGCAAAATCGTTGATTCTGAAACCTGTCTCCGTTTAGTTTTAAACTCAATTCCGGTTTATACCCCCCGGCCTGAGCCGGGGGGAATCAGGCGCCGATAAACACAGGGGCTTTAGCCCAAAAGGCGGCGAAAGTTTAAGCGCCGCCGGCATAAGTAAAAACTGGTAAGCCCAAAAGTCCCCATGTTTTTGATCTCCCGGCTTTTCGGCTAAAGCCGGTTGGACGGGGGTTCTGCTGTTTCCCCGGGCTGAAGCCCGGAGTAAGGCAAGCAGATTTTTCTGACTTTTCACCGGTAATCTGATGTCTGGATCCGGACTTCGGCTCAACCAATGCATGCATTAGGAGATTGAACTTTAACTCATTAGAACTGCCGGGATAACTGAAAATTCAGATTGCATTTGCACAGGGCAGATCGATTTCAATGATAATGGTGTGCTGAACCACAGACAGAATTATCACCAACGGGACTTTACTTATTCCTGATTCAAACACATCAAATTGAGAATTGCCTTTTTAAATATTAAATATTCAGGCGATTTCTTTATCGTTTGGAAAAAAATATCTATTTTTGCACACCTTTTTGAAGGGAAACTGTCCGATGGTGTAAAGGCAGCACAAGAGATTTTGGTTCTCTTGGTCTAGGTTCGAATCCTGGTCGGACAACGGATGGAAACAATCACCCCGCGCGTAGCTCGCTGCGCGTACTCAATGGTGAAACGAAGTTGAGGGGACTGCATTGTCCCCTCTTTTATTACAATAACAGCGTATGATAGACAAATCAGACATACAGCGTGAAGTTGAAAAAGCGCTGGGCGAAAGTGATAAATTCGTGGTTGAGGTAAAGGTAAAAGCCGGCAACCGCATTACCGTGCTGCTCGACAGCGATACCCATATCACCATAGATGATTGTGTGGCTGTGACACGCCACATTGAATCGGCATTCAGTCGTGAAACTGAGGATTATGACCTTACCGTCTCCTCGGCAGGCATCGATCAGCCTTATAGGTTGCTGAGACAATATGTCAAAAACATCGGACGCGAAGTCGAAGTCAGTCTGGCTGACGGATCAGTTTTCAAAGGGAAGCTTACCGCAGCCGATAAAGACAAAATCACGGTTTACAGAAAAACCAAAGTTAAAAAAGTTGAAACTGAAGAAACCCGGGAGATTCCCTTTAGCGAAATCAAACAGACAAAGGAGATCATCTCTTTCAAATAATCAAGTAAATCATCTGTTCTAAAGAACAATTCAAGAAAATGGAACATATCAATTTAGTCGAAACCTTCTCCGAATTCAAGGAGTTCAAAAACATCGACCGTGAAACCATGATGCGCATCATCGAAGATGTGTTCAGGCATATGCTCATCAAAAAATACGGCTCAGATGAGAACTTTAACGTGATTGTAAATATCGACAAGGGAGACCTTGAGATATGGCGCAATCGTGAAATTGTTGAGGACGGGGATATTGAAGATGAAAACAAACAGATTGCCTATTCCGAAGCCATCAAAATTGAACCGGACTTTGAAGTAGGCGAAGAAGTTTCGGAAGAGATCAGGCTGATGGATTTTGGCAGGCGGGAAATCCTTACCATCCGTCAGAACCTGATGTCGAAGATCCAGGAATACGAGAAAGACAACATCTTCAAAAAATACAAGGAGAAGATCGGCGAGATTATTACCGGAGAGGTTTATCAGGTATGGAAAAAAGAAATCCTGGTGCTCGACGATGAATACATTGAGCTTACACTCCCCCGTTCCGAGCAGATTCCTTCGGACTTTTACCGCAAGGGCGATACCATCCGCGCGGTGGTTTCGAAAGTGGATATGAGGAACAACACCCCGGTAATTGTCCTTTCGCGCACATCCCCGGCATTTCTCGAGCGGTTGTTCGAATCGGAAGTGCCTGAGGTGTATGACGGGCTGATCACCATCCGCAACATTGTCCGGGTTCCGGGCGAGCGTGCCAAAATCGCCGTTGAGAGTTACGACGACCGCATCGACCCTGTCGGTGCCTGCGTTGGGATGAAGGGATCCCGTATTCACGGGATCGTCAGGGAGTTGCGCAACGAGAATATCGACGTAATCAACTTCACCAACAATCCATCGCTTTACATTACCCGCGCCCTCAGCCCGGCCAAGATCTCCTCCATCAGCATCAACGAAGGAGAGAAGCGCGCCGATGTTTACATGAAGCCCGACCAGGTTTCCCTGGCCATCGGCAAAGGCGGCTACAATATCAAGCTGGCCAGCAGGCTTACCGGTTATGAGATTGATGTATACCGCGATTCTGATGTTGACAATGAAGATGTTGACCTTCAGGAATTCTCTGATGAAATCGATCAGTGGATCATCGATGAGCTGAAAGCCATCGGCTGTGACACTGCCCGCAGTGTACTCGACCTCAGCGTTGATGAGTTGGTAAACCGCACCGACCTTGAAGAAGAAACCATCAAAGAGGTGGTCAGAATACTGAGGGCAGAGTTTGAATAAGCCCTGAAATCGGTTAAAATCAGGAAAACACGGGAATTTACGGAACTCTCAGGACTTGAATAACATAATTAGCGTATTTTTACAGCATATCCGCAGCAGGAAGCGGAGCATAACAGCAAATCACAATATGTCAGAAGTAAGTAAGAGCACAAGACTTGGTAAGGCAGCGCAGGAGTTTAATGTGGGCATGAATACCATTGTCGAGTTCCTTCACAAAAAAGGAATCAAAATCGACAATAATGCCAACACCAAACTCACGCCCGAGGCTTACGCATTGCTGGTGAAGGAGTATCAGTCGGAGAAGACGGTTAAGGAAGTCTCAAAGAAGATTGAACTCGAATACACCCAGCACAAGACAATCTCCATTTCGGACAAGCGTCAGGCGGTAGAAGAAGAATTTGAGCCTGAAGTTACCCGCGAAGAACTTTTCATCCGCAACATGCCCCTGGAGCCTGAAAAAGTCAGCAAGCCACAGCCTGTGAAGGAGGAAAAACCTGTTGCACCGAAAAAAGAAGCTGTGCATGAGCCTGCGCCTGAAGTAAAAACTGAACCAGAACCGGTTGTTCCTGCCCAACCTGTTGTTTCGGAGACTGAAAAACCTGAAGAGAAGCATGTTACTGAAACACCCCCCGTTGAAATAACGAGAGAAACGACACCGGTACCTCCTTCAGAACCTGTTGAAGCGGTGCATAAACCGGAAGCAGCAGTGGAAACCCCGGCTGAAGAAATTCTGTCAGAACCGGCCGATCAGCAACCAGGACAACTGAAGGTACTTGGAAAAATGGATCTTGATTCCCTCCACAGGCCAGCTTCAAGAAAATCAAAAGATACCAGAAAGAAAGAAAAGCACCCTGAAGCCGCGCAGGATGTGGTTGAAGAAAAGCAAGCTGAAACTCCGGCTGCCGTAACTCCAACACCTGCTGCTGAAGAACCCGTTGCCCAACCTGCTGCTGAAGTTGCTGAAATTCCCGCCGTTGAAGAAAAACCTGAAGTAATCGAAACCCCTCCCGTTGTGGAGCGCGAATCCAACTTCCTGAAAACTGAAGTCAGAAAGCTTGAAGGGCCAACCATCCTTGGCTCGATGAAGCTTCCCGAGCCACGCAAACCGGAACCCAAGAAACCGGTCGCTTCTTCATCCGACGACTCGATGAAGTCGAAAAAGAAAAAAAGGAAACGCATCAAAAAGGCAGGAGAAGATACGCCAGGAGCAGAAACCACAACCGGAAGCACACCAACGCCTTCAGGGCAAGGTGGCGGAGCGCCCAGGGGCAAGCCCTCACGCGACAGGAAGGGCGCGCGTCGTGATATCCCCAAAGCCGAGCTTTCACCCGAAGATATCCAAAAACAAATTAAGGAAACCCTTCAGCGACTCAGTTCTGGAGGGAAATCCAAAACTTCGAAACACCGCCGCGAGAAACGAAGCATTGCCAGCCAGATGATGGCTGAAGAAGCAATGAAACGCGAAGAGGACCTGAAAACAATCACCGTGGCAGAATTCGTTACAGCCAACGAACTCGCAAACCTGATGGATGTTCCGGTGACCCAGATTATTTCCACATGCCTCTCGCTGGGCCTGTTTGTTTCTATCAATCAGCGCCTGGATGCTGAAACCATTGTGGTGGTAGCCGATGAGTTTGGTTATACCGTAAAATTTGTTGGTGTTGAGGATGTTGAAGCTATGTCGGCAGTGGAAGAAGAAGATGCGCCTGAAGATCTGTTGCCCCGCGCACCCATTGTTACGGTTATGGGACATGTTGACCACGGGAAGACTTCGCTGCTCGACTATATCCGCCATACAAACGTGATTGCCGGAGAAGCCGGTGGAATCACCCAGCACATCGGTGCTTATGAAGTAAAACTCGAAGGCGGGAAAAAGATCACTTTCCTCGACACGCCCGGCCACGAAGCATTTACCGCCATGCGTGCCAGAGGAGCAAAAATCACTGATATCGTAATCATTGTGATTGCTGCCGACGATACCGTTATGCCTCAGACCGTTGAGGCCATCAACCATGCCCAGGCAGCCGGCGTTCCCATTGTATTTGCCATCAACAAAATTGATAAACCCAACGCCAACGCCGAAAAAATCAGGGAAGAACTTTCGAAGCGCAACATTCTGGTGGAAGACTGGGGCGGTAAATATCAGAGCCAGGAAATATCGGCTAAAAAAGGACTCAACGTTGACCTGTTGCTCGAAAAAGTATTGCTCGAAGCAGAAATGCTCGACCTGAAAGCCAATCCGTCAAGACTGGCCAGCGGCACCATACTTGAATCCTCCCTCGACAAAGGCCGCGGTTATGTGGCAAAAATTCTGGTTCAGACAGGCACCTTAAAGCAGGGCGACCTTGTAATGGCAGGAACTACCATCGGAAGGGTCAAAGCAATGTACAACGAGCGTAACCTGCCGATCAAAGAAGCCGGGCCAAGTACGCCTTTGCTGCTGCTCGGACTGAATGCCGCCCCCCAGGCCGGTGATACATTCAAGGTGATGACCGACGAAAGGGAAGCCAAGAATATTGTGGCCAAACGTCAGCAACTGCAGCGCGAACAGGGCATCCGTACACAAAAACACATTACCCTCGACGAAATCGGCCGCCGGATCGCCATTGGTGACTTTAAGGAACTTAACATCATTGTCAAAGGTGATGTTGACGGGTCGGTCGAAGCGCTCTCCGATTCATTGCTTAAACTCTCCACACAGGAAGTCCAGGTCAATATCATCCATAAATCGGTGGGTGCCATTACTGAAAGTGATGTACTGCTGGCTTCCGCATCGAATGCCGTAATCGTTGGTTTCCAGGTGCGTCCATCGCTGGGCGCCCGTAAACTGGCCGAACAGGAGCAGATCGACATCCGCACCTATTCCATTATCTACACCGCCATCAACGAAATCAAAGCGGCCATTGAGGGGATGCTCTCACCCGATATTGAAGAAAAAATCGTCTGCAATATCGAAGTCAGGGAAACCTTCAAAATCACCAAGGTTGGTACCGTGGCAGGATGTATGGTGCTCGACGGTAAAATCCACCGGAACACCAGGATCAGAATCATCCGCGACGGCATTGTGGTATATACCGGTAACCTCGGCTCACTCAAACGCTTTAAGGATGATGTGAAAGAGGTATCCGCCGGCTATGAATGCGGACTGAACATCGAAAACTTTAATGATATCAAGGTGAGGGACATCATTGAAGGTTACGAGGAAGTAGAAGTAAAACGTAAACTCTGATCCCGTTATCTGAAAGCAATCTTATAGTAAGGCAGTCCTGCGGGGCTGCCTTATTTTTTTCAACACTGACACAAAGGAGGACGTTGGGCCGGAATACTGCCGGCTTCAACTTCGCGGTTAATAAAAAGCCCCGTAATCGCGGGGCTCAATCAATTGGGTAAAAACAGCGTGAAAACTCAGGCCAATGACCGGGAACTGGTGACAGGCAGTTGATTTACCGGAAATGCGCATCTGAGGCATTCTGCGGAAGAAACTACCTGAACAGTTTGTCTTTCATTTCATAAAATTGTTTGTAGTTGGCTTCAACATCCTGCCAGTTTACAATTTTCCAGAAAGATTCAACATAATCGGCTCTTTTGTTCTGATACCTGAGATAATAGGCATGCTCCCACACATCAATTCCAAGAATCGGGAAGCCCCTGCGGGATTCAGTGTTCATCAGCGGATTGTCCTGATTGGCAGTGGAGCTGACAAACAATTCCCCCTTTTCGGGATCAATTGAAAGCCAGGCCCAGCCGGAACCGAACCTTGTTTTGGCTGCTTCATCAAATTTAGCCCTGAATGCCTCAAAACTGCCGAAATACTTGGTAATTGCTTCTGCCAGTTCTCCGCCAGGCTCACCGCCACCCTTGGGTGACAGGTTGTTCCAGTACAATACGTGGTTGAAGAAACCGCCGCCATTGTTCCGTACCGGAACCGGCAATTCCGACATCTTGCTGAAAATTTCGAAAATGCTCATGTTTTCCATTTCAGTGCCGGTAACCGCCTTGATAAAATTATTGTAGTAAGCGCGGTGATGACGGTCGTAATGAATTTCAACCGTCAGTTTATCTATAACAGGCTCAAGTGCATCCAAATCATAAGGAAGCCTGGGGAATGAAAGCTTTGCGGCTGGCAGCATCCACCCGCCGTATAGTTTCCCGGCTTTTTCAGGTTGCAGGGCAGTTACATCGGCTGCCGGTTTAACCGTGGTGCTGAGCGGAACAACCGCCGGTTTTGTCTGCGTCTGGGCTTTCTTTGCTTCTCCCTTTTTAGTGTCAGGCTGCTGGGCGAAGCTGCCTGAAGTGATCAGTAATGCAACGGTCAGCACGACAAATGAACTGATTAGATTTCTCATAATAATAAGGTTTTTGATTAAAATAAATGCCGGAAGGACAAACTTCCGGCATCTTATAAACAGTCAATCAGTGAAAAAGTCTTGTACTAAAGTGCTTTTTCGTAGTTTTCGCTTACTTTGTCCCAGTTCACCAGGCTCCAGAATGCATTGATATAATCGGGTCTGCGGTTCTGATACTTCAGATAATATGCATGTTCCCATACATCCAGGCCCATGATCGGTTGTCCGGGGCAATCGTGCACATCCATCAGCGGATTGTCCTGATTTGGCGAAGAGCAAACGCAAAGGCTTTTATCAGCTTTCAAGCTCAGCCAGGCCCAGCCACTGCCAAAACGGTTGGCGGCAGCATCGTTGAATTTTGTTTTAAATGCTTCAAACGAACCAAAATCCTTATTGATCGACTCAGCAAGTTTACCCCCGGGCAATCCGCCGCCTTTCGGACTCAGGATTTCCCAGAAAAGGTTGTGGTTGTAGAAACCGCCGCCATTGTTGCGAACGGCAGCCGGAGCTTTGCTGATGGAAGAAAATATCTCTTCCAGGCTCATGTTTTCCAGTTCAGTGCCCTGGATTGCAGCAATAAATTTATCGAAATAAGCCCTGTGGTGTTTGGTGTGATGGATTTCCATCGTCATCCTGTCAATGTGGGGCTCAAGTGCATCATAAGCATACGGCAGTGCCGGAAATTCAAATTTCATTCGTTTTCCTCCAGAAATATTTAAAAGTAAAAATGATTATTTAGATTTATTATAAATAACATCAAAAGGCGGAAATTTGTTCATCAATGAATGCCTGTCAATGGCTCAGCAGAGCCAGATAAATTATGATAACAGATTATAAATGATATTAAAATACACACTAATCAGCAGTCCGTAAAGCGGTTAAGCAAGGAGTGCCCGTATTCCGGACTCTGAAATCACGATATGGTCCTGAAGGAATAATCCGACGATGGGTACTGTAATCCAAGGTTCAGAACTCAACCGAAAGTTTCACATTCAGCTGCCTGGGCGTCAGATAATTGGGCACGCCATACTGCCGGTTGTTTACATCCTTTACCCAGATATAGGAAATGGTATTGTTCACCTGCAGCAGGTTCAGTACTTCGGCGCTGATCCATATATTGCGGATATGCCTGAGTAATCCTTTCCGGTTGATTTCATTGGGGCCGAAGCGGCCTGATTCACCGATGATCTGCTTCGAAAATCCGATATCCACCCTGCGGAAAGAGGGCATGCGTTGGGCATTCCGGGCGCGCGCAACACCCGGGGGGCTGTATGGCAGGCCTGTGCCGAAAAGCAGGTTGAGGTGCATCTTGTAGGTCGGGTTGCGGGGCAGGTAATCCTGAAAAAAGAGGGCGAAACTCAGGCGCTGATCGGTGGGGCGGGGCATAAAACCACGCTCGGTGGTAATGCTGTCAGCCACTGTGGCATCGCTGGTGTATCCCGGGATAATCCGTTCGCCGGCAGCATTGTAGTAACCGGTATAAAAGTCGCCTTCAATATCTTCGCGGGTCCGCATCAGCGAAAGACTGGCCCACGACTCCACCCCTTTCACAAACTCTCCGTTCACTTTAAAATCAATACCGGTGGCATATCCCATTGCGCTGTTGGTGGCAAAATACCTGATCCTGACATTGTCGACATCATACGGCACCAGGTTATCAAGGAATTTGTAATATGCTTCGGCTACAAACTTGAAAGGCCGCCCCCAGGCAATGAAATTCAGGTCGGATGCCGCCACAAAATGCAGGGAGGTTTGCGCCTTAAGGTCGCGGTTGATATTGCCTTTAATATCGCGAAGCTCACGGTAGAAAGGAGGCTGGTAATACAGTCCGGATGAGAAACGGAACAGGATATCGGTTTCCCAATAGGGCCTGAATGAAACCGCTCCCCTTGGACTGAAGAGCAACTGCTTATTCAGGTCCCAGTAACTGAAACGGGCTCCGGCATTCATCCCCCACTGGCCTTTTGCATTGTCAATCTCCCATGATTGCTGCACAAAACCAGAGAAGCGGCTGGTTTCAAGATTGATTGTCGTTCTGAGAACATCCTGAAGTTCAATGTCAGCCTGGTTCCCGCTCATTCCGGGGGCTCCTCCGTTGTATGGCAGAGTAAATCCAGCCGAATCGTTCATGATCCACTCATTCAGCCGGTCAGTCACCACCTCATGCTGCGCCTTCAGCCCCCACATTAGGGTTGAATGCGGCTTCAGCCAGGTACCGCGATGTTCCGCAGTGCTTACCGTGGCGTTCAGATAGTTCCTTGCATGATTCAGGTATGTGCCCACTCCCCTGGATTCAAGCGCCTGCCCGAATGTTTCGCTGCCCTGATCGGTTTCAAGTTCGCCAATCCAGTACTGGCCCATAATGTCGAATGTCTCGCTCTCGATGGTTTGAAATGCAGAAACGATAAACTTCAGGGAGATATCTTTCACAGGCCGGTAGGTTGTAGTGAAAGCACCCATGTAATTGACAAAACGGTCTGCTTCTTTGCCATCGAAATAAACGCGGAGCTGAAGCGCTTCGTTGATGGTTCCGAAACTCGTGGTCCGGTCGGACGGCTCCAGGTTATAGGCATTCCGGGCGTAGTTTCCGAGTAATGAAAACTCCAGTTTCGGATTTACCTCGAACATCAGCATTCCCTGCAGGTCGGTGAATGAAGGCTTGTAATCGCCCTTTGTTTCAAGCGACTTCAGGACATAAGCATTTGATTTCTGCCTGAAACCCATCAGATACATAAAGCGGCGGTCTTTGGAGGCCCCTTCAAGGTGGACGGAAGCCCCGAGCAAGCTGGCACTTACAGATCCGGAGGTTTCGGAAGGGCGTTTATACCGGATATCAAGCACCGAAGACATTTTATCGCCGTAGCGGCTCTCGAAACCGCCGGCAGAGAATAGAATGGAAGCCACAAGATCGGAGTTCAGGAAGCTCAGTCCTTCCTGCTGTCCCGATCTTACCAGGAAAGGTTTATAAATCTCCACATCATTCACATACACCAGGTTCTCGTCGTAATTCCCACCCCTGACCGAATATTGTGAACTCAGTTCATTGTTTGATGAAACCCCCGGCATGGTTTTGATCAGCGCTTCAATCCCCCCCGCTGTACTGGGGATCGTATTGGCCAGTTTCGGATCGATGGGGCTGAGGCTGGTGGCCCTGATCTGCCGGTCTTCAACCACAAAATCGGGCAGTTGTGTGGCGGACTCTTTCAGTTTGCGGTTCAGTTCAATTCTTTTGCCTGCTTCTGCTTTTACTTTGAAGGTTAAAGTAGCATAACCTATTGAGGATATAAACAGCGTAATTTCACGATTGGCAGGAATTTTCAGGCTGAATGTTCCGTCGGGTCTGGTAACAGCGCCTCCGGGAAATCCCTGAATATAAACATTGACAAGTGCGAGCGGCAGGTTTCTTTCATCGGTAATCTTCCCATGCACCTCTGCGTATTCCTGCGACTTGGCCGACAGATTGAGCAGCATTAAAGCAAATGCGAGACAATACCGCATGGTTCTTTTGAGTATCTTATATTGCATGGCAGTGTAGATGCATATCATTCTTTACGTTTAAAGTCCCCCCGCTTCCAGGCTTTGATAAATTCGGCCCATGCAAAGGGATTAAAGAGGGGAATCGGCTGCGCCTGACCGCGATAATATAGTTTACTTACCTGGTTATCCATATAGTTGCGGTAGTTCATGCTGCCATCCATCGGCATTGCCCTGGCCCGCTCACGCATCTCCATCTTGTCCAGGTTTTTTTGGGCAATGGTAAGGTCATCATCCGGTATCTTGTTCCAGACAAATGCCTGCTTGAACTGCTCAGGCGTAGGCCAGGGATATATAACGGTTTCTTTCAGCAAAATAGTATCATTGGTCATAATTTGCACTAGGGAATACCGGCTGGCTGAAAGGGTATCAGGAATATGATAACTGCCCTTTTTAAAACCAACGGCCGAGAACTGAATCACATCGCCCTTCCGGGCAACAAGTGAAAAAAATCCGTAAGGATCGCTGGTCGTGCCCCGGTGAGTCCCCTTTATCCTGATGTTGACAAAAGGCACCGCCCTGATGCTGTCGCCGGTAACCACCACCCCGGAAAACTGAACCAGATCGGACTCCTGCACCTGGGCAAGAAGGCCGGTCAAAGAAAAATAGCAGAAAATGGCTGTCAGGATAGTTCTCATGGTAACCGGCAAATATACTATTATTCCGCATGCGCTGCTCAGCCCGGTGTCCCTGTACATTGGATAAAAAAAAAGCTGTTGTCCATCAGACAACAGCACGGCTGTAATACATTCAGATAATCCCTGGGTTTAGCGGGCAAGGAAACCCTTTTCGCGTGCCTCTTTCAGGCAGGCAGTAATCCCCTTTTTGTTGATGTGGCGGATGCCGTCGGCGGAAACCTTCAGGGTGATCCAGCTATCTTCTTCGGGAATGTAAAACTTCTTCACCTGCAGGTTGGGATAAAACCTGCGTTTGGTCTTTATATTGGAGTGGGAAACTTTGTTTCCAACCATCATTCCTTTACCGGTAATTTCACAAATTCTTGACATGACTGACTTTATCTGAAGGTTTTTAATTTCGGTCTGCAAAGGACGTAATTTTTTTCAAATTATACAACATGTTTCCAAAAAAAAATCATCAACATTAAAAATCTGAAAATCATGATGAAAAACTCAGATAAAAAAGTGCTATAAACCTGATTCCCTTAATATTAAAAAGATTAAATCCAGAAATCCGGTCTCGTGGTTCATTATTACCGGTTTTTATGATGTCAAAATAAGCGAAACTCCCTGCTTTGAAACGATTTCCATGATCCTGCCGGAAGATCAGTCCGGTATCCATATCAGCTGAAAACAATTTTCAACTATCCCAGATCACCGCTGCAATGCGTTTTTTTCCATCCATTTTTATCTGCAGGGGTTTCCTGAACCTGACATGTTTGAAATGGGAGGTTCTTTGCACCAGTTCCTGCTGATCAAGAATGTCCCATCTGATGAACGAGCCTGAAAGCTCCTGCAGAATCGAAAAGTAACCGACATTCATGGAGGTGACATTGTGAAAAAAATGGGAACCAGAAGACGCATCAAGCGGATAGCCTTCCAGGCTGGTTTCCACGATCACCCCTGCCGAAGATATCTGGGGCCAGTTCACCGGAATGCCGATCCAGCGGTCGCGCGTCCCCCAACGACCCGGCCCGATCAGCAGGTATTTGCGGCCGGATTCACGAAATGCCTGATTGAGAGATTCCACCTCCTCAGCCATTTCAACCGTCCTGCGCTTGTCAAACACATTTGTGTCGATATAAATCACATCAGCAATGTCGCTGATCAACCCGTTTCCCATGCCCTTTTCAGAAACCATCAGCAATTTTTCCGGATCAATCTGATCAGGCTCGAAACTGTAGTCCTCCATACTTCCGATCAATGGTTTTATCTGCAACAGGTAAAAAGATGCTTTCATTTCCTTATCGCGGTTCAGATCAACGGCAAATTCAATTTCAACCGGCGCCCCCAAGGCTTCTTTTACCACATCGAGTACGGTTTCAATGGTTTTGGCAAGAGGGATATAATTGTACTTCAGAATGTTCGAAAAATTAATAATGCGGGGGCCGGGCTGTGTAAGACCGGGGACAATGCGGTGATTATCCACATCATAAACAGAGGCAAGGTGCCGGAGTGTTCCGTGCCGTTCGGCATCATCAAGGTCGGGCTTTGTTAAACCGGCGGTATCCCCTTCCATCAGGTTGATCTCCTTCTTCGAAAGATCCACGGCATAAAAGTCTATCTGCGAATTTTTATACTGATCAGCAGGGGTATTGATTTCTGTGGTAGGATACTTTGGAGAAAAACGGTAGGCTTTTCCGCCTTCCACTACCTGCTTTCCAAGCCCGAGCGCTGCCACGGCAAATCCTTCTTCAGGCTTCATGTGGGCAAAGGGATAATAGTTGTACGACTGTGCTACACCGCTGATATGCGGATAATAACAGTCCTCAAACCGGTTGCCGACGACTTCCTGAATGACAACCGCCATTTTCTCCTCTTCCAGCTTGTAGTTAATGGCTTCGATGTACCCCCTGGCTACCTTCGAATATACCGAGGCATATACCAGTTTGATGGCATCCATGGCTTGCTTCAGCCGGATATTGAAGTCCGGATCGTTATTGGGCAGCAGGTAGGTCTCAAAAATACCCGCGAAGGGTTGCATCAGGGAGTCTTCGAACAGGCCTGACGACCGGATGGCAATCGGATTGGTGATATACTTCAGCAGAATGCGCAGCCGTTTGATCAGGGTTTCAGTCAGTGAAGCTTCTACAAAAATCCTTTTGACCTGTTCATAATCAAGGCCATTCATCACTTTGTCGTGCAATTTGTTACGGTCAATAAAGTACTCAAACTCATCCGTCCCGATAATGGAGGTCTTGGGGGTACGGATATTTATATTCGGTAATAATTGCTCGAAATCGTAATTATTGATCAGGGTATTGATAAATGCCAAACCACGGCCTTTGCCCCCCAAAGAACCGGAGCTGAGGCTCACCACATTGCTTTCGTCAAGCAGGGCAGACTCTTCGAAGGGGATAACTTTCCCCTTATTCTGCTCATTCCTGAACTGCTGAATTACCCTGATCAGGTAAGCCCGCAATTGTGCCGGACTTTCAAAATCGCTGACCTTGGCAGGATTGATAATTTTTGCTACCTGAATTTCGCCCCTGGCCATCAGCCACAAAGAGAAATGATCCTTGCGCGCGTGGTAGATCAGCGATTCTTCAGGAATAATCCTGAGGTAAGACTCAAACTCACGGAGCGACCGGGCTATGGCAATCTGAGTCCCTTCCTTGTCACGATAAATGAAGTTTCCAAATCCGAGATAATGCGTAATAAAGCTTTTAAAATCCTGCACCAGGGTTTCGGAATTCTTATCGATATATGTGGTTTTCAGTTCATAGGCATATTTTGCATTATCGATGTTGTGCGACTGGATAATTACGGGCAACTCCTTTATCACCCCCCGGGCATATTTCACAAGGCCAAAACCGGCCATTTCATCGGCTTTACCATTCTTCGGGTATTTCACATCCGTGATCAGGCACAGCATAAAATCCTTATATTTGTCAATGACTTCGCGGGCTTCTTCGTAAGTTGACGCCAGCAGAAGTTTGGGGCGCGCCCGCATGCGCAATACCTTGTAAAGTTCGTCTGTACTCACATCTTCAATGATACGCCTTGTTTGTTCCAGCACAATACTATACAACAGGGGCAGATAGCGCGAATAATACTGCGGAGAATCCTCCACCAGCAGCAGCACCCTTACCAGGCCCACCCTGGTATCATTCTCTACATTGATCTTATCTTCGATCAGTTTGATCATGGCGAAAAACACCTTGGATTCACCATTCCAGACAAATATGCGGTCAACAAAACGCGTCAGCGGTTGCTCTGTGTAATAGGAAAGATCGTTATTATTATTGAGCAACAGGAAAATGGGTATATAGGGAAACTCATCCTTAACTTTTTCGGCAAGCAGCAGGGGTTGCTTTTTCTCAACACCTACCATAAAAATAATCAGGTCGAAATGCTTGGACTGCAACTGAACGAAGACCTCTTCTTCACTCGAGACCCCGGTAATCCTGGGCATTGAGGTAAGATTCAGCTGATGGTATTCCCCAAGCACATGCTCTGAAAACCTTCCTTCTTTTTCGATGCTGTAAGCGTCATACAGATTGGCCACAAGCAGGATTTCCTTCACTTTAAATGGCATCAGGTCATGATAGACATCCCGGTCGTAATTGCTTTTATTCAGGAACTTCTGCAACAACTGCCTGCTGGTAACCTGGGGGATTTTTTTATCCTCCGCTGCCTGGGCGATTTTTTGTTGCACCAGGGTATGGCGCAGCAGCATTTTTGCCTCCTGGCTGTTCAGGTATCCGGTGATCATATTTGCCAGGTTCCCGATCAGATGCCGCTCTTCAATCAGAAAAGGTCCTTCGTCGGCCTCAACAAATTCGCGGGTGTAGAAAACCTCTATACTTCCCTTTTTCCCGTTGATGGACTCAAACTGCTGCCGCTGCACCCAGATGCTCTCCCTGAACCCGACAGATCTGTATTCCCTGCCATCAAAGATAATTCTGACGACCGTGTAAGCGGGATACTGCCAGGCATCCGGAAAAATCATGGCAAGTTGCTGAAGCGTCTCCTCAACAGGCTTCCCCTCTTTAAGTATCCGGGTAGTCTGATTGATGGCTGCCAGTTCTTTCAAGCGCTCACGGCGCTCATACATCAGCTTCTGTATATCGGGATTTTGCCCGGGAATGTCAGTCATAACCTCAAAATTGCGATGCACTAAATTAAGCATTTCAGATACAAACCAGCCATGTTTTATCAAAAATGGCAGACAGATCCATCCCGGAACTTGAAAATTCATCAGAAAATTATAATTTCGTGGCATTAAAGCAGCAACAGCAGTGAATAAAATTGAAGTCATACTTGTTGACGATCATCGTATCATGTGTGAAGGGCTGAAATCCATGCTCAGCGATTCGCACGAAATCACCGTGATGGGCTGCGTAAGAAACCTCTCGGAACTGCTGATCAAGCTCAGAATCCTTCCAATACACGTAATTCTGCTGAGTTGCTACGAGCCGGGCGACCATGATATTGAAATGATCCGCATCATACAGCGGGAACATCCCCAGATTAAAATCCTTATCCTTGCCATGACCGCCCAGGAAAGTTTCATCCTCAGGACCCTGAAAGCAGGGGCCAAAGGATTTCTGAGCAAGGACGCCGACCGCAATGAACTGATAGAATCCATTCTTACCATTCGCAACGGTTACGATTATTACAGCAAGTCCATCTCCGAGATTATCCTCAAACGGTACCTGAACCAGCCGGGCAACAGCAGCGCCCAGCGCAATCAGCCGTCCGGCGTCCTGAGCGACCGCGAAATGGAAGTGCTGAAACTATACGCCGAAAGCTATACCAATCAGGAAATCGCCGACAAGCTGTTTGTAAGTATCCGGACTGTGGAGTCGCATAAAAACAATATCATGCGCAAGATCAACCTCAAAACCACGGTAGATATGGTAAAATTTGCCATCCGTAACAATCTGATTGAAATCTGAGACATTTCCGGCTTGCCCTCAGCTTGCTTTAAGAGGCAGATTTCCTGTCCCGGCCCAGCTACATATCCTCAGATGGCCAACAGACCTTTGAACCGGGTATTGCATGCTGATATCCGTAAATTACCCACCATCTTTGCGTAAATTACTGAATTTCGGCACAATCACCGAGAAATCAGCCCAAACACTTGCTTTCATTCAATTTACTTTCTTTAATATTGACCCGTTAATTCACTTCAACTTTTCAAAAAAAACTATTTACTATGGCTAATGTATTCGATCAGATGGTCAATGATTTTATGGCTAAAATCATTGCCAAAAACCCCGGCGAAGTAGAGTTTCACCAGGCAGTACATGAAGTAGCGGAGTCACTTATTCCTTACATTGAGGAAAACCCCAAGTACAAGGTTGCCAAAATTCTTGAAAGGATTGCAGAACCCGAAAGGGTCATTATTTTCAGGGTTCCCTGGCTCGATGACAAAGGCGAAGTTCAGGTAAACCGTGGCTTCCGGATCGAAATGAACAGTGCCATCGGCCCCTACAAGGGTGGTTTGCGTTTCCATCCCACGGTAAACCTTGGTATTTTGAAATTTCTTGCTTTCGAGCAGGTATTTAAAAACAGCCTTACCACGTTGCCTATGGGCGGCGGCAAGGGCGGAAGTGATTTCGATCCTAAAGGTAAATCTGACAATGAAGTCATGAAGTTTACCCAGAGTTTTATGACTGAGTTATTCCGCCACATCGGCCCTGACACCGATGTACCAGCCGGTGATATCGGCGTGGGAGGCCGTGAAATCGGATTCCTGTTTGGCCAATACAAGCGGTTGCGCAACGAATTTACCGGTGTGCTTACCGGCAAGGGCCGCGAATGGGGCGGCAGCCTGATCAGGCCCGAAGCCACGGGGTACGGCTGTACCTATTTTGCCGAAGAGATGCTTAAAACCAGAAATGACAGCCTGAAAGGGAAAACAGTGCTCGTTTCCGGATCGGGAAATGTCGCGCAATTCGCGGTGCAGAAAGTGACCCAGCTGGGTGGAAAAGTGGTCACACTCTCCGATTCATCAGGTTTCATTCATGACCCCAAGGGCATTGATGCCGAAAAGCTTGCTTACCTGATGAACCTGAAGAATGTGAAACGGGGACGGATCAAGGAATATGCCGATAAATACGGTTGTGAATATTATGAAGGTAAACGGCCCTGGGGCATCAAGTGTGATGTAGCCCTGCCCTGCGCCACGCAGAATGAGGTAAACGTAGAGGATGCCAAAGCATTGGTTGCCAACGGGTGTTTTGTTGTTTCGGAAGGAGCCAATATGCCTTCGACTCCGGAAGCAGTGGAAGTATTTCTTAAACATAAAATTCTCTATGGCCCCGGTAAAGCCGCGAATGCCGGTGGGGTTGCCGTTTCAGGCCTTGAAATGACCCAGAACTCCATGCGACTCTCCTGGTCGCGCGAAGAAGTGGATGCCAAGCTGCACCAGATTATGTGCGATATTCATGAAACCTGTGTAAAATTCGGAAAAGATGCTGACGGTTATATCAACTATGTGAACGGCGCCAATATCGGCGGGTTCGTTAAAGTTGCCGATGCCATGCTTGCCCAGGGACTCGTGTAAACCTCAGCTTTTTGTAACAGTGCGGAGGCTCCGGCTCAGGCCGGGGCCTCTTTTTTTAACCTGTTCAGGTGTTTTGCCTCCCTCCGTTAAGTATCATATTTTGCACATAATCTGCGGCATATTGCTTTAAATCAGGAAAAAACAGGTTAAAACGCTCCCGGTAAAATCCATAGTTATCCTGCAGTTCACCCGCCGCGTTTTCCAGGTTCGACCTGAAAACCGTACGTCGGGCCATACCGTTGAGCGCATGGTTCAGCCCTTCAATTTCACGGTAATGCAGCAACCAGTTGTGCTGCATCATAAAAGGAAGCATTGTGCGCGTCCTGGCCGGCAGAATTACAAAAGAACCCATCAACACCCTGTACATCCTGACGGTAAACACCTCCAGGGGCTCAGCCGACCAGGCCGGCCATCCGGAAGCCAGAAAATGGTCAAAAAACATATCCAGGGCGACTCCGGCATATTTCCTGAAGCCCGGCCGGAGGTGCTCCAAGGTATCCTTTACAACAAGGTGTGTATCGGTATAGGTATCTATCGCCCGGTGCAGCCTGATTCCGTCCTGAATGCCGGCCCGGTAACGGTCCATCTTCCTGCCTTTCACATGATCGGCGATAAAATTACCGATGATGATGTCAGGATCATTGTCCGAAAGATACAGGTGTGCCAGGAAGTTCATGCGATCAGATTTCAGGATTCAAAGTTAGCCGATTTGTCCGTACATTCTACATCCGCACTATATTATACTGATTTTGCGCGCTTTATGTCAGCAGGGTATTCATTAAATGATGTGCTGATTATTAGCCATCCCGATCGCCATCGGGACTCCATAACCCGGAACAGCACAAAAATATTTAATAAGAAGACAGTTATCCCCAATGTCGTCCGGTCGAATTAGGAGATTCTGCTCCCGCAAAATGCGGGATCAGAATGATTTTGACTTGCTTGGGTTTGAGGGGAAGGGGGCTTTGTGGCGAATTCTATCTTCATCTTATCCGGAAAAAGGTGATTTAAAATATAGCTGCATCTACAATCAGCATCCGGTTTTTCAGGTTCTCAGAATAAGAGGAAAGAATTGTGTATTTCTGTGTTTTTGAGATTTTGTGGCAAATATCTTAAGGCAAATTGCGAAGTTAATGCCAGCACGTAAAAAAAGGAATTGCCATGTTAAAAGCCATTTGCCGAAGACAGAAGCAGTTTTCATGAACAATTTAATCAGAATCCGCCCAATACGGGCATCTCCGCTGCCGGATGGCCGGAACGGTTGACCTGCCAATGAAAATACCTGATCGTCCCTATTATTTAAAACAATTCCAGATAATTTTACCTGAACGGCATGTTATCAATTTTTTATAGTTTTGCCCCGTAGAGATTCCTCTGATTTTTTCAGTTGAAAAAAAAACAAAACCTTAAATATATTATGCAGAAGTTATTATTACTGGGAGACGAGGCCATTGCACAAGGTGCCATCGATGCCGGCCTGTCAGGGATTTATGCCTATCCCGGAACCCCTTCCACCGAGATCACCGAGTATGTGATGCACTCGAAGGAAGCAAAATCAGGCAAAGTGGTTGCTTCGTGGGGAGCCAATGAAAAAACCGCCATGGAAGCGGCCCTGGGCATGTCTTACGCCGGGAAACGCGCCATGGTATGCATGAAGCACGTGGGATTGAATGTTGCAGCCGACGCTTTTGTAAATTCGGCCATCACGGGCGCCAACGGCGGATTGATTGTTGTCGCGGCCGATGACCCCTCCATGCATTCATCGCAGAATGAACAGGATTCCCGGTTTTACGGCAAGTTTGCCCTGATTCCCATCCTTGAACCCGGCAATCAGCAGGAAGCCTACGATATGGTTCATTATGGCTTTGACCTGAGTGAAAAAAACGGTATCCCGGTTATGCTGCGCATCACCACGCGGCTGGCCCATTCCCGCTCAGGAGTTGCCTTAAAGGAAAGCAGGACACAAAATGAGATCAGGCTCCCTGAAAACCTGAGACAGTTTATTCTTTTGCCGGCCAATGCCCGCCGCCAATATAAACATCTGCTCACAAACCAGGCGGCATTTATCTCAGCTTCCGAAACATCGCCATTCAACAAACTGACAGACCACAAGGACAAGAGCATTGGCATCATCGCCTGCGGCCTTGCCTATAACTATCTGGTTGAAAACTTCGCGGGGCATGAGGTCCCGCATCCTGTGCTGCGCATCGGCCAGTATCCGCTACCTGAAAAGATGGTCAGGGATTTATATGACAGCTGCGACAGCCTGCTGGTGCTCGAGGACGGCTATCCGATAGCAGAAGAGCTGATCCGTGGTTTTATGAACAACGGCAAACCCGTGAAGGGCCGCCTTGACGGCACCGTACCCCGCGACGGGGAGCTCAACCCCAATATTGTGGCCCGTGCGCTGGGCCTTGCCGATACCAGGGGAAGGGATATCCCGGCCATCGTAAGCAGCCGGCCGCCGTCACTCTGTAAGGGATGCCCGCATATATACAGCTACAATGCCCTCAACGAAGCCCTTGCCAGTCTGAGCAAAGGCAGGGTATTCTCGGACATCGGCTGCTATACCCTCGGCGCCCTTGAACCCTTTGATGCCATCAATTCCTGCGTGGATATGGGCGCATCCATTACCATGGCAAAAGGCGCTGCCGATGCCGGTCTCGTTCCCGCCGTGGCTGTTATCGGGGATTCAACCTTTACCCATTCGGGCATGACCGGACTGCTCGACGCGGTGATCAGTAAATCGCCCATCACCGTGATGATCCTCGACAACGCTACCACAGCCATGACAGGAGGTCAAAACTCAGCCGCTGTTGGTAAAATTGAAGACATCTGCCTTGCCATTGGTGTGGAGAAAGAGCACATCAGGATCCTCAACCCTTTACAGAAACACCATGAGGAAAACCTCAGGATTATGATGGAAGAGATTGCCTATCCGGGCGTTTCGGTCGTGATCCCCCGCAGGGAATGTATTCAGACGGCTGCCAGACGGCTCAGGGAAGAAAAGAAAAAACAGGAAACAAGCAAAGCACAGGCATAACCATGAAAAAAGACATTATACTCGCCGGCGTCGGCGGACAGGGAATTTTATCGATTGCAGCCACCATAGGAACCGCAGCGCTCAGCACGGGATTGTTTCTCAAACAGGCTGAGGTACATGGGATGAGTCAGCGTGGCGGAGATGTGCAGTCGAACCTCCGGATCTCGGACAGGGAAATCGCTTCCGATCTGATCCCGCAGGGCAAAGCCGATATGATTATTTCCGTTGAGCCCATGGAATCGCTCCGTTATCTGCCCATGCTTTCGCCTGAAGGCTGGCTGGTGACCAACACCAAACCCTATATCAACATCCGGAATTATCCGGAAATGGATAAACTGATGGCAGAAATTGAAGCCCAGCCCCGCCATATCGCGCTGGATGCCGATGAAATCGCCAGGCAGATGGGATCCCCGAAATCGGCCAATATGGTCATCCTCGGCGCTGCCTCCCCATTCCTGGATATTGAATACGCATCGTTACAGGATGCGATACGTTCGTTATTCCGTAAAAAAGGGGAAGACGTGATACAGGTTAACCTCGACGCCCTGGAAGCAGGACGCGGGTTCACCACAGACAAACTTAACAACAGGGCCTGAAACACGATTAGCAGGATTAGGAAAGTTGCGCCGGGCGGGCAGAACCACCTGAAATCCCCAAATATCTTTTAGAGCGCCCGTCGCCCATTAACCTGAAAACCAACATACCTGAGGCAGACGCCTTCGTGAAGCCTCCCGCAAATGATGAAAATTCCAAATAAATTTTGGTTTTTCATTGTTTTTCATGTTGAATAATTATTAGTTTTGCAATTGAAAGAAGAAAATTTTGTTTCACCCTAAAAAATAATGCTTATGAAAAAACTGCTACTTATTGCGACTGCTGTTTGCATCAGTGCCGGCCTGTTTGCTCAGAAAAGCCCGGTAAAAGTTAAATCTGACGTTCCGTCAGTTTCTTATCAGGTTAAAAACATTGATGAAGAAAGCATCGTAAAAACTCCTTCCGTGGTTACTGCCATCACCAGGCCTGCCGTTAAAGGCACTGCTGACATCTCTATTGTTGATCTTGGAGGTTCTGCTAACGCATTCGGCCTTTACAATGGTGGCCGTACCGCGCTTTGGGCAGACCCGATTACCAACTCAGTAGCCTTCTTCCACCGTATGCTGATCCCCCCCGGATCGGGTTATGGTGCGTATGATATCTCAAAAGACGGTGGAAATACCTGGACCAACAATATCCAGATTTACAACCCGACCATTGCTCCCGGCGCCAATGCACGGTATCCCCAGGGTGTAATTTACAACCCTGCAGGAAACACCAACCCCAATGATGCGTATGTTTCCGCTTTCTTCCCTCTGCTCGACGGAAGTAACGGTACTGCCGGCAGCTGGGGCGGCTATGGCGGAACAACCACCAAAATTGACGGATCAGCCACATCTCAGATCAGCTGGCCTTCAGTTCCTCCGATCAGGCAGAATGTTCCGGACGCAATGACCATCAACCCGGTTACCGGCGACATCTTTGTTGTTGATCCTTCTCTCATCGGTGGACTTGGCAACCAGTATGTTGACACCCTTATTATTACCAGGGGCGTTTTCAATGCTGAAACTGCTGTGTTTGAATATGAGCAGTCAAGGTTCTACGCACCGGTTGTGGCTTATGGTACTTCCATTGCTGACTCCAGGATTGCTTTCGCACCCGACGGAATGACCGGATATATCCTTACCCTGAGTGACAACGGACAAGACCCGTTTATCACAGGTGCCGCTTTCTATCCCATTCTTTACAAAACTACTGATGGTGGTTTAACCTGGGACGAAAATCCTATCACTGTACCCCTGGGTGGTCCTGACGGAATCCCCGGCATTGTAAACGACCTGCTGACCGACGACCAGATTGCCGAGCTTTTCGAGGCTCCGGTACCTGCACGCGATGAGATTGGTTATACAACCGCTTTCACCAGTGACCTCGTTGTTGATATGTATGGCAACCCGGTTATTTCCGTAGTTGTGGGTGTTGCAGCTTCAACTGCTTACTCAATTGTTTCAGCCAGCGGATTCTTCGCTTCCTATAACATCTTCTCACAGGATGGCGGCGAAACATGGCTCGGACAGAAACTGGGCACCAACCTGAAAACCTTCCGCGGCGAGTGGGGTGATGTTTCTGAAGACAACCGCTCACAGGCTACCGTTACCTATGACGGAAGCAAGGTGTTCTTCTCATGGCTGGATACCGACTTTGAAGGACAGACTGACAACCTCCAGCCGGATATTTTCTGCGTTGGCTGGGATCCCCAGGAAAACAAATACACCCCGGTTGTTAATGTAACCTTCCTCTCCGATGCATGGCTGCAGGCCTATATGGGAACCGCTTCATACTATGCATTTGTTGACGGCGACAACTACATCGTTCCTTTCGCTTATCAGGATATGGATCCGACCGATCCCGGACTTCCTGTACAGTACAAGTACATCAAGGACTTCATGTTCAATAATTCTGAATTCGTTAATCCTGGTGTAAGCAAAATTGAAAACACCGTTGCCGGTGTTTCTCAGAACTTCCCGAATCCTTTCAGCGGCGTTTCACAGGTTGAAGTAAGCCTGGCAAAATCAGCCAAAGTAAGCCTCGAAGTTTACAACATCGTTGGACAGAAAGTTTATGAAATTCCCGCCCGCAACCTTGGCGAAGGAACCCATACTTTCCAGATCAACGCTGCCAGCCTGAAGTCGGGTATCTATACCTACTCAGTAATTGCCAACGGCGAGCGCACTACCCGCAAAATGATGGTTAAGTAAGCTTACCATATAATCCTTTAAAAGGCTGCACCGGGGTGCAGCCTTTTTTTTACCCAAGTTGGCGCGAACGTCCATTTTCGCTACAGAGTTAAGAAGACCTAACAAGTTGGAAGAAAACTTG
>DJGZ01000084.1:27438-61970 GCA_002433025.1 Bacteroidales bacterium UBA5833
GAAGAAAACTTGTTAGGTCAGGTTATTGTTGGCGCGGACGTCCACGGCCGTGCATTCAAAACCACGCATGGGGAGTGAGATCTCAGATTTTGATGTTGATGTTGCAGTTGCTTGCGGCTTTTTCACACCGGATGGCGCGGACGTCCTCGTCCGTGTATTTGCACCGCTCCATACTCCTCGGTTTGCAAACCTCCCGACAATATCAACAGTTGCTGACGGGAAAGGACGCATTTACAGGTTTCGTTTAAAATGGCTTACAGCGGCATTACCGTTTGTCTGACCGGCATATTCAGTGAATCAAGCTGCCGGGTAAGGCTGAGCCGGTAAAGATTAAAACTGTCCATCAGCTCTTTCTTAACCGGTAGTGCCGGAGGGGATTCCACTTTCAGCGGATCGACAGGGGTTCCGTTTTTGTAAAACCGGAAATCCAGGTGCGGGCCGGTGGACAAACCCGAGCTTCCGACATACCCGATCACCTGTCCCTGCTGCACCCTTGCCCCAGCTTTGATACCAGGTCCATATCCGCTAAGGTGAAGATAGGCCGTGGAATAGGTGGCATTGTGCTTGATTTTCACCATACGGCCGGCACCACCCGCGTAACGTACATCGGTAACCGTTCCGTTGCCCACACTGTGAACCGGAGTACCTTTGGGCGCGGCATAATCTACTCCATGGTGGGGCCGGCGGATGCGAAGCACGGGATGCAGCCTGCTGTTGGAAAAATGTGAGGATATACGTGAGAATTTCAGCGGCGCCTTCAAAAAAGCCTTCCGGAGACTTTGTCCTTTATCATCAAAGTAATCTGCCGTTCCATCCTGTACAAAGCGGAAGGCAAAATTATCCTTCCCACCGTGGAAGAATCGCGCCGAAATAATATTGCCCAGCCCGATCTGTTCACCTTCCACCTGGAGTTCTTCATAGAAAACGGTAAAATTATCTCCCGGCTGAATGGCATAGAAATCAATACTCCAGGCATAGATTTCCGAGAGGGAAACGGTGAGATTCGGACTTGCCCCTGCTTCAGTCATGGCATTCCATAACGAAGAACTTATGGTTCCGGAGGCAGATCTCAATTTAACCTGCACCTCCTTTTCTCCCGTATGGATATGCAGGGAATCGCCGGTTTCAAAAACAACGTATTTCGTCGGGCTATGCTCATAAATAAAATATTCAGCCCGCCTGAGGGAGTCATTGGTACATAAAACCGTGTACTTGTTGCCTGACCTTATGCGCCGCACATCAAAAACACCTGAAGATTTCCTTACCAGTTTTTCGATGGATACTGCCCCGACGCCATATTTATTCAGAATCGCAGAAAGGTTTTCCCCTGCCCTGACCACATCCTTAACAATATAAAAGGAATCAACGACAATGCCGTATTCAATTCTGGGTTCCGGTTCGTAAATATTCTCCGGTTCCGGCGCTTTACGCAGGGCCGACATATAGTAATCCAGTGTAAAAGTCAGCAATATGGCAACAACAATCAATACTCCGGCTTCAATTATTCTCTTACGTGTAATAAACTTCATCTGTCAGCAAATTAATAGGCTTTTCAGCTGTAAACGCAGCCGGCCATGACTTATTGCGGGTTAATCAACTATCAGGTACTTAAAAGATCCGGAAACAATGACGGGTCAAAGCCGGCTGTTTAATCTGACTTATTCAGCATGCTGCCGCGTATCCATTGGTATTACCGTGGCTTTCTGGCTCCGGCCGGGGGCATTGAACAGATACCGGTAGGTAATATGCCGTTTGGCAAAATGCGACCCCACGGCTTCATGCAATTGTTTCATTTTGGGATTGAAATCTCCGACCCACGACAACTCAACCTCTTTATATCCGGGGCGCTTGTTCATCACCTTTTCCATATGCCAGAAAATGGCCGACTCAATGCCAGATTTCTGATACTTTGGCCGCACACCCATAACAGTAATGCGGGTCCGGGTGAAAATATTCCGTTTGCTGTAGTACCAGAATTTCATCTTTCCCCACAGGTTGAGTTTCCCGTTGAGATGCCTGAAAATCTGGTTCGCATCGGGAATCATAACCAGAAAAGCTGCGGGGTTGTCATCCACATAGGCATACCAGATAAACTCCTCATCCATAATGGGCTTCATCTCATTAAGGGCTTTGCGGAGATCATCGGGATTGATAGGGGTAAAATTTTCATGAAACTGCCATCCGTCATCGTAGATGGTCTTAAAATCACGGATAAACTGTTCACTGTCTTTCCAGGTAAAATGCCGGAAGCTGTATCCCGGCTTTTGCCTGACCCAGTCGGCGATTTTCCAGAATCGCTCCGGAAAAGGCTTTGTGATATCAAGGTGATTGGTTACCTGCTCAAAGTAAGGTCTGAAACCATAACTTTCAAAAAAGTCCTTGTAGTAAGGATGGTGATAATTCATCCCGAAACTTGGCGGCATAAATCCTTCGACCAGCAGCCCCCAGAAGTTATCGTTCTCTCCGAAGTTAATGGGTCCGTCCATTGCCTCCATGCCTTTTTGCCTCAGCCAGGCCTTGCAGGTATCAAATAAAAGGAACGCCGCTTCCTTGTTGTTGATACACTCAAAAAAGCCCATCCCACCGGTCGGCTGGTCAAAATTGAAAGCCTTTTTCCGGTTGATGAATGCTGCTACCCTGCCTATCGCCTTGTTGCGATCATCATACAGTATCCACCGGACGGCTTCGCCATGGGCAAAAAAAACATTTACCCCGGGGTCAAACACCGCTTCAACCATATTATCAAGCGGACAAATCCAGTTTTCATCACCCTTGTAGATATCTCTTGCAACATCCAGAAAAATCCGGGCTGTTGATTTATCGGTAACTTCTTTCAGAACCATGGCAGGAAAGTTTGATCGTTAGGAACAGGCAAAGGTAAGGAGAATTGAAAATCCACACTCCCCGGCGGATAATTATTGCATACGATGGGCTATTCAATAAGGGCTGGATATTAAATGGTGAGCTTTTTGTTTATGCCACAAAAACACAAAAGCACCAAACAACACCAAATATGAAAAATAGATTATCCCCGGATTAAGTAGCAAGTTAATTGACTAAATTCCATATACTCATGCTAATATTTCCGGCACTGAAGTTCATCAGAATTATGTGACAATATTTTTAGTTTCTTGAGTCTGAATACCTGTGCGGCACAACTGAATTAACTCTTGCTGTTGTTTTGATTTTAATGATACCCTGATTCTTTTTGAAGATGATTCATAACGGATCACCTGGCAACCAGTTTTATTCCGGGCTATTGAAATCTTTGTTAACAGCGATTTAGTCTTCATTTCTCTATTTTTATAACCGGAGTTTGTTACATTAACCCCACAGCTAAGCAAGGCCCCGGATTTTTATATTTTCAGTGGAGCAAAATATACAAGCAGGCTCGCAGATGATCCGGTTCTTCAGAAAAAGCGAATAAAATATCTTTGGTGTGTTTTGGTGTTTTGGAGATTTTGTGGCAACTTTTTTTCGGCAAGTCACAAAGATAATTCCTGTACATCTGATAACGAAATTGCTCACGCTATACGATTTCGGGAGTTTTTACGATATAATAACACAATTCCTTACTTTTGCAAGAAACAGCCGCTTGTAGTGAAGAAACTTTATATTCTGATACTCCGGTCCTACCTGGGCCCGCTGATCCTTACCTTTTTCATTGCCCTGTTCATTCTGGTCATGCAATTTCTGTGGAAATACATCGACGACCTTGTTGGCAAAGGTCTTCAATGGCAGGTGATCGGCGAGCTGCTTTTTTACGCATCCACCACCTTTGTGCCGCTGGCGCTCCCCCTGGCAATTCTTTTATCTTCGCTGATGACCTTCGGAAACCTGGGAGAGCGTTATGAACTGGTTGCCATCAAGTCGGCGGGTATAAGTCTGCGGACGGTGATGAAACCACTGGTGGTCCTCTCCGTTCTGATCAGCATATTTGCTTTTGTTTTTTCAAACAATGTATTACCCGTTACCAATCTGAAGTTCAAATCCATTCTATATGACGTCAGGCAGCAAAAACTGGCGCTCAACATCCGCGAAGGCATTTTCTACAACGGGATAGAAGGCTACACCATGCGGATAGGAAAAAAAGACAAAGACGGGGTCACCATCCGGGATATTATGATTTATGACCATACATCGCGCATGGGCAATAGCACGGTTACACGGGCAGAATGGGGGCGAATGGAACAGAGTGCGGACGGGGCCACCCTCGACCTGACGCTTTACAACGGTTATAACTATGATGAAAAGACTGATCGCAGGAATGAAAAGAACAGGCCTTTTCAGCGCACCTATTTTGCTGAACAATACAGGCGCTTCGACCTGTCGGATTTCAAGATGATGCGGACAAACGAGGAGCTTTTCAGGAACCATTATCAGATGCTCAATCTGAAACAACTTACTCAGGCAGAGGATTCGCTTTTACGGGAAACCGGGCTTCGCTTATCCGGTCTGCAGAGATCAACGGAAATCAGTTATTTTTTCAACAACCAGATTGACTTGGCGCGCATGCACCGCATACCTGACACCCTGAAGCCTCCTGACAGGTTGCCGGCCCTGCGCGGGCTCGACAGGACTGAGACACTTCAGGCTTACGACCTGGCCCTGAATGCGGCCAGAAACACCCGGAGCAACATTGAGTTTAATAAAGCCGACATCGAGGCGAGGATGGTGCTGATCAGAAAACATCAGGTGGAGTGGCACCGGAAGTTCACCCTTTCCATTGCCTGTCTGGTCCTGTTTTTTATCGGGGCTCCGTTGGGGGCCATTATCCGGAAAGGCGGGCTGGGACTCCCACTGGTAATCTCAGTGGTCTTTTTCGTTATCTACCATGTGATTTCCATGACCGGCGAAAAATCGGTCAAAGCCGGAACCATGGATCCGCTCACCGGCATGTGGTTATCCTCGGTGGTACTTCTTCCGCTGGGCATTATTCTCACCGTCAAGGCAACCACCGACTCCCCCCTGCTCGACCTTGATGCATGGAAAAGGCTATTGAACATATCCCGTAAGCAAAACAGAAAAAAAGCGCCTGAAAACAATTCCACTCCCCGATGAATATCCTGATGCTCTGCAATAAATCTCCATGGCCTCCGCTCGAAGGAGGGCCCATCGCTATGAATGCCATGGCCGAAGGGCTGGTGGACGCAGGGCATACAGTTAAAATTCTTGCAATTAACAGCAATAAATACAGCGTTGACCCTGACCGGATTCCCCGGGATTACCGCGATAAAACACGGATAGAAACCGTTTATCTCGACCTTTCCGTGAAATGGCTGCCCGCGCTTAAATGCTTCCTCAGTGGCAAATCATACCATATGGAAAGATTTATTTCGCCGGCTTTTGCCAGAACGCTGAAAGACATCTTAAGAAATGAAAAATTTGACATCATTCAGTTTGAAACGCTTTTCACAACCCCCTATATTCCGCTGATAAGATCCTTTTCAAATGCGAGGCTGATACTGAGGGCCCACAACATCGAGCACCTGATATGGCAGCGTATGGCAGATAACTGCCTGAATCCGGTAAAAAGATTTTATCTTCGTCACCTGGCCGGAACACTCAGGGAATACGAACTTTCCACACTCTCAACCCTTCACGGAATAGTTGCCATCACCGCCAAAGATGCTTTGTGGTTTCGCAGCCAGGCGCAGGGAGTTCCTGTAACCGATATCCCTTTCGGGATTAAGCCGGGCGCCCCGCCGGATGCAGAAAGCAGTACAAGCAACAGCAGCAGTACCGGTCTTTTTCACCTGGGCTCCATGAACTGGCAGCCAAATCTGGAAGGGATACGCTGGTTTGTTAAAAAGGTGTGGCCTGAGCTGCATAACCATTTCCCCTCATTAACCCTTCACCTGGCCGGCAGGGCCATGCCTGAATGGCTGGAAAAACTGAAGATGCCCGGACTTTTTGTGGACGGGGAGGTTGAGGATGCTGCCGTGTATATGCAATCGCACGGCATTATGGTTGTCCCGCTTTTTTCAGGCAGCGGAATACGCATTAAAATCATCGAAGGCATGCGGGCCGGCAAAGCCATTATAACTACCAGTATTGGCGCAGAAGGCATTGACTACACAGACAGAAAGAACATACTGATCGCCGAAAATAAAGAAGAATTTATCAATGCTGTCAGGCAATGCCAGGCCAATCCCGACTTTGTGGAATTACTGGGGGCAAATGCCCGGAAACTTGTCATCAGCAGGCATAACAACCGGCTGTTGATGGAAAAGCTGACTGATTTTTATTCTGCCCTCCTCCCGTAATCAAATTTATTACCTTTGCAGAAAGCCTGATAAATGCCGGAGATTAATCGCCAGGTTTCCGGTATATCCTTCAGGCAGCACTTACAGGCTGCATAAGCAAAATGCAGACAGATATTCGTGCCGGTGGTGTTCGGACATGAAACGGCCGTTCCGGATATATTAAGAAATTTACTATCAGGCAGTTGACCGGGAATGAAATTAATTGTTATTCTACCGCGCTTTCCGTATCCCACCGAAAAAGGAGATAAGCTAAGGGCTTTTAACCAGTTGAAAATATTGTCGCGTCATCACAGCATATACCTGTGCGCGATTACCCATCAGAAAGTAGATGAATCGCAGCTTTCAGCGGTTAAACCTTTTTGTAAGGAAATCCGGGTAATCCGTCAGGGATGGTTTGCGGTTGCCTGGAACCTGACCAGGGCTTTATTCAGCGGCCTCCCTTTCCAGGCAGGTTATTATTATTCGGGCCGGGCGCATAATACCATCAGGCAGATTATTAATAAAGTTCAACCCGATCACATTTACTGCCAGTTACTCAGGACAGCGGCCTATGCCATGGAAGAAAGCATTCCGAAAACCATTGATTTTCAAGATGTTTTTTCAAAAGGCATTGAAAGGCGCATCCCACTGGCCGGCTTTTTCATGAGGCCTGTGCTGAAACTGGAATACAGGCGTTTATTAAAATATGAGTCACTGATATTTGACAGTTTCGACAACAAAACCATTATCTCGAAGCCCGACCGTGATTTTATTCCCCATCCCGGCCGCGACCAGATACTGATTGTGCCCAACGGAGTGGATCATGAGTATTTCAGACCGGAACAAAGGGCGCAGACGCATGAACTGATTTTTACAGGAAACATGGGCTACCCGCCCAACATCAACTGCGCGGAGTATCTGGCTAAAAAGGTACTGCCCATTATTCACAAGACTGCCCCGGGCGTCAGGATGATGCTTGCAGGCGCATCACCGCACAGTCGCGTTAAAGCGCTGGCCTCTGAATCTGTAACAGTTACCGGCTGGGTTGACGACCTGAGGACATGCTATGCTTCTGCCTCCGTTTTCCTGGCCCCTATGCAGATCGGTACCGGCCTGCAGAATAAATTGCTGGAAGCGATGTCGATGCAGCTGCCCTGTGTCACCTCTTCTTTGTGTAATTTTGCACTCAATGCTCACCCGGGAAAAGAAATTCTGATCGGCGACACCCCGGAAGCCGTGGCCGAACATGTGCTTAATCTGCTCCATGATGAAGATTTCAGATACCGGATTGCAAAAGAAGGTTATAACTTTGTGCAGCGGAACTATAGCTGGGAAGGGGCTACCAGGGGGCTGATCCAAATTCTGGGATCATAATCCGGAAGCCCGTGTGATAAAACGGATATCCATCATCATCATTGACCTGATAAATTTTATCGTAAAAAGTAAAAATCACATTTTATCGATTACCCGGGCATTACAAACAAGGCAAAGGCTGATTAACAGAAACCAACAGGCAAAAATGAACAAACCAGGATTTACCGGACTTCTTATTATATCCTTTCTGATTCTTTCAAGCCGGTTTATCTATGCCCAGGCCGGCTCCGGAGAGGACAGAACACCGGTAAAGATTGAAACCAGGATAGATCAGGTTGCGGCCCTTGTCGAGGAATCACCGGACCAGGCGATTCCGCTGGCTACTGAGTTGTTGAAACAGCTTAATAAAAACGAAGACAAACCTAACCGGGCAAAAGTGCTGAAAATGCTTGGTGGTTCTCATTACAACCTGGGCAACGACCGCCAGGCCCTGGAGTATTATGAGCAGGCCCTGATTTTATACCGGGAACTTGAGAACAAGACAGGCATAGGCACCGTACTGAACAATATCGGGCTGATCAGGGAAATACAAGGTGATTACAGCGGAGCGCTCAGGAGGTATATCGAAGCGTCTTCGCTTTTCACGGAAACCCGGAAAGACAAATACCTTGCACTCAGCCTTACGAATATCGGGAATGTTTATTACACACTTGGGCGGTTCGACAGGGCACTTGAATACCTGACCCAGGCCCTGCGTATCAATGAAAAAGCAGGGGACAGCACAGGTCTTTCCAAATCGTATAACAACATCGGCAATGTTTACCTTAGTCTGAAAGATTACCAGATCGCCCTCGATTTTTACAACAAAGCGCTGGCGATCAATAAAAAAAGAAACAACCTGTACAGCCTCTCAACCAGTTACAACAATATCGGGCTGGTATACCAGGGTTTAAATAAAATAAATGAGGCCATTGAATACAACCGGCTTGCCCTTGAGCTTTCGAGAAAAATCAATGATCAGAGCGGCGTAATTCACAGCCTGATCAATTCAGGAAACATATATTTTGACGAAAACAACATCGATCAGGCGCTTATTTATTATCAGGAAGCATTGAGAATCTCAAATTCCAACAGACAGGGGTTCACCCACGCCACCATTCTTCAGAACCTGGCCAGGCTTCGCACAAAGCAGAATTTGCCTGACGAAGCGATTGCACTCTATAAAGAAGCCCTTGATTTTGCAGAAAAATCCGGATCACTGATCCTCCTTGAAGACATTTATAACGGACTTGCTGAAGCCTGGCAGAAAAAAGGTGATTACAAACGGGCTTATGACTTTATGACCCTTTACAAAGCCATAGCCGACAGTGCATACAACTCGGAAAGCAACGAACGGCTTAACCGGCTGAGGGTCAGCTTTGAATCTGAGCAAACCGAACGCGACAATCAACTGCTCCGCCAGCAGAACATCTATAGCCAGCTTGCTTTAAAACGACAGCAGACCATCCGTAACCTGCTGATCATCATTTCAGTAATTGTAGTTGTTTCAGCCATTTTCCTGTTCTCGCTTTACCAGTCGAAAAAACGCAAAAACATACTGCTTGCTGAACGGAACGAACAGATTATCAAACAAAAAGAGGAGCTGAACCTGCTATATAAAGAGCAGTACAAACTGAACGAAACCAAGAATAAGTTCTTCAGCATTGTGGCCCACGACCTGAAATCCCCCTTTCAGTCGATCCTCGGATTCTCTGAATTGCTTTATTCCGAATATGAGCATCTGGACGAAGCCCAGCGCAGGGATGCCGCAAATAACATCCTTAAGGTATCCGCTGACACCTTCCGTTTGATTGAAAACCTGCTGGAGTGGGGACGCTCCCAGACCGGCGGTGTATACGCCGTATTTAAAATTTTCAACATCAGAGAGATTGTCGTCAAAACACTGCCGGTCTTCGAGCCACAGATACAGACCAAAAAAATCCGGCTTACCTACGACCTTCCGCCCCTGCTGAATGCCTGGGCCGATCCCGATATGATTATGGCTGTGATAAGGAACCTGCTATCCAACGCAATTAAATTTACCCCGGTCGGAGGCGAAATACACCTGAGTGCCACCATGACCCACGATGCTGTAAAACTCTCGGTTAAAGACTCCGGCAGCGGCATCCCGCCGGATGTGATGGAACACTTGTTTACCCTTGACCCCAAAGTGCAGCGCGCAGGGACTATGGGTGAAAGGGGTACCGGTCTCGGGCTGACCCTCTGCCGTGAATTTATGGAACTTAACCATGGCATCATCAAGGTAGAAAGCGGGGAAGGCAAAGGAAGCACCTTCACCATCATTATGCAGCCCAAACACCACGCCGGCTGAAATTTACAGCATCATTAATCCTTGTCTCCGGCACGACCATCCGGCATCTTCAGGAAACAGGCTTATTGTAACAAATGCCCTCCAACCGGAACAATGTACCAGGTTCCGCAAACGGTTTTTACACCCGCTTGAAAATATTTCATAAGTTTGCCAAAACACAATAATATTCCCATGACAGACGATAAAAAAATTATTTTCTCCATGGTTGGCGTTGGAAAGGTTATTCCACCCAACCGGCAGATACTGAAGGATATTTACCTTTCATTTTTTTACGGGGCCAAAATAGGCATCATCGGCTTGAACGGATCAGGAAAATCGAGTCTGCTGAAGATCATTGCCGGGCTCGATAAAAGTTACACCGGAGAGGTTGTTTACTCACCGGGATACTCTGTGGGCATCCTGATGCAGGAACCCGAACTGGATGATGCAAAAACGGTAAAACAGGTTGTGGAGGAAGGCGTTGCCGAAACCGTGGCATTACTGAAAGCTTATGAGGAAGTGAACAACCGTTTTGCCGAACCCATGAGCGATGATGAGATGAACGCCCTGATTGAGGAACAAGGCAGGCTTACCGAGTTGCTCGACCAGCATGACGCCTGGGAACTGGATGCCAAACTGGAGCGGGCCATGGATGCATTGCGTTGTCCTGATCCTGATCAGCCTGTAAAAACCCTGTCGGGTGGCGAGCGCCGCCGGGTTGCCCTGTGCCGCCTGTTGCTGCAGGAACCTGATATTCTTTTGCTCGATGAGCCCACCAACCACCTCGATGCGGAAAGCATTGACTGGTTGGAACAGCATCTCAGGCAATACAAAGGAACCGTTATTGCCGTTACCCACGACCGTTATTTCCTCGACAATGTTGCCGGCTGGATTCTCGAACTCGACCGGGGGGAAGGCATACCCTGGAAGGGCAACTATACTTCCTGGCTTGAGCAGAAATCGAACCGCCTGGCCATGGAAGAAAAAACCGAAAGCAAACGCCGGAAAACCCTGGAACGCGAGCTTGAATGGGTACGCATGGCCCCAAAAGCGCGGCATGCCAAATCGAAAGCCAGGCTGGCAGCCTATGAACGCATGATGAGTGAAGATGTCAGGCAGAAGGAGGAAAAACTGGAGATCTTTATCCCGAACGGACCCAGACTTGGAAACAAAGTAATTGAGGCCAAAGGCATCTCTAAGGCATTCGGCGATAAACTGCTGTTCGAAAATCTTGACTTCAGCCTCCCCCCCGCTGGTATTGTCGGGATCATAGGGCCTAACGGCGCCGGTAAAACCACACTGTTCAGGCTGATTATGGGACTTGAGAAACCGGATTCCGGAGAGTTCTCGGTTGGTGAAACCGTGAAACTCGGGTATATTGACCAGGCGCACACCGATATTGATCCCGAAAAATCGGTATGGGAAGTAATCTCCGAAGGCAATGAGAACCTTCAGATCGGTGGCCGTTTGTTCAATTCAAGGGCGTATGTCGCCCGGTTCAACTTCAGCGGGGCCGACCAGGGAAAAAAGGCAGGGGTGCTTTCGGGCGGAGAACGCAACAGAATGCACCTGGCGCTCACCCTGAGATCGGAAGCCAATGTGCTGCTGCTCGACGAGCCTACCAACGATATTGATGTAAACACCCTCCGTGCGCTGGAAGAAGGACTGGAGAACTTCGCCGGCTGTGCCGTCATTATCTCGCACGACAGATGGTTCCTCGACCGTGTAGCCACCCATATCCTTGCTTTCGAAGGTGATTCGCAGGTTGCTTTCTTCGAGGGCGGGTATACAGAGTATGAAGAAAACCGCAAAAAACGCATGGGCAATGATTCCCCGCACCGCATACGGTATAAAAAACTTAAGGTTTAATTATGGATAATTCACCTTACGCGGTGCTAACCGGCGATATTGTGAAATCATCGCGCATGTCGCCCGCTGATCTCAGACGGCTGCCGGAAGCATTGTCAACCATTTTCAAATCCATTGATCCCATTTGCAAACCGGCCGGTTTCGCTGCCCGGTTCAGCATCTTCAGGGGCGACAGCTTTCAGCTGATCTGCGAACCGGCATGCGCCCTGAAAGCCTGGCTGATTATCAGGGCAGGGTTGCGCAGTACCTATCCCGCTCCCCTGAGCAGATCAGTGGATGCCCGCATCGGCATCGCTGTCGGAAAAGTAAATTACCTGGCCGGGAATATCACCGAAAGCAACGGAGAAGTTTTTAACCTGTCCGGCCGGTTGCTTGAAACACTTAAAGCACCGCGCCTCACCGGTTTTGCTTCCGGAAACAAGGAAATCAACCGTAACCTGAATGCAGGCCTGATGCTCGCCGACGATATCCTCCGAAGATGGACCACTACCCAGTGCCACATTGTACCGCTCCTGCTTCAATCGCTGAACCAATCCGAAATTGCAAAGGCTACAAAAACAAGACAACCCACCGTAACTGCAAAAATAAACGCGATGGGATGGAATGCAGTTGAACATTGGATGGATTACTATGTCGCGCTATCAAATGAATCCGGTTCATTTACAAACCCTTAAGGCTATAAAAACAAAATATAGCCCTGTAAGGCTATAAAGACTAATTATAATACTGTAAGGCTATTATCATCAATTATAGCCATGTGAGGCTTAACCAATCAACGATCCTGGTAAACTGAATTTTGACCAAGCCCCTGCACAAAAGACTTTAAGAATGGAAGCGGTAAACCTTTTTGGAGCTGAAACTGTCTCACTGTTTATAAGACTGTTGATAGCTCATTTAGCCGGAGATTTTGTTTTCCAGAAAACATCGTGGGTCGAAAGCCGTCAGAGCTTAAAATGGAGATCCCCCTTTCTTTACCTGAACGCGGGCATCGTAACCATGCTTTCCTGGGCTTTGTCAGGTTACCACCAGGTGTGGGCCGTTCCGCTGTTTATCTTTGCCGCCCACGCTTTTACTGATTTACTGAAGTCATATGCTCCGGATACGACCGCCATCTTCTATACGGATCAGGCCCTGCACCTCGGGGCCACAATAGTGGCGACAGCGCTTTATCTTCCGGCATTGAACGCCGGGTACAGCTGTTGCGGTTTCCTTTTCAGAAATTATCAACTGTGGATATACATTGGCGCTTATCTTACCGTCCTGTGGCCCATGGGCATTTTCATCGCGCAGTTCACGAAGCAGTGGCAGGCCGAAAGTAATCAGTCAGGCGGCCTGAAAGATGCAGGCCGTTACATCGGTATGCTCGAGCGGCTGCTGATACTCACCTTCATCTTTGCGAACCAGTTTGCGGCCATCGGCTTCCTGATTGCAGCCAAATCTGTCCTTCGCTTCGGCGACATCCGCGAAAGCGGCAACCGGAAAGGGGCTGAGTATATCCTTATCGGGACCATGATCAGTTTCGCTGCAGCCATTTTTACCGGAATTGCTGCCAATTATCTCATCAACTTACCGGACGTATGAAAAAGATCGACACAGAACTGATGGATCAGCTGACATGCAAAGCCAGACAATCCCCGCGCCTTCGCATGAACCACAACTTCCATACGGGGCCGGACGACACCCTGCAAAGGCTGCTGAACGCGATGGAACCCGGGACCTATGTGCGGCCGCACAAACACGAAGATCCTGACAAGCGGGAAGTTTTTTTTGCCCTGCGCGGTAAACTCTGTGTTGTGCAGTTCGATCATGAAGGCAACATCACCGACCACGTTGTGCTGAGTCCCGGCGGTCAGGCTGTGGCTGCCGAAATCGCTGAAAGAACATTTCACACCGTGATTTCGCTGGAACCGGGATCCATCGCCTATGAAGCCAAAGACGGCCCGTACAACCCGGTTGACGACAAGAATTTCGCAGCCTGGGCACCGCCTGAAAAATCCCCTGAAGCAGCCACCTACCTGCAGGGACTTATCGGAAAACTCGGCTTGAAGTAAGGTTGTTTTTCCTTAATTTTGCCCCACCGCTGATCAGCCGCCATCTGCTAACAAGAGGACGGCAACCAGTCAGCCGCATTCGTTATGAATATCACAAAACCTGCCATACCCAAGGGTACCCGCGATTTTTCGCCCCTCGAAATGAATCGCCGGAACTACATTTTCGATACCATCCGTTCGGTGTTCGGACAATATGGTTATCAGCCCATTGAGACTCCTGCCATGGAGAATCTCTCCACCCTCCTGGGTAAGTACGGAGAAGAAGGGGACAAACTTTTGTTCCGTATCCTTAATTCCGGTGATTTCCTGTCAGGGGTAGATGAGCACGAACTAAAAAAAGACAATGCAGGACATCTGTCGCATAAAATCAGTGAAAAAGGGCTGCGTTATGACCTCACCGTGCCTTTTGCCCGCTATGTGGTGCAGCACCGCAACGACATCACCTTCCCGTTCAAACGCTATCAGATTCAGCCGGTATGGCGTGCCGACCGTCCGCAGAAGGGGCGCTACCGCGAGTTTTACCAGTGCGACGCCGATGTGGTTGGCTCGGATGCCATGATCAACGAAGCCGAGTTGCTGCTGATCGCCGACCAGGTGTTCAGCCGGCTGGGCATAAAGGTGGGAATCAAACTCAACAACCGGAAAATACTTTCAGGCATCGCCGAGCTGATCGGATATGCCGACAAGATTACCGACATCACCGTAGCCATTGACAAACTCGATAAAATCGGAGCTGAGAAAGTAAACGAGGAACTGGCCGGAAGGGGAATCAGCAGGGAAGCAATTGAAAAACTGCAGCCGGTGCTGCACCTGCAGGGATCGAATACTGAAAAACTTGAAAAAATGAAAGTGTTGCTCTCAGGCACCGCCGATGGCCCGAGAGGGATTGAGGAAATCACCGAAATCCTGGAACTGGCCGGCATCATGCACATTGATTCACCCGTTGAGCTGGACCTCACCCTTGCCCGCGGGCTGAACTACTACACCGGAGCCATCATTGAGGTGAAAGCAGCCGGCGTGGCCATGGGCAGCATCAGCGGAGGCGGACGCTATGACAACCTTACAGGAATATTCGGCCTCCCTGGGATCTCGGGAGTTGGAATTTCTTTCGGGGCCGACCGCATCTACGATGTTATGAACGAACTCAACCTATTCCCCGCCGGGGCTTCGGCCACCACCAGAGTGCTGTTCGTCAATTTCGGCAGGGAAGAAGAAAAAGTCTGTATCCGCCTGGCTGCAGAATTAAGAAAAAACGGCATCAATACCGAAGTATATCCCGACCCGGCCAAACTGAAGAAACAATTCTCCTATGCCGATACCCACAGTATCCCCTGGGTGGTTATCCTCGGTGAAGAAGAAAGGGCCGGCGGAAAGGTCGTTCTGAAGAATATGATTTCCGGCGAACAGCAATCTGTGGATGCCGGCGAACTGATAACCTGCATCCGCTGATCATGATCATTGACTGGAACCTGAAGTTCAAGGTAAAAATCAACCGGGCTGGCCTGACTGTGAAAATCATGGGGTAAACCCGGACTTTTCATCAGTTAATCAATTCCGTCAACAACCAATTTCATTTTCTTATGAATACATTTGCCATCAGTGCAGAGCCGCTGAACCTGGAAACCATTGAGCAGATTCTCGGCAACAATACAAAACTCATCCTTTCGGACGAAGCAAAGAATAAAATACAGCACTGCCGCGATTATCTCGACAGCAAGCTAGAAAACCACAGTGAACCTATTTACGGCATTACCACGGGTTTCGGATCGTTGTGCAATATTCAGATTTCAGCGAAGGACCTCAGCAAACTACAGGAAAACCTGGTGATGTCGCACGCCTGCGGTACCGGCAATGCAGTATCAGATGATATCGTCAGGCTGATGCTGATGCTGAAAGCCCATGCACTTTCGTCGGGCAATTCGGGTGTGCAGGTGAAAACGGTGGAGCGTTTGCTCGATTTTTACAATAACGATGTTCTTCCGGTCGTCTATGAGCAGGGGTCGCTCGGCGCTTCCGGCGATCTGGCCCCGCTGGCCCACCTTTGCCTGCCTTTACTGGGCATGGGAGAAGTAACGGTTAAGGGAAAAATACTTCCGGCCAAAAAAGTCCTGAAACAATTTGGTTGGGAGCCGCTACAGCTCCAGTCGAAGGAGGGGCTGGCCCTGCTCAACGGCACACAGTTCATGGGCGCCCATGCCGTTTATATCCTGCTGAAAGCAAAAAAACTGGCTTTGTTTGCAGATATCACGGGGGCCATTTCACTTGAAGCATACAATGGCAGGCAGGACCCTTTCATGGAGCAGCTACACATTATCCGGCCGCATCAGGGTCAGATTGAAACGGCCCGCAACTTCAGGAACATCCTGAACGGCAGCCGCCTGATCAGCCAGCCAGGGAAAAAAGTGCAGGACCCATATTCATTCCGCTGCATCCCCCAGGTGCATGGCGCCGTGAAAGATACCATCAGATATGCTGAAAGTGTCGTTCTTACCGAGATCAACGCGGTAACCGACAATCCCACCATCTTCCCCGACGAGGATCTGGTACTTTCAGGAGGAAATTTTCACGGTGAACCCATCGCTTTTGTACTTGATTTCCTGGCAATCGCCCTGGCCGAGCTCGGCAACATCGCTGAAAGAAGGGTTTACCGGCTGATTGCCGGACAGCGCGGGCTGCCTGAGTTCCTGGTGGCAAAACCCGGCCTTAACTCAGGCTTTATGATCCCCCAGTACACCGCTGCCAGCATTGTCAGTCAGAACAAACAACTGGCAACGCCATGCTCGGTCGACTCGATCACTTCGTCGAACGAACAGGAAGACCATGTGAGCATGGGCGCCAATGCCGCCACCAAAACCCTGAGGGTTGTGAATAATCTCGAAAGGCTGTTGGCCATCGAACTCTTTGCGGCAACGCAGGCCCTCGAATTCAGGGATGCCACCGCCACCTCCCCCTTCCTCAACGCATTTATTTCAGAATACAGAAGTGCAGTTCCCTTTATTAAAGACGATACCATCATGTACACCGAAATTCAGAAATCAATAGACTTCCTGAAAAATGTACACATTGATTTTCCTGCATAATGCCGGAAATGATTAACCCGAAGATCCGGAATTAAAAATTATTCCGGATTTTTTTTTGCGGAATCCTTCCTTTTGCATTCCTTTGAAGAAACAAACAAACTCCCGGAGGTATCATGACACTCATTATCAAAGGAAGCGGCCTGACCATTGAGGATGTGGTTGATGTCGCACGACACGGAAAACAGGTTGATCTGCATCCGGATGCCATTCAGCGCATTCAGGCATGCCGGGCCATGCTGGAGAAAAAAATTCTTGCCGGCGAAATTATGTACGGCGTCAATACCGGTATTGGCGAGTTTTCTGAAGTGGTTCTCAACGATGAACAGGTAAAAGAGTTTCAGAAATACCTGATATACAACCATGCCGCCGGTATCGGGGAAGCCATGCCTGCCGAGCATGTGCGCGGGGCCATGCTGGGCCGCATCAACGTACATGCCCACGGAAACTCGGGCGTCAGACCGGAAATCACGATGACACTGGTTGAAATGCTGAACAAAGGTGTTACGCCCTATGTTTGCCAGAAAGGATCGGTTGGCGCCAGCGGCGACCTGGCGCCCATGTCGCAGATAGCCCTGCTGATGATGGGAGAAGGAAAGGCATTTTACAAAGGAAAACTGCTGGAAGGGAAGGAAGCTATGGAAAAGGCCGGCATTCCCATACCGGGGCTGAAAGCCCGCGACGGTCTGGCTACCATCAACGGGAGCAATGTGCTCACGGCCATGAGCGCTTTGTTCCTTTTCGATGCCAACAACTGGCTGAAGCAGGCCGAAATTGCGGCTGCCATGTCGCTGGAAGCGCTCAAAGCCAATATGAAACCCTACAATTCCCTGCTGCATGAGGTAAGAGGATTTAAGGGGGCGGTAAGAAGTGCAAACGCCATCCGCAGGCTGGTTGAAGGTGGCGATCTGGCAGAAAACCGCATCAAATGCAAGGTTCAGGATGCCTATTCCATGCGTTCCACCCCACAGGTGATCGGTGCCGCCCACGACGCCATCGCCTGGGCGAAATCGCAGGTTGAAATTGAACTGAACGGCGTCGGCGACAATCCCATCTTTTTTCCCGATCAGAACATGCAGCTCTCGGGCGCCAACTTCCAGGGGACCCCGGTGGCCGTGCCAATGGATATGGCAGGATCGGTAATTACCATGGTAAGCGTGATGTCGGAACGCAGGATGAACCGCCTCAACAACCCGGCCCTCAGCGTGGGATTGCCCGCATTCCTCACCAAGGGCGCCGGCATGTTTTCAGGCCTGATGCTCAGCCAGTACACCGCCGATATGCAGATTGTGGAGCAACGCATCCTGAGCATGCCCGCCTCCATTCAATCCATCCCCGCCGCTGCCGACCAGGAAGACTTTGTATCCATGGGCATGAACACAGCGCTTAAGAACAATATAATCCTCGACAATGCCTATGGCATTCTGGGCATTGAGCTGATGGCGGCAGCCCAGGCGCTTGACTTCAGGGAATATGCCTTTGGAAAGGGCGTAACCAAAGCAAAAGAAGTGATCCGGCGCCATGTGGACTTTCTCGATATCGACCGCCCGCTCTACAACGATCACAACAAGATGAAAGCACTGGTGAAATCGTGTGAAATCCTCAACGAGGTGGAAGCGCTTGTCGGTAAACTCGAAGGTTAGCCTGGAGTTTTCCATCGGCAAAGACCGGATTCCCCAGAAAGCATATCTATCGGGAAGTGACTGCCTGAGAAGCGGTTAGCGGATTCGTAGAGTTTTTTATTAGTAACCCTCCTGTGACATAGAAAGAGGAAAACAAATAAAAATGGAACACAAGGCTACAAAGCTTAAACAACTTCTGAAGCAGTCTCTTCCTGAAAATTAAAAAAAGCTATAAATCTTATGACGGAACAAACGACTGAAGATAATAAACGGCAATTCTATACCGGGAAACGACCCCCGACACTCACCTTGCTTTGCATTCTCTCCTTTATCGGGGGCGGGGGCACGGCCCTTTCGTCGCTGTTTGTGGTGATGGCTTACGACATTATCCCGTTGGCACTAAAGCAAATGCCTGTGCCTGAAGCTGAATCCATGCTTGAATTGGTGCAGTCGGCCGGTAAAAACTTCTTTGTGGTTACGGGGCTACTGAACCTGCTTTCACTTACCGGAGCCATCCTGATGTGGAAACTCAGGAAAGCAGGATTTCATTTTTACACAATTGCCCAACTGTTGTTGCTTGCCGCTCCGCTGCTGATGATCGCGGGCTACCGGATACCCTTCACAACATTCCTGCTTACCGGAACTTTTATCCTTGGATATGGCCTGAACATAAGGTTTATGAGATAAGTACCTGTTTAAAACTCACTGTTTATAAACAATTTTAACTTTTTTTCAACTTTCTGTTGACATTCCGGAGCATTATTCCTTACATTAGCCATACCGTTTCACGCGGTAAAACAGGTTTAAAATGAATATACGTTGAGCGACAACCATATTCAACCTAAACATTTCAATAATAACACCCTCTTTTTAAGGGCGCTATGCATTTTTTCGCTGATTATAACAGGCTTCTGGATCATTATTTATATTGCCCGTTCACTTGGTATTAATCTTATTGCATCTTCACAGGATTTTTCCAACGCTCACCTGTTCTCCGGTTTCTCTGCCCTCCCTATGATTGGCTTCAGTCTGCTCGCACTTACCGGAATTATCCTGATGTGGAAACTGAAAAAGTACGGTTTCTATCTCTATTTTGCTGCCCAATTCCTGCTCTTCAACTACCCCCTGCTCATTTTCGGAACCGAACATTTTGATTTAAACGAATTGTTCTTTTCCTCCGTCTTTATCCTGCTTTTCGGGATAAATCTGAGATACATGAAAACGTAATTTCGGAAAATTTGGATGGCATGCATTTATTTATGACAACTCCGGAAATACTTGATAACAGTAAAAATTAATTATTTAACAACTTAAATGTCAATTTATTGAGCGATTAATCCAACCTGAAGATTGGTCAACGCATTGATTGTTGAAGTTGTTTCACCGTAAAAAACAAAAATTCTGCTTTAATTATTTGTTAATTTTGTTGTAACAGTTACCGGAATTTATTATAAATTGCACCAACTAATGAAAAACTAACCTAAAAAGGAGGTCCTCTGAGAGAAGTAACACCTTAAAACCAACCAACACCAGTCAGAAAATTTACCTAAACAATTATTGTTTAACATTTTACTCATCAAAAACACACACTATGAGAAAATTTGCATTGATGCTTGTACTTCTGATTTTCGCCGGAGTACAGGTAATTCTGGCACAAACCACCGTTACAGGTACGGTTTCCAGTTCAGAGGATGGCAAAGGCATCCCGGGGGCTACTGTACTTGTAAAAGGCACCACCGTTGGTCTTACCACCGACATGAGTGGGAAGTACTCCATCAACGTTCCAGCCAGCGGACGTATCCTTCAGTTTTCGTTTGTGGGAATGAAAACCAAAGAGGTTACCATTGGTAGCCAAACAGTTATCAACGTTGTCCTCGATCCTGATGTACTGGACATTGAGGGAGTTGTAGTTACAGCTCTCGGTATCAGCCGCGAAAAGAAATCGCTCGGCTATGCTGTTCAGGAAGCTACAGGGGAAGAAATGACCCGCGCAGCCAATCCCAGCCTTGAGTCAACACTCTCGGGAAAATTTGCAGGCGTTCAGGTTCGCCAGTCATCAGGTATGCCGGGCGCACCGTCACAGATCTACATCCGTGGCGCCCGCGCTTTCAGCGGAAACAACGCCCCGTTGTACGTTGTTGACGGTATGCCGATCTCGAGTGAAAGTGATTACGCTTCTAACGTTACCGGAGCGGCATACTCAAACCGCGCTGCTGACCTCGACCCTAACGACATTGAGTCCATCAACGTGCTGAAAGGCCAGGCTGCCGCCGCCCTTTACGGACAGAGGGCATCAAACGGGGTCATCATCATTACCACCAAAAAAGGTAAAAATGCCACCGCTTTGGGCAAACCCGTTGTTTCTTTCAGCAGCAATGTTACCATCGATAACATCTCAAGGCTTCCGGAAGTGCAGCAGGTATATGCACAGGGAACCGGTGGAACATTCAGGCCTGCAAACTCCTTTACATGGGGACCGAAAATTACAGATCTCCCCGATGATGCCACTTACGGCGGCAATAATTATGAAGGACATGCCGGGGAATTTTTCGATCCTTATAAAGGGATGTGGGTTACCCCGCAGGCATACAATAACCCTGAAGGATTCTATGACAAGAACGGCTATACTTTCAACAACAGCATTAACATCAGCAATGCGACTACTATGGGCAATTACTCCCTGGGCTTCGGAAGTACAAATCAGACAGGTATTGTTAAGGAAACCGGAATGGAAAGGTACAATGCCAAAATGGCCGGAGATTTCAGGATGACCGATAAATGGAATATCGGATTTTCAGGAAACTATTCCGATTCAAAGATCGATAAACTGCCCTCAGGTAACGACAGCTGGTTGTTCACAGTGTATGGCGCTCCCGCATCTTTTGATCTTGTCGGAACTCCCTACCACCAGGAAGGCACCAACGGACAATACCGTCAGATCAGCTACCGCCGCGGCGCTGTAGGAAAGAACCCCTATTGGGTACTCGAAAACAGCAGCTATCAGGAAGCTACCAAAAGGTTCTTCGGCAATGGATATCTTGAATTTAAACCTGCCACATGGGCAGCCATCAGGTATCAGATCGGTGTAGACTCCTATACCACCAACAATGCTGAATACACCGAAATGGGACAAGGCGACCTGCCGACCGCAGCGCAATATCCCACCCCCAACAACCCGGTTTATACTTACCTGGCCCCCACCGGTGGTGTAATCTACAATTATGGCGTTTCCAGAAGGATCGTCAATTCCCTGCTCACAGCAACCCTTACCCACAGTTTCAGCGATGATCTGAAGGGAAATCTTATCCTCGGAAATGAAATTGACCATAACTACAGGGAATTATATGATACCTATGGTTCCGGTTTCACCACCCCGGGGTGGAACAACCTTTCAAACACCAACAATCAGACATCAGCCTATACCTCATATGCCAGAAGGACTGCCGGTTTCTTCGGCAACCTCAACCTGGACTATAAGAATATGTTGTATTTCAACCTGACCGGCCGTCAGGATGTGGTATCGTCCATGCCAAGGGATAACCGCACTTATTTCTATCCCTCAACCTCATTGTCATGGGTATTTACAGAACTGGCCGGTCTTCAGGATAACAAAATCCTGTCATTCGGTAAAGCCCGCATTTCTTACGCAGAGGTAGGACAGTCAGCAGATGAATTCTATCCGAAACCATATTTTGTTACAGGAGGTGCAACCAGTGGATTCCTGGATTATGGTGTTACCTATCCCTGGCAAAATGTTACCGGATACAAGCTCAGCGCTACCCTTTATGACCCGGATCTGGTTCCTCAGAATACCAGCACCATTGAATTCGGATTTGACCTGCGTTTCCTGAACAACCGGATCGGACTTGACTACAGTTTCTTCAATCAGGTTGCTAAAGACCAGATATTCGCCGTACCGATGGCCGGCTCAACAGGATATGCCGAAATGGTTATGAATGCAGGAGAAATGAAAGGTGTCGGACACGAAGTAATCCTGACCCTGAAACCCGTTCAGACCAAAAATTTCGACTGGGTCATCACAACCAATTTCAGCAAAATCGTAAACGAGGTAGTTGAACTTGCCCCCGGCGTTGAGAACATCAGCCTTGGCGGTTATGTAACCCCGAACATCAGGGCATCGGCAGGTGACACTTATCCTGCTATTTATGGTGAGCAATTTGTACGTGATGCTGAAGGCCGCATTCTCGTTAACGAAGACCCCAATGATCCTGGTTATGGTATGCCAATGGTTGGTGAATTCGGAAAGATCGGTGATGTTTCTCCGAACTTCATCCTTACCGTAAACAATGCCTTCACCATTTTCAAAAACGTCAATGTCTTTGCTCAGCTTGACTGGAAAGATGGCGGGCAGATGTACAGCGGAACAAACAGACTGATGGACCTCTACGGAACATCGAAACGTACCGAGGACCGTACCACTCCGTTTATCTATGATGGTTATCTTTCAAACGGCCAGCCGAATAACATCGAGCGTGGCGGACCAGAAGATGCGGGAGCTTATGAACACCTCTACTCAAGTGTCCTGGATGCGCTCAGCGAGGCACATATTTACGGCACTTCTTTTGTGAAGTTAAGAGAAGTCGGTATTTCGGTTAACCTGCCGAAAAAATATATTTCTGCTATTAAACTGAATCAGGCTTCAATCGGATTCGTGGCAAGAAATATCCTTCTGTGGTCAGAACTTCCTTATTTCGATCCGGAAGCTTCACAGGGTCAGGGTAACATGACCAGTGGCATGGACTACATGTCGCTGCCGCAGACAACCTCATACGGTTTCAGCCTTAACTTAACCTTTTAATCACTAAAAAATGACCTTAAATATGAAAAAGATATTGTCATTGATGTTGATATCCGTATTATTCTTCTCATGCAGTGAAGATAAAATGGATGAAATCAACGAGGATCGTAACAATACGACTGAAATGCAGTCGAAGAACCTGCTTCCTGACCTGCTTCTGAAAAGTGGTTTTGAGTCCACCGGCACTGATATTGCATGGTATGCAACTGTATATGTTGAGCATAATGCCGGTACATGGAACCAGTCTCACCAGGCTGACCGCAGGATTGCCCAGAATGCATCCTCCTTGCTGAACAACAGCTGGAATGCCTTGTATGATGTAATGAATATAGCCAAAACCATCATCAACAAAACAGATCCTGAAACAGGTGATGAACCACTTGAGTACTATTGCCGCTCCATTGCTCAGATTATGATGGCTTATAACCTGGCGATTGCTACCGACGGCTGGGGAGAAGTTCCTTACACTGAGGCATTCAAAGGACTTGAAAATATCAATCCTGAATTTGACAAGCAGTCAACCCTCTATCCTGAAATTCAGAGACTTCTTGACGATGCAATCTTAAACATGGGCAAAGCTACAAATACCTTTACCTATCCGGTTAAGGATTATATATATGGTAGCCTTGGCGCTGCTGCCAGCAGAGCTGCCTGGGTAAAAACTGCCTATGCTTTGAAAGCCCGATTTGCCCTTCGCCTTACCAAAATCAACGGCGTACAGGCAGCCCAGGAAGCGCTTGCAGCGATCCCCAATGCATATACCAGCAATGATGACGCTATGCTTCTCGGTGGATTTGTTATCGACCTTCCCGGTTCAAACCCATGGGGCGAATTCTGGTACATGAGAGATCACCTCTCCGTGTCAACCACTATTTTCGACCTTATGACTGCCCGCAACGACCCACGCGTTGATGCTTATTTCAGTTCAACCGATCCGGCTGACATTGCACCCATCGGAGCCGCCGATCAGGTGCAGGGAGGCTATTCACAGTCTTTGTTAACCAGTGGCTGGGACGCAATGGCTTCTCCCATTCTTATGTTCACTTTCCATGAACTGAAGTTTATTGAAGCCGAAGCTAAATTCAGGGTTGGAGATGCTACATGGACAACTGCCCTGCAGGAAGCCATTCAGGCCTCTTTCGATTTTGTTGGTGTTGAAGGCGCCGCCGATTATTATACCAATGAGGTAGCCCCTAAGCTTACCGCTGGTAACGAATTGAAGGAAATCATCACCCAGAAGTATATTGCATTTTACGACAGGGAAGCCATCGAAGCCTATAATGACTACCGTCGTACAGGATTCCCCGAAATGAAGAATCCCAACAACGCTACCGTTGGATTCATCTGGAGGTTCCCCTGGGCTTTGAGCGAAGTTTCTTCGAATTCAGCAAATGTACCCTCCTGGACCATATTTGATAAAGTATGGTGGGCAGGCGGAAACGAATAGTTGATGATTGATTGAAAAACTGCCCGGCTCTCCCGGGCAGTTTTTTTTTGCATGAATCAAAAATAAATTCTACTTTTGCAAAATCCACGAAAAACAGTAAAAATGAAACTTACCCGTTCATTCATTGCTCCCATTGCCACCGCATTTGTGGCTGTGAGCCTTTATGGCCGGGATAACTGCGTACATTTGTAAACAAAGCCTTTACCAATATACGGCCCGGCCTCTGTCAGAGACCGGGCTTTTTTTATTACTCAATAAATACTATTCTATGCTTAAACAACTACTTTTACTTATGCGATCGGAAAAACAAACAGGTTCACCGTTCAGGCTGAAGCTGAGGGAATACGGCATCCTGATCCGTGAATCGCTTGCCGGCAGCGAACAGGATTATACCAGTCTGCGGCTGGGTGAAGCCATTTTTTTGCTGGCCGTACCCATGGTCCTCGAAATGGTGATGGAATCCGTTTTCGCCATTGCCGATATCTTTTTTGTTTCAAGGCTTGGCGCCGATGCAGTGGCTGCCGTTGGCCTCACCGAATCCATGATGACATTGGTTTACGCGCTTGCCGTAGGGTTCAGCGCGGGAACCACCGCGATCGTTTCCAGGCGTATCGGTGAAAAACATCCGGGAGAAGCCTCCCGTGCGGCTGCCCAGGCCATTCTTGCCGGGGTGTTCGTTGCGATCATTCTGGCGCTTCCGGGCATTTTCTACTCGTACGAACTGCTCCGCCTGATGGGGGCTACACACGAGCTGGCAGCCGCCAATCATGGTTATACCAGAATCATGTTTGCCGGCAATGTAGTTATTGTGTTGCTTTTTGTCATCAATGCCGCTTTCCGCAGTGCGGGGGATGCCGCCATTTCGATGCGCGTTTTACTTGTGGCCAACGGGATAAACATTGTCCTGGACCCGCTGCTGATTTTCGGCTGGGGGCCTGTTCCCGCCCTTGGTATTGAGGGGGCAGCCATAGCCACCAATATCGGAAGGGGATTGGCTGTCGCGTTTCAGTTTTACATCCTCTTCAGGGGAAATAAAAGAATAAAGCTAAGCCCGGCACATTTTATTCCTGATTTCGGAATTATCGCATCGCTCGTGAAACTGTCGGTAGGCGGCATATTGCAGAATATCATCGCAACTGCCAGCTGGATCATTATGGTAAGGATTGTATCCGTATTTGGAAGTGCCGCTGTTGCCGGTTATACCATTGCCATCCGCATTGTCATTTTCGCGCTGCTGCCTTCCTGGGGGCTCAGCAATGCGGCAGCCACCCTTGTCGGGCAGAACCTGGGCGCAGGGCGTCCCGACAGGGCGAGCCGCGCCGCATGGATTACGGGATTCTCCAACATGACAATGCTGGGCCTGGTTTCCCTGGTCTTCATTGTTTTTCCCGGGAATTTCATCCGGTTGTTTATTGAAGATCCTGCTGTTATAGACCTGGGTGTCAGTTGCCTGAGGATTGTCAGCGCAGGCTTTCTCTTCTATGCCATGGGGATGGTCATGGTTCAGTCGCTGAACGGCGCCGGCGACACATACACCCCTACCCTGCTTAACTTTATCTGCTTCTGGCTGATAGAAATCCCGCTGGCATGGTACCTGGCCCTCAAAATGGGATTCGGCAGCAACGGGGTGTTCTATGCCATCGTAATTGCTGAAAGTACACTGACCCTGCTGGGAATGTATGTTTTCAGCAAAGGAAGGTGGAAGCTTAAAAAGGTGTAATCCCTGTGATGAAAGTATTCTACCCGCTCCCGGGCGGGTAGAATATATACTTACCCTGATTTCACCGGTCATAAACAGACTGCCTTAACCAATAGCATATATTCAATAGTTTCTAAAATTCGGTTACACCCTGTCTTTTAATTAGTTAACTGCTAGTATGAAAAATTTTCAATCCAAAGAACCAGTTGAAATTATTCATATAAGCCTGACAAGGAAAATCCGGGAATTCAACTTTAGATTCTGAAGAAATTTACTCGTGTTCTTCGGCGAAATAACAGCCTTCAAAAAATACATAATCAGGTTAAATAGTTATAAATCCGGAAAGAATATATTAAATTTGGAAAATGTTTCATTTGGCCTTTGAGGACTTCTGACATAAACCCTCAAACGGGAATCAATCTCCACCTTATAATTGATTTAGATATTACAGCGAGTTTGTAAAATTCAATTGGCAAACACTTGCATTCAGCTGTATAAATGTGAACAAGCAACTGTATTTATCTAACACAACTGCATGATAGCGATAACATGAATTACAGCGGATTATTAAGTGGTTTATTCCCTGAGGACTATACTGAAATATTGACAGGAGTTTGCATAACCAAAATTGTAAATTCTGCCATTCGTTTGTGGCAGATAAAACAGATACAACAATGAAAAGTAAACTGAGAATTTTAATGTTGGCCACTCTGATCAGCATGAATGTGGGCTGTAAAATGCAAACCCCGAAATCATTACCAAATGCTACCACATTTCAATCAGCTCTGGATAGTCAGATCAATGATAACATGCCTGGGATTCTGGTTACTGTTATTTCCAGAGACAAGAATATCGAATGGAGTGGGGCTTCCGGTTATTCCGATAAAATGAATAAAACCAAACTTTTACCTCACCAGACATTCAGAATAGCAAGTGTAACCAAAACATTCACTGCAACAACAATATTGAGACTATGGGAGGACGGAAAATTTAAACTGGAAGATCCTGTCGCGATGTATATAAGCAATGAACATAGCGATATTTTAAAGAGGGGTGGTTACAATCCTCAGGAAATTACTGTTTTTCATTTATTAACACATTCAAGCGGACTTTCGGAACATACTCATTCTGATAAGTATCAATTGCCATATTTAAAATCCAACCATGTCTGGACGCGAACAGAACAGTTGTTTGAATTAATAGCTATAACTAAGCCGGTTGGTAAACCCGGGAACCAATTCTCCTATTCTGACACCGGATATATTCTTTTGGGAGAAATAATAGAAAATCTGACAGGGAAATCATTGGGTGAAGCAATAGAAGACCAGTTAAATCTTAAAAAGTCAGGTCTCAAATCAATTCATATTGAAGATGAAGGCGGTGAATTTGATAATGAAAGAATACATCAGTATAGCGAAAACGAAGACACCTATATAATTAATCCTACATTTGATTTGTACGGTGGCGGTGGCTTATTGTCTTCTACACATGACTTGTGTCTTTTTTATCAATATTTGTTTGAAAACAAGGTGTTTCGTAAAAAATCCACCTTAGAGAAGATGCTTGCTCCTTTGAGCTATCCCACGAAACCATTGCTTGACTACAGAATGGGAATTTGGGAAACTGAAATTGAAGGTATGAAAGTTTATACACATTCAGGATTTTGGGGAACACAGGTAGTTTATATACCAACTATTAAAACAAGTATTGCCGTAAATTACAGCCAACGCTGGAATAATAAGGGCGTTGCTCCGATTATCCCGATATTGATAAGGCAGTTAATGGAAAACAACCCGGACCAAACGATCAGATAGGTATAAAAGGCTTTGACCATGAAATCCCTTATTTGAAGAATCTATCTACCAGACTTTTACCAATTATTGGAATAGAATCGGGCAAAATAGTTGTAAATTTGAAGAAAATATTCTGAAATGAGGAAAGAAACGAATGCAGGGCATAAAGATATCTATTCATCTTCGCCATTTGGGTGCTTTTTATCCCCGTTTTCTCTTTCTATTGATCGCATGGAGAAACTTATCCTCGTCAATTTTGAAAAAGATCCCGATAAGTATTATAATACATTTGAATTACAGCAGGCAAATGATATCAGCGGCAGGAAACGTTTTCTTGTTATTGCTTACAGGAAAGACGGTGCTGCTGACATCTATTATCAATCCGATTATCCGTTTTGTTCACAAACATCCATTTTAAATGATGTCAGTTTGTTTGTGTGCCCGTTGGAGGACGCTGAGTTTGAAATAACTGATGAGAAACTTCAGGTCTGTTTTTCTTTCAAAGATCGGTTTGGGCGTCAGATAAAAGTTGTTGTCCATGAGAGGCACAGATCAAAAAAGAAACCATTTTTCCTGCTTGCACCGGTTGGTGTTGTTGCTAAACAACCAACATCATTCCCGGTTTATTCGCTTTATGCAATGTCTTTTACGATAAGAAAACATACTGAGATTGAGATTAAGATAGATAATATAAAACATAAGCCCGACTCGTTTCCATTGCCCGTTGAGTGTGCCGGGAACTTTTTCACCCGGTATTCCGGAGACACATTCAATGTCGACTGGAATAAGAACTATCAGGGGCCACTAAAGTCCATAGTGCCTGACCAGGAAAATAAGGCAGCAGACAATGGGACAAACTATGAGTTGATCAATAATGGTGGTCATTTCGAAATCAAACGTACTGGCACAAAAAATGGAAAACATGAGCTTACCATTGAGTTTTCTCCGCCGGTTCCGGATATTCTTTGCCTGAAGAATGATTTAAAGCTCGGTGGAACCTTCAAAGTTAAAACTGATAATACCAACAGTCATATTTGTGGTGAATATATGCTGCACAGGCATGAAAATGATGTCAGTATGGAACTTCATCCGAATCAGGGCTGGCAGCCGAATGAAAAAAGGTTGATTCTGAGTTTATTATTCATGATTGTTAAAGTTTTCAGAGAATGGCCAAAGAGTTATACCTGGCGTGCAACCATTAATTTGGAAAATATTACTCAGCCTGAAATAAAATCAGGATGGGAGAGGAAAACCTGACCCTGAAGGAAAGTTAACCCCGGATTATCAGACTATGGCAATTTCCCGGGTCAGTAACCAAAACCTGCCTATCTGAAAAAAAAGAGTGAACAAAGGGATCGTTGTGATTAAAACACTCCTTTCAGGCCAGCCTCATCAAGTCAAAATCAAAACCCGGTAGAATTCGGCAATCACTTAAAAGACAAGAATATATGAAAAAGATTTTTCTGTTTCCGGTATTTCTTGCAATAGCAACATTATCCTGCGCTCAAAATCAAGAAATCTTTTCAAAATGGAGCCTTGGGACAAGTATAACCTATCCCCTGCAAAATATATATATGCTTCAGGTCAATTACAGGCCATCGCATAATCACGAATTCTTCATAGGACCATGCTTCCAGAATTTCGGGCATGAGAGCTTCAAGGTCAATGCTTACACATTATTATTAGGGTACAGGTATTATATATGGAAAGGGCTTCATGTCGAATCAGAAGTTTATCCGGCATATAATAATATTTACTCAAAGATTACCCAGACCCGCTTTCCTGGCTTTGAAATGTGGGCGGAAATCAAGATAGGGTACCAAATAAACCTGTTCAAAAACAGGTTTTTTATCCAACCAGCTCCCGGTATAGGTTTTGGGATTTTTCAGACAAACAAACCTCCGAATTTTGATCAGGAAATCAATTATCCGGTTTTTACACCGCAAATAATAATAGGTGCAAGGCTCTGATAATGGCTCGATGTATAAGTGCAAAGGATTTATGCCGCAAATCCGGAATAAATCACCCGGAGTATCAATCCCCTGGTATTTTAAATGCTTCCACACAACTCCTGTATACTGGTTCAAAGCATAAAACTGCATCAATTAGCTTAATGACAGGTTAAAATACGGCAAGCAACCTTAGTTCATCAATTACCGATGCACTTATCCAATAAATATCGGAGTTGCCATTCATTGGGGCATTATAAAAATCATTGAGCGATTGCCTGCTTAATTCTTTGATTTTGCTACCGTTCCACATTCTTGCAGACATAAAGAACAGGTACTTGCCATCACCCGTTACTGATGCCGACCATTCCCGGCCATTCTCAGAATTGATTTCAGGCCCCATGTTGACAGGTTGACTCCAGTTATCAAGGCTGTCGCGAAAAGAGATGTAATAATCCGTGCCACCAAAACTGTCAGGCATTCCATAAGCGGGGACGATAATGTAGCTCTCATCAGCTGCAACAAACGCATTGTATCTGGCTTTCCCGATATTCACATGCGGTCCCAGTTTCTCCGGATCTTGGTATTTCCCATTAACGAAACGTGAGCGATAAATGAACTCATCTTTTTCAATGGTATCTAAATGTGTATAATAGATGGTGCCATCCCGCGTAACAGAAGGAAAATATTCCTTACTTCCGGTATTAACAGGGTATCCCAGATTTTTGGGTTTTGTCCAGTCCCCGTTAACCTTCTCTGAGAGCCAGATATCCTCATTGCCAATAATTCCTGAATCCAACGGCATAGTTGAGATAAAGAAGAGTTTCAAACCATCAGGAGAAATGTGAGGCTCTACATACTTAAAGTCAGGGTTCGTGCAGTACTCAAAGACCTCAGGTGCAGACCAGGTATCGCCGGCTCTTTTTGCATGTAATATGGTTGTATACTTAAAGTTGCCGGCTTCACGGCAGAAAAACATTTCGTTACCATCAGGGGTTATGGCAAAATCACGTTCATTCATTCCTGTTGATATTGTATAAGGAGCAAACAGCTTAGCGGTATCCGATGGAGGAATCTGGCCATAGTAATCACCATGGATTCCACTGAATTTTTCTGAAGCCCCATCGTATGAAGAACATCTGATCATAAACACTACAATTGCCAGAAGTATTGAATACAAAAGATTTTTCATCAGGTAAGTTATTAAAGCGACATAAATATATTAATTAAATGGACATATACGACATCTTTCAGGTGTGAAATATCTGACAAGGCGACTGACCTGAGCAAATAAAGAAAAAGAGCTCAGATGTGAAGAACTTTTACTCTTGGTATTAAAGGGACTTTAAATCCATGTCCTTTTCTTATTAATTTCTTCTTTTTCACGGAAGGCCGACTCAATATCAATTTCAAACCTATTGGCAATTGAACACAGATATATCAGTATATCAGCTATTTCCTCACTGATTGATCCAACATCTGAATTGATATCTGTTTTAAGTTTTGCAGTTTTTCTGACAGCCTTAAATAACTCCCCCACTTCTTCTCCTAAGAGCAGGCATTTCTCAAGTGCATTCTGATTGTCAAAACCGCGCAATGATTCAAGATTCTTCACGTACTCCTGAAAATCACCAAGGGTTGGAGTGCTTTTTAATGTCAATTCATTCATTTCGCCTTTCACTTATATCAGTTTGTCGTTTCAATCGTTCCTGTAAAGTTTACTGAGATAATTAATCCGATAGTCACCACCGGGATTGTTTAAATTCCAAAGGATTGTATATTGATGATGGCAAGTCGCAGTCAGGGTTAATATTGAAGTATTTTTCAACCATACTCAACTCTCCTTCATTATTGTAAAAGTTAATGACCGTTGCAACGGGGTAACCATTAATACGTTCATATTTTGCAAATTCAACTTCCCTGGAGTTTTCTCCGGTCCTGCGCCGCATCTTGATAAAGAGAAGCGTTGCTTTGTCTACCCAGAAACAATTGGTTGTTGTATCACCAACAACCCAGGCATTATATCCCATGCATCTGCATTCACCAATCAAACCGAGATTATAACCGCATAGTTCAGCACGGCTGGCTGTAATCTCCGGAGGAATATTATTGATATCCAAACCAAGGACAACAAGATCATGAATACGGAATTTACTGGAGATAAGATTGCCTTTATGAAAACTATATAGTGTATCCCCCGTAAAAAGCATCCCGTTCCCGCTATCCCAATCAGTAAATTTGAGGATCAGGTTACCAGGTGAAGAATAGGCCTCAAACATTATATCTGTATTAACAAGACTATCATTGCTGTAGTAAAAAATTTCCTGCGCGAAGCAAAGGGTCTGATACCAGTTTGATTTGTTGGCATCATACATTTGCCTGATCAACTCATAGCCATTTTTAGGTGGCTGGGCAAATGAAGTAACTGGAAGAACAAAAAATAGAGTAATTAATAATCTTTTCATGTTGGTGGATTTTGGAAACATTGTGCTGCAATGGTGAATACCATGTGGCAGGTAAATAAGTCGATAAAAATTTCAAAAGTCAAATAACTTCAGGATTATTGCATCAGGGAGCTAGCAGAATCGCTGACTCCAGTTCCTGAATTCTCCTGCTATTCAATACTTTATTGTAATCATCATCTGATACAGAAATTTTCTTGTCTCGGATCAGCTTTAGATTTTCAAGATTCAATTTCCATCTTTTCAAGACAGCTTCAGGCATTTTAAAGTTGTTGTCCGGAACAAACATTCGCTCGGGTATTACAGGCTCATATCCCAGTTCTTTTAAATGTCTGCGAATCTGTGGAATATGATCGCTTCCAAATACAAAAATAATCCTCTGCGCATTTTTTGCAGCACCCAGGCCGTTTTCAACAATACGCCGGTTGCGCTCATTCCAATTCCCGTGCGCAATTTCAGCTATAGAATCAGCTCCGATGATTTTTTCAAATACTGAATCAACTATGGCAATATTTGACTCTCTGTGAATTTCATCATAAATGGATTGGCTATTGGATTCCATCATATTCGGGAAATAATTTTTTGCAAATAATGCAACCTGTTCTTTGACAAATGCAGGGTACGAGCTATCTGCTTTTGATTGTGTGGCAAAATCAAGTCTCCAGTCGACAGGTTCAAAACGGTAATTTAATATGGAAGCCATTTCTGAAAGAAAAGCAGCTTCAGGAGGATAGTACCCTTCCATTGCCGTGCTGTATGCTTCAGGAGCAATTTCCCCGCATACCAAATCCGGTTTCAGGGCGCTGATCTGTGCCTGAAGATCATTAAGGGAATAATGAAAGTCCGGAACAAAATGCATAGCATGGATCGTTCCTATTATGAAGATCTGAGCCTTGGTATTATGGTCTGTTTTTGTATTTGCCTGGGAGAATGCAAATACATTACAGGAGCAGAGAACCAGAATAATAAGCCTTTTCAGCATCATTGACATCATTTAAGCAGTTGATACAAAGTTACATTTCTTAAATGCTTATTTCGCCGTTTAAGTGGCAGATATTTCAGCAATGCAGAAAATACTGCATGCTTGGCAAACGGGTTCCGTTTTGAAGGCGTAAGCAAGGTTACTGCCGGTTAAATCAGACATTCCTGCCGTGATCGTAATGGCATCATTCTGCTGTTCTTCGCATGCCTGCGATAGTATTACTCTCTTTTAATCAAATTTAATCATCGTTATACTTCAAAAAGTCCCCATCAATGATTAACAACTGAACTCCATTGTCTGACTGTGAGCGATGAGCGCTTAATTCATCTGTAACAATGTAGGTCATCCCTTCAGATAAAGTAAATTTTTCACCACCTTGCAATTCACTGATAAAACTTCCCTTCAGGCAATGAACAATATGCCCTTTGGAACACCAGTGGTCCGCTAAATAGCCTTTTGAATATTCAACGATTCTGATTCGCAACCCTTCAAACTGTATGGTTTTCCATAATGCATCTCCTGAAAGGCCTTTGTGCTCGGTTGACGAAATTTTTGTCCAGTCAACTAATTGAAATGGAATGTTTTTTCTGTTCATTTTTTAGTGTTTTTTGATTTGTGGAATACTTCTATTTAACTCTCATTACAAACTATTATTACACAAACAGCCAGAAACCCTTTCTTTCAAATTTGGTTTATATCACATTACAAGTAATCAGCCGCTCTAAAAATTAGTAATAGATAATTGATTGTCAATATATAATTGCCAATTTACAGCAACCATTTATAAAGAGATTGATTGGTATAATGCATAAACACCTGCAAATTATGCCTGGAAAATCACCCACAAAGAGCC
>DJGZ01000029.1 GCA_002433025.1 Bacteroidales bacterium UBA5833
GCACATCAAATAAGGATTTGCCTATGCTATCAGCTTATATTTGCATACAGTTAAATTAAGCTATCTGACAATGAATGGTTTGGTTGAAAAAACAAGAAACCTCACACATCATAAATCCGTTTATATCGCTATCGGAGGGGTCAGCCGCTCAGGCAAGACCTTTCTTGCAAAGATGCTTGGAAGCATATTGCCAGGCTCAGTAATCATTCACCAGGACACCTATATTCCTGATAAAAAGAACATTCCTGTGATCAGAGATCATCTGGACTGGGAAAGACCGGAAGCCATCGACTGGCAGGCTTTTAAAAATGCAATAGACGTTGCCGGACAAAACTTCAGGTATGTGATTATTGAAGGCTTGTTGGTATTCTATGATGAGGTTTTGAATCAATTGTACGACAAAAACATCTTCATCTATCTTTCAAAAGAAGTTTTCGTGCAGCGCAAAAGAGCGGATCTCAGATGGGGAGCAGAACCCGATTGGTATATTGAACACATCTGGCAAAGCCATCTTTCCTATGGTACGTTTCCTTCAACAATTCAAAAGCCTGTAATTATTAATGGTGAAGAAAATTTTGAATTGGATAGAATCCTCAAACAACTGAATATGCCCGGATAAATATTCACAGTTAATAGGGAATTGCTAAACGGCTGATTATACAAAATACATAAAATGGCAGGATTTAGTAACTTTGTCACCCTGAATCAGAAAGATTGTTTTATATGAGTTTACTACTGTTTATTGCCGGAATGGTATTATTGATTGCAGGCTCCAACTGGCTTGTTGACGGAGCCTCAAGTCTTGCCCGGCGGTTTAACATTTCTGACCTTGTTATTGGTCTTACCATTGTAGCATTCGGCACCTCTTCGCCGGAACTGATCGTAAATCTTTTTGCTTCGTTCAACGGCAATACCGACATCGCCATCGGGAATGTTGTCGGAAGTAACATCTTTAATACACTGGTCATACTAGGACTTACAGCTATTGTAACTCCCATTGCAGTAAAAAGCACCACCGTATGGAAGGAAATCCCTTTCAGCATACTGGCGGTTATTGCAATGGCCTTTATGGCAAATGACATATTCATTGACGGGAATTCAAAGGATATGATCTCCAGAAATGATGGTTTTATCCTGCTGTGTTTCTTCTCCATTTTTATGGCTTATACCTTTGCCCTGGCAAAATCATCAGGGCCGTTAAAAGAGGTGACCGCCGTTGAAATGAACTTCTTTAAGGCTATTGTCTTTATTCTTGCCGGATTGGCGGGCCTGTTTTTTGGCGGCAAATTCATGGTTGAGGGAGCGGTCGATATTGCCAGATTCCTGGGAGTCAGCGAGGCTGTGATCGGGCTTACCGTTGTGGCTGCCGGCACATCCATGCCGGAACTTGCAACATCAGTTGTAGCTGCCATAAAAAAGAAAAGCGACATTGCAATCGGAAATGTTGTGGGTTCCAACATTTTCAACATATTCTTTGTTCTGGGCATAAGCGCATCCATCAGGCCTATACCGCTCGCAAGAGATAATTCTTCGAATTTCGATATGATTTTCCTGATTATTATGAGCTTGTTGTTGCTTATTTTTGTTTTCTTCGGAAAGGAGAAAAAAATAAGCAGACTTGAAGGCACAGTTTTCTTTCTTGCATTCGTCGCATACACATTGGTTCTGATTCTGGATACTGACAAATCATTCCCATTCAGATAAAATGGAATAAAACAGAACTGAAAATCATCAGGCTGACATCAGGCCCTTGATTTAGGTGTGTTTTTCATTATCTTTGTTGCTGCAGGGCATTCACTCGTGAATTGATTTTCCTTCAGATTTACAAAAATCAAGATTTCTTTTATGTTTACACAAAACGATCTTAAGCAATTCCAGAGCAAGGGAATTGACATTAAAACCATAGAACAGCAGATAGAAAACTTCAAATCAGGGTTTCCGTTTATACAGCTGGTCAGGCCTGCCGTTCCTGGCGATGGCATTGTCTGTTTCACTGAAACTGAAGCCGACAAACTATTGGTCTTTTACAACAAATATGCCGGGGATTATGAAATCCTGAAATTTGTCCCCGCTTCGGGGGCAGCCAGCAGGATGTTCAAATCGCTGTTTGAATTTCGGGAAGAATGTCTTAAATCAAAGGACAGTGAACAGTTAACGTTTGGTGATAAAGGCCCGAACTCTGCCGGTCAGTTTTTTACAAACATCAGGAAATTCGCATTCTTCGACGACCTGAAACAGGTAATGGCAGACAATGGTTTAAATATAAAGGAATGCCTTGATCAGAAAGATTATGTAACCATTATAGACTTCCTGCTCGAGGATAAAGGGCTGGGCTATGCCTCACTTCCCAAAGCCCTGCTGAAGTTTCACCGTTACGAAAACGGTTCAAGACTGGCCCTTGAAGAGCACCTGGTTGAAGGGGCGGATTACGGGCAAAGCAAAGAGGGACGGGTGGCGATTCACTTCACAGTTTCTCCCGAGCATGCCGATCGGGTAATCGATGAGATCAATAAAGTGAAGGAAAAGTATGAAGAACTCTTCGACGTAATCTATGAACTTACCTTCTCTATACAAAAATCATCCACAGATACCATTGCCGTTGATTCGAAGAACAAACCCTTCAGAAACGACGATGAGAGCATTGTATTCAGGCCCGGCGGACACGGTGCCCTTATCGAAAACCTGAACGACAGGGAAGGTGAAGTGATTTTCATCAAGAACATTGACAACATCGTCCCTGACCGGTTAAAAGAACAAACCTTCAGGTTTAAACGCGTGATAGGCGGGTATCTCTTTGAGCTCCGGGATACAATCTTCAGTTTTCTTGAAAAACTCGAAGACGGAAATATCAGCGACAATGAGTTGAAGAAAATCATAGCATTTGCTGCTGAAAAACTGTGCATTGGCCCCGGACCGGATTTCGGAGAGATGAGTAAAATAGAAAAAGTAGATTTTCTGTTCACAAAACTTAACCGGCCTATTCGTATCTGCGGAATGGTGAAAAATGAAGGAGAACCCGGCGGCGGGCCTTTCTGGGTAAAAAATTCCGAAGGTGAAGTATCCCTTCAGATAGTGGAATCATCACAAATTGACCTTGCCGATGCCGGGCAGAAAGAGATTTTCGGAAAATCCACGCATTTCAATCCCGTTGACCTGGTTTGCTACTTACGCAATTACAAAGGCGAACAATTCGACCTGCGCGAGTATGTAGATCCTGAAACAGGCTTTATTTCTATAAAATCAAAGGACGGCAGGGAACTTAAAGCGCAGGAGCTGCCCGGATTATGGAATGGTGCTATGGCCGACTGGATTACTGTTTTTGTTGAGGTTCCGCCGGTTACCTTTAATCCGGTAAAAACAGTGAACGATCTTTTAAGAAAAGAGCATCAGCCTGCCTGAACAATGAAACCGGACATCAACCACCAGACACTTGTTGAAGATCTGGTCAGGGAATATCCTTTTGCCAGCCGCTTTCTTTCGGACCGTGGCCTGCAGTGTATAATCTGCGGAGAACCGGTATGGGGAACACTCGAAGAACTTGCCCTTGACAAGAATTTCACAGAACAGCAAATCAGTCAATTGATTACAGACCTGAAACAGGCAGTATCTCATTAACTGAACTGTTTCAGGGAGACAACCGCTCCCTGACCCAGTTGTTTTTTGTCATTGTGTATCTTAGCCTGTCGTGAAGCCGGTTGGCCCTACCCTGCCAGAACTCAACAGATAAGGGGTCTAACGCGTAACCACCCCAATACTCAGGCCTGATTATTTCCTCCTGGTTTGATTTCATCCTTTCGAAAAGCCTGGCAAATTCTCTGTCAAGGTCTTCCCTGCCAACAACTACGGAGCTTTGCCTCGATACCAGCGCCCCGATCCTGCTTTCATAAGGCCTTGATAAAAAATACTCATCTGAATCAGCGGCCGGTAACTTTGTCACCGCTCCTTCGAAACGCACCTGACGTTCCAGCTCGCCCCAGAAAAACAACAGGGAAGCACGCGGATTCTCATTCAGATGCCTGCCTTTATTACTTGTATAGTTCGTGTAAAAATGCAGCCTGCCGTTATCAAGCCCTTTCAGCAGTACCACCCGCGATGATGGATAGCCTTCAGGTGAAATGGTTGAAAGAACCATTGCGGTTGGTTCGCAAACACCTGATTTAACTGCATCATCGAGCCAGTTACCAAACAGGGCAATGGGATCATCTCCGGCTTCTTGCTCATTAAGATGGTCCTTTAAATAATTTTTACGGATAGACGAAATGTTCATTACGGTATTTTTAAAAACAACAAACGAGATATACAACTGTTCAATTCAGCGAAAGCCAGCCAAAATCTATACCTTTGCATCAAACTTCTGACCGATGAAAGTTAAATTATTTCACACTCTGACACTCTGCACAATCCTGTCAACCCTTTTCGCATCCGGTCAGGACTTTTCATCAAAAAAGAAATACCTGGCAGCAATCAGGGAAGAGCGCGCCGAAAAAGACATAGAATTCGCTACTTCTGATAAATCGCCAATAGCACCCGCTGACAGGGCTGCGTTTAGTGGCCTGAATTACTTTAAACCAAATCCCTCATACAAAATCATCGCTAAACTTGAAATATACAACAATCCGGATACTATAAAAATGATAACCACAACCGACCGGAGGCCCTTTTACCTGGTCTTCGGTGAAGCGCAGTTTAAGTTGAAAAATACTGACTATCGCCTTACCATATTCAGAAACATTGATTTAATGGTAAAACCCGGGTACGAAAACTATCTGTTTCTGCCTTTCACCGACCTGACCTCCGGCGCTGCTTCATATGGCGGCGGGCGTTACGTCGATCTGGAACTGAAGAACGATGGCATGGTTGAAATAGACTTCAACAGGGCTTATAATCCATATTGCGTTTATAACAAGAAGTACAGTTGCCCGATCCCTCCGGAAGGAAATTTTCTGAATACAGCAATAAAAGCCGGCGAAAAGAACTTTGTGCATTAACTAACACAATTGGTTACAACCGGGAACCATTAAAACAATCAACACAATAAAACAATCTGATCAGACGCTGTAATATGATCCTCAGGAAAATTGCCTATTGCCTTTGCCTGTTTTTGCTGCCAGCAATTACCCGGGCGCAACTTTACGATCTTTATAGCGGGTGGTATTTGGGAGCCAATTCAGGCATAGTATCATATTTCGGTGATTTAAGCGTTTACGATCTCAATCCGGCAAATAAAATCAGGTATGAAAGTCGGTTTGTTGCCGGATTAACAGCTGGTAAAAGCCTGAACCAATGGATAGATCTCGAAATGAATTTTGATTTTGGAGGTCTGAAAGGGTCAAATAAAAGCAATGATCTGCTTTTTACCGGCAGTTTCACAGAGCTAACCATAAATGGCCACATCAGCCTGTCCAGGATTATTTTTCAGCAGAAATATCAGCGGTTTCAATTCTATCTCTCGGGAGGTGCCGGAACCATTTTTTTTCGCTCATCCAAATCCAGAATATCTGATAAAGCTTATGTCTCGTCCATTGGCAAAAATTCATCGGGGGATAAAGAAGGCAGCCCGGGCATAGCAGCAGTTTTTCCGGCGGGGATCTTACTTAGTTTTGATCTGGGCAAATCCTTGGTTTTAACAAGCAGATTTGCCTTCCGGATGCCTGACAATGATCTGTTGGATGCTCATGCCGGATCAACCGGAATAAACGACAGATACTCGTTTACAACAATAGGATTTTTATACAGATTCCCGCCTGTCAGAACTGATAAATCCGGTCCTTTGCCTTGCCCTGAATTCGCCGGATTGATCCGCAGGGAATAAACAGGTTAATAAATAAACTTATTCTGCCTTCCCGATTTGCGAAAGGTTCTGAACCAGCGCGTCAATCCTTTCAAGAAGCGCCGTTCTGCGCGCCATCTCGTTCTCAAGTTTTTTTTGTAACTGTCCGGCCAGATTGATCAGACTGTCCCTTTCTTCGGATAAGGTCCTGATCATTTCCGTCATTTCACCCGCATCTTCCGGAATTAATGCAATTTTTTCATCATCGTTCTTTCCTGGTATGCTTTCCGGAAAATACTGAGCAGATTGTTCGAGACGCCTTTTGTCTTCCTCCAGTTGATCGCACTTTTCCTGCAATCCCTGCAATCTTTCCATATTGAGCTGCATTCCTTTCTCCAGTTCATCCCTGAATTCTTTCTCCCGCCTCTTCATCCGGTCAAGCTCAACCTGAAAAGCCTCAGCTTCCAGTCTTTTTTCTTCAAATATAGCCTCATAATGCTCCGCTTTCTCCTTGTTCCGTTTATTCACGGTATTTCGACCGATAAGCATAAAGATCAGCAGGACAATGAATGCTGCCAGAACACCCACCGCCATCTTGAGATACAGCATCATATTAAGGTCATTATCAGTTCTTGCTTTCAGCTTATCATACTCCATAATCAGATCGTTGTATCGCTGATTGAATTGCTGCTGCGCCGCCAGTGCCAGAGAGTCGCGCTGATGTGCCGACCGTATGGAATCAAACAATACATTGTCTATTTCGACAATCTTCTCAAGATGATCATTCATCCGCTTCATATTCACCCAGGTATTGACCGTAATGGTATCTTTCAACGAGCGGAACTTTGTATAATAGTGAAAGCGTTCAGCCTCAAGCAGTGAATCAGCATTGACTGCTTTTGCATGCTGCATGGTAAAAGGGAGAACCAACATCATAAGTGGCAATAAATAATTCATCGGTATTTGAATTTATTGGTTCTTTTTATAAGTTTTTGTTTACCAAAACTAACTGATTAGCAATCTATTCATCAAGCCAGAGGGAGTATTAAAACGAATTATCGGCAAAAATCAGTAAGTTTGCACTACTAAAGTACGCTATTTAATGATGAAATCCTTCATTTTCAGGTTGATTTTTTTCACGTTCACTGCCCGGATGTTTTTTCCCGGGCCCCTGGCGGCACAACAAGCATATAAGATTTCAATTCAAATCGAAGGATTAGCCGACAGCCTTCTCCTGCTTGCAGGATATAACGGTGATAAACAGTTTGTAGTTGATACCGCATTTATTAACAAGAAAAACGGATATCTTTTTTCCGGAAAAGAAAAGTTGCCCGAAGGGATGTATATTATCGCGGGGTCCAACAAGAACCGTCTGTTCGATTTCATTGTTGCCGGCAATCAGGAATTTTCCATCACCGGCAACAAGCAAAGCCTTCCCAACAGCCTGAATGCCAAAAACAGCAAGGACAATCAACTTCTTTTTGAATACATCCGGTTCCTTTCTGATAAGCAAAAACAACAGGCTGCCTTACGTGACCTGCAAAGGAAATTTGCGCCGGATAGCGATTCTGCCGAGGTCGCCGGTAACCAGCTGGATTTGTTAAATCATGAAGTAAAGCGTTATATTGAGGGAATAATCAACAGTCATCCCGGAACATTCATTTCAATGTTTCTCAAGGCAATGCAGGAACCGGAAGTTCCCCCTGCTCCGCTGTTGCCCAACGGAAGACCCGATTCAACTTTTCCATACAGGTATTATAAATCCCATTTCTGGGACAATATTGACCTGTCCGATGCAAGAATTATCCGGACGCCATTCATTCACAGCAAGGTAGAGCAATTCCTCAGCAAAATGACCGTGCCGGCTCCCGACTCTTTGATTGTTTCTATTGATGAGCTATTCCGGCGCATCAAAACAAGTGAAGAGGCATTCAAATACCTGGTCTGGTATCTGACAGTTAAATATGAAAGTTCCGAAATTATGGGCTATGATGCGGTCTTTGTTCACCTCGTTGATGCTTATTATCAGGATCAGCGGATGGGCTGGATGAATCCCACTGTTAAAGAAAATCTGATAAAGCGGGCAACAGCCCTTAAACCGGTTCTTATCGGCAAAACAGCCCCTGAGATGATATTGCTGGACACCTTGCAGAACCCCGTTTCGCTTCACCATATTTCGGCAGATTATACAATTATCTACTTCTGGGATCCGGATTGCAGCCATTGCAAGAAAGAGAGTCCGCTGATGCGGGATTTTTATCTGAAAAACCGAAAAACGCTTAATCTGGAAGTATATGCTGTATGTATGGATACTTCGTGGACGGATATGAAGCAGTACATTCGGAAAAATCAACTACCATGGATAAATGTAAATGGTTTTTATAGTGTAACACCTGATTTCAGGGACCGTTATGATGTGCATTCTTCTCCTGTTTTCTTTGTGCTTGACCGAGAGAAGAAAATTATTGCCAAACGAATACTCACCCCCCAGATAGAAGCTTTTCTGAATCAGCATTCCGGCAGAAAACAGAATCAGCCCGGTCAATAATATTATTATTACTGAAGCGCTGTCTGCATTTTTTTTCCCTATTTTTATCATGAGGAAAAGCAATAGCATTGCCTGTATCGGATTTATCGGATTGATCAAGTAGTGCGGTTATTTTTAATTACTTAAAATCAGCAGCTATGCTCACTATTCAGAAGAACCTCACCAATTCTTTTTATGCCCTGCTTAGTCTGCCGGCTACAGCAATGGGGTTTGCACTTTCGGTGCAGATTGCAGCGCTGAGCTGGATACTCAGCACCCAGTATCACCTTGACATTCATGACGTAGGTTTGGTATGGGCAGCAGGTCCGCTGGCCGGCATCATCGGACAGGTTATAATCGGGGTGATCAGCGATAAGGTCTGGTTCTGGAATGGACGCAGGAGACCGTTTATTATTATCGGGGGCATTCTTGCGGCCATGATGTTGCTGGCGCTGCCAAACATCGGCGTTATACAGGCCTCGCTCGGAACCGGAGGCATTCTGGGCATAGCCATTGTAGTTGCACTGACCCTTGACCTGGCCATCAACGTAAGTTTCAACCCAACCCGTTCCATTATTGCCGATGTAACTCCTGAAGGCAAGGCCCGCACCAAAGGCTATACCTGGATGCAGACCGTTTCCGGTTCATTCGGCGTGATGGCCTATTTCATCGGTGCCATGCTTGACAACTACATCCTGATTTATTCGGGAGCAGTGCTGGTTCTGCTTTTCTCAGTTATCCCTCCTTTCTTCATCAAAGAACCGCGCGAACTGGGGCTGCAGGATGGTGAAAATGCTGTTTCGCAGGAAAAGCAACCAGCCGGAAATCCATCAGAAGGATCATTACTTAATATGCTTCACATCATCGAGCCGCTCTGGGGATTTCTGCTATATGCCGTTTACGCCATGATCATCAGGCTTTCCGGCATCCCTCCCATCCCCCATCATATCTTTGAAATCGCCGCATTGCTCCTCACCGTGATCCTCATAGGGAAAACGCTTATCAAAAAAGAAACCGGCACCCGGGAAGAGAACGGAAAAACCGGTTTTCAGAAAGTACTTGCAGCCCATTCATTTACCTGGGTAGGCGTACAAACGATGTTTATATATATGTATGCTTATGTAAAAGACACCATCCCGGCACTCGACAATGATGCCCTGGGAAATGTAGTCAACTGGAGCTTTTTCACCATCAACCTGATTGCTGCCATTATACCGGTACTTATTTTGTTGCCCCTGGCCGCACGCTTTGGCCGCGTTAAGGTTCATGCCACCGGCATCGCCCTGATGGCGGCAGGATACCTGGGCATATTCCTGCTCGGGCATACCCCTGCCATGATTTATGTAATGATGGCCGTTGTAGGTATTGGTTGGGCTGCTACCATCAGCCTGCCGTTTGCCATTATGTCGCAAAAGGTGCCGCAAACAAGAATGGGCTTGTATATGGGCTTATTCAACCTGTCGGTTGTATTGCCTCAGCTGGTTGCCAGTCTGGGCGTAGGTGAACTGATCAGCAATGCTGCCGACAAAAGCATTACTTTTCTGATCTGTGCTATTACGGTTGCTTTTTCATCCCTGGCGTGGTTCCTTGTAAAGGAGCCCGCTGACCACGCTGCAGCAGGCACTCCCGTGGGTGGCAGTCACTGACGGACAAACAAATTCCGGTAAAACAAAAAACCACCCCGAAAGGTGGTTTTTTGTTTTTGATCATGTAAGGCAACTAATTCTTAACTGCTTCAACGATCGCCTTGAAAGTGGTAGGATGATTCATAGCCAGGTCGGCCAGCACCTTACGGTCAAGGTTGATATTCTTCTGCTTGAGTTTGCCCATAAACACGGAATATGACATATCATACTCCCTTACACCGGCATTGATGCGGGTAATCCACAAGCTGCGGAAATTGCGTTTTTTCTGACGTCTGTCACGGTATGCATACACCATGCCTTTTTCGTATGCATTTTTTGCAACCGTCCAAACATTTTTCCTGCGGCCAAACTGTCCTTTAACGGCCTTCAGGATCTTTTTTCTGCGTGCCCTTGAGGCAACTGCGTTTACTGATCTTGGCATTTTGTTTTTGTTTTCGCTTTCGCGCTCCCTCCTTTACGGGGAATCTTAGATGCAGAAAGCAAGGGTTAATAATTAATTAACACGGGTTACTGAAGCATCGTCTTTACATTCTTCACATCTGCAGAATCAACAATAGCGCTGTAAGTAAGATTACGTTTACGCTTGGTCGATTTCTTGGTAAGGATGTGGCTCTTGTAAGCATGCTTCCTTTTCAGTTTACCGGTGCCGGTTACATCGAACCTTTTTTTGGCACTGGATTTCGACTTCATTTTTGGCATTATACAAATTGTTAATTGGGTTTATATTGAGTTTTATTACAAAACTTTCTACTTTTTGGGTGCAATGATCATAATCATGCGTTTTCCTTCGAGCAGGGGCAATTTCTCAACCTTACCGTAATCCTCAAGCAATGAGGCAAACTGCAGCAGCTTGATTTCTCCCTGATCCTTATATACAATGCTCCGTCCTTTAAAGAAAACTTCCACCTTCACCTTAGCACCTTCCTCAAGGAATTTGATGGCATGTTTCAATTTAAAATTAAAATCATGCTCATCAGTATTGGGTCCCAACCGGATTTCCTTAACAACAATTTTTGCCGATTTTGCTTTGATTTCCTTCTGCTTCTTCTTGAGTTCGTAAAGAAACTTCTTATAGTCGGTAACTTTACAAACCGGCGGATTGGCTGTAGGTGAAATCTCAACAAGATCAAGTTCAAGCCTTTGTGCAATGGCCAGCGCATCCTTGATGCTGTATATGCCTGACTCCACATTATCGCCCACTACTCTTACAACAGGGGCTTTGATCTTTTCGTTGATCTGGTGCAGCTCCTCTTTCTTTTTCGGAAATGGACGCGGACCTCTCGGGTTTCTGAACGGCGTTGCTATAAAAAATCCTCCTTTGGTTAGTTATTAAATAAGATCAGCATCAGCTGACGGCTTCACTGATCTCCTTATTTATCAATTCAATGAATGCTTCAGTCGTGAAAGTTCCGAGATCGCCGCTTCCATGCCTGCGCACTGAAACAGTCCCTTCCGCCTCTTCCTTCTCTCCGACAATCAACATGAAAGGAATCTTACTCATTTCAGCATCTCTGATCTTCCGGCCAGCCTTCTCGCTCCTTTCGTCAATTTGGCCGCGAATTTCGGAATTATTCAGGAGATTTAAAAGTTTTTTTGAATAATCCAGGTATTTTTCGCTGATTGGCAGGATAATAAACTGGTCCGGAGTAAGCCATAGCGGGAAATTACCACCCGAATGTTCAATCAGCACAGCAACAAACCGCTCCATTGAGCCAAAAGGTGCGCGGTGTATCATTACCGGGCGGTGCTTCTGATTGTCATTCCCGATGTATTCAAGTTCAAACCGCTCTGGAAGATTATAATCTACCTGAATAGTTCCCAACTGCCATTTACGCCCCAGGGCATCCTTTACCATGAAATCAAGCTTGGGGCCGTAAAATGCGGCTTCACCATATTCAATCACAGCTTCAATACCGGCCTCATTCACAGAATCTATAATTGCCTGTTCTGCCTTATCCCAGTTTTCATCGCTGCCGATGTACTTTTCTTTGTTATCCTTGTCACGCAGACTGATCTGGGCGGTATATTCCTTGAAACTCAGGGTTTTGAAAATATGTAAAACAATGTCAATCACCGCGATAAACTCACTTTTGAGCTGATCAGGTGTGCAAAAGATGTGCGCATCGTCCTGTGTAAACCCACGAACCCTGGTCAGTCCGTGCAATTCACCACTTTGCTCGTAACGGTATACTGTTCCGAATTCAGCAAAACGGATTGGCAAATCTTTGTATGACCTTGGCTTTGAGGCATAAATCTCGCAGTGATGCGGGCAATTCATCGGTTTCAGCATGAACTGCTCCCCTTCAATCGGTGTAGAAATCGGCTGAAAACTGTCTTTGCCGTATTTCTGGAAATGTCCTGAAGTCTTGTAAAGTTCAACATTCCCGATATGGGGAGTAATTACAGGCTGATATCCTGCCTTTTGCTGAACATTACGCAAAAAGCGTTCCAGCCTGTCGCGAAGCTGAGCCCCTTTTGGCAACCAGAGCGGTAATCCCTGACCCACTTTCTGTGAGAAAGTAAACAATTCCAGTTCTTTCCCCAGTTTGCGGTGATCACGTTTTTTAGCTTCTTCGAGTAATTCCAGAAACTCAGTTAATTCTTTTTGTTTCGGGAAAGTGATGCCATAAATGCGAGTAAGCTGTTTCCGCTTTTCATCCCCGCGCCAGTATGCTCCGGCAATATTCAGCAACTTGACAGCCTTTATAAAACCGGTATCAGGTAAATGCGGCCCACGGCACAGGTCAGTAAAAGTGCCTGATTCATAAAATGTTATCTGCCCGTCCTCCAGATCGCTGATCAGTTCAAGCTTATACTCGTCATTCTTTTCGGTAAAATATTGGATGGCGAAGTCTTTTGATACCTCCTTGCGGACATACGTTTGTTTCTCCCTGGCCAGTTCAAGCATTCTTGACTCTATCCTTTCAAGGTCAGCAGCGGAGATTTCATGATCTCCGAAATCCATATCGTAGTAAAAGCCATTCTCAATATCCGGACCAATACCAAATTTTACACCGGGAAACAACTGTTCAATGGCTTCAGCCATCAGGTGGGCAGATGAATGCCACATGGTTGCTTTTCCTTCCGGATTATCCCAGGTAAACAACTTAAGCCGGGCGTCAGATTTCAATGGCCTGGTAGCGTCCCACACCTCACCATTCACGCTGGCCGACAGCACATTACGTGCCAAACCTTCACTTATACTCCTTGCTATCTCGAGTGAAGTCACTCCTTCGGGGAACTGCCTTACTGAATTATCAGGCAATGTAATATTGATCATGTGCAGTAAATTCCTTTTGAAAATTGGGTGCAAAGATACGAATAATAACCAAATGCCCGCTATTATTCAGAGAATAAACAAGCGTGGGGAAAGGCGTAAATCAACACCTGAAATTATTGAATGAATATCCGGTTTTTCAATTCAATTTTCTGACGCAAGAAGGAAAGTGTATCCCGAAAGTTTTCCGTTACTGTCGGTAATCCCGGAAATTTCCAGCTTTCGTTCTGTCCAGCCATCGCCCTTAACTGAAAATTGTACGGAATCTGACCACCTGAGGTTCTTTTTTGCAAAACTGACCCCTTGTTCGGCGATCCTTTTGAATGAAGCAACATCAAAAAACTTTCTTGCGTTCTGACCGATCAGTTCATCGCATGTTGTTCCCGGGACATTAAACAAACATACGGAAACATAAGTCAGGTTCAATTTCAGGTCTGTAAAAAGGACTTCTTTCCCGGCAGCTTTCATCAGCGAACTCAGGCCATCAGTCAGATGCTCGTTCCGGAAACTATCAGTAATATCATCAGCGATTAATACCGCACCGGAAAATTTTCCCATCTTATCAAACCTGCTGTCGATAAACCAACGGCAACGGATTAAGGTGCCGTCATTTCTGATATTCAACGATACAACGGTTCTCGTTTCGCGTGATTTCACCTTCCTCCTGATGGTTGCAACGATAGATTTCCGGCGGGTGGGCTCCCAAAGGTTCAGAAATATATTATCGATCATCGCCCTGTTTCGGCCGTAACCGAAAATATGTGTTGAATCAGCACCCCATTCAATGATTTCCAGGCTGTCGTCCAGTTCAATCAATGCAAAAAGTGGCAGCTCCAGTATGAAATTCTTAACATTTTCAAGTCGTTCAAGTTTGCGCAGAGCTATCTGCTTATCGGTAACATCACGTCCGACGCCACGGTATCCTGTTAGTTTTCCGTTTTTATCGAAACCAGGGTTCGCACTAATTTCGAGATATACCTGACGACCATGCAGGTCGCGCAACACCTGCAGCAAACCAGAAAATGACAATCCTGCCTTTTTCAAATTTTCAAACCGGGCTTTTTCATTTTCAACAGTTTCAGGATCAGAAAAATCGAAGATAGATCTACCGATTAAATCCTTAATTGGAATACCTAAAACACTCTCCGCCACAGCATTGATATAAGTAAATCTGTTATCAGCATCGATCTCCCATATCCAGTCGGGCGATTTTTCAACAAGTTGCCGGTATTGTTCCCTGCTCTCGGCCAGGGCTTGCTGTGCAACTTTACGGTCATTGATGTTCCGGGTTATCCCCATGATGGATGTGATCTCTCCTTTATTATTGTAGAGAAAATTGATGCTCACTTCGCCCCAGGCCAGCCTTCCGTCTTTATGCTTATGCAGCATTTCATAAACAACGGGTTTGCCGGTATCGGGTTTCTCCCCTTTCACAACAGGAAGAATTTCCGTGAGCATGATCTTCTGTGTCAACTCAAACGATTCCCGGGGCAATCGTTCCGAAAGCGGCATCTTTATGTACTCTTCAATTGAATAACCAAGATTCTTCTCCACCGAAGGACTCATATAAACAGTCCTCAACTGCAGATCCATAATCCAGATCACATCTGATGATGCATGCTCCAACAGGTCAAGCAGTTCAAGCTTCGCCCGGATTTCCGGATTTTCCTCCGGAATTTCCCCTGCAAACAGCTTTCCATTTGAATGATCAATTTCCATAGAATCAATCTGAGAAGGACAGAAAATTTTTTCCGGATATTCAGCAGCCCGGTTTTCCTTCGACTGCTGAAAATATCAGACATCAGGCGTTGCATCCCGGCGTCATCTTATATCCCCGGGTTGATGACTGCAAATATAAAAAATCAGATGAATCCTGAGGAGCACGTTGCGCCACTTTAATTAACGCGTTACTCATCATTGAAGGGCAACCTGAGCACGGTTGAGGAAGCAACCTGTTTTTTGAGTTTTTCCACATCTTTCCTGAGTGTGGCAACAGTAACCGCCAGATCTTCCTTTGGCAGGTTGCGCTCGGGCACGGCGCTGCTGATATAATGAACGAACTTCCAGACTTCCCTGACATCTTTAATCTCCACGTCATAAGGTTCATAAAGCGAGTTGAGCGAGTGGAGCGATAAGCGGGATTCCGTTCTGATCAGATTATAAACAACCTTAAACATGATTCCGTCATTCAGGGTAAGAATGATGTACGGCTGACCATCACGGATCAGATTCCAGTTCTGTACAAATTCCCCTGTGACCCATGAACCATCAGGAATCGGGAGCATTGAATCACCATTAATCTGAAAAGTTCTGTATTTCTTTTCCTTTGAGAGAAATGGCATGTGAAAGGTTGGCAATACCTTAATATATTCAGGATCGGCAAAACCGGTCCGGTATCCTGCCGAAGCCTTCTGGTTTACAAGCTCAACATTTTCGTTGTTGCTGCTGTCGACCGTAGTGGCCAGCACCCTGATCTTGCTCCCTGTAATAAATACATCGTATCCCTTTTCCAGTTGCGAAAGTTCGCTTTCCCTCAGGCCGGAAAGGTCAATTTTTAGCAGGGTGTCCACCGATACGCCATAATAGCCGGAGAGTTGAAGCAGGGCTTCAATTCCGGGCTGGGCCACTTCGTTTTCATAACCACTCAGCGTGGATCGCTTCATGTCAAGGGCGAAAGCAACATCATCCTGGGTGCGGCCCCGGCGCTTGCGCAATAGTTTGATGTTTGATGCAAAAATATTCATGGCTCCGTTAAAGTTATCAGAAAAATGATTATATTGTAATCGGAATTTTGATTAAATTTTAATCAAAGGTACAACTAAAAATCAACGATTCAACAAAAAGAGTGTTTTTTTTATGGCAAATCCCGGCGACAACAGAAGCATTGTGCATATGGACCTTGATACCTTTTTCGTATCGGTGGAGCGGCTGGGCAACAGCCGGCTGAACGGGCTTCCCGTGATTATCGGCGGCATGTCGGACCGGGGCGTGGTAGCCGGATGCAGTTATGAAGCGCGCACCTTCGGGGTACACTCGGCCATGCCCATGCGGATGGCCCGCGCCCTTTGCCCCGATGCCGTGGTTATCCGCGGCGATATGGAGCAATATACCCGTTACTCAAACATGGTAACGGCCATCATCGCGGAAGATGCCCCGGTTTACGAAAAGGCATCCATCGATGAACATTACCTGGATATTACAGGCATGGACCGCTTTTTCGGTTCGGTGAAATGGTCGCATGAGCTGAGGCAACGGATTATCCGCGAAACCGGGCTTCCCATCTCGCTGGGCCTTTCGGTTAACAAAACCGTTTCAAAAATCGCAACCGGTCAGGCCAAACCCAACGGAGAACTGGAGATACCGCGCGAACGCGTGATGCCGTTTCTCAGTCCGCTATCCATCAGTAAAATCCCGGGGATTGGGGAAAAAACCTTTCACCTGCTGCGTTCGATGGGCATTGCGAACATTGACACCCTCAGCCGCATGCCCGTAGAAATGGTGGAGCGCCTGCTGGGGAAAAACGGCATCATTATCTGGAAAAAGGCCAACGGCATTGACCCCGCCCCCGTTGAACCCTATTCGGAGCGTAAATCCATCAGCAGCGAAACTACCTTTGAACAGGATACGATCAACATTGGCATGATCAATGATCTGTTACTGAGGAAAGTAGAAAAGCTGGCCTGGGAACTGAGACGGAAGCAGAAACTCGCCTCCTGCGTTACGGTGAAGGTGCGTTATGCCAACTTCGACACCCACACCCTTCAGCAACGCATTCCCTACACCGCCTTCGACCACATCCTGCTGCCGGTTACCCGCAGCCTGTTCAACCGGCTCTACCAGCGGCGCATGCTGATCCGGCTGGTAGGCGTACGGTTCAGCCACCTGGTGAGCGGAGTGCAACAGATCAGCATGTTCGACGACTCTCCCGAAACCATCAGCCTTTACCAGGCGATGGACCGTATCCGCAACCGGTTTGGCCAACGCGCCGTCACCCGCGCCGCCGCCATGGGAACCGTTGTGGTTGAGGAAAACGAATGATCAATGTAAAAATGTGAGAATACGAAAATGTAAAAATGAAGAAACGGAATAAGGAGTGGTAAGCGCGACAGGCATTCAATCCGGATTCTTTTCTTCAAAAACTCTGAATTTTCTGCACGTGCACCTTTCATTTAACTCATATTACAGCCTGCGTTACGGCACAATAAGTATCGGGCAAATACCCGGCCTGGCCCTGGAAGCCGGGGCTGAAGCCGCCTTGCTGACCGACATCAACAATACATCGGGAACCATTGATTTTGTAAAGGCCTGTAAAAAATCCGGGATACGCCCCATGGCCGGAGTTGAATTCAGGGACGGGAACCGCCTGCTTTACACCGGTATCGCAGAGAACAACCGCGGATTCAGGGAGTTGAACGATCTGCTGACCCGGAGCAACCTGCAGGGCACTCCCCTGCCCTGGCCGGCGCCGCCATTCCGCGACGTGCTGGTAATTTACCCTTTTGGCAGCAGGCAGGTTGCAGAAATGGCTGAAAATGAATTCACCGGGGTGAGCATCGCAGATATAAACAAACTGCCACTGTCGGATTACCGCAAACACCCCGACAGATACCTCATCCACAATCCGGTAAGTTTCGCTGATGAGAAGGGATACGAACTGCATCGCTATCTCAGGGCCATCGACAACAACATCCTGCTCAGCCGTCTTACCCCCGAAATGGTAGCCGGCGGCCACCACATGATGATCAGCCATGATGAACTGAGAAATATCTTTGCGGATTACCCCGGCCTGATCAGAAACACCGAACGGCTTACCGGGCGCTGCAGCATCGATTTCGACTATCATACCATCAAAAACAAAAAAACCTTTACCGGCAGCATGTACGATGATCGCCTGTTACTTGAGAAACTGGCGGCAGAAGGGCTGGCATACCGTTATGGAAAAAATAACCGGGAAGCTGCTGCACGTGTACGACATGAGCTCGACATTATCGACCGGCTGGGATTCGGCGCCTATTTCCTGATTACCTGGGACATTATCCGCTACTCCATGTCAAGGGGATTTTATCATGTGGGGCGCGGCAGCGGAGCCAACAGCATCGTGGCTTACTGCCTCCGGATTACCGATGTGGATCCCATAGAACTGAACCTCTATTTTGAACGCTTCCTGAACCCCAGGCGCAGCAGCCCGCCCGACTTCGACATCGACTATTCATGGAAAGAGCGCGACGATGTGCTTGATTACATCTTCAAGCGTTACGGACGCGAACATACGGCCCTGCTTGGCGCCACTTCCACCTTTAAGGGCAAATCGACACTGCGCGAGCTCGGCAAGGTCATGGGTTTACCCAAGGCCGAACTCGACCGTCTGGTTGATGAACCTAACAACCCGCTGAATCAGGATAACATCACCCGACACATTGCAGAACTCGGCACCCGCATGACCGATTTTCCTAATATACGCAGCATACATGCCGGCGGGGTACTGATCTCGGAAGAGCCCATCACCTGCTACACGGCCCTTGACCTGCCCCCGAAATCCATGCCGGTTACCCAATGGGATATGTATGTAGCTGAAGACCTGCGATTTGAAAAACTGGACATCCTCAGTCAGCGCGGCATCGGGCATATCCGCGACTGTGTGGATATCATCAGGGCAAGCTCCGGCATCAGCATCGACATCCATCAGGTGGAAAAATTCAAGCAGGACGAAAGGGTTAAAACGCAACTCCGCAATGCCGAGACCAATGGCTGCTTTTACATTGAAAGTCCGGCCATGCGCGGCCTCTTGAAAAAACTCCGCTGCGACAATTATCTGAGCCTGGTGGCAGCCAGCTCCATTATCCGCCCGGGGGTGGCCCGTTCGGGCATGATGCGCGAATATATCCGCCGTTTCCACGATCCCGGCGGATTTGAATATATACACCCCGTAATGAAAGAGCAACTCAGCGAAACTTACGGCGTAATGGTATATCAGGAAGATGTGCTGAAGATATGTCATCATTTCGCGGGGCTCGACCTGGCCGATGCCGATGTGCTGCGCCGTGCCATGAGTGGCAAGTACCGTTCGAGGGTGGAGTTTCAGAAAATCATTGACAAGTTTTTCAGCAATTGCAGGGAGAAAGGGTATCCCGATGCCATCACCAACGAAGTCTGGCGACAGATTGAGTCCTTCGCCGGATATTCATTCTCCAAAGCACACTCCGCTTCTTTCGCCGTGGAAAGCTATCAGAGCCTTTTCCTGAAAACTTATTTTCCGGTGGAATTTATGGTTGCAGTAATCAACAATTTCGGAGGTTTCTACCAGAGTTGGGTCTACTTCAACGAAGCCCGTCGCTGCGGGGCAACAATAGAATTACCCTGTATCAACAACAGCAACTACCTGAATACCCTGAACGTCAAAGCCATTTATATGGGATTTGTCCACATTTCGGGCCTTGAAAGCAGCGTCGCCGAAAACCTGCTGGCCGAACGTGCACGCAACGGCCCATACGCCGGGTTACACGATTTCATCGAAAGGGTTCATCCGGCCATGGAGCAACTGATCATCCTGATCCGAACAGGCGCCCTCCGGTTTACCGGCCTGGGAAAGCAACAACTGTTGTGGGAGGCTCATATGCTCACCGGCAAGAAACAGCCCGAACCGGCCGCGGTCCTTTTCAGACAACCCGTCAGGCATTTCTCACTGCCCGCCCTGGTACACAACCCGCTCGAAGATGCCTACGACGAAATTGAACTGCTCGACTTCCCGGTCAGCATGACTTACTTCGATATGCTGCAAACCAGTTTCAGGGGCGAAATCAACGCCGGACAACTGGCTGCAAATACCGGCAGGACTGTGAGGATGGTGGGCGTGCTGGTAACCATCAAATACGTTCGAACCATTAAAAACGAAATCATGCACTTCGCCACTTTTTTTGATCATGAAGGGGAGTTCTTCGACTCGGTGCATTTTCCCGATATCGCGCGCGCTTTCCCTTTCAGAGGGAGGGGCATATACCTGCTGTTGGGAAAGGTTGTGGAAGAGTTTGGCTTTCCGTCTCTCGAAGTATCAAAAATGGCTAAACTCCCGATGAAAAGCGACCCCCGCTATACCTGAACCACATAGTAACTGATTTCATAGTACTGAATATTCTCGCATCCAACATATTATCAATCACTTAAATTAAATTAAAATATTTTCCGGTTGAAAGACAAAGCACTGAAAAAGTCTTTATCTTTGCAGCGTCTAAAACCAGTGGATGTTTAATTCTTCTTCGGATATTGTAAGGTAAATAACCCGGGCCTTAAGCCTGCGGTTATCCTTTTGCTCAATGCCGGCATTTCCCTGCCGGAATATTTAATTTAAATTTCTTTCAAACCATCTGAAATCACCAACGGATTTGCCATAAATCCTGTAGGTATTTCAACAATCAATTTTAAACCATGAGTAACGAAAATAAATCAATTCACGAATTTGATTTCAACCTGATCTGCGAATACTTTTCTGCAATTGAGCGGCAGGGACCAGGCAGTGCTGAGATGACGGTGAAAGCCCTCAGCTTCATCGAAAACCTGAACAATGAATCACGCATTGCAGACCTGGGCTGCGGCACCGGAAGTCAGACCATAACACTGGCTCAGCACGGGCCGGGGCAAATCACCGCCATTGACCTCTTCCCTGCTTTTATTGACCATCTGAATCAGCATGCAGAAAAGTTGAAACTGCATGACAGGATTCGGGGTGTGGCAGGATCAATGGACAACCTGCCTTTTCAGGAAGCTTCGCTGGACCTGATCTGGTCGGAAGGCGCCATCTACAATATCGGCTTTGAGAAAGGCCTGAAATACTGGAAAAAGTTCCTTAAAACAGGAGGCTATGTGGCTGTAACTGAAGCATCCTGGTTCACCGGCAGCAGACCTGCTGAGATTGAAAAATTCTGGATGGATGCCTATCCTGAAATTGACACAATCCCCAATAAGGTCGCCTGCATACTGGAATCAGGCTATATGCCGGTAGCTGCATTTATTCTTCCTGAATACTGCTGGACAAAAAACTTCTATTTGCCGCAGGCAGCCGCGCAGAGAAATTTCCTCGAAAAGCACAAAGGCAATGCGACGGCCGAGTCGCTGATCAGGAACGAAATGCATGAAGCCCGACTTTATGACAAGTATAAAGCCTTTTACGGCTATGTATTCTATATCGGTAAAAAGATATAAATGAACGCTCCCTGAGATTTGCAACCGGAGTCCGGCAGCATTCTCCCTCTCATATGAGAATTACTGAAGCGGAGAGGCGATGCAGGATCGCCTCTCCGCTTTTTAAACACTGAATGTGCGGAGTCCGGGTAACGCTCCGGATTATTCCGGACACCAGTTGTGAATACCTGCTTCAAGAGCAGAAAAACAAGCTGTTAAGGTCTGCCCATCAGTTCTGTAAGCCTTGAGGCATGTTTCTGATTGTAAGTCTGCACATGGGCGATGTATGGCCCGAAGAACAGAATGCTGAGCAACAATCCGGTGGCCAGCGCTTTAAATTGTTTATGGCTGATGAGCACATAAAGTGCCCAGAACATACTCAGCGTCATTATAATATGCCCGGCATGAGCAAACAGATAGGTCCCCGTCCAGGGCAACACAAACATGGACAGGGTCCCAAGGTAATACACGGGCAATGTTGTCAGGACAAGCCAGACGTATTGTCCGCGGATAAAAAACACCGTGAAAAACAAGATAAACAGATAACACACCGGAGCGCATGAATTAAATGCAATCCAATCGGCTAAACCCAGTTTCAATCTGCCCAAAAAGAAATAGGTGCTGAAAAGTGTTACCCAAAACATTAATGCAGCCAGAACAATGCCGGCAGCCTTTTCCGATTTTGAAAGACTCATTTGATAATAAATTAATAATCTGACAGATAAAATATTTAACGAACTTGGGCAGATTCCCTGTTAACTAATGCTCATGATCATACAACCGCATGATCACTAAATCAGCGAGCACAAATGCAATTTATAATTGCCTGTGAAATAGGAAACAAGCAGGGATGCCCTCCCGGAGCAGTTCTCCGGACAGACCAATCTGTAAGTTTGATACAGGATCAGCCCTCAGGCCAGGAGAAGTTTAAGGATTGTTTTCAAGAAAAGATGCTTTTTAATCTGATTGCAAATATATAAAAGGAATAAAAGAAGATCAACAATTTATATTTATTGCATTAAATTCGTTAAACAAATAAATTTCAGGCAATTACCTCCAGTATAATGCACTGCAAAAAATTTCAGGATATGAATTTTGAGATGGTTTCCAACAGATCATCCTTACGTATTGGTTTGGCCAGATACTCGTCACAACCGGCTTCTTCACTCCTCTCCCGTTCTCCCGCCATTGCAAATGCTGTCTGGGCAATCACGGGCAGGCCTGGCCTGAGTTTTTTGATTTCGCGGGTGGCTTCATAACCGTTCAGCACCGGCAACTCAATATCCATCAGTACCAGGTTGATAGATGAATCGGTTTTGCACATCTCTACTGCCCGCCTTCCATTAGCGGCACGGATTACCCTGGCATTCATTTTCTCAAGCAACGAGCTGATGTAGAAATAATTGGTATCAACATCCTCAACTACAAGAATACATTTATCGCTTAAATCCGGCCGGTGAGTTCCGGAGCTCTTCAGTGTTTGTAGCTTCGTATTTGCCTGCATCTTTTTCAGCGGTAAGGTAAACCAAAATGTAGAACCTTCGTCAGGAAAGGAATCCAGCCATATCTTTCCACCCAGCATTTCAACCAGATTCTTCGAAATAGTCAATCCAAGCCCTGTACCGCTGATGTTGCGGGAAACAGTTTCTTTTACCTGCCCGAATCGTTCAAACACAAGTTTTTGATACTCTTCGGGGATTCCGATACCGGAATCGCGGACATAAAATAAAAGTTTACCGCTGTCAATCCGGTAACCTGTTTCAATAAATCCTTCATCGGTAAATTTGATGGCATTTCCGATCAGATTCGAGAGCACCTGCTTTATTCGGATGGTATCCGTATGCACCATAAATGAAGTATCCGGAATTCCTTTCTGAATGTAAAACATAACATGTGTTTTACCTTGCCGGTCAAGTTCCTGCCTGAAAGTAAGTTCAATTTCATCCATTAAAGCATTGATGTCGCAATCAGATAAAACCAGTTGCAACTGTCCGGCTTCCATTTTTGAGATATCAATAATATCATTTACCAGATGAAGCAGGCTGTCGCCACTTTTAATGATGGCATCCAGGAAACGGTCTTTCTCATCGCGCCCGAGTTCTGCGTCCTGCAGCATTTCGGCAAATCCCACAATGGCATTCATGGGTGTACGCAGGTCGTGCGACATATTTGACAGAAAGAGGCTCTTGAGGCGATCCGATTCCTCAGCTTTAAGTTTAGCTTCACGAAGGGCTTCTTCGGCCTGCAACCTGAAAGATGCAAGTGCAAAAAGGTTAATGAAACGCTGTACCACAGCAATAGATTCCTGACTGTATGGTTTGTCGCTGTTTGCAAGTATTATCAATGCATCCGAGTGCTTGTCAATTACAGCAGGTACACTGAGCAGCCTTAAAATGTCAACCGATTGCCGGGTAATACAAGGGAGTGCTCCCTTGAAGTTTATATCGTTCCTGATTTCCGGCCCTGTAGTGTCCATAAACTGCCCGAAAATGCTTTCTTTTAGCCGTTCAGGCGTTACCAGCAAGCCATCCGAAACTTCATCCCCGCCGGAATGGCAGTATATCCTGAATTTCCCACTCTTATCATGAGTTAAAAGATATGATAATCTGCTACCGGTAAAACTGGCCAGGTGAGATTGAATCATCCGGGCAAGTTGAGGGAGCCTGATACGACCTTTTAACAAATCAAGGCCGGCGGAAGCGATCACCTGATTAACAGCCAGTTCTCTTTGAAGTTTTTCGTCAGAAGTCTTCAGGTTGGTAATATCAGTAATCAGCCCTTCGATACGAACAGGAAATCCATTACTGTCATATATCGCCCGCCCGCTTTCCTGCACCCATTTTACCCGGCCATTGCGGGCAACTATATGATAATCTATTCTGTAAAAATTATGATGCTGCAAAGCAGTCTGTATCTCAGCCCACACTCTTTCCCTGTCTTCAGCAAGTATGAGACTGTTGAATTCGATCTGCCCTCTCCCGGTAAGTTCATCAGCCCTGTATCCCAACAGTCGCTTACAGCCGGGACTGACATATTCCATTGTCCAGCGCCGTTCGTTCAGGCAGCGAAATGCCATGCCCGGGATGTTTTTCAGCAAATTTTCTGTGATAACCCGATATTCATTCAGCGCTGATTCATTTTTTATTCTTTCAGTGATATCAATGGAATATTGTACAACCAGCCAGGGTTTCCCTTTATCGTCCGGCAACGGGTATCCAAATACTTCATGGATTACTTTTTCTCCGTTAAGTTTTTCGTAGGTATGCTCCACTCTCACCGGCGAGCCGGTTGATCTGACTGCAGCATGGATACAATTTGAAACATCTCCGGCACAAAATGCCGGTTTATGACGCATATTGCATCCTGAACTCTTCAATGAGTATTCAAAGTCTCTGGCTGCAGTATTGCTGATAACGATCTTTCCTGAAGATATATCAATCAGATAAAAGGGATGCGTAAGCGCTTCAATTATACTAAACAGTACACCGCCGTCTGTTCTTTTTTGGCCAATGACCATACTTAACTCATTATCAATACCTTCTGTTTCAATAGGATTAATTCCTGCAGAAGCTCTAATAACAGGTCGATCGGTTTGCTGTGGCCGGATTGTAAAAGTAAAATATCCTGAATGCACACCCTGCAATGTTGATATTATTACTTCTGCATAAGTATTGTTATCAGGGAGTCCGATCTTCATTGATAGTTCATGCCCTTCGATATTATTAAGTTTTTCCCTGAAAACCGGCAGGTCTCCGGCCGGAATCCTGAGTATAGTCCCGAAGACAGACCGGCTGACAAGTTGATTTTCTGATTTCGAAAATAATTCGGAGACCTTTTTACTATGAAAAAGCACTCTGAAGTTTTTGTCGGTAATAACAAAGGCTTCTGGATGACCACTGATCAGCGCTGCCACAAATTCACGGCTAAATCCATGATCCGGCTCCAACGGCAATACTGATAAAGAAGGCCTGCCTTCCCGTTCTGAAGCCGAAGCTCTTCCTTTACCAGTCTTTTTCATCAGCGTAAATTATAGAATGATTTTGTAATATCTGGCTATTTCTGACACAGAATCAGTTTCAGTGAACCAGGTAATTACAACAATAACATCGGATTATTGTTTCAGTATATCGTATCATAAAGATAATGAAAATATAGTCAATTTAGTACAATATCTGATTATTTTATCAGCCCTTTTGCGGAGTAACTCAGCTTTATTGACTCTCATGAGATACATTCTGAAAACATTGAAGTATTCCGTGAAATGTATTAATTGTCAGTGAATAAAAGAAAGAAAATGCATTATAACTTATACTTTTGTATACTCTCTGCAAATCAACGAATTAACAAGCTATCCTCAGGCCTTATACCCCTGAAAATGGCTTCAGGAATCAGCAAATCAATATCAAAGAGTAATAATTGCGAATAAAGCCAGTTACGCAGGAATCTTAAGAGTATAATAAATTTTTTCACTGTTGTCCGGTTAAATTATAAGATTACCTTCGGTGAGCCCGCCTGATAGTACCGGGAGAGTTCTCCGAAGGTAATCTCATTACTCCTTCCAAAGGTTCGCCGGACAACAATGAAATTTTATACTTGCATCCGGGAAAAATATCTTTACTTTTGCCGCAGAATTCTTCAGGGCAGGGTGAAATTCCCGATCGGCGGTAGAGTCCGCGACTCAAACAGCAAATATGCTGAATGACTGAACCGGTTAAATTCCGGTACCGACAGTAAAGTCTGGATGGAAGAAGAATCTGGGATTACTACCGGAAGCATTAGAGTGCTTTCCGGCAGTATAAAGGTATTCTGCCCTACAGGATTTTGTTGTCCGGATAATATTATCCGGGATACACAAAGAAAACAGGTCTAACCACAGAATACCATGAAACAACTCCTCACATCCCTTATCACGCTGTTTTTCAGCTATACACAACTGACAGCAACCGCCCAGATCGCATTAAAAGGCCGGGTAACCGACTATACCAGCGGGGCAGGAATAGAACAGGTCTCGATTCAGACCAATCAGCAAAGCAAAGGCACAGTTACTGATCAAAACGGTTATTTCAGTCTTCTGATCGAAAAAGGCAACCAGGTTTTAAAATTCACTCACCTTTCGTACCAGCCTTTCAGCATTGGTGTTATAGTCGGGGATAGAAATGAGTTTCTGAATATCCAGCTGACGCCCGATATGATCGGGCTTGACGAGATCAGCATCATTTCATCGCATACCCGGGAGCGCAGCACGCCCGTAGCCATCAGCACCATTAAATCAGCGATGATACAACGGGAAATCGGCGGGCAGGAATACCCTGAAATCATGAAAATGACACCGGGTGTATACGCCACCAAACTTGGGGGCGGGAATGGAGATGCACGCATCAGTATCAGGGGCTTTCAGCAGGAGAATCTCGGATTGCTGTTAAACGGTGTACCCGTCAGCAGCGTTGAAAACGGCCTGGTTTACTGGTCAAACTGGGCAGGGCTCGGAGATGCAACACAAAGCATTCAGGTTCAGCGCGGTCTTGGCGCCTCACGGGTTGCGTTAAACTCGGTGGGGGGAACCATTAATATCATCACAAAATCTACTGAAGCATCAAAGGGCGGATCGATAAGCTATGCCATCTCCGATTTTGGCAACAGAAAAACTATTCTGAGTTTATCGACCGGAAAAACAGAAAAAGGTTATGCACTTACATTCCTCGGATCCCGCACTACTGGTCCAGGATATGTTGACGCTACCCATGTTGATGCCTGGGCCTGGTTTCTCTCCCTCAGCAAACAAATAAATCCGGAACATCTGCTGGTTTTCACGGGAATGGGCGCTCCGGAAAGGCATGGACAACGTTCATACGGGCTTACCAAACAACAATACGACCAATATGGTAATCGTTATAATCCAAACTGGGGAATGTTTAACGGAAAAATTGAAAGTCTCTCAGAAAACTTTTACCACAAACCTCAGTTTGCACTGAATCATTACTGGAAAATTAATGAGAAAAGCCTGCTGGCAAGTTCTGCATATCTTTCATTCGGGGATGGAGGCGGAAAGTTTTCCGAATCTTTTATGAGCGAAGGGGCGTCAGGTTTCCGAAAAAACAATCAGATTGACTGGGATGCTGTTTACCGCCAAAATACCACGCACAACGATTCAGTGCAGTTGGCAGGAGGCGAATATGTTAAAGGGTTTTCAAAGATTATCCTTACCAATTACAGGGCCAGCCATGTATGGCATGGACTCCTTTCAACCCTCAGCCATGAAGTGAACGGGAATCTTAAAATCATTACCGGTATTCATACGCGTTATTTCAAATCAAACCTCAGGGAGGAGATCAGCAATCTGATGGGAGGGACTTTCTGGGTGGATCAGTACGCATGGTCTCTTGCCGGAATCGGTGGCAGGAATCAGCTAAAAGGCATTGGCGACATCATCAATGTTGATAACGATGCCCGGGTGGATGTAGTAAGTTACTTCGGGCAGGCAGAATACCGGATAGGCAAAGTGAACGCGTTTGCAGCCGGCACTGTTTCCAATACCTGGTTCAGACGCACTGACCGGATCAATTACATCGGCAACACAGAAAGCGAACTGGTTTCAAAAGCCGGATATGATCTGAAAGCCGGATTAGATTACAGTATTGACAATCACCACAATTTCTACCTGAACGCAGGCTATTATTCCAAAGCCCCATATTTCAAATTTGTTTTTGCCAACTTCAGCAATGCAGTAGTACAGGACCTTGGCAATGAAATCATCGAAGCTTTTGAAGCCGGCTATGATTTCAGCCGGGGTAACATCAACCTGAAATTCAATGCCTATTACACTCTGTGGAAAGATAAATCATTGCTGAGCCGCGAAAATATTCAACTTGAAAACAACACCCAGACGAGGGCGCTGATCAGAGGGCTTGATGCCTTGCACAAAGGACTTGAATTTGAAGGAACAGCCAAACTATCGCGCAACCTTATGCTTGGTTCGGTTCTTTCGCTCGGAGACTGGCGCTGGAAAAATGATGTGCAGGCCGAATTATATAACGACAATCAGGTGCTTATCGATTACACAGAGGTCTATGTAAAAGATCTGAAAGTTGGCGATGCCCCGCAGTTTCAGGCTGGTATTTATGGAGAGCTGATCCTGCTCCCGGATCTCACACTTAACTTTAACTGGCTCTATCACGGGCGATTGTACGCAGAATTTGATCCGGCCGGCCGCAACAACCCGGATGACCGGAAGCAGCCCTACCGTATACCCGACTACAGCATTACCGACCTGTTCGTAAACTATGATTTTAAAATTGCAGGCCTTAAAACCATTGCATCGTTAAGTTGTTATAACCTGCTGGATAAGGAGGCCATTATGAGAGGTGAAGATGGAAGCACCCATGATATTGATTCATTCAGGGGATTCTGGTCTCAGGGCAGAACGTTTAACTTATCGATGAAAATTTCGTTTTAAACCTTATCTTAGCCTGGTTAACCGCCTGAAAAAATAATGGAAAGACAAGTTCTGAGCACCAGCCTGAAAGCACTAACCTTAAACCTCGACCAGTCGACTTATGGGGTATTTGCAGAAATAGGCGGCGGCCAGGAAGTTTCAAGGGCATTTTTTCAGGCCGGCGGCGCAAGCGGAACCATTGCGAAAACCATCTCTGCCTACGATAAACAATACAGCGATGTACTATACAGCAATCAACAGGCCAGCAAACGTTATGTTTCATGCCAGCGGCTGGAGGAAATGCTCAGGTGCGAGTACGATCAGCTGGTCGGTGTGCTGCAGGGTAAAAGAGAAAAACCTACACGATTTTTCGCGTTTGCAGATACTGTTTCAACGATCAATTACCGGAAAGACAACATCAGCCATGGCTGGATAGGCTGCCGTTTCCAGCTGGTACAGGAAGATGAACCCAACGAAGTGATTATCCATGTGGAGCTGCACGAAAGGGACAACCTTCTGCAGCAGAACACACTTGGCATAGTTGGCGTAAACCTCATTTACGCATGCTATTTTCACCATGACAGGCCGAATAGCTTTCTGCAATCACTCATGGATAATCTATCGCCTGACCGTCTGGACATTACCATGATCAGGATGAATGGACCCCAGCTGGCATATGTTGATAACCGCTTGCTGGCCGTGCAACTGGTTAAGAACGGCATGACCAGCGCCATAATGTTCGACCGGTACGGAATGGTGCAGGAACCGGCAGATATGCTCTATAAAAAAAATGTCCTTGCTTTCAGAGGAAGTTTCCGGCCCATCACTTATGCAGGTTTTGATATCCTGAAATCCAGTTACGCTATCTTTAAGCGTGATGAAGATTATGACAAAAAGACAACCCTCTCTTTCTGTGAAATTACTTTACACAACCTGCTTTCACAGGAAGAACATGATATAGATGAAAGGGATTTCCTCGACCGTGTCGACCTGCTCAACGGAATGGGTCAAAATGTTATGGTCTCCGGTTTCAGAGAATTCTATAAGCTAGTCGCATATTTCTCCGGATTCAGAATCAATAAATTAAGAATCGTCATAGGCGTTGATACGCTGGAGAAAGTCTTTGACAAAACCTATTACACCAACCTGAAAGGGGGCATGCTTGAGGCCTTCGGCAAACTTTTTCCTGACAACATGAAGATGTACGTTTACCCAACCATTGACGGGGAAAGTGGAAAAATCAAACATTCCGGAGATATTACCCTCCCTGAAGATTCAACCTTTCTTTACAAGCATCTGATTTCCGCCAGAAAAATCCTTGACATTGAGGATATCAACGAAAAGCATCTTTCCATATTTTCTCCAATGGTTCTTGAAAGAATTCAAAACAAGGATTCATCATGGGAGAAACTGGTCCCTGTCTATGTGGCGGAGTCCATTAAAAGCAAAAAGCTTTTTGGATACACCGATTGAACCTACAAAGCTTTGATTACTTTTTCCATAATTTCGGTGACTTCACACGAAAAATCAGACAGTTCCTTATTACCAACTTTTTCCATGCTGATTTTAGGATTAATGGCCGCAACTTCAGTTTTACCATCTTCCCTTTCATATACAATTACATTGCATGGCAGCAGCAGACCAATCCTGCTCTCTGCCGATAAGGCGCGATGGGCATAGGCCGGATTACACGCGCCAAGAATGCGGTATTTTCTGAATTCAACTCCGATCTTTTCTTTAAGTGTTTCCTGTACATTCACCTGGGTAATGATCCCAAAACCATATTCCTTCAACTTTGCGGTTACCTTCTCAACCGCTTCCTCAACGGAACAATTCATCATTTTCGAAAAATAGTAACTCATAGTTCCAATTCTTTATTTACTACCTCAGAATTAAACCATCGATGCAAAGAATTGTTCTGTAATGCCACTAATTACATAGCTTGCGTCATTCAACCCTTTTATCTTGACAGCTTGCAGGGTTTGAAAATCAATTTAGAATACATTTGCAAAAAAACCGCTGATGAGCGCCCGCCGTTCCATATTGTTTGTAACAACCCTGGCTTCATTTCTGACGCCATTTATGGGATCCGCCATTAACATCGCCTTGCCTGCCATGGGGAAAGACCTGGACATGGACACTATCGGGCTTGGATGGGTTACCACTTCCTACCTGCTTTCAGCCGCTGTCTTTCTCCTTCCCTTTGGCCGGCTTTCTGATAAATTTGGCAGAAAAAAAATATTTATGCTGGGGATGGTCTTTTTTGCAATTACCGCTTTTGCATCAGCCCTGGCAGGCTCAGAATTGGTCCTGATAATTTCACGTTTTATGAACGGGGCCGGTGGTGCAATGATTTATGCTACAGCCATCGCCATTCTCACATCATCCTTTCCCAGGGAAGAAAGAGGTAAAGTGCTGGGCATTAATGTAGCTTCTGTATACCTGGGGCTAAGCCTGGGGCCAACCCTGGGTGGGCTGATGACATCCCTGCTGGGGTGGAGAAGTATTTTTGCACTGATCGGATTGCTGGCTTCCATTGTAATTCCGATCGCAGCCGCAAAACTTGAGAATGACCGCAAATCATCTGTTTCCGGCACATTTGATCTTTCTGGAAGTGTGATCTATGGCCTCAGTCTTGCCCTTATTATTTATGGTTTCCCAAAAATGCCGGGACTGCAAGGGCTTGCATTACTCTTATCCGGCATCGCGGGATTGTGGCTTTTTGTACAAATCGAAAAGAAAGCTTCCGATCCGCTGCTGCAGATTAGTACATTCAGCGGTAACCAGGTTTTTATCTTTTCCAACCTCGCCGCTTTTATCAATTACAGTGCAACTTTCGCTCTTGTATTCCTGCTTAGCTTTTACCTGCAGCAAATCAAAGGGCTTTCACCTGAAAAAACAGGCCTTATTCTAATGGCCCAACCGGTTATGATGACGATGCTTTCACCTGTGGCAGGCAAACTCAGCGACCGCCTGGAACCATATGTGCTTGCTTCTTCAGGTATGGGGCTTACTGTGATCGGGCTGGGCGCATTTTCATTTCTCAATCCCGGCAGCAGCATCACCTTTATTATATTGTTCCAGGTAATACTTGGCCTGGGATTTGCCCTTTTTTCATCACCTAACACCAATGCTGTAATGAGTTCGGTAAGCCCTTCACATTATGGCATCGCTTCTGCTGCTTTGGGCACCATGCGACTGACAGGCCAAACCATGAGTATGGGCATCAGTCTGATGATGTTCGCACTTATCATGGGGAATAAGGGAGCAGGGCTTGAAAATACCGCAGGACTGATGACCAGTATCAGATACGCTTTTATTATATTCGCGCTGCTCTGTATTCCCGGCACTTTCTTTTCCATGAAAAGGGGAAAGATCAGGAAATAAAACAAATATTAACGTAATAATCATTTACATCCCATAATGATGGCAGAGGAGAATTTAAAAACAGCCCTGGTTTTTGGCGCCACCGGACTTACAGGAGGCTTTGTTACCGAGCTGCTTGAGCAGGATGACAGATATAAGGAGGTGATTATTTTTACCAGAATACCGGTATCAACCAAAGCAGGAAAAACCAGGCAAATTACTTTTGATCCGGCTGACATTCAAGCAATCACCCATCTTATAAAAGGGGATCATCTTTTCTGTTGCATAGGAACTACCATTAAAAAAGCCGGATCCAGAAAGATTTTTTTTGAAACAGATCACAACCTGGTTATTGAAATTGCAAAAGCTGCCGTATCAAACCACGTTAAGTCCTTTGGTCTGATTTCGTCTATCGGAGCCAATCCAAATTCCGGAAACTTTTACCTGAGAACCAAAGGTCAGGTTGAAGAGTCTTTGAAAAGACAAGCTTTCCCCATTATCAGCATCCTCAGGCCATCTATGCTACTGGGTATCAGACACGAATACCGTATGATGGAAGAATGGGGAAAAACTCTTGCTAAGTTAATCAGTCCGCTGATGTCCGGCAGGTTGAGAAAGTACCGTCCGGTTCACGCAGCAACTGTTGCAGAAGCTATGATTTTATCAGCTTTTTCCGGAGACGGAATTCATATCCTTGAATCGGACCAGATTGAAAATATCAGAGAATAAACCAATGCTATAGAAAACCATGAAATTCATTTCACCAAAAGAGCTTAAAGCCCTGATCGACAGCAAAACCGACTTTATACTGATCGACACACGGGAGCCCGAAAAATATGAAGCCTGTCATATTAGCGGGGCTGTTTCGATGCCCCAGCTGCAGTTGCCATCCATGCTGAATAAAATTGACCCGAAAAAGAAAATCATTATTTACTGTATCTATGGAATAAAAAGCGAGCAAGTGTATATTTATCTGAAAGACAAGCTAAAAATTAAAGACCTCAGCATCCTTGAGGGCGGAATATATCAATATGCCATGGAAATCGATCAGGGAATGGCAGTATGAAACCAGTTATTAAAATCCTGCTTTCGGAAAGGTATCTTAAACCTGTAAAAGCATTTCTGTCGCAGGGAATGAGCCCTCTTATAATGGCCCGGACAATTGCTGCCGGTTGCTGTATTGGCATCATTCCGGTGCCCGGGACCTCTACCCTGCTGTGCACTGCCGTTGCTTTACTTTTCAAAATGAATCTCGCCCTGATCCAGGTAATCAATTATGCAGTTTTTCCTTTGCAGATATTGCTTGCAATACCATTTTACAAAGCCGCTGCCTGGATGATAAATTCCGAAATGCTTCAGGATTTTCCTGAAACCCTGATTGCCGCATTCAATGCTGACTGGTGGGGAGCCATCAACAACAGCTTTCAGGTTATTTTTACAGCTTTCCTGATCTGGCTTTTGCTATCAGTGCCCCTTTTCTGGCTGGTCGGTAAAATAGTTTCTGCCATGTTGCTAAAACTGAAAGCAGACACGGACAATACCAGGGATCTTTGACCAATCACAGCATTCCGGCTAATACAACATGCTGAAGTATACAATTCAGTGATTTATTTAGCGCCTTTCTTTCCCCTGCTTTTACCATTTCCTTGCCGGCGTCCGGGTCGGGACTGACCGGATTTCGGGTTATACTCAGGACCCGGCCCCAGTTCCGGCGGCGGCATTTGCTTCCGGATTACCGTGTCAATCAGTTTTTCTATACGGGAAAACTGATACTGTTCATCTTCACTGATAAAAGTAATGGCGATCCCTGTTTGTTCCGCCCTGGCTGTCCGGCCCACCCTGTGAACATAATCTTCTGCATCGTGGGGTACATCATAATTGATGACCACACTGATGTTTTCAACATCTATCCCGCGCGAGAGCACATCCGTAGCTACCAGCATCTGAAGCTGCCGGTTCCGGAATTTAAGCAAGACTTTTTCGCGTTCAGTTTGCTCCAGATCAGAATGAATATCTGAAACTTCAAAACCTTCTGCCTTCAGTTCCTTTGCAATGGATTTTACTTTTGATTTGGTTGAAGAAAACACAAGAATACTCGGCAGTTCGCGACCCCTTATTAATGAAGCAAGCAGGGGTGTTTTCTGTTTCTCATAAACCAGATAAGCCACCTGAAGTATTCCCTGCGCTGGTTTAGAGATGGCAATGTTCACTTCTTCCGGATGCTTCAGAATCCGTTTGCTTAATTCCCGGATTCTGGGGGGCATGGTTGCAGAGAAAAGCAACGTACTCCGGCTTTCGGGAAGATAACTGATGATTCGCATGATATCATCAAAAAATCCCATATCAAGCATTCGGTCAGCTTCGTCGAGGATGAGGTGCTGAAGATTGCTTACCGGCACAATATCCATATTCAGAAAAGAGATCAGTTTCCCAGGTGTAGCAACAACAATATCAACACCATTAGTCAATGCGCGCTTTTGCTGTTCCCATTCAATTCCATCGGTTCCGCCATAAATGGCCAGAGAACTGATATTCATAAAATAACTGAATCCTTCAAGTTGCTGGGCTATCTGAAGTGCCAACTCCCGGGTAGGAGCTATAATCATTGTATTGATGCCTTCAACAGGATTTGTAACAACCCGATGAAGCACCGGTAAGAGGTAGGCTGCAGTTTTTCCGGTACCTGTCTGGGCACAACCGATTACATCCTTACCGCGCATGATAAGAGGAATTATCTTTTCCTGGATTGGTGTCGGAGTCTCAAACCCAATGGAATCAAGACCATCCAGAATTGATTGTTCAAAACCAAATTGCCGGAATGATAATTCGGATATTTCAGGAAGTTCTTCCATGTTAGAAACTATAGTAAAGAAAAGCTAAAAATAACAGCACCAAAGGTAATCAAAAGCATTGCTTGCTGTCAGGATATTTTAATCATTATGCGATAAGACATAATATGCACTATCTCTGTATTGAATTTCTTACATATTCAACTTTGACATTAAGGTTCTTGCAGCAAATATTTTACATAAGGGGACTCTATTCAAGAATTAAAAACAACTTAAACAGAAAGGGAGGCTTGAGGCCTCCCTTTCTGCTGGAATCAATAAAGATTATTTTACAACAATCTCTTCAACAACAGTAGTATCTGCAGCAAGGGCAGCGTTGATTGAATCCTGAATACGAGCTGCTTCAGCTTCTACGAGAGCGATAGAGTCAGCAACACGGATTGAATCGAGGCGAGCCTGCTCAGCCAATTGTTCTGCACTGGGACCGCAAGCAACAAAAGTTGCAAGACCGGCAACTACTAAAATCTGTGATAAAGTTTTCATGTTCTGTTTTGGGTTTTAAAACGTGACAAAGATAGATAAATACGGTATTAAAAAGCAAGTTTTTTCCAAAAAAATTTAATTTATTTTTAATAAATATTAAATGCTGTATATCAGTTCATTAGATTGTTATGACATTAACAAGTGTTAAAATAGTATTAAAATAGGCTTAAAAATAGTAATAATTCTCTATTATTTTCGTGAAAAATAGAGTACTTCTTATAAGATAAAGTCAATTTATAGGATCTGCAGACCAACTATTCGCTGACAATTTACAAAGCCCTATCTTTGTGTGCGACAATCTAAATTTTTTCTGATGACTAACCTTCCTCCACTGGCCGAACAACTTCGTCCTGTCGATTTTGATGACTATGTTGGTCAGCAGCATCTTGTAGGCAGTGATGGTATTCTTAGAAAAGCAGTAGAATCGGGCACGCTTCCATCGATAATTTTCTGGGGGCCTCCCGGTGTGGGCAAAACCACACTGGCCTTTATCATTTCCAGAAAACTGCAGAAACCTTTTTTTACGTTGAGTGCCATCAACTCGGGCGTAAAGGACATCAGGGAAGTAATCGAGAATGCCAGAAATTCGGGGCAGAATGCATTATTGTTTATTGACGAGATTCACCGCTTCAGCAAATCGCAGCAGGATTCACTGCTGGGAGCTGTTGAAAAAGGCATCGTTACACTGATTGGAGCCACCACCGAAAATCCGTCATTTGAAGTAATCTCTCCCCTTCTTTCCAGATGCCAGGTATATATACTTAAGCCGTTGGATGAAAACGACCTTAGGGTTATTACTGCTAAAGCGCTGGCTAAAATCAGAGTCCTGACAGGCATTGATATAAAAATCAAGGAAGATGATGCCTTGCTCAGGATATCAGGAGGGGATGCACGCAAGTTGCTGAATGCTCTGGAAATCATAGCCGGAGTGCAGAACCCTCAAGATAATATAATCGAAATAGATAACAGCACTACCCTGCAGATCATACAGCAAAATCTCGCCATGTATGATAAAAAAGGAGAAATGCACTACGATATTATTTCTGCATTTATCAAATCGATGCGGGGAAGCGACCCGAATGCAGCGGTCTACTGGCTGGCAAGAATGATAGAGTCGGGAGAGGACCCTCTATTTATTGCCCGAAGGATGCTGATTCTTGCTTCAGAAGACATCGGGAATGCCAATCCAAATGCGCTCCTGCTTGCCAATGCCTGCTTTGATGCGGTGCATAAAACCGGATATCCCGAGTGCAGGATCATTCTCTCGCAATGTGCTGTTTACCTGGCCTGCTCTCCAAAAAGCAATGCTTCCTACATGGCTGTTGAGGATGCGCTGTCGGCGGTAAGGAGTAAAGGAGACTTGCCGGTTCCACTGCCTATAAGGAATGCGCCAACTTCGTTGATGAAAAATCTGGGATATGGAACCGACTATCGCTATGCCCACAGCTATGAAGGTAACTTCGCAGAAATGGAATTCCTTCCGGCGAAACTCTCCGGGACCAGATTCTATGAACCTGGAAAAAATCCAAGAGAGGAAGAAATCAGAAAATATCTGAAGAATCTTTGGAAAAACAAGTACCAGTATTAGAAAACATTAAATCATGAAAAAAATATCTACTCCGGAAATACCGGGCATCGGGCAATATGATAAAGGCAACTTTTTTTTGATTGCCGGCCCATGCGTAGTTGAAAACCGTGAAATGCCTCTTGAAATCGCTTCATTGATCAAGGAAATAACCACCAGACTGGAAATACCGTTTATTTTTAAAGCTTCCTACAGAAAAGCCAACCGGTCAAGACAGGATTCCTTCAGTGGGATCGGCGATATTGAAGCCCTGGAAAGCATTGCAAAAGTAAAGGATCAGTTGGGCTTGCCGGTGATCACAGATATTCATTCAGCGCAGGAAGCTGAATTTGCAGCCCGGTATGTTGATATACTGCAAATCCCGGCATTTTTATGCCGGCAGACCGACCTGCTGGAAGCAGCAGCGCACACTGGCAGATGGGTCAACATCAAAAAGGGGCAGTTCCTGGCACCTGAATCTATGAAATTCGCTGTGGAGAAAGTCACCGGCGCCGGAAACAACAATGTAATGATTACTGATCGCGGAAGCATGTTCGGATACCAGGATCTGGTGATTGATATGCGCGGAATTCCGGCAATGCAGGAATTCGGGCACCCTGTCATACTGGATGTCACCCATTCTCTTCAACAGCCGAACCAGCCGGGCGGCGTCAGCGGAGGCAGGCCTGCGCTGATTTCAACAATTGCCAGAGCCGGTATCGCAGCTGGAGTGGACGGCATTTTTCTTGAAACACACCCTGACCCGTCCAATGCCAAATCTGATGGAGCAAACATGCTGAATATAAACTTATTGGAAAAACTACTAAGTGATCTTGCTATTATACGCCAGGCTTATCTTCGCACCATATAAAAGCATTATCAAACCCCGTTAAAGCCCGTAAAAATTATTGTTGACAGGTACCCGAACAATCTGGTAAAAATAAATAGCAACCCAAGGGTAACTATCATATAAATCATTGAAAATGAAAGCCTTCTGATTTTAGGCGTAGAAAGCATATGCTGACATCCGATCCGGAAGAGATATACCGTATAAACCCCCGGCACCAGGGCAATGAACAAAACCTGGTGTAAATTTGCAAGTATAAAAACAATCAAAACAGGAGTGTAAGAAAACGCAAACAGTTTGACAGCTTTAAACAGGCTCTTTTCGGAGTGGAACCTGAAAGCAATCCCCCTGATAAACAGGGAACCTGCAATGATTACCAGGAACTGGACTGCTACATAGATCATGGCCTGTACCAAAGGAAAAGAGAATCTGTAGGCATCTATATCAAGTACATTCCTGACATAGAAGAAACTCCCCACGAACTGTGATATACCACCTGCCAGTACCAAACGCCAGATATATGATCCAAATACGTCGCTGAGGGCCCTCTTTTCAAGGCTTATTACCTTCCATTCGTAACCAGGAAAAAGTAACAGGTTCTTTATCCTTTCAAAAAATGCACTCCGGCTCATCCTTAAGGTCACTGGTATTACTCGGAAGATATGAATTCAATGCCCCCTGACAAGGAGTTCAGTTTTACATAAGAAAATATCCCTGCAGGAAGGAAAGTAACCATACCCAACTGACTGATCATCGCTTCTTTCTGTTCTAAAATCCGGTTACCAGACTTCAGGCTGATCCGGGCTTTCTCCGGTATCCTGTAGTATAGTCCCCGTTTCCCTTTCAAAGGCGCTTCCCGTTGAGTAATAAACTCTCTTATTGAAGATATCTGATTCATCGATTCAATCAGCAGGCTGACCGACTCAGCTCCGGGAGTATTACGTGCAGTAATTCCTTCTGATCCTGAAAACCCGCAGACAGTTTCAAGCATTCCCTCCTGATCATTGCCCGGTGTGACATAAAAAACATGCTTTGCGATTGAGGTGCGGCTCACACCCCGGAAGAGTGCAAGATACTCCTGCTTTGTCTTTTCAAGCTGCGAAATCATGAATTCCATAGCATCCTTTGAATAGTTCACCTCCTGATAGCCTGTGATCAGGTTGAATTTGTTATCGTCGATTTTCCTGATCAGTTCAGCTGCCTCTTTTGCCAACTGTTCAGCAGACCTTTCAGATACACTCCTCTTTATGAAGACATCCTCAAACGTACTTGTATCCACACTGATCCGGCGGATAATGGTATCAACCTTTTCGAGCACTCTGGGCTGAAACAGATCAATAAACGGAGACCCGGTTCCTGATGAAAGCGGTTTACCGTCGGCAGTCAATTGCTTCCGGCCCGGCATTTTTGATGCATCAGAATATCCACTGATAAAACCCTGCTCGTTCATAGCAAAAATAAGGGATCTTCCTGACTTTGCCTTTTCATCCAACTCTACAAAATAATACTGCTCCGGGTCTGTTTCAGCAAGAACTTCAATATTTACATCAACGATAGAATATTCAACAGAATTCTTAGCAATAAAAGAAGAAAGGCCTAAATACTTCGCAGCAAAATCGGCATAAGGCCCTTTGAAAGCCTCGGTTTTCGAAACTGAAAGCTGTACTTTGATGACATTTCTCGGGAGGGCGTAGAAAATGCCATTTTTTTCAGCAGCAGGCATTCCTTTGCCAAAAGGAACTACGTTTACCTGTCCTGATATTGCTCCGGGCAGGAGAACCAGAAAGATAACCAGAATAAACAATATAGATGATACGCCTTTAATTTTCATACTTTCTGAATATTTTGCTCAAAATTAGTCAATTTTCAGTAATCAGTATGTTATTTATTACACCCGGCAGCGAACTTCCGGCATGTATTTCATTGGTTATATTATTCTGTAATTGCATTTTTACTGATAACCTGCAGCAGTAATCAAAAATCAGAAACAACCAATTATTTAAATCCAATCGCGATAAAGGTAATTTTGTAAATTTGGCAAAATTAAAAACGGAATTATGAGCGCAGTTACCGGCCGGAAACAAAGGAAGACACAAAATATTGATGCTGAAACTATTTTCCGCGATAGCCCGCAGCGGAGTTTTATAAAGGCACTGACATACCGTTTACTTGCTTCAGGGGTAATGTTTGTTGTTTTCTTTATAATTTTTCGCAGTACAACCCAACGCACGCTGAATGAAAGCCTTGGAGATGCTTCCCTGATCAGCATTATCGATTTTACTGTAAAACTGGCCATTTATTATTTTCATGAAAGGATATGGTCAGGAATCAACTGGGGTAAATACTGGAGAAGGAATTATTGGGCCAGAAGAGCCTGGAAAAGGGCTTACCGTAAAGCTCACAAATAAACTGCAATTTCTACCGGAATTTGTCCCAAGAGAACATCTTACAATTAAATTCATCTGAGAGGCCTGTATTCCGGCAATAAAAAAGCATGCCTGCACTCAAAGAGGCATGGCTGCAATCAGGTATATTATGCCAACTAGGCAAACCTTAGCGAATAAAGAGCAACTCACGATACTTGGGCAATGGCCAGATTTCATTATCCACCATCAACTCAAGCTTATCGGCGTGATATCTGATTTCATCAAAAAACACCAATACCTTTTCCTTATATGCAATAGCTTGTTTTTCAATGTCGTTAATACGGTTCACCGACTTCCTGGCTTCAGTCATTTTGATAACCTGGTTGCGGATTACGGCAATATGCTCGCTGATTTCCCGAATCGTATCCAATTGGTTCTTCGAAAGGGCAACATAAGTTTTGTTGTCAAGCACCTCTTTAAGGCCTTTAACATTATCAATCAGTTGATTCTGATAACGTATTGCAATCGGAATAATGTGATTGATAGCCAGGTCGCCCATTACCCGTGATTCTATCTGAATCTTTCTCACATAATTCTCCAGCTTGATTTCATAACGGGCCTTTACTTCACGCTCTGTTAAAACATTGTGTTCTTCAAATAACCGGATTGCCTCTTTCCGAAGCAGGGATTTCAATGCATGTGGAGTATCAGGAATATTTGAAAGGCCACGTTTTGCAGCTTCCTTGATCCATTCTTCACTGTAACTGTTTCCTTCAAACCTAATCCTTTTCGATTCTGCAATGTAACGGCTGATGATCTGAAGAATGGCCTCCTCTTTTCTGGTTTTCCCGGAAATCAGTCTATCAACGTCATGCCTGAATTTCTTCAGCTGATCAGCCACAATCAGGTTAAGCGCAATCATTGGCTTTGCGCAGCTTGATGAGGAACCTACAGCCCTGAATTCAAACTTATTACCGGTAAACGCGAAGGGAGAAGTACGGTTACGATCGGTATTATCCAACAATATCTCGGGCACTCTCGGTATCCTGATGTTATTTCCATTATTCTCTCCGGTTTTTGAAAGTGCTTTTTTACCAAGCTTTTCAATAAGGTCAAGTGTCTCGGAAAGTTGTGTACCAATAAAAGCAGATATAATGGCAGGGGGGGCCTCATGGGCTCCCAGTCGCAGGTCGTTGCCTGCTGTAGCTATATAGGCACGCAGGATATCGGCGTTGGTATCAAGAGCTTTCAGAATATTTACAAGAAAAGCCAGAAATCTCAGGTTGGAGTTAGGAGTTTTTCCCGGAGAAAGCAAATTTTCGCCAAGATTGGTACTCATTGACCAATTGTTGTGTTTTCCGGATCCGTTTACCCCGGCATAAGGTTTTTCGTGCAACAGAACAGTATAGCCATGACGCCTACCGACTTTCTCAAGCAAATGCATGAGCAACTGATTATGATCAACCGCCACATTTACCTCTTCGTACACCGGAGCACATTCAAACTGATTAGGGGCCACTTCATTATGCCGTGTTCTGACTGGAATCCCCAGCCTGTGCGCCTCATACTCAAACTCCCGCATAAAATCAATTACCTTTTCAGGAATAATGCCAAAGTAGTGATCGGACAGTTGCTGATCCTTGGCACTTGAATGGCCGAAAAGCGTCCTTCCTGTAAGAACAAGATCTGGCCGTGCATTGTAAAGTGCAGTATCTACAAGAAAATATTCCTGCTCCCATCCTAAAGTTGCATAAACCCTCGAAACGTTTTTATCGAAGTAGTTACACACTGCAACGGCTTCTTTATCTAATGCAAGTGAGGCTTTCAGCAGAGGTGTTTTATAATCAAGCGCTTCACCGGTATAGGAAACAAAAATGGTTGGAATACAAAGCGTTCGGTCGAGAATAAATGCAGGAGAAGTCGGGTCCCAGGCAGTATATCCTCTAGCTTCAAAAGTATTGCGAATACCTCCGCTGGGAAAGCTCGAAGCGTCAGGTTCCTGCTGAATCAACTCATTGGCATTGAACATTTCAATAGCTTTTCCGTCGCCGGAAGGCTGAATAAACGCGTCGTGCTTTTCGGCAGTTGCTCCGGTAAGCGGATGAAACCAATGTGTAAAGTGTGTCGCCTTTTTACTCAGCGCCCAGGCCTTCATGGCAGATGCAACCTGGTCGGCAACACTACGACTGATTCTCTCCCCGGTTTCAGCAGCTCGCACCACAGAATGATATGCTTCCTGTGACATATAATCACGCATTACCTCCCTGCTGAAGGTTAATTCCCCGAAATAATCGGAAACTTTATCCGGAAATATCTCCATCTGCCTGCGGGGCCTTGTCATAGCAAGTTCAAGAGCTTTAAATCTGATGTTGCTCATATACAAAAATTAAGATAAATATGTTTCAAACAACTCAACACAAAAAAAGTTCTTATACCACTTCTGGTTTATCTTCAATTCAGATTTCCCCTTTTTGATTTGTGGTTATCAGAAATAATCAATAAACCAAGGAATGTAATCAATCCGTTAAATATCAGTAACTCAAAGCCGAATTTATAACCATTGAACCAATGGATGGAATTAACGCTGAGTATATAGCTTAAAACGGGCGAAACCAATGCAATTACCGGTACATAGCGGTCAACTACATTGCGTTTCGTAAAAAGACCGAAAGCATATAATCCAAGCAAAGGCCCGTAAGTATAACCGGCAATCGTAAATAGCTTGGTGATAACAGACTGATCGCTGATTGAACGAAACAAGACGACCAATCCAGTAAGAAAAACCGCGAAACAAAAATGAACGATCATTCTTATATTGATTTTCCTCCTGTCAGACAGATTTTTATTATTTCCTAGTTCAAGAATATCGATACTAAATGATGTGGTCAATGCAGTAAGCGACCCGTCGGCACTTGAATATGCAGCTGCAACCAATCCGATCAGAAAGACCACGCCGGCAAAGGCTCCGTGATGCTTTAATGCGATAAGCGGAAATAAGTCATCAGAACGCAGCGGCAATGTAATTCCCATTTTCTGAACATACAGGTATAACAATGCTCCAAGGAATAGGAACAAGAGGTTGACCGGAACAAGGGACCAACTCATAAGATATATATTCTTTTTTGCATCCTTAAGATTACGGCAGGTTAGATTTTTCTGCATCATGTCCTGATCAAGGCCTGTCATAACCACTGCAATAAACGCACCGCTGAAAAACTGTTTAAGGTAGAAACGTTTGTCATTAATTTCATGAAAGAACATACGGGAAAAATCGCTTCTGTAAACCTGATTTATCAGCGAGCCAAGGCCCATTTCCATATCCCGTGAGATAATAACAACAGATACAATAACGGCTGCAAGCATAAAGGTAGTTTGCAATGTATCTGTCCAGACAACTGTCTTGATACCCCCTTTGAAAGTATAAAGTAAAATCAATCCCATGAACAAAGCAACATTCACAGCAAATGGAATTCCCCAATTGTCAAATACAAAAATCTGAAGCACATTAACTACGAGAAAGACCCTGAATGATGAGCCTATGCTGCGCGACAGAATAAAAAAGGAGGCCCCTGTTTTATATGTATACTTTCCGAATCTTTGCTCAAGATAAGTATAGATAGAAGTGAGTTTACGCCCATAGTATACCGGGAGTAACACCCGGGCAATAAATGCATATCCAAGCAAATAGCCCATTACAAGAACCATGTACGAAAACCCTGATGCACCAACTTCTCCCGGGATTGAAATGAAGGTGACCCCACTGAGAGATGCACCAACCATCCCATAGGCTACAATATACCAGGGAGAATTGCGGTTACCTGTAAAATAAGTATCGTTAGTGGAACGGCGGCCGGTAATCCCGGCAATGATGAAAAGCAAAGCTGAATAGGATATAAAAACCGCAAGAATCAGTATAGGATTCACTATCAGCCTTTTAACTTAACGTTAGGATCAATTGCGTTTGCAAAGGTAAGCAAATCAGGATAAAAAAAATCAACAAGATCCGGGTGTTGCTTTGGTATTATATTTTCACCAATCATTACTGTTCTCATACCCAACCGTTTTCCAAAAATCATATCGCTGACAGAGTCTCCGGCCATAAAACTTTTCTTAAATATGATCTCTTTAAAGTGTTTTCTGGCCATTAGCCCCATACCAACAGAAGGCTTACGAAGCAATGAGCGGTCGGAAACCAGAGCCGGCGCATAAAAAATTCCGTCAATCCGGCCGCCATTCCGATCTACCACATTCACCATCTTTTCATGTATCAGCTCCAGTTGGTCAACTGTCATCAACCCCTTCCCTATTCCCTGCTGATTCGTTACAACAATAATATGACCAAATTTATCAGAAAAGGTGCGAAAGGCTTCAGGCACACCGTTAATAAAAACAAACTGGTCAGGGGTTTTTACATAATCACCCGGCAGCCGTCTGTTGATGACACCATCGCGATCAAGAAATAAAGTCCAGGATTTATCAATCTTCAAGTGCATGAAATTCGGTTTGGGCCCGGTGATAATCGGCAGGAATACCGATATCCAGGAAATAGTCATTAAAAATAAGGCCGAAAGTGTTGCCTGAATCCAGTTTACTTTCAAACAGATCCCTTTCCAGGGAAAACTTTCCAGGCATAGCCTGCGCTTTGAAAAAACGGGAAGAAATTACATATATTCCTCCATTGATATACCCTGGTTCTGGCACCTCCGATTTCTCAGTAAACCTGAGAATTCGGTTATTCAGGTCGAATTTAACCGAGCCGTACCGGGATGCATCTTCCACTTGCCGGAGGGCCATGGTTACATCCGCCAGTTGTTCAATATGCTTTTGAAACAACAAATCCAGGTTAATCCGGAAAAACGTATCCCCGTTCATAACCATAAAATGAGGTGTTTGAACCTGTGCAAAAGCCAACTGCACAGCACCACCCGTTCCCAGAGGTTCATCTTCGACCGAATAAAGCAACTCCAGGTCTTTATACCTGATATTGAAATAAGATTCAATCTTTTCGCTCAAATAACCGGTTGAAAGGATTACGCGTCTGAAACCGGCTTCATTGATATGATTGAGCAGATACTGAAGAAAGGGTTTCCCGTTGACAGGCGCCATTGGCTTGGGAGTATCCGGAACCGTTTGATTAAGACGGGTACCAAGTCCGCCGGCCAGAATGATGATGTCGGGATAAGCTATAAACATTAGTGGCGCGGAAATAAGGCTGATTCAACAAGTTCACAGATGATGTGCCCGATGGTAATGTGAGATTCCTGAATCCGGGGTGTATCGGTCGAAGGCACATTTATCAGGATACCGCATTTATCCTTCATTTTTCCACCGCTTTGTCCGGTCATTCCAATCACGGTCATCCCCACATCACCGGCAGCCTGAATGGCATTAAGAATATTTCCGGAATTACCTGAAGTCGAAAGGGCTACAAGCACATCACCTTTTTTGCCTTTTGCCCTCACAATCCGCGCATACACCTCATCAAAAGAGTAATCATTTCCAACGGCTGTCAGATAGCTGGTATTCACGTGCAGTGCTTCCGAATTCAGGGGGGGACGGTCATAATAAAAGCGGCCGGAAAATTCGGCTGCCAGGTGCTGGGCGTCAGCTGCGCTGCCTCCATTTCCGCAGAAAAGAACACTTCCGCTCATACGAAAGGCTTCTATAATGGTAATCGTGGCCGATTCAATTGATTTAAGCAGGTGATCATCCTGCAAAATCAACTCCTTTACATCGATGGAAGAACGAAAAACCTCACGAATTCTGGTCTGCATAGTATTATATTTTTGCAAAGATATGTAAAAGCACAAACGGGAATGCTTTGATCAGCCGATCAGATGGTCCATGTGGTAAGGCCGGAGTCGGTAAATTCATAGCGTTTGGCTTCAACACCAAACTTTTTAAGGGCGTTGATAACTTTAGATCTGGTTTCCCCCGGGCAATAAAAGATCATAAATCCACCGCCACCGGCACCGCTGATCTTCCCTCCAGTAGCACCGTTTTCACGGGCAGTTTCATAGAGCTGATCAATAAAGGGATTGGAAATTTCATCTGCCATCTGCTTTTTAAATTTCCATCCAAAATCCAGGATTTCACCGATTTTATCAAGATCGCCGCGCAGCAAAGCTTCTTTCATCATCACCGACTGAAGCTTCAACTGATGCATCGCATCAATGGAGCTTTGGTTATTGTTGACAACATTTCTCGACTGCGCTTCAATAATCTTTGAGGACAACCTGCTGGTTTGGGTGTAAAAAAGTACCAGGTTGTGGGCTAACTCATTAAGATAAATATCTTTAATGCGAAGAGGGTTAACAATGACCTTATCATTAGCCGAGAACTCCATAAAATTCACGCCGCCAAAAGTTGCGGCATATTGGTCTTGTTTACCGCCGACCATTTCCAGATCAACACGTTCAACATCATATGCCAGTTTGGCAAGATCATATTCGCCCAAAGGAAGTTTCAGCCATTCCGCAAAAGCGCCTATAATAGCGACCACAAGTGTTGAAGACGTGCCAAGGCCGGAACCTGGAGGTGCATCAACATAAGTGGATAAGGAAAATGAAAGAGGCTTATATGTGTAATTGAGGGTGATCCGGTTATAGATACCCCTAAAGAGATCAAGATCCCCATTCAACGGGAGGTTTAATTGCGACTCAGTCTCATATTCTTCCTCCTTATCCAATGAATTAAGCACAATTTTCCCATCATTCCTGGGAATTATTGAAGCATAGGCATACATACTGATGGTGGCATTGAGCACTGCCCCTCCATACAAATCAGAATATGGCGCCACGTCTGTACCACCCCCGGCAAGTCCAAGACGCAGAGGGGCTTTACTTCTTACTATGTGTTTTGATCCCTTCATTTTCAAGAAAAATATACCCTTCTAATGAAACAAATCAAGTGAGACATTATTGCATGAGACCATTGAGATACCATTTTTCAACTTGTAAATGTGAAGGCTCAATATTTCGCCTAATTCAAATTTTCCATCAGACAACAACAATCTGGTCAATTTCTTCTAGCAATCCTTCCCAGGAAAACCTTTCACGCTCAATCAATACATTTGAAGCAAATTCTGCTGCCTTTTTCTCATGATAAAATCTATAAATTGCTTTTGCAATACTTTCAGGATCAGGGCTTACCACATACCCAACTTTACCATCAGGTATCATTTCAGCCAGACCTCCAACATTTGTTGTTATGATAGGTTTACCAAAATGATAAGCGATTTGTGTAACCCCGCTCTGAGTGGCATGCCGGTAGGGCTGGACCACCAGATCGCAACCACTGAAGTATAGATAAACTTCAGTATTAGGTATAAAACTGGTCCTCAATACAACTTTATCATCCAGATTCCGATTCCTGATAATATCCATGTATTTCTCTTCATTACCGTAGAACTCTCCTGCAATGAGTAAACGGACATTCAATCCGGACAAGGTGCTGCTTGCAAGAGCCTCAAGTAGCAAATCCAATCCTTTGTAATCCCGGATAAAGCCAAAAAAAAGCATATAAGGCGTTTTTTCATCAAGTGAAAGTCGCCGGCATGCTTCTTCTTTTGAAACACCCTCTCCGAAATTATCATAAAGCGGATGCGGGTGATAGATACGGGGTTTTTCATTATCGAATCCTGAAATATCATTTAATACGGATTTCGACATGGCTACAAACCCATCTACCGACCCTGTGAAATACTTAACCAGGGAAAAATCGAAAAATCTTCTTTCATGTGGAATAATATTGTCAGTAATGGCAATAATCTTCGTCTTATAACGCCATCTCAGTATCCTTGCAATTGAACCCAGGCATGGAGCCATAAAAGGAATCCAAAATCTAACAATGACTAAATCCGGCTTTTCAGCAGCGATTTTGAATGCAGATCTGATCCAGTTTAAAGGATTCACTGAATTTATTTTAACCTTGATATTTAAGCCTACAGGTGGATCTTCTTTTGAAAATTGTGTTGTTCCCGGAAAAAAAATTGAAGGGTATTGTAAACTGAATGTGTATATGACGACTTCATCACCCCTATCCTGATATGCCTGAGCCAGCCTTTCATTGAAAGTGGCAATACCCCCTCCCCTCAAAGGATAAGCCGAACCAATGATCACTACTTTTTTCCGGGGTCGCTCCATCAGAATATGTTCTATCTTTGAAAAATTACAACTCTTCTTCCACCAGGTAATGATTTCTGTCGCTTGAACTGCGACTGATAAGCTCTCCGAGGAAGCCGGCAACAAAAAGTTGAGTACCAAGCACCATAGCTAGCAGGCCAAAATAGAATAGCGGCCGTTCAGTCATTTTATATCCGGCAAGAAACAGCTTGGCATAAGCCAGGTATGCGGCAATTACAAAACCGCTTAAAAACAAAAGGCTCCCCAAAGCACCGAACAGATGCATGGGCTTTTTACCAAAACGGGAAACAAACATAATGGAAATCAAATCCAGAAATCCATTGATAAAACGCTCCCAACCAAACTTTGTCACTCCGTATTTCCGCTTCTGATGCGAAACAACCTTTTCACCGATTTTCCTGAACCCGGCCCACTTTGCAATTACCGGAATGTAACGGTGCATTTCACCATATACCTCTATCGACTTTACAACTTCCTTCCTGTAAGCTTTTAACCCGCAATTCATATCATGAAGCTTTACGCCCGACATCCTGCGCGTTGCAGCATTGTATATCTTTGAAGGAATATTCTTGGTAAGTTTCGAATCGTACCGCTTCTTCTTCCACCCGGACACCAGGTCATAGCCGTCTTCGGCGATCATCCGGTAAAGCCCGGGAATTTCATCAGGACTATCCTGAAGGTCAGCATCCATGGTAATGACCACATTTCCCCCGGCCACTTCAAACCCTTTATTGAGGGCAGCTGACTTGCCGTAATTTCTGCGGAATTTGATGCCACGAACTTTTAAATCTTCCTTCTGCAATTCACCAATTACTTTCCATGAATTGTCAGAGCTACCGTCATCAACGAAAATCACTTCAAAGTCAAAACCATGCTCAGCCATTACCCTTCTTATCCAATCATAAAGTTCGGGCAACGACTCTTCTTCATTAAATACAGGTACAACAACCGAAATATCCATCTTTTAAACAGTCCCTCCCATGTTATTGTCATCAAATACACCAGGACTGCGCTTCATTACTGCTCCAACAATAAGTGAAACAATCAACGCGAAGACTGATCCAAAAACCAGACTGTTAATACTTTGCTTCAGGGTTGAAACACTCATACTCTCATCAATACCGTCAAGCGTTTCCTGTATTTTTTCATCGGGAACCTTACCAGACAAGTAATTTTCCATAAAATCCTTCTGGGCCTCGATGATTGATCGCGTATATTCCGGATCAAAGTAATTGATGAACAAATAATTAAATAATGAAGAAATTACCGTTGAAGCCAAAAGGGCAATAAAGCCAAAGAGGAACGCATCTTTAAACGAAATAAAACCTTCGCTTTGCTTGCGGTACTTTTTAATATAGATAACCAGCAATGTAATGCTTACAGCAAATCCGATAATTCCTAACAGAATGGGCCTCATTATTCCAACAGGTTTGACACCTGCAACATATTGAATCAGGAAAACAGCGACTGAAACAGAGCCAATTATCAGACCAGCTTTTAATGCAGGGTTAAAAATTGAATTTTTTGTTTCCATATGGCTTGATGGTTATTTGAAGTGTTCTGCAAATGTACAAATATGAATCAATAATATAAAATTGCTGTTTATCGGTGCCATGTTGGCAAATTATTGTATCTTTGCAGCGGGTAAGTCTTATACGACCAGCTCCCATTGAACTCCCCCAGGTCAGGAATGAAGCAAGGGTAAATGGTTGTAGCGGTGCGATATAAGTAGCTTACCCTTTTTTTATGCCCTGTCGGCAAAAAATCGTATTTTTGTGAAAATGGTCGTGTTATGTTACTCAAAATATACCCTGAAAACCCCAGCCCACGTCAGATCAGAACAGTAGCTGAATGCCTTATGGACGGCGGAATTATCATTTATCCCACTGACACCGTTTACGGGCTTGGTTGCGATATCTTCAAATCCAGGGCGGTGGAGCGCATCGCTCAAATTAAAGGAATAAAAGCTGACAAAGCAAACTTCTCTTTTATATGCAATGACCTGAGCCAGCTGGCTGACTACAGTCGCCCGATCAGCAACGAGATTTTCAAAATGATGCGTAAAAACCTGCCCGGGCCTTTCACGTTTATCCTGAATGCAAGCAACAATGTGCCAAAACTGATCCAAAGCAAGAAGAAAACAGTAGGTATCCGTATCCCCGACAATAGCATTCCACTTGAAATCGTGAAAGAACTCGGGCACCCCATAATGTCAACTTCTATTCACGATGATGATGAAATCATAGAATATACCACTGACCCTGAACTAATTTATGAAAAGTACAATCAGATTGTTGACATAGTGATTGATGGCGGTTATGGCGGTAATGAAGCCTCCACGGTAATTGACTGCACCGGCGAGGATCCGTTGATTGTGCGCGAAGGCAAAGGGATATTGATATGAAAAATATTTCGCCGGCAAATATTTTCAATCACGTTAATGCTGTTCCTGATGACGAAGAGTTGTTTGAAACCCTTGCCAGCGGTGATGTCGTGATTGAACGCATTGTTTCTCGGGGTCAGATTACTCCCGAAGCGGAATGGTATAATCAGGAAAAGGATGAGTGGGTTATACTGCTCACCGGCGAAGCCCGTATCCTATTTGAGAACAGTGGCGAAATCGCATTAAAACCCGGCGATTACCTGCTGATCCCCGCCTACCAAAAACACAGGGTAACTTACACCAGCAAGTCGCCGGAATGCATCTGGCTGGCCATACATGGCCGCATTAATGATAAAACATGAAAATTATTTTACACAATTTCAAGCCTTTACAATTGCTACAGAAAAAACTGAAAAAAATTATTTGCAAGTAAAGATAAAAGCAGTACTTTTGCAGTCCCTTAACGATTCCGTAGCTCAGCAGGTAGAGCACATCCCTTTTAAGGATGGGGTCCTGGGTTCGAGCCCCAGCGGGATCACAATACAGCCCGGCTTTCGCCGGGTTTTTTGTTTTAAACACCTACCTCCTCGTTACCGGCTGTACTTTCTGATTTATCTTTGCAGGATTCGTTTAGCTTTCAAAAAAACGTTTCCTTACATGAAAACCATAGGCACCAATACCAACCTGGCAGAAGCCATTATGCAAAACCACAACCTGCTCAGGGTTATCGGAAGATTTGATATTCAACCCGGATTTGGGGATGTCACCGTTGGCGAGATCTGCCACAAAAAAGACATTGACCCGGTATTCATGGTTGTAATCCTCAATTCATTTCTTGATGAAAGCTATTTTCCGGCGCATGATCTCACCGGATTTTCATTGAAACAACTGGTCAGATACCTTCAGAAAACCCATGATTATTACCTGAACCATCAGATCCCCTATATTCAGGAGTTAATCGACCGGTTGTGCTCCGGCCGGCAACCCGAAAACCCCGGCCTTAAAGTTGTAAACAAGTTTTTTGCCGCCTACTGCAGGGAACTGAAGGAACACATCAGCCGGGAGGAAAAAGTTACGTTTCCTTATGTACTGGATATCGAATCACGTTTCAACCATCCGGAAAATGCCGGAAGCGGAAGTCCGGATTACACCATTTATCATTATGAATCGGAGCACGACAATGTTGAAGAGAAACTGTATGATCTAAAAAATATCATGATAAAGTACCTCCCGCAGCCTTTCGATTTTGACCTGGTTAACCGGATTATAGCTGAACTCTACTGGCTCGAAAAAGATTTAAATGAACATGCCCGTATTGAAGACAAAATCATGATACCAAAAGTCAGGATGATGGAAGCGGCATTGAGACTGCACCGGAATTAAACCAGAAACTATGAAACGAACAGGGATTCTGATTCTATCTCAATCGCACATAGTACGACTTGGATTGAGGCAATGCCTTTCCGATCTGAACCTGCCCGTAAAGATTTTTCTGGCAGCCGATCTGTCATCTGCGGCCGACCTTACCGAGAACAATGATATTCAGCTGATCATCGCCGGCGAAGAGTTTATAAATGACTCCGGCTTTCCCCAGATTGCCTCCTCAGGCAAACCGGAGAGGATTTTTCTGTTTTCCGGGAAACGCAAGATCCGGGATGAGCAGAATCTTTCACTATACATGACCCCTTTTGAAGTTGCATCAATGATTAAACCTATGCTGCAATCTCTGAAAGAAGACGAAAGCATATCTTCTTCTGAAAAAGAACTCAGCAAACGTGAGAAAGAAGTAGTGAGGCTGCTTGCACTTGGAGCCAGCAACAAAGATATCGCTGAAAAACTGAATCTTAGTTTGCATACGGCGCTGACGCACAGGAAAAATATCATCAGAAAACTGGGAATCAAAACAGCTGCGGGACTCACTGTATATGCCATCCTGAATGGCATGATTACACTGGAAGAAGCAAATCTGTGATTTTTAAGCATACGGCTTTTGCAGCCTGACTTCTATTTGGTACATTTGCTACTTTCAAATAAACAAGCAGGAAAATTCTTTACTCTATGAAAATCACTATAGTTGGAACAGGTTATGTCGGTCTTGTTACCGGAACCTGCTTCTCTGAAGTCGGGATCAATGTTGTGTGTATTGACATTGATCAGAAAAAAATCGACAATCTGAAAAAAGGCATCTCCCCGATTTACGAACCAGGGTTGGATGAAATGATTGCCAGGAATACCGAGAAAGGCAGGTTGCATTTTTCAACCGATCTGCCCAGCTGTGTGAATGATTCGGACGTAATCTTTATTGCTGTAGGTACACCCCCGGATGAAGATGGCAGTGCCGATCTTAAATATGTACTGGATGTTGCCAGGACTATTGGCCAGCATATGAATCAATACATTACGGTGGTTACCAAAAGCACCGTACCCGTGGGCACTGCTGCAAAAGTGCGGGCGGCAGTTCAGGAAGAACTTGATAAGCGTGAACTTGGAATTTCATTCGACGTCGCTTCTAATCCCGAGTTCCTCAAGGAAGGTGATGCCATCAATGATTTTATGAAACCCGACCGGATTGTTGTTGGGGTTGAATCTGAAAAGGCACAGGAAGTCATGGCCAGGCTCTATAAACCGTTTACCCTTAACGGGCACCCGGTTATTTTTATGGATGTTCCTTCTGCAGAAATGACAAAATATGCGGCAAATGCCATGCTTGCAACCAAGATCAGTTTTATGAACGACATCGCCAACCTTTGTGAAATCATGGGTGCCGATGTAAATATGGTCCGCAAAGGTATTGGCAGTGACACGAGAATCGGCAACAAATTTATTTACCCGGGCATCGGATATGGAGGTTCCTGCTTTCCAAAAGACGTAAAAGCATTAATAAAAACTGCTGATACCGTTGGTTACCCAATGCGGATTCTGAAAGCCGTGGAAGCAGTAAACGACGATCAGAAGTCATTGTTATTCAACAAATTCATGAACTTTTTCAAAGGGGATGTGAGAGGCAAAACCGTTGCCATCTGGGGCCTGTCATTTAAGCCACAGACCGACGATATGCGCGAAGCCCCGTCACTGGTCATTATTGACCACCTGCTGAAACAAGGGTGCAGGGTAAAAGCATACGATCCGGTGGCCATGCATGAATCCAAAAGAAGGATCGGTGATGTGATTGAATACTGTAAAGACCCTTATGAAGCAACAATTGATTCGGATGCTTTGTTTCTGCTGACAGAATGGACAGAATTCAGGTATCCGAACTGGGTAGTTATCAGAAAATTGATGAAAAATCCGGTTATCTTTGACGGACGCAACATTTATGATGCGGTTGAACTGAAGTCACTCGACTTTTCATACTTCTGCGTTGGCGTTAACACAGAAAAGCCGTAATTCCGGTTTAATAATTCTTATTCAGGCGATAAAATTCATCAGATGAGAAAGAAAATCCTGGTAACAGGCGGCGCCGGATTCCTGGGGTCACATTTGTGCGAAAGGCTACTGAACGAAGGCAATGAAGTAGTTTGTCTCGACAACTATTTTACCGGACAAAAGTCAAATGTTGTCCATCTGCTTAACAATCCATATTTTGAATTGGTCAGGCATGATGTCACCATGCCCTTCTACATTGAAGTGGATGAAATATACAATCTTGCATGCCCCGCGTCACCCATTCATTATCAGTTTAATCCCATCAAAACGGTAAAAACCTCCGTGATGGGCGCCATCAATATGCTGGGGCTGGCCAAGCGCATTAAGGCCAAAATCCTGCAGGCCTCAACCAGCGAAGTGTATGGGGATCCTCAGATTCATCCTCAAACTGAAAGTTACTGGGGACATGTTAACCCTATAGGTGAGCGTGCCTGTTACGACGAGGGAAAAAGGGCCGCAGAAACCCTTTTCGTGAACTATCACAAGCAAAACAATGTCAGAATCAAAATCATGCGGATTTTCAACACTTATGGCCCCCGCATGCACCCGAACGACGGAAGGGTAGTCTCGAATTTCATTGTTCAGGCGCTGAAAGGAGAAGATATAACCTTATACGGCGATGGACAACAGACGAGGAGTTTCTGTTACTATTCAGATCTGATCGACGGCATGATCCGGCTGATGAACACAGGCGATGATTTCACCGGCCCGGTGAATGTCGGAAACCCAAATGAATTCACAATTCGCGAACTGGCAGAAAAAATAATACAGCTTACCGGTTCCGGATCGAAGATTATTTCCCGGCCTCTGCCAAGCGATGACCCCATGCAGCGGCAGCCCGACATCACCCTGGCCCGGCAAAAACTGAACTGGGAACCAAAAATTCAGCTTGACGAAGGATTGATGCATACGATAGAATATTTTAAAACCACTGTCAAATAAGGTTTATATGAAGATACTGGTTACCGGGAGCAAAGGACAGTTGGGCAATGAGTTGCAGTTGCTGGCTGCCAAAAGACCTGATCCGGAGTTTATATTTACCGATTACCAGGAACTTGACATCACCAGCATAGATGCGGTGAATCGTTTTGTAAAGGAAGCGCGTCCTGACTGGATCATCAATTGTGCGGCATACACTTCTGTTGACAAAGCCGAAGCAGAGCCTGAGGCGGCGCAGCTACTCAACGCTGACGGGCCTGGCTACCTGGCCGCAGTTGCTGCATCCTGCGGGGCAAGATTATTGCATATTTCCACAGATTATGTTTTTGGCGGCCGGAATTACAGGCCTTACCGTGAAACCGACCCGGCAGCACCAAAAGGAGTGTACGCGGAAAGCAAGGCCAGGGGTGAAATCAACGTAATGGAAGCAGCTCCGGATTCAATCATTGTCAGAACCTCCTGGCTTTATTCAGCCTACGGTCACAATTTTGTAAAAACCATACTCCGTACCGGCAGGGAAAAGGGATTACTGAAAGTTGTCGCTGACCAGATCGGATCCCCCACCTGGGCGCATGATCTGGCAATTGCCATACTTAACCTTATCGACAAAAACGCAGATGGTGGTTTTTATCATTATTCAAATGAAGGGGTCTGCAGTTGGTATGATTTTGCCAGGACTATAATCGGACTCTCCGGAATTGCATGCAAAGTTGTCGCGACCGACACGCCCGGATATCCACTGCCTGCTCCGCGTCCTTATTATAGTGTACTTGACAAAAGCAAATACACCGAAATCACGCACTGCGAAGTTCCATGGTGGTGCGACAGCCTGAAAAAATGCATAGCTTTGCTGAATGAACAGGGCTGAACTTAACAAACTGCATACCCGCATTTTTGAAGCAGCATCAGAAGTCTACTCCGAACTCGGCCAGGGACTTGATGTTCAGATCTATCATACCTGTTTCCTCCATGAACTCAGATTGAAAGGCCTGCTGTTTAAACGGGATGTTGCATTTCCCGTTTATTATAAGGGCATCAAAACAAATAAAGAAATTATTGTTGACATACTTGTTGAAAATCAAGCGATTGTGGAGATTCGTTCAGAACGGGAAATTTCACTGTTACAGCTGCACTCATTGCAATCGAAACTGAAAATTTCAGGCAAAAGAATGGGAATAATCATTACCTTTAACGCTCCGGGAGTCGTTGAAGGTTACCGGAAAGTAATGAACAATTTATAGCGAAATCAGGTTAGAGCAAACTGATTCAGGAACCGGAAAATCTGACATTATATGACAATCAAAGAAGTAGACCCAAAGATTATCGAAAAAGCAAAAGTCTGGCTGGAAGAAGATTATGACCCCGACACAAGAAAATCGGTAAAGGAGATGATGAAAAATGACCCTGCAGAGCTTGTCGAAAGTTTTTACCGTGATCTTGAGTTTGGCACCGGCGGTTTACGTGGCATCATGGGTGTGGGGACCAACCGTATGAACAAATACACGGTAGGCGCTGCAACCCAGGGTCTGGCCAATTACCTGAAAAAAGCGTTGATACATGAAAGTGAAATCAGGGCAGCGATTGCGTTTGACTCCCGCAACAATAGCGGGCTGTTCGCCGGAATCTCGGCTGAAGTGCTGGCCGCCAATGGCATTAAAGTATTTCTTTTTGATTCGCTCCGGCCCACCCCCGAACTTTCATTTGCCGTCCGTTATCTTAAGTGCCATACAGGCATTGTTGTTACGGCCTCGCACAACCCTAAAGAATATAACGGCTATAAAGTCTACTGGAGTGATGGCGGACAACTGGTACCTCCTCATGATAAGAATGTGATTGCCGAAGTGCAAAAGATTGAGTCTGTCAGGGATATAAAGTTTTCAGGCCATTCTGAAAATATTGTCACCATTGGCGAAGACATTGACAAGGAATACATCAGCACCCTTGTTTCCTTATCGATCTCACCCGATATAATCAAACGGCAAAGCGATATGAAAATCGTTTACACGCCGATTCACGGAACAGGTTATAAACTTGTTCCGGAAGCATTGAAAGCATTTGGTTTTACTAACATTCAAACGGTTAAGGAACAGCTTACGCCTGACGGAAATTTTCCAACAGTTGTATCCCCGAATCCGGAAGAAAAGGCAGCACTCGAGCTTGCATTGAAACTGGCTAAAAAAGTAAATGCTGACCTGATTCTTGCCACGGATCCTGACGGAGACCGCGTTGGCGTCGGAGTAAAAGACAACAATGACAATTACATACTTCTGAATGGGAACCAATCCGCATCCCTACTGATTTATTACCTGATCCGTCAGTGGAAGATTAAAGGAAAACTTACCGGAAAAGAGTTTATCGCGAAAACAATTGTAACATCCGAATTGCTGAAGGACATTGCAGTCAGCCACGGAGTTGAATCGTACGATGTACTAACCGGCTTCAAATATATTGCTGAAATCATCCGCAGGTTTGAAGGTCAGAAAAAATTTATCGGAGGCGGAGAGGAAAGTTACGGTTACCTTGTCGGAGATTTTGTGCGTGACAAAGATGCGGTTGCGGCCTGCGCCCTTCTTGCGGAAACAGCTGCCTGGGCGCGCAATATGGGTATGTCGATGTATGAAATGCTTATCAATATATATCAGGAGTATGGCTTCTACCTCGAAGATTTAATTTCAATCACTAAAAAAGGCAAATCAGGGGCAGAAGAGATTCAGGCGATGATGGATGGATACCGGAATTCGCCACCCCGTGAAATCAACAGCATTCCCGTTGAGATAATCAAAGATTACAAACTTCAGAAAGAGTTCAACCTCATTTCAGGAGATGAAAAACCTATTGAACTCCCCAAATCAGATGTACTTCAGTTTTTCCTGAAGGGTGGCAGCAAAATAACAGTGCGTCCTTCAGGTACTGAGCCTAAAATCAAGTTTTACTTTGGCGTAAAGGGTCAATTGCCTGACAAATCACAATTTAACGAAGTAAATACCAGAATGCGGGCACGGCTCGAAGAGATGATTGCTGCCATGAAACTCAAATGATTATTTCGGATTCAGCTAAAAATTAAAGGCGACCGTTGAGATCGCCTTTAATTTTATCCACAGAGATCGGATATCAGCAACCCAGGGTTGCTACCATTACAGCCTTTATGGTATGCAGCCTGTTTTCGGCTTCGTCGAACACCACCGACATTGGTGACTCGAACACATCTTCACTTACTTCCATCGCTTCCAGTCCATACTTCCGGAAAACATCCTCACCAATAACAGTTTCGCGGTTGTGGAATGCAGGCAGGCAATGCAGGAATTTTACGTTGGGGTTACCCGTTTTCTTAACAACATCCATATTCACCTGGTAGGGGCTCAACAGCTTGATACGCTCAGCCCAGACTTCGGCTGGTTCGCCCATAGATACCCATACGTCGGTGTATAGAAAGTCCACGCCTTTAACCCCTTCTTCAACCGATTCGGTGAGCGTGATTTTTGCTCCGGTTTCTTTGGCAATCCCGCGACAGGTAGCTACCAATTCTTCATCGGGCCAGCAAGCCCTGGGCGCTGCAGCCCTGAAATCCATACCCATTTTGGCAGCACCTACCATCAGTGAATTGCCCATATTATTCCGGGCGTCGCCCAGGTAACAGAAGGCAACCTGATGTAAAGGCTTATCGGAGTGTTCCATCATTGTCAGGAAATCCGCCAGTATCTGAGTAGGATGGAATTCGGTAGTTAATCCGTTCCAAACAGGGACACCGGCATACTTGCCTAACTCCTCAACAATATGCTGGCCATAGCCACGGTACTCTATACCGTCATACATCCGCCCCAGCACACGGGCAGTATCTTTCATAGACTCTTTCTTACCCATTTGTGAACCTGAAGGTCCGAGATAAGTAACATGCGCTCCCTGATCAAGGGCGGCAACTTCAAACGCACAACGGGTGCGGGTTGAATCTTTTTCGAAAAGAAGCACAATGTTCTTTCCTTTCAGCCGCTGCTGCTCGGTTCCGGCATATTTAGCCTTCTTGAGGTCTACTGACAACTGCAATAAATGCTTAATTTCCTGAGGAGTAAAATCCAAAAGTTTCAGGAAGTTTCTGTTTCTGAGATTAAATGCCATGTTATAATTGTTTTAATGGTTTCCAAATAGTGATTAAACGATAACGATCCGGGTTCCGCCATTATCAATACCAAGTTTATCCGTGCTTGTAATGATGGCATCCTTACCGCTTCCCTCCACAAAGGTTATAGCAGCCCTGATTTTGGGCGCCATACTGCCTTCTGCAAACTGCCCCTCTTCAAGATAGCGTTTGGCTTCTGCAATCGTCATGCGATCGAGCTCTTTCTGCTGCGGAGTATTGAAATTAATACAGACTTTAGGCACATCGGTCAGAATGAAAAACTTGTCAGCTCTGATGTGCACTGCAAGCAGGGACGAAGCAAGATCCTTGTCAATTACGGCATCAATCCCCTGCAACTTATTTTCTTCAACATAAAATGCAGGAATTCCGCCTCCACCAACAGCAATAACGATCTGCCCTGCGCGTGCAAGCGATTCAATTGACTTCTGATTGCTGATTACCAATGGCTTGGGACTGGCAACAACTTTACGGTAGCCCCTGCCACGAGGGTCGGCCGCAAATTTGGCTCCCGTTTCTTCTGTTATCCTTTCAGACTCTTCTTTTGTGTAATAAGGTCCAACTGGCTTGGTCGGATTATTAAACGCAGGGTCGTCCTTATCTACCAAAACCTGGGTTATGATGGAAATAATATCTCTGTCCAGATCATTGGCCATCATTACGTTTCGCAACTGCTGCTCAATTATATAACCAATAAATCCCTGCGAATATGCAACCGCAATGTCCAGTGGCATGTCCGGCAACCCATACAATTTATGCCCGGCGGTATTGGCAAGCAGAATATTTCCCACCTGTGGCCCGTTACCGTGTGTAATTACTAAATTATAATTTGACCGGATAAGCGTTAACAGCCGCTCTGCTGTTTCGTACACATTTGTCTCCTGATCATCAATTGTTCCTTTCTGGTCACTCCTGAGCAACGCATTGCCTCCCAGGGCCACTACAGCTAATTTCTTCATAAAAGTCTGGTTGGTTAATTTTGGACAAAAGTAAATACTTTTTAATGATTGGCAAGCCCCCGAATTTTATCTAAAGCTAACTAAATTAAATCGTTAAATCTAGATATCTTATAAAACCGATTTTGATAAACGGTCTGCATCCAGAAAATCATTGCCGAATATAGGAGAGTTTCCGGCAACCTGCTACACGTCAAACCAATCCGTAACTTTGTAAAATGAAAACCAGCAATAAATCCCTGATGTTCGCACTTATGGCAGTCCTCTTCTGGTCTACCATCGGTTCAGCTTTCAAGCTGACACTGAATTACCTGAACTTTGTCCAGGTTTTGTTTTTTACCAGCTTTGTCGCTGTGATTTTCCTGGCGCTGACGCTTACGATTAGCGGAAAGATGAGAAATATTTTCTGCCTCAGCAAAAAGTATATCGGAATGTCTGCAATCATGGGATTTCTTAATCCATTTGCCTATTACCTTATACTTCTGAAAGCTTACTCCATTCTCCAGGCCCAGGAGGCAGTAGTATTAAACTATATCTGGCCTATGATTCTGGTGTTACTGTCCATCCCATTCCTCCGTCAGAAGATCTCCTTAATAAGTTTCCTGGCATTGCTGATCAGTTTTTCCGGAATATTTGTAATTGCTACCGAAGGACGGATTATGACAATGCGCTTTTCTCATCCTGCCGGGGTGGCACTTGCTTTGGTCAGCGCTTTTTTCTGGGCATCATACTGGTTGCTCAATCTGAAGGATAAGCGGGAAGAGACTGAAAAACTGTTTATGAATTTCGCTTTTGGATTTCTTTATATTCTTATTTATATTCTCTCTACCAACAATCTTGTACTGCCAGGTATAAAAGGTATAATCGGGACTGTTTATATCGGTTTGTTTGAAATGGGGATCACCTTTGTACTCTGGCTGAAAGCCCTGAAATACGCCGAAAACACAGCAAGGGTGAGCAATCTCGTATACCTCTCCCCTTTTCTGTCACTTATTTGTGTTTCGGTATTTGTAGGCGAAAAGATCCTGATCTCCACAATAGCAGGCCTTATTCTGATTATTGGAGGAATATTGATCCAGCACTTTATTGGAAAAACCGCGAAAGCTATCTAGAGATACCTGCTGATCGTCCTTAGCAATTCTGATGGCCTGATGGGTTTAGAAAGGTAGTCGTCACAGCCTGCGGCTTTACTTTTCTCCTTCTCACCCTTCATTGCATAAGCAGTTTGAGCAATAACGGGCAATTCCGGCCTGATCTTTTTTAACTCGACAGTTACCAGATAGCCGTCCATTCCGTCAAGCTGGACATCCATCAGGACAAGATCAATTTTAACATCTCCTGAGACCAGTTTCAATGCATCTTCACCCGATCTGGCCCATAGGATTTCAGCACCAGATTTACGCAGCGTAGCCGCCAGAAACTGATAATTCGATTCAACATCTTCAACAATTAATATCGTTTTATCCTTCCAAAGTCCCAGCGTCGCCGCGATGTTATCAACAATTACTTTTTCCATTCCCGGAAATCTTAATTAAAAAATATCATACAGCGATTCGGTTTCTGCATTCAGGTATGAGGAGTCACAAAAGAAATACAGAAATAATCTATATCTACTCGCAAAGTTACAACAATTTATCCGGAATTATAACATGTAAAAATGACGGGTTAAACATGTCATCTGATGTAAGCTAACCGAAACAGAATTTATTCCGGTATTTCTGAAACAGAATCGGATCAGCTATCGTTGAAACAGACAGGCACACTGTTCAAATGCCTATCTTTGCAGCAATGAAGAATAACAAAATTGCATTTCAGACATTTGGCTGCAAGCTTAATTTTGCTGAAACTTCGGCTATTGCGCGAAAATTCACGGCATCGGGTTACGAGATCGTCGATTTCAGGGAGGAGGCCGATTATTACGTGATCCATTCCTGCACGGTTACTTCACAGGCTGAAAAGAAGACCCGGGCAGCCATCAGACAGGCTGCCAGAAAAAATCCCGAAGCATCGGTTGCCGTGATTGGCTGCTATTCCCAGCTAAGGCCGGAAGAAATCCATAAGATCAACGGGGTGGATATCATTCTGGGCAACAGCGACAAATACCACCTCCCCGAATATATTGACAACCTGCGAAAGCATAAAGCAGAAAAAATACCGGCACCTGCCAGACCCACTGACTTTGAACCCGGTTTTTCCATTGGAGACCGTACCCGTTCATTTTTCAAGGTTCAGGATGGCTGCGACTATTTTTGCACATACTGCGCCATTCCCTTCGCCCGGGGCCGGAGCCGCAGCGCAACCATCGCTTCTACACTTGAGGTTGCCCGGCAAATTGCCTCCACCGAAGTAAAGGAGATCGTGCTTACCGGCGTCAATATCGGTGATTTCGGCCGGCAGAATAGCGAATCTTTTACCGACCTTCTCAAAGCACTTGGGCAGCTTGAGGGCATTGAAAGAATCAGAATCTCATCCGTTGAACCGGAACTGCTGAAAGATGAAATCATCGCGCTGGTCGCCCAAAGCCAGCGGTTTATGCCCCACTTTCACATACCGCTGCAATCGGGCACCGACCGTATTCTTGAACTGATGAAACGGAAATATAAGCGTGAAGTATTTGCTGACCGGGTCAACACCATTAAAATGACGATGCCTGATGCCTGTATTGCAGCGGATGTCATCACCGGATTTCCGGGTGAAACGGACGAGGACTTCAGGCAAACCGTAGATTTTATCGAAAGCCTGCCGGTATCGTATCTGCACGTATTCACCTACTCAAAACGACCGGGCACCAGGGCCGCATTGCTGGATGAACAAGTGCATGATGCCATCAAACAGGAACGCAGCCGGCTGCTCCATCAGCTCTCAGAAAGAAAAAAAGAGCTGTTTTATAACGAAAACAGGGGCAGTCATCAGGTGGTCCTGTGGGAATCAAGTATGCATAAGGGATTTATGAACGGCTTTACCGGAAATTATATCCATTGCAAGAAACCATTTGATAAAAATTCAGTTAATCAGATTGAAAGCGTCACCCTGCTCGAACCGGACAAGGATGGCATGTTTACGGTAAAAGTCAACGACCAGCTATGAAAACAACAGATTACCAAGCATTATGCAATGGCGTATGCGATATGGCACGGGAAGCCGGGGATTACATTTTGCAACAACTTAACAATATAACCCATACTGAAATCGAGCAGAAAGGGCATCACAATTATGTGACTTATGTAGATAAATCGGCAGAAGAGCTGATTGTAAACCGCCTTAAAGTCCTGTTGCCCGGTTCGGGATTTATTACCGAAGAAAACACCGCCGGCCATGATCAGCAGTTGTTCAGATGGGTAATTGATCCACTCGACGGAACCACCAATTTTATTCATAAAGTCCCTGTTTTCTGCGTCAGCATCGCGCTGATGGAAGGTGATGAAGTAGTGGTGGGAGTGGTTTATGAAATCAATCTTGATGAGTGTTTTTATGCCTGGAAAGGTGGCAAAGCCATGCTGAATAGCAAGGAAATCTCGGTTTCTCCGGTAAAAGACTTCGACAACAGCCTGCTGGCCACAGGGTTCCCTTATTATGATTACGGCCGGCTTGATGATTATGTAACGGTCTTCAAGCACTTTATGCAACATACAGCCGGTTTGCGCCGGTTAGGTTCAGCAGCTGCGGATCTGGCTTATGTTGCCTGCGGCAGATTCGAAGGCTTCTATGAATACGGACTGAATTCATGGGATGTAGCTGCAGGAAGCTTTATAGTAGAGATGGCAGGGGGCGTGGTAACCGATTTCACCGGAGGCGGCAACTACCTTTTCGGCAGGGAACTGATCGCCGGCAATCCACATGCGCATCCTGAAATGAAAAAGGTAATCGGGAAATATTTCGGTCACATCTGAAATGAAAATCATTTCCTGAAATAACACCCGACATTCACCAATTTGCTATTATCTTCGCATTAAATACCAACGCTTCACTGAAATGATAAAGAAGTCTGTGAATATAATCATGATGGCATTTTTCCTGCTGAATCTGGCAGGATTGAGCGCCCAGGACTTGAATGATACCAGCAATCCATCCGGATTGATCTATAAATTTGACATCAAGCAGGAGATTGCCCCGCCGGTGTGGCATAACACCAAAAAAGCATTTCGGGAGGCAAAAGAACTGAATGCCGATATCATCCTGATTCATATGAATACTTACGGAGGGATGGTTGAAACGGCAGACAGCATCAGAACCGCCATTCTTCAGTCGAAAATCCCGGTATGGGTTTTTATCGACAACAATGCCGCATCGGCCGGAGCGCTGATCTCAATTGCCTGCGACAGCATTTATATGCGCTCAGGCGCCAATATTGGGGCTGCTACGGTGGTAAACCAAACCGGACAGGCCATGCCCGACAAATATCAGTCATACATGCGTGCTACCATGCGTTCAACTGCTGAAGCCACCGGCCGTGACCCCGACATCGCCCAGGGCATGGTTGATCCCAGGGTTTACATCGAAGGCATTACCGATACCGGACAGGTCATAACTTTCACCACTACCGAAGCCATTCGTTACAAATTCTGTAATGCCCAGGCTGAGAGCATTGAGGAAATTCTGAGAATAACCGGCAAACAGGACTTTAAGGTTGTGGAACAACAACTATCCGCTACTGATAAAATCATTGGCTTTCTGACAAAGCCTGTGATCAGCGGTCTGCTGATTATGATCATCATCGGAGGCATCTATTTTGAGCTGCAGACGCCGGGCATCGGATTCCCGCTGGCAGCTGCAGCCACCGCAGCAATGCTCTACTTTGCTCCACTTTATATTGAAGGCCTGGCCGCTAATTGGGAGATACTGGTATTCATCATCGGGCTGATACTTTTAATGGTAGAGCTGTTTGCCATACCCGGTTTCGGCGTGGCCGGAATCTCGGGCATTATCCTGATGGTAACCGGCCTCACCCTGAGTATGATCGACAACATCGGCTTTGACTTTACAGGAGTAAGGCTGAACGGGGTTATCCAGGCATTTTTTATTGTGATCATTGCATCTTTCTTTTCCCTGATCGGATCTTTCTTTCTTACCCGGAAACTCTTCGGCGGGCACACCATGTTCGGTGACCTGGCCCTGCTCACCACCCAGCAAACCACCGAAGGTTACGTTTCGGCCGATGCGCATTATATGGAAATGAAAGATAAAACCGGAACCGCCTTTACCATGCTCAGGCCAGCCGGGAAAATCGATATTGAAGGGCAGATATTTGATGCCGTGGCTGAAGCAGGTTACATTGAGAAAGGCGAAGCGATCCGCGTCGTGAAGTACGAGAATGCGCAGCTGATTGTGCGCAAAATCTGATTCAACTTTATCAGGATTGATAAACATTCAGCATACCCAGGAAATGAAAAATGAAGCCATCAGCCTGATAACAGGCGATATTACCAAACTGAAGGTTGACGCGATTGTAAATGCGGCCAACAGCAGTCTGCTGGGCGGTGGCGGGGTGGATGGCGCCATTCACCGGGCGGCAGGACCAAAACTGGTTGAAGCCTGCCGCACCATCGGGGGATGCCCTACCGGAGAAGCCAGGATTACTCCGGGATTTAACCTGCCCGCACGCTGCGTTATCCACACCGTAGGTCCTGTCTGGCGGGGTGGTAACCACAACGAAGAAGCCCTGCTTCGCGCCTGTTATATTCAAAGCCTGAAACTGGGTGCAGAGAATCAATGTTTCACCATTGCTTTCCCGAATATCAGTACAGGTATTTACGGCTTCCCCAGGCAACGCGCCGCCGAAATTGCCATCGGCGCCGTTCAGGATTTCATCAGTACCAATCCTGCCCGGATAAAGGTAATTTTCGTCTGCTTTGACAATGAAAATTTCAGGATATACCGGCAGTTACTGGGTAGTTGAAAAAGTCAGGTTAATTAAGGTATTGCTGATATTTAATCTGCAGCGGATACATTGACTATTCACTTATAACATACTGGTTCGGTAAATATCTGTTGAAGTTACTCAACGCTTTTACGACATGCACCCCCTGCATCCGGCATCTTAATTATTTTTCGGTCCAAATATTACAGCAATAAGCCGTTCCGGGAAGATAAAGGTTTTCGGTATTTTTCATCCGGATTTGGGTTTGCAGACTCCTGAAAAGACCTATGAAAAAAATAAGGTCATTTCAACCTGCGATAGGTAATGGCATCCGAAACCGTCAGTGATTGCCATTGCAGCCGTGGATAACCCTCCTGGAAATTCCGGATACGCTGATCGATGTGTCCGGCATAATAGTCCATAGGCGTATAATATTTATGATCCGGGTAATTAATGCGGTTTACAGAATCAATCTGATTAAGGGATGCCACATCAAGCCTGAGTAACGGCAACGTACTGCTGTCGAGGTTCATCATAAAATCCGTATGGAAAAATGCCTTTCCGGCATGTTTTACATTGTACCGGGCAATCACCATATCCCAGTTGAACAATCCGGTAAAGATAATTACCGCGTAGGCCATCAGGCTGTTTTGCACCAGCAGATACTGCAGCGTTTTTTTATGTCTGAGCTTCAACAATACCGTAATAATGCCAAAAACGACGAGAATCAGGAACGCAAACACCCAAATCCGCTTAAAAGCCAGGTTGAAGTAATGTATGTACCAGAAATTTCTGACGGCCACCGAAACTGCAAGTATGATATTCTGGTAAAGCCAGATACGGGAAAGTACGAGCAACAAACGGTTTTTGGAATAGAAGTTCAGGTTACCCCTGAATAACCATACAACAATGAAAATGGAGATCAGCATAGACACGATCAGCAGCCAGGTGCCTTCGTGTACAAATTGTTTCAGGTAACCTCCATCCCATTCAAAAAACAACCAGACATGCCGGATATCAAGCACGTTCATCAGCGCCAGCGCCAGGTTGAGCAATATCAGAAGGATAATGCCTGAGCGGTATTCATTTTTCAATGCATTGAAACCGCCGGAAAATGGTTTGCGCCTGCGGGTAAGCCGGTCGGTTTCTTCTTCACTGAAAACCCTGAAAATATAATTGAGGGTGCCAAAGAAATAGAACAGGTATAATGCAAATCCCACTATCATTAACCAGAAAAAACCAGGTGAAATCCAACGAAAGATTTTTTGCATCAGGTCACTGAATCCCTGAAGAAAGTTACCGGTAAACTTGTTGAAAAACGGGCTTGCAGCGGAGTAAATCAGCATAAACAGCGCAAAGACAATCAGAGGTAACAGCCACATGGCCCCTTTCCTGAATACCCGGCCTGTGCCGGATTTACCACCGGGTTCAGCGGTGATGGCCCTCAGCCACTCCCGGGGCCCTGTCAGCATTGCCGAAGGCAGTGCAACCATTGCATTGAGCGGCACCACCATCGAGGGATATGCAGCCACTGCACAAAGCACCATCAATGAAAGAATATTGCCTGCCAGCGCCACCCCCTCTCCGTAAACCGCCACCATGATGCCGCTGATGGCTGCGCCGGCCAGGAATATAAAATGTAAGCGGTTACCCGGACTCAGACGCCTTGTCCGGATCAACATGCTTATCAGCAATACATTGAATATCAATATATTTATCCCGGCCTGCTGACCGTGAAACAGATAAGCGAACAATAAGGCAAATGCCAGTGGTAAAAGTAAAAAGGAATTTTTCATCCGGAAACGGAATTGAGTGGCACAGAATGTAAAACAGTCGCAGCATCCGGTTACGGAAAGGGCTGCAACATATTTACTTTTCCTCAATAACGATGAACAGGTCAGAATATTATTCAGGCATTGCCTGAAGCAGAAAAATACTGAACTCTCAATTTAAATATCAGGGCGGATCAACGTTAAGCGGATATCAGGGTCCTGCCACAAGGTATCAGCACCGGAGGGGGTGAGCTCAGGCAGTAACCCGCTTAAAGATGAGCCATCATTGATAAGAAAGACAATATTATTGCGATTCATAAGCAATTCGCGGATACGCTGCAGCGGAATTGCTTCAGGGGCACTGCCCTCCAGCAGAATTAACTGATCACGGCCTTTTCCTGACTGCAATCCGAGGTAAAAAGCATTCTCCCATCCGGCAAAATCAACCACCAGCATATCGTCAGGCGAAAGCACAGGGGCAAGATTTCGTGAAAACTGAACGATCCGCTGGTCTTTCAGCCTTGGCAGGGGCTTTACCCCTCCAATGGTATAAAGCATCGACAATACAATGGTTATCAGGCCGAACAGAAGCATTTTTCTGACTTTGCTGCGGTTCATAAATGAGAACCAGGGGGCTGCAAACGGTACGGAAAGCAGCACGGGGGTCATGGAAAACCGTTGATGAAGCAACAGTTTCCCGCTTACCGAATTGTAGATAATTACCAGCAGAAAAATGGCAAAAGGTAATATCCAACGAGTTTCGTGGAGGTTGAAATTCTCCCTGTTCAGCATCCGGAACATCTGCCGGGCCACGATCCAGGCAAGCGGCGGGCCAAGCGCAATCAGCCAGGAAAAAGGAAAAAACCAGATTCTGCGCAACATTGCTTCAAAATCAACCTGTTTGTTGGTACCCATCACTTCAAGGGTCCACCGGCTGTTGGCTGAAATGCTGTACATGGCATCGCCGGTTGCAAGGTAATTCTGTATCATCCAGGTCAGCGGAAAGAGCGAAGCCACCAATCCAAAAACCAGCGCCTGTTTCCAATATCCATGAATCAGTATCAGCAGGCCGAAGAGGGCAATCAGCAACCAGGCTTCATACCTGAATCCGGATGCCAGGGTCAGAAAGAAGCCGGCCAATACGAAATCCTTCCACTTCAGGTTCCGGAGCGCCAGCGACAATTGGTTCATTGTCAGGGCGATAAAAAACAACGCGGGCGTTTCGGCCATCACCAGGAAACTATAGCGGAAAACCACCGGGCTGATGGCAAAAAAGAAAGCAACCGCCACCGCTCCGTTGTGGCTGAATTCCCGCCGGGTAAAATGGTAAAGGGGAAAAAGCGTCAGAACGGACAACAAAATATTGACCAGGACGGGTGCCGCTTGCCGGCTCTGGAACAACATTATAACCAGGCCATTAAGGTAATAATGAAAGGGAGCCCACACGCCCGTAACAATCCAATGGGGATCTGCGGCCCAGGCTTCGGAGGTAAGGATGCGGCTGACCGCATCGGCATCAACCTGCTGTGAAAACGGATACAAGGCCAGTTTAACCGCCAGCGCAATGGCTGCAACCAGCCATACAGAGTATCCCGGGAAATCAGTTGATGTTTTCGCTTTCTCTTGCACCAGCGTGAATGCTAAAAATAATTCCGTTTCAGCAGCAAATATAAGCCGTTCTTTAAGTGCAAGAGAGTTTAAACATAAAAATTCATATTCTGGCTCGAATTCTTTGATCGTTTTATAAACAACGGATCAGCGTAATTCGTGAATACCTTATTTCACCAACAACCCGGATTAGTTTTCATGCCATTAACTAATGAAGCATCCGTAATTCGGATTTAAATAGCCATCTTTCGTTATTTAATCCCAGGGGAATCAGTAGTAGTGTGTTTTAAAAAGTATTCAATCCAGTTTAAAGCTTTAAGTTATTGGAAACCAGCTACATAGAAATATTTGTCATTCTTATCTTACACGAAGGATCCAGCCGGAGAGTTGAAGCCATGCAGTGATTTAAGAGAGAAGGAGACCATGGCGAGCGGATAAGAGCTCACGAAATAACTATACTAAAAATTTGGGATATTTTGAAAGTTATTTAAGGTTAAAATAAAGTATTTGAATATTTTATTTGTTAATAATTACTGATTACGTGTTGATAATTTGATATAATACTCAAGGCAACATATCGTAACTTTGTGACATTCAACAAATTTATTTAACAATAAATGGCTAAAGAAAATGAAGTGAAGCGTTATCGGGATGCAGAATCCGGCAGGTACATTACAAGAAAATATGCAGAAAAAAATCCTAAGACAACAGTGAAGGAAAGAGACAAAGTACCTGCCAAGTCCTCACTAAAAAAGAAGTAATAACCGGGGGTCTTAACCGACCCCATAATTATTATACAAAATGTCACACATCGCTAAAGCTGACAGTTTTGCTAAATGGGCAATGCTAATGATTTATATTGGAATTGCAATAATCGTTGGTTTTCTTTTTATGATGTTATTCTCAGGTATGCTTAGGGGTGGGGAATTATACATTGAAGGAGCGACAATGCTCGGCACCTTTATTGGTGGTACCGTCGGGGCTATGTGGGCTTTAGCAGGTGTTTTTCTGTACTATGCCGCTCTTATTTACCAAAAGGAAAATATGCAAATGGCATTGATAACTTCAAAGAAGCAAATTGAAAATGCTGAATTTCAAAAATTCCAATATTCATACTTTGAATTATCTAAACTTTTAGAAATGCAAGGTCGTGAATTGCCACTTCTTGATTCTGTAGATGATCGAGTACCAGATAAAGTCAATGTACTCTCTCTGGCTTCACATTTATTAGAGAGATTGATGGAGGATGTAAGGAGTGCCGAAAACGTTACAAGTGTGAATTTTTCTAAACATCATCCAAACCGAACATTATATTACGAAAAATTATCAACTTACTGCGAAACATTCTATATTCTAATTGACGAGTGTAAAAGGTTGCATGAAGTTGACCCACACCAAGCGCAGGCGTATGAAAGAATTTTAATAAACGGGCTTACTCCTGGGTATATAAATGCATTACTATTATACGGGCTAACAATGCCTGCGCATGAACAGAAATTGAAAAAGTATTTTTTTGAAAGTTATATTTGGAATAAGAAATACCTTGACTTATATTGGGATCGACGTCAAATGATTGAATTCTGGTCAAAGGTAAATTCTGATTTCACATTGAAAAAGTACAGTGGCCTACCCCACTAAATTTATTTTTAGTAACCATAGTTTATTGAAAAAAGTTGCATGCAAAATGAAAAGACTATTGAAATTTAATTGGCTTGTAAATATTGCTACTATATCAGCAATACTAGGCTTAGGTATTCTTATCTATTTTTTTTACTTAATAGTTGCCGCAGGCTTACTAATTGGCAAAGAGATCAACCTTGAAATTGCAAATAATATTGGATCATTTGTAGGTGGGCTTGTCGGATCGTTTTGGACTTTGACAGGAGTATTATTGTATTACAGTGTAATTAAAGCACAAAGGAAGGAAAGTGATCTGGCTGAGCAAAGGTATAAAGCCCAAATAGATCTATTAAATGTGCAAAAATTTCAAGCATCATTCTTTGAATTATATAGAATCTTTCAAAATCAACTTTATGTAGTATCAAATCTAGCTCAAAAACCAAATGGATTTAGTGAGCCAGAATATGCTTTTGACAATGCTTCTTATAAGGCGCACATGATGGCGAGTTTTTATTCAAAAGTTGAGTTTTCTAATCTCATTCCACTCGCCGGTGTTTCAGATCCTGAAATCTTTTACAAAGAGAAGATGACAGTTTTGCTCAACATGTTTCTCTTCATTATGAAGTATACTGAAATGCTTAACGATAAAAACAAAGAAGATTATCAAATGATAGTTATTGAACCATTAACCAATGATCAAATATTATCGTTGATTTACTTGGGAATTTATTTGAAGAACGAGAATGAAGAATGGATTAACTTTGTAAATAATAATATTGTGATTGACAATAAGTTAAATAGGTCTTTCGAGGAACAATCTGTTGAAATAATTTTCTGGAGCAAGCTCAAAGAGTTTTATAAATCCTATTCTTCACTATAACTTCACATTAAACAGAAATATGGAAAGAAACCCTTTCACTTGCAATTACTCACTGCAGCGTACCGGATAGCATCCCACATGTGGTTGTATTTGTCAACCGGAGCCTTTAGCTGAATGCCTTAGATCATCCCCCATTATTTGTTTCCAGCCTGACTCATTGCAAGGAGTTCCCAATGATTTAAAAAAAACGAAGCCATCTGACCTCGTTCTTTGAGCGGAAAACGGGATTCGAACCCGCGACCCTCAGCTTGGGAAGCTGATGCTCTACCGACTGAGCTACTTCCGCATTGTTATTATTATACCCTCAACTTGTGATCTCGTCACTGGTGACGAGACTACCGACTGAGCTACTTCCGCAGTTGAAATTTCTTTGCAAAAGTAATAAAACTTGATATTGATAAAGGCAGCGGTTGTGAAAAAATTATCGGGCCGGTGACTTCAGTTTGTTTAGCAAGTTTTTCCGTATTTTTAACGCTTAATTCTAAAACCGTCTTTATGAGTAAAAAGCCGCACCTCAGTTTCTGGCAGATATGGAATATGAGTTTTGGATTTCTTGGGATACAGTTCGGATTTGCCCTGCAGAATGCCAATGTAAGCCGGATCTTTGAAACCCTTGGCGCCAAAGTGGACGAAATTCCCATCCTCTGGATTGCCGCCCCGGTTACCGGACTGATTATGCAACCCATTATCGGCCATCTGAGCGATAATACCTGGAACCGCTGGGGCAGAAGACGGCCGTTCTTTATGATAGGTGCCATACTGGCATCCATTGCGTTGATCATTATGCCCAACTCCCCCACCCTCTGGGTTGCCGCCGGTATGCTCTGGATTATGGATGCATCCATCAACATTTCCATGGAGCCTTTCAGGGCCTTTGTTGGTGATATGCTCCCTTCGGAACAGCGTACCAAAGGCTTTGCCATGCAGAGTTTCTTTATCGGTACCGGGGCTGTGGTGGCTTCTGCCCTGCCCTACATACTCACGAACTGGTTCGGCATTGCCAATACCGCGCCCGAAGGAAAAATCCCCCCCTCGGTACAATACTCCTTCTACCTCGGTGCCTTCGCCTTTTTTGCCGCCGTTCTATGGACCGTTCTGCGGACAAAGGAGTACTCTCCCGAAGAACTGAAAGCGCACGCAGAAGCAGAAGGATTGATCGCCGGAGAAACCCATGGTGAGGAAATCTCAGAACCGGGTAAGGTCAGCCGTGTATTCCTCAACCGGAGCATCCTCTGGATAAGTATCGGACTGATTCTTTCCTACATCATATTTCACTTCGGCTTCCACCCCGAACTCTATATTTTTTCGGCCGGCCTGGGTGTTTATGGCTTTATGATGCTGATCTCAGGTCTTATCATCCGCAGCGGTAACCTCAAAAACGGCATTGCCGTGGTGATGCACGACCTCTACCGCATGCCGAAAACAATGGCTCAACTCGCGGTTGTCCAGTTTTTTTCGTGGTTCGCGCTCTTCGCCATGTGGATTTATACCACCGCTGCCGTAACCAAACACATCTATGGCACTACCGATCCCACCTCCGGACTTTTCAATCAGGGCGCCGACTGGGTGGGCATCTGCTTCGCCGTTTATAACGGATTTGCCGCCGCAGTGGCGTTTCTCCTTCCGGTGATTGCCAAACGCACTTCACGGAAGTTCACACACATGGTGGCACTGGTCGCCGGCGGATTGGGGCTGATCTCAATCTATTTTATCAAAGATCCGAATCTGCTGCTGGTTTCCATGGTGGGCGTCGGATTTGCCTGGGCAAGCATCTTATCCATGCCTTACGCCATCCTTGCGGGCGCACTTCCGGCCAACAAAATGGGAACGTATATGGGCATATTCAACTTCTTTATCGTTATCCCGCAAATACTGGCAGCCAGCATACTGGGTTTCTTTACCCGTGACCTGTTCGGCGGTGAAGCCGTTTACGCCATTGTACTCGGCGGTATTTCGATGTTTATTGCAGCAGCAACCGTAATGTTTGTTAAAGACGAACACTGAAAATCATGATGACCAACCAACGATCAGGCGGCATATTGCTGCATCCCACCTCGCTCCCGAACGAATTTGGCATCGGAACCTTCGGTGATGAAGCTTATCATTTTGTTGACTTCCTGGAAAGAGCGCATCAGCACCTGTGGCAGGTGTTGCCCCTTGGCCCGACAGGGCCGGGCGATTCCCCCTACCAGAGCTATTCAGCATATGCACTGAATCCGGTATTAATTGACCTTCAACATTTTGTCAATAAGGGATTAATCGGTCAAGACGATCTTTCAGAAGCAAAACGGAAAAACACCGGAAAAGTTGATTACGCTTTTGTGAACAACTCACGCGAAAACATTTTTGGCAAAGCCTACCGGGCGTTTTGCGAAGCGGCGCCGGATGCCGACAGAAAGGCTTTCAAAGACTTTACAGAAAAGCACAGTCACTGGCTTGACGATTACGCTCTGTTTATGGCCATCAAAGAAAGCCTGGGCGGAATCCCCTGGTATGAGTGGCCCGATGACCTCAGGCTCAGGAAACAACCGGCACTCGACAAAACCAGTCAGGAGCTGGAAGAACGGGCAGGATACCACAGATTTCTGCAGTTTGTGGCCAACTGCCAGTGGATGAAACTTAAATCTTACGCCAACGAAAAAGGCATTCAGATTATCGGCGATATCCCGCTTTATGTTTCATTCGACAGCAGCGATGCCTGGGCAAATCCGGAAGTATTTATGCTTGACGAAGATCTGAATCCGGAAATGGTGGCCGGCGTCCCTCCCGATTTTTTCAGTGAAACCGGTCAGCTGTGGGGCAATGTACTTTTTAAATGGGATTATCTGAAAGCAACCGGTTTCGACTGGTGGATCAAGCGGGTGGCTCATAACCTGGAACTGGCAGATATCATTCGCATCGATCACTTCAGGGGGCTTGTAGCATTCTGGGCCATCCCTTTCGGCGCCGAAACGGCCATCGACGGGCAATGGATTGAAGCTCCGGCGGTTGAGCTTTTCGAAGCCATTGATAAAAAACTGGGAAAGCTTCCCATTATTGCCGAAGACCTGGGCGTAATCACGCCCGATGTTGATGAGGTACGGGAACGGTTTAACCTTCCGGGGATGAAAATCCTGCAGTTTGCCTTCGATAAAAGCCCGGCCAATCCATACCTGCCGCATTTCTATCCGCAGAACAGCGTAGTATATACCGGCACGCACGACAATGATACGGTGGTTGGATGGTACGAAAACCTCGATGCAGAGGATAAACTTAAGCTGCATCAGTACCTTGGAAGCATTGGCACCGGCATCCACTGGCAGATGGTCCGGCTGGCATGGGCTTCGGTATCAGCTATTGCAGTGGTCCCGCTTCAGGATGTGCTGGGATTGGGGACAAACGGAAGGATGAATGTACCTGGCACCCTGTCGGGCAACTGGCAATGGCGGTTCCTTGACGGACAATTACTCACAGAACAAGAGATTACCCTCCGGAATCTGAGCTCGCTGTATAATCGTACAAACAGGGAAACGAAAGAAGAAATTCCTGATTCAAACAACCATCAATAAATTCCTTCAATAAGCAGCCTGCCATTCCTGTTCCTTTTGAACAAAATGGCAGGCTGTTTCTATTGTTCATTTAGCGGGCCGGAACAACCTGATATTCCTTATTGATAAAGATATCAGCTTTTTCACGTAACGATTGCACAACCTGGTGTTCACGCTCCAGCACCTGCATACGGTATTCGTTCTGTGGCTCCTTACCCCTGACTACCTGTGCCTTTTTAGTCTCATGGTAGGTCAGTTCGATAAAAATTCCAAGATCAACGCCCTCTGTATGAATGGCATACAACCCGTCAACGATAATCATTTCGATACTCTTAAAATCGGTGGTAAGATGATCTACCTGTTCGGTAACGAGATCGATACAAGGCATTGTTGAAACCCTGTCATTTTTGAAATCATCGATATTCCGGTATATGGTATCCCAATCGTACTCACCCAGCCCGACGGCTGTTTCGATGCCGTTCTTCTTGCGCCATTCGGTGCGCTCAAGGGGATGAATGCGGTAATAGTTATCAATGTGAATGGGTTTGCAAAAAATTCCCTCTTTCCGGAGCATTTTGGCAATCACATGTGATAACTCTGTTTTTCCTGATCCCGATTCTCCGGAAATAGCAATGATATACTTGTTTTTCCGGTTCTTCAGAATATGCGGAAGAATGGCTTTGGCGGCATTCTCATGCTTTTCTCCGATCAGTAATACATCTCCTAACATAGCAGTGATTTTTTTATGTTTCTTAATAGTGAAAAATTTCGCTGGCCGTATCAAAATCCAGGTAAAAATCTGCCAGTGGTTTGAGTGATTGAACTACCTGATGTTCCCGCTCCAGTATCTGCATTCTGAATTCATCCAGTTCTTCCTTTCCTGAGGCAATCTGTTCCTCAATGGTATCGCGGTAGGTCTGTTCAATAAAGACCTTAAGATTGGCTTCTTCAATTTTCACGGAATACAATCCTTCGATAATCAAAACCTCAATTCCGGCAAAATTGGTGGTTAACTGATCAATCTGTCCGGTAAACAGATCGACGCACGGAAGGGTGGTCAGTTTGCCTTCCTTGAAACCTGCCAGCGTCCGGTTAACCACATCCCAGTCATATTCATCATACCCGACACTCTCCAAACCGTGCCGTTTCCGCCATTCAGTGCGTTCAAGCGGCGGTATTTTGTAATAGTTATCCATGTGAAGTAGTTTCACCCTGATACCTTCTTTTTTCAACAATTTTCCCAGCATGTGGGCTACCTCACACTTTCCGGTTTCCACTTCACCCGAAATGGTAATGATATACTTGTCGGTTTTTTCAGCCATCACTTTTTCAAGGATCGTTCTGGCAGCAAATTCATGCTTTTTGTTCAGCAGTAAAATATCATTCAGCATCTTGATTATTTTTTTTAATTCAGTTAGTTGTGCCCCATTACTTCAAATCAACTTTAAGAACCTGACCGCCGGTAAGGGAATACACGGATCCATTTATCTCGATTTCAACTTCACCAGATTTGACTTTGTTTGCAACAACCTCTACCGACACTGCATTCATTTTAATTTTCAGCGAGTTACCCTGAAATACAAAACCAAAAGCAATAGATTTCCAGGCTTCAGGCAGGTTTGGATTTATTCTGATCCGGTCACCCCTCAGGTTCAGACCAGCATAGGCATGCACGGCAATAAGAATGGTACCCGCCATAACACCCAGATGAATACCTTCGGCGGTTGTTCCTCCCTGAATATCGTTATAGTCGCTGCTGAGCGCATCCTGATAGAGCTCCCAGCTAAGCTTGCGGTCGCCGCTCATATTGGCCAGCAGGGCATGGACCACCCGGCTCAGGGTCGAGCCATGAGAAGTGCGGGCGAGGTAATAATCAAGATTTTCCTTCAGGTAATCCGGCCTGACATTATATCCCAATTCCTCAAGGATCAGCCTGACTTCCGATTCGTCAAGATTGTAAAAAGCCATCAGGGTATCTGCCTGTTTGGCAACCTTAAATTCATCGGCCGACTTCCCTTCCGCTTTCAATATGCGGTCAAGCCGGTAGATATTACCGTATTTCTGACGGTAATGGTTCCAGTCAAGTTCTTTAAGTCCGAAGTAGCCGTCGTATTGCGAAATAATACCTTCGGGAGAAATAATAATATTCAGGTTCCGCGAAATCCGTTTCCATTCCGCAAGCTCTTGATCGTCCAGACCGAGTCCGGTTTTTACAGCATCAGCCTGATCTCCGGCAAGCGCGAGGATTTCAAAGGCTTTATCAACGGCCCATACCACCATAATATTGGTGTAGGCATTGTCGCTCAGTCCTCCTTCGGTTGAACCGTGGTATTGCTCATGAAACTCGTCGGGTCCCATCACTCCGGCTATGGAATACCGGCCGGTGACAGGATTCAGCTGTGCCTTATCCATCCAGAACCGGCAGATATCCAGAAACATTTCTGCTCCGTAATTTTTAAGAAACTCCAGATCTCCTGTAGTATGATAGTACTCCCAGACATTATAGGCAATAGCCAGTGAGACATGGCGCTGCAGCGAACTGTAATCATCCCCCCACTCACCCGATAACGGATTCAGATGGACCACCTGCGTTTCTTCCCTGCCGTCACTTCCGCTTTGCCAGGGAAACATGGCCCCTTTATAGCCATGCTGAGCAGCATATTCACGCGCTTTCGGCAAACGATTGTAACGGTACATCAATGTAGCCCTGGCTGTTTCAGGCAAATGCATATTGTAGAAGGGCAGTATGAACAACTCATCCCAGAAAATATGTCCCCGGTAAGCTTCGCCATGCAGTCCCCTCGCCGTATAACTTGCGTCGATGCGCGCATTGTGAGGGGATGCTGACACCATAAGATGATACAGGTGAAGCCGTATCAGTTTCTGATCCATACGGCTGCCTTCAACCACAACATCTGTCTTTTCCCATAATTCCCGCCAGGCCATGCTGCTTCGGGCCATAACATGGTCAAACCCGGGATTCACTGCAACGGCAGACTTAGCTTCAGCCAACGGGTCATTAACGTCGTCATGTTTGGAAGTGAATATGGCCACATATTTGTCAAGCATTACAGGTGTTCCCTGATCCGCGCCGACCTCATATTCAAGAAACGCGCTGCTCCTGCCCTTAAATTGCCTGCCGGAAACCTTCACCGGAGTTCCGTTAACAAAAACATTATGGCATGCAGCTTCCGCCACCTTTATGGCTGATTGCACGGTTTCGACGCATACCCAGAGTGTATCTCCCCCGATACCTTCGGTAACAGGTTTCAGATGCTGCTGGTTCAATTGCTTGTAACGTTCAACATTGCTATTGATAATATCGCCGTCAATTCCAGTCCTGATGGTAATCTTACCACTATAATTCAAAGGAGTAACCTGATACTGAAGAGATGCGACATGAGGATCAGCCATGCTGGCAATGCGCTTTGAAACGATCTCTGAAACCTTTCCATCCGCATCCCTGACAACAAGTTTTCTGCTGAAAACACCCGTCCTGAAATCGAGATGCTTATTAAAATCAAGAAATTCCGTATGGTTGAAATCAAACCATTCTCCGTCATTGATACGAAATGTAACAGGCAGCCAGTTGGGAACATTCACAAAATCTTCATTTTCGATCATCCGGTCGCCAACCTTTGATGAAAGCCGGTTATAGAGACCCGCGATGTAAGTACCCGGATTATTCACCTGATTCGAAGCAGTTTCTTCCATGGCCCCCCTGGTCCCGAAGTATCCGTTGCCAACGGTTAGCAAGGCTTCGCGTGTACGTTCTTTAACCGGTTCATAGGCATGGTAGGATACCGACCATTTGTCATCCTCCAGTCCGTGGAGAAACCAGTCATTTATACTGTCAATGGTGACCACTTCCAGGTCTTCAACCACAATATCCGCCCCGCTGCGTTTTAGCTCGGATGTGTTTTCCTCACGCGCAATTCCGATCACCAGGCCAAAATCGCCTTTCTGACCGGCCTGCACGCCCGAAACGGCATCTTCAACAATCACTGTCCTGCCATATTCAACGCCCAGATTATCCGCAGCCGTTGTAAAAATATCCGGTTCAGGCTTGCCTTTCAGCTTCAGTTCAGCCGAAACCACTCCGTCAACACGGGTCTCGAAAAGGTGTAACAATCCGGCCGCTTCAAGCACCGGCGCACAATTCTTGCTTGATGAAGCAACACCGACCCTGATTTCTGCTGATTTCAGCTCTCCGATAAGCCGGACGGTACTTTCATAAACGCCAACGCCGTCGCGTTTCAGAATTTCATTGAATGCATAATCCTTGCGGTTACCCAACCCGCAAATGGTTTCCATTTCATGGGTATCCGAGGGGTCCCCAAACGGAATGTCAACACCCCTGGAGGCCAGAAAATCCTGAACTCCCTTATATCGTGGCTTTCCATCAACAAAAGGCAGGTAATCGCCTGAATGGGTAAATTCCCTGAATGGTTCGCCCTTTTTCGCTTCCCTTTCCTTCAGATAATCGTCAAACATTTTTTTCCATGCCGAACTGTGCACAAGCGCTGTTTTGGTTATCACTCCATCCAGGTCAAAAATTACGGCATCAAAAAGTCTATTTCTCATAGTTTGCTGATTATGTGTACGTTTTATATTTCTAAAACCAGTGCAAAGATAAGGATTATCAGGACTGCTATTGATCCGCATAATATATTATCCTGCACCGTCTGCCTTCTTTCTGCAACTACCTTCGGATAAATCACACTTCCGCTCTTTATATCGGGTACTTCGCTATATAATGTGTTGTCTGTTTTTGCCGCAGATGCACAATCCCGCTGGCTATCGGGACTCCAAAGAACACCAGATTATTGCAGGA
>DJGZ01000088.1 GCA_002433025.1 Bacteroidales bacterium UBA5833
ACGTGTTAATTTCAGGGTTAGAGCTTAACCTTAACCTTTCCTCAGTCCCCCATCCATTGTCTGAAATTAATGGCTTTCAGTCGGCTGACCATCAGGTCGCCCGAAAAGGGCGGGTTCAGGCGCAGTTTCAGCCTGCCGCCGAAATGGTTCTCCACCCTGTCGACTGCCTTCGCGTTGAGCAGCAACTGCCGGTTGGCGCGGTAAAACTCATCGGGATCAAGTTGTTCCTCAAGCGCATCCAGTGAAAAGTCGAGGATGTGCGTATGCTTGTTAAACGTAACCGCGGTGGTAATGCGGTTTTCATTGTGGAAATACGCAATATCGGAAACCTCCAGCCTGATGTAGGCGTCGACTTTTGATACCAGGAAGCGCCGGCGGAATTTTTTCTGCCCTTTCCGGATGGCGTCGAGAATTTCCTGATAGTCGGGTATATAGTGCATGTCAGCAGTCAGGCCCGTGAAGTTTTCGAATTTGAGGATAGCATCTTCAAGCTCCTTTTCCCTGAAGGGCTTGAGCAGGTAGTCGATGCTGTTTACCTTAAAGGCCTGAATGGCGTAATTGTCATAGGCTGTGGTAAATATAACCATGCTGCTGACTTCAACCTGTTCAAAAATGGCGAAGCAAAGTCCGTCGGCCAGTTGTATATCCATGAATATCAGGTCGGGTTGCGGATGTTGTTTCAGCCATTCCACGCTCCGTTTTACACTCTCAAACGTGCCGGAAACCTTCCATCCGGGACGCAGTTTGCGGATCATGTCCTCAAGCAGCCTGAGGTTATAATCCTCATCCTCTATCAGGAGTATGTTAACCGGTTTGTTCATAGCAAAGGGATTTCTACTTCAAAAATACCATCCTGCTGCCTGATTTCAACCGGAGGGCCCGTGAGCAGGGCGTATCGCTGCTGCAGGTTAAGCAGTCCGGTTTTCCCTGACCAGGAAGCTTCTTTGAAATTGATGTTATTGGTCACGGTGACGCTGTTGTCGTTGCTTCTGATGACAATATGCAGCGGGGAGTCTTTCAGGGCGATGTTGTGCTTCAGGGCATTTTCGATCAGCAACTGAAGGGCGAGCGGCGGGATTTCCCGGTTGAGTGCGGCACGGCTGATATCCGTCTCCACCATCAGGGCGTTTCCCATGCGTTCCTTGTGTAATGCAATATAAGCTTCGATAAAACCGAGTTCCTCCGAAACTTTCACCGTGCTTTTATCCTTGCTCTGCAGCACGTAACGGTACACATCGGTAAAGTTCTGGGTAAACTGTATGGCAGATTCCGGTTCGTAGGTAATCATTGATTTCAGCACACTCAGGTTGTTGAAGAGAAAATGCGGGTTAAGCTGTGCCTGCAGCGAACTGTAATCACTGGCCAGTTTGAGGTTTTTCATCTCTTCGAGCTCCCTGATGGAATTGATCCATTGATCAATGATGCGCAGGGTGACTGATACGAGGATAAGGATAAAGGTAAAGATCAGTCCGAAAAGGATCATCATCTGCAAGATGGGATTCGAAAAGAACAGGGGCTCATTCCCAGTAAGCACTACAGCCGTCAGCAGAGCTACCCCGAGCATCAGGCTGACTATGGCATGCAGGATAATCCGGAGGCTGATTTTCTCAGGAATCGGCAGATAGCGTTCAGCAATATGATCAAAAAGCACATTCCCTTCACTGATTATATTGAATACCAGGATAGTGCGTATATATTTCAGGAGCGTAACCTCTACCGGTCCGTCGCCGGCAAGGCGGGAAGCTAAAAACAGGAACAGCCAGCCGGTGGCGCTCACCAGCGCAATCCTGATCAATACGCTCTTAAGGGTATAATCCGACAGCCGGCTGATGAAATGCAGATTATGATTGTTCATGCTGTTTGATTTCATACCTGCTCAAATTTAACCCTTTTTCATAAGGAAGCGGAATATTTGATTTTCCGTCAATCGGTAGATACCGGTGAAAGTATTATGATCCATATATCATCGGGCCGTTTTTATTCGGCATTGAGCTTGCCGGAAATTTTCAGCCAGGCAGTCTCTTTGATTTTGTAGTCCGAACGGGCGTCGATAAGCTCGCTGTGCGCTTGCTGCCATTGCGTTTGCGCGATCAGCAGGTCGCTCATCGTTCCCATGCCGACTTCATAATTGTCGCGGCTCACGCGCAGGTTTTCATTTGCCTGCTCCAGCGCTTCCTTGCTCATCCGGATCCGTTCCGAAGCCAGTACCAGGTTAAGCCTTGCCTGTTCTGCTTCGAGCATCATCAGTTGGTTATATTTGGTCAACTCCGTTTCCCTGATCTCTTTTTCAAGACGGGCGGCTTTTATCTTCTGCATCCCTTCACCCCAGTGAAAGAGGGGGATACTGACCGATGCCATCACGTTGAAACTGGTATTTTCAAAGCCGGTGCCGCTCAGTTCTATTCCGCCGATATGGTTGTATCCTGCCCTGATGCCTGCGGTCGGCAGAAATTCTGCCCTTTCCATACGGATCTGATGATCCTGCATGCCGATCTTTTTCAGCAGCAGCTGGTATTCCGGCCGGTTTTCCGGTCTGGCAGGTTCCGGATTCACGGTTGTCGGAGTTAAGCTTTCCGCATCCTGCAGGGTGTCGGTAACTATGATCCGTGTGTCAAACGGCAAGCCGGTCACCCTGCACAGGTCCATGCGGCTGAGTTCCATACCCTGCTGTGCTTTTTGCAGGTTAAGCCGTGCATGGCTGAGTTCCACCTGCGCTTTCAGCAGGTCGTTCCGGCTGGCCATTCCTGTTGCATGACTGTTTTTTGCCCTTGTCACCAGCTCCTCAAGCATTTTTACAGCCTGGCCTGCAAGCATGGTTTTACTTCTTACTGATACAAACGTCCAATAGGCGCGGTCAGCCTCCTCCAGGGTATTTCCCAGTTGCAGGCGGGTGTTCTCTTCGGCCATTTCCACCCCCAGATCAGCCATCTGATTTCCTGCCCTTATCCTGCCGCCCGCATAAACAGGCTGTTCAAGACTGATGCCGGCAAGGTATGCGCCATTCAGGCTGATTTCGAGGGGCAGCCAGGCATACATATTGAAAACGGGATTGCCGTCGGGGCCGATCACCGGCTGACCGGTCAGCGGATTGATCATGATGTTGGGCTCCAGTTGGCCGGTCAGTGGATTGGGGGTTTGCGTAGGCAGGAACATCTCCATTTTAAAATCCTTGTTCTGGTAGATGCCTGTACCTGAAACCGAAAGCGAAGGCAGGCGGAGTGTACGCGTGGCGGCTTGCATGCGGTTTGCTTTTTCGGTCTGCATGCCGGCAATTTTCAGGTCTTCGTTCTTCTCCAGGGCCATTTTACGGCATTGCTCCGGGCTGAGCTGCTGTTGCCCCATAGTTTGAAAGGCAATCGCAATTGTCAGTGTCAGAGAAATGAATATCTGTTTGTTCATGCGCATGTGTCGTTATTGTTATCAGGTGCTGAAACGGGTTTAACCCCGTAGAAAACGGCGTAAAGAATTGGTACAAAGAGCAGGGTGATAAGGGTGCCGACAAGCAGTCCGCTGATGATGGCTACGGCCATACTGGCGTACATGGGGTCGGTGAGCAGGGGGAGCATGCCCAGGATGGTGGTGAGTGAAGCGAGGATCACCGGACGCGCGCGCGAGATGGTTGCATTGATCAGTGCCGGGTGCTTTTCAGTGCCGGCTGTAATCAGCCCTTCCGCTTCGTCGATCAGCACGATGGCGTTTTTAACGATCATCCCCATCAGCCCGAATGAGCCGATGATGGCCATAAATGTGAATGGCTGTCCCGCCAGGATCATGCCCGGAACAATGCCGATGAAAGCCATGGGGATGCACAGGATCACGATCAGCGGTTTCCTGAAATCGTTGAACAGGAGGATCAGTGTAAGGATAATCAGCAAAATGGAGATGGGCAGAAACCTGAAGATGTTTCTGAGCGCGTCTCCCTGAAGTTCGTGTTCGCCCACCCACTGCATCTGATAGCCCGCCGGCAGCGGGATGGCTTCTATCGCCTTTTTGCTGTATTGACGTGTTTCGGCGGGGCTGTGCCCGTCTTTTGGTTCACATTGCACCTGAATGGCCCTCCGCCCGTTCACCCTGTGCACAACAGGTTCCTGCCACGTCAGGTCAATGCCGTGTGTGACCGCGCTCAGCGGTACCGGGCTCACCAGCTCCCGGCTCAGTTCATCTATCGTTGTGATGCCTGTCATCAGTTCCCTGACCGTTTGCTCATTGATTCCTGAGATATCGGGCAGCATGCTCCAAACGGGGATTTCTTCAGGATTTTCAATGCGTGAACCATCGTTGTTGCGCAGCTTCAGCATGATGTTTACCCGGGTCTGGTCTTCAAAGTAGCTGCCGATGGGCAAACCGTCGGTAGCTGCAAGGAGTGCATTGCTCACATCCTGCCTGCTTACGCCCGCCCTGGCGGCTGCCTGCGGGTTGTAACGGACAGTAAGGACTTCGCCCGGCGATTCCCAGTCATCATCGAGGGTGTACTGGTCAACATAAGGATTATCTCTGAAAATATTCATGGCCTGCCGGCTGAGCTCCCTGAGCACGGCGGGATCGGGCCCGGAAAATTCGGCCTCCACCGTATGCGATGCCTTGATGGAAAGGTTATATTTCCGGATCCTCGTTCTTGCATCCGGGAAATTCCTGTGAAGATATTCCGAAAGCAGTGGTTTCATCCGGATCATGGTTTCGTAATCCTCAAAGTTCACGATCAACTCCCCGTAGTTGTCACCAGCTTCGCCCAGCGGACGTACCAGACAATAGCGGGTGGGCGTCTGCCCGTGACTGGAAACCACCATTTTAACCTCATCGAGCGAATTAAGATGTTTCGTGATCCGGGCAAGGTCTTGCTGCACCTTCTGCGGGCTAGTCCCGGCCGGCATGCGGTACTCGATGTACGCCTGATTGTAGTTGAAGTCGGGGAAGAAAGTTTTTTTGATATTTCCGAAATTCAGGGCGGCAGCCAGCAAAAGCAGTGCAGATACAGCCAGTGTTAAGGTTTTGTAATGAAGCAGTTTGCATAATACCTTGCGCAGTGTGCGGTACGATTTTCCGGTAAAAAGCGCTTTTTCGCCGTTTTCAGCAGGTGGTTTCAGCATCAGGCCGGCAAACAGCGGTACCTGGGTCATCGCCAGCAACCAGCTGATCAGCAATGAAATACAGAGGACTACGAACAGGTCGCGTGCATAGGTGCCTGCGGCATCCTGCGAAAGGTACACGGGCAGGAAAGCCGCTACTGCGATGAAAGTAGCGCCAAACAACGGCCAGGCTGTTTTTTTGGCCGGATCGGTGAGTGCTCCGGGGAGGGGAATACCTTTCTTAAAGTTCACCAGTATACCATCGAGCACCACAATGGCATTGTCAACCAGCATGCCCATAGCGACGATAAAAGCTCCCAGGGAGATGCGCTGAAGCGTTCCCCCGGCCGCCAGCAGGATGGGCAATGTTGCCATAATCGTAAGAATCAGTCCTGATCCTATGATAAATCCGCTTCTCAGCCCCATGGAAACCATCAGCACCAGAATTACAATGGCTACCGATGCGATAAGGTTCAGCATAAATCCGTCGATGGACTTTTTTACCAGGTCGGGCTGAAAGAATACTTTTTCAAAATTGTATCCTACAGGTATATTTTGCTGCAGTTCTGCCAGGCGCTTTTCCACCCTTTTACCCACTTGCACGATGTTTTCGCCCGATTCCATCGACAGGGAGATGCCAATGGCTTTCTGATTGTTCAGGCGAAGGGTGTTTCGCAAAGGGTCGTTGTAAGTATCATTTACAGCAGCGATGTCGGAGAGTTTGAAGAGGTCGCCGTTGATGCCTTTGACCATGGTATTGGCTACGTCCTGAGTATGGGTTGTTATTCCTTCAACGCTGAGGTTGATCCGCTGATCGCCGGTTTGCATGGGCCCCGGGTAAACGGCGGATGTCCGGCTGTTTATTGCAGCCATCACCTGAAGGGGGTAAATGCCGAGTTTGCCCATTCCCGAAGGGGTGAAGACAATTTCGGTAACAGGTTCCTGTTCGCCGTAAATCTCAACGCGCGCCACCCCTTCAACAGCCAGCATCTCCCGTTTGATAAAGCGGGCCATCCGGCTCATTTCGCTGTAGGAGAATCCTTCGGCCGTCATGGCATAAAAGATGCCGTATACATCACCGAAATCATCATAAATTACTGGCGGCTGAGCGCCTTCCGGTAATTCCGGAAGCACTTCATTCATGCGGCGCCTCAGGTAATCCCAGCGCTGTTCAATCTCATCCTGGGGAACAGTAAGTTCAAGGGTAACGGCAACTATTGAAAGATTGGCCATGGATCTGGAACGTATGCTTTCCACATTGGCCAGTGTATTAAGTTGTTCCTCAATCACATTGGTTACCTGCATCTCCACTTCATGGGCCGATGCCCCGGGGTAAACCGTCACAATCTGGCTCTGCATCACCACCAGCTCGGGGTCTTCAAGTTTGCTGATGCTCCGGAAGGCCAGGATACCCCCGGCCAGCATGGCAAAGAAGATAAAATAGAATATCGCCTTCCGGCGAAATATATAATCGGTTATGTGCATCATAACATTCCTCCGGCGTTGGTTTCGGAAACAGGTTCAACAGGAACAACCTTCTGGTTTTCGCTGAGCAGGCTGACGCCAGCCACCACCACCTGTTCTCCCGGTTTCAGGCCGCTGCTGATGCTGATCCTGCCGTCGCCGGTCAGTTTACCTGTGGAAACTATGCGGCTGGTCACGGTTTGCGTTCCGGGTTGGTAAATCCATACATAAGTTTTACCGTCGCGGTTGAACAAGGCGCTGAGAGAAACGCATAATTGTGATCCTTCGATGCTTTTTTGCTGAATTTTTACCTCGATATCCATTCCGGCGGCAAGTTTTGCGCGGGCTTCGGCATTCATGGCCAATTGAAGTTTATAAAGCTGATTATGGCTGGCTTTTTTACTGTAGCTGAGTAGCTTAAGCTTAAACTGATTTTCGGGAAGGTTTGGCTGTATGCCGGTAAATGAAACAATTTCATCTCGCCGGAGATACAACGATGCCGGGATGTCTGTTTCCACCTGGAACTGTCCGGCGTCAAGCAGGGTTACCAGGGGAATTCCCGCATCGATAAGCTCATTCACGCTGAAGTTGATCTTTTGAATATACCCCTGTGAAGGCGCCAGTAAGCGGGTGTCGCTGAGCTGGTCTTTCGCATTTTTCAATTTGGCTGTAACCATGCGTTCTCCAGCGATCGCCTTGTCATAATCATTGCCGGTAACACTTTGGCGGTTGTGCAGTTCGGTAACCCGCCCGGCTTCAGCCTTCACCTGGTCGTATTGCGCCTGTGCCGCCTGCAGTTGTACCTCGTAGTCGCGCGGGTCGATGCGGGCTATCAGCTGACCGGCCCTCACATAATCTCCTTCCTTCACGGCAATCTGTGCAATCGGTCCGGCCACCCTGAATGCCAGGTTGATTTCGCCGCCTCCGGTAATGATTCCAGGAAATGATTTCTCAAGCAGGGAATCGGCCCGAACTACTGTTTCAATTTTTACGCTTCTGACGATTTCTTCCGGTTTTTGTGAAATGCCGCTGCATCCGGCCAGCAGCCCGGAGAGCAGGCAGAGTGATACAATGCTTCTGATGGATGTCATATTTTTATGGTTGATTTACAATGAAAACACAAAATTACCGCGGCTCCGGAGAAATGTTTTAAATAAAATTACTGAGATGCTGAAATCGGCGGTTGAAATGCAAAAAGGCCCGGCAGTTTTGATTCTCCGGGAAGTCGCTTTCAGGGGGAAAAGTATGTTGTGCTTAATGATTCTGATAAGGGTTGAGAAACAGGTGCAGGAATTTTCAGGGAAATTGTTGTAATTTGTTGTATATTTGATCTTTCGGAATGAACCAGGGGCGATTTTCATCACAGGGCTGAACAATTTTATCCGCATGCCGTTCACTCACTGAGCAGTGGTCTGTCTTTTCTTTTACAAGGGTTACCCTGTCTTGCATATCCCTTTGTTTTAAATCAGGAGATTCAATATATGAAGCGAATTATACTTCTTGCAGTTATCATACTCCCTTTTCTGAGCAGTGCGCAAACCCTTTTCCGGAGTGGTGTGTTTTTGACCCATTCCACCGGTCAGAATATCTGGGGTCCCAACGGATCGCCCACCAGTATTCCTCAGGAAATACAGGTTTATAATACAAATCATGGCTATACAGGCAGTCAGGCGGTGAGCATGGTGCGGCAGTCGTGGCCGCTCAATCCCTGGGATAACGAATGGGAACGCTGGCACCGCATATTCGACGGGGAGGATCCCGCGGCCAACATCACACCCATTCTGGCGAACAATAAGATTGTTGTGGTCAAATCATGCTTTCCCTCCTCAGCCATGACCGGATGGGGACAACCTTCCGATACGCTGAACCGCACGGTAAAATCCGTGTACAATTATAAATGGCACTGGCGAAGCATTATTTCGGTGATGGCGCAGCATCCGGAAAATTTTTTCGCCATTTGGACCAATGCCCCGCTCAATCAGGCAAATACCAATGCAAACGCCGCCATGCTGGCAAAGTCATTCTGCACCTGGGCAAAGGATACCCTTGCGCAGGGACTTGACCCTGTGATGGGCGCAATGCCTCCGAATATTTACGTTTTTAATTATTTCGCCAAACTGACGGATGCCAATGGTTTTCAGATGCCCCAATACGCGGTAAGCAGCACCGACAGTCACCCGAATGCCGCGGCCACCGCACTGGTTGCGCCGCAGTTTGTGAGCGAGATCTTTGATGCGGCCATCGCCTATGAACAGGGTGCGGCTGTTTTGTCGGTAATGCCGGCCATGCAGCAGGTTACTTCCGGGTCCGGAACCGCAGAATTTACCATAACCACTGCTTTAAACTGGACGGCCCAGAGCAATGCGGGATGGTGCACAGTAACGCCTTCCGGATCGGGAAGCGGCATACTTACGGCCCAGTATACTGAAAATACGGAGGTTCCGCAGAGGTCGGCAATGATTACCGTTTCTTCGCAGGGGATCGCTGATCAGATAGTGACGCTGGTACAGGAGGGCGCTGCAGTTGTACTCAGCGTGAACCCTCAGTCTCAGCAGATTGAAGCAGGGAGCGGAAGCGCTGAATTTAGCGTCGTTTCCAACACCGTATGGAATGCGCAGAGTGGTGCGGAGTGGTGTATGGTAACCCCGGCGGGAAGTGGTAACGGGATGCTGGTTGCAGAATGCGAAGCCAATAGCGGTTCGTCGCCCCGTACAGCCACGATTTCTGTCAACGCAGAGGGCGCTGATCCGGAGATTGTTACCGTTGTTCAGGCCGGAGGAGGTACTGTTTTATCGGTTTCGCCGGTTGAGCAGGTGGTGACGTCCGAAGCAGGGGCAGCGGAATTTTCCGTAACTTCGAACACTGCCTGGACGGCGGTCAGCAGCGCTGAATGGTGCACCGTTACTCCTGAAGGGAGTGGCAGTGCAGCTCTTATTGCTGAGTATCATGCCAATCCTGTAAACGTATCAAGAACTGCGGCGATCACAATTTCCGCCGCCGGAACGCCGGACCAGCAGGTGTTGCTGGTTCAGGAAGCTGCAGCGGCAACCCTTTCAGTAATGCCGGAAATGCAGCAGGTTTCCCCGGATGCCGGATCGGTTATTTTTTCCGTTTTTTCAAATGCTTCATGGAATGCGGTGAGCAGCGCGCCCTGGTGCAGTGCGGAGGCTTCAGGGGAGGGTGAAGGAGAGATCAGCGCCGTGTATGATGCGAATCTATCGGAAGATGACAGGATTGCTGTTATTACCGTTTCCACGGCCAATGGAGGTCCTGGGGCTGAGGTACTCCTACTGCAGGAAGGCCTGGTTACCGGTGTTACAATTATTGCGGCAGGAGATTTTACAATCTTCCCTAATCCCTCCGGCGGTCAGGTAAGGGTCACAGGATTATCTCCGGCAGGAAGCAAAGCACGCTGGATGTTGGCTGATCAGGCCGGCAGACTGGTGAAGTCGGGAGATGTAATCCTTCACAATGAAATTTTTCTGGATATGGGGAAACCGGCTCAGGGTCGGTATTTCCTGATACTTAAATCAGATTCAGGGACACAATGGGCATCCCTTATTATCAACTGATGCGTTTTGTCGGAGGTGTTTATTAAATGTGTATCTTTGCAGCTCATTTAAAGTAGCTGTTTCTCATTTATAGGTTTATATCCTTTCCTGCCCATCGAACCTTCGTTAATGCACGATTCTTTCAGAATTTAACTCAGGGCCCTCCGATAAGTCACGGTTGTTTGCCGGCTGCGATCACTTTATTTTTTATTTCATGACATTTGAAAATCTGAACATCATTGCGCCCATTACCCAGGCGTTGAAACAAAAGGGTTACGTTGAACCCACACCCATTCAGGAAAAAGCAATTCTCCATCTTTTAAAAGGCTCCGATGTTTTTGGTACCGCCCAGACAGGAACCGGCAAGACTGCCGCATTTGCAATTCCTATCCTGCAAAGGCTTTATAACAGCGGTAAAGGAAATAACTCCGGGATCCGTGCACTGGTGCTCGCCCCCACGCGCGAACTGGCCATACAGATCAGCGAAAGCTTCAGCGACTACAGCAAAGGACTGAAGCTTCGCCACACCGTGATTTACGGTGGCGTTTCACAGAATCCTCAAACAACCATCCTGCGCAAAGGCATCGATATCCTGATCGCGACCCCCGGCCGCTTGCTCGACCTGATGAACCAGGGCTTCATCAGCCTGAATTCCATAGAAATTTTTATACTTGACGAAGCAGACCGTATGCTTGACATGGGTTTTGCGCCCGATATCAAACGCATCATAGCCAGACTTCCGGCTGAGAGGCAAACCGGATTTTTTACCGCTACCATTCCCAACGAAATCAGGGCATTGGCCGACAGCCTGCTCAACAAACCGGTAAAAGTGAATGTGGCCCCGGTTTCAGCACCGGCTGAAATGGTCAGTCAGTCTGTATATTATGTTGAAAAGGCCGATAAGCGCGCCATGCTGCAACAGGTTTTTGCCTCTGAAGAGATTGAAACGGCGCTGATTTTTACCAGGACCAAACATGGGGCCGATAAGGTAACCCGTGAGCTGAACAAGCTGGGCATTTCCGCCGCCGCCATTCACGGCAATAAATCACAGCAGGCCAGGCAAAAGGCGCTGCAGGGATTTAAGAACCGTTCCGTCAAGGTATTGGTTGCCACCGATATTGCATCACGCGGCATAGATGTTGACAAGCTTTCGCATGTAATCAATTTTGAGCTTCCGGAAGTCCCTGAAACCTATGTGCACCGCATCGGGCGCACCGGCAGGGCCGGAGAGGCCGGCACGGCAATTTCGTTCTGCGCTTCGGAAGAACGCGGAAGTCTCAAGGATATCAATAAATTGTTGCCCCGCTCGATCGAGGTGAAACGCATGAATGGCTTTGTGGCCAGTGCACCTGCCGCTCAGGCGGGAATGGATGTGCAGGCTGAAGCCGTTCAACACCGCAACCGCATGCCACGGCCTTCCGGCGGGAATCATCGCCCCTTTCAGCGTAAGCGCTGGTAGTAACTGATAAACTGCATAAATAAACCTGCTGCTTAAAACCGGCAGGTTTTTCTTTTTTCAGGCAGGCATAATCCCGGTCATTTTGCTAATTTAGCGAGACGCAATTCTGCAATCTGATTATCCGATATCCCATGTTGCTCAACAGTTTCAGCCTCGACACCAACAATCCTGAATTCCGTTATGCCGTTGATTTCGTGATGCATACCAACCGTATGCTCTATCTTACCGGAAAAGCGGGAACAGGTAAAACTACCTTTCTGAAATACCTGAAAACCGTTTGCAACAAAAATATGGTGGTGCTGGCGCCTACCGGCGTGGCGGCCGTGAATGCGGGCGGGCAAACGATTCATTCCTTTTTCAACATCAAACCAAGTGTTTATGTGCCGGGCGACAAGCGGCTGAGGACCCGGATCCCGCCTGAAGATCCGGACAAAAGCATTATCAACGACCATTTCCGTTATCACCGCGACAAGCTGGATATCATCCGAGGGCTTGAGTTGCTGGTTATCGATGAAATCTCCATGGTGCGCTGCGATCTGCTTGATGTGGTCGACCGCCTGCTCAGGGTATTCCGGAAAAGGGAGTTTACCCCTTTCGGCGGGGTACAGGTGGTGCTGATCGGCGACAGCTTTCAGTTACCGCCTATCGTGAATCAGGACGACTGGAGTATTCTCGGACAATTTTACACCAGCCCCTTTTTCTTCAGTGCCAGGGTGATGCAGGATATGAAACCGGTTTACATTGAGCTGAAGAAAATTTACCGCCAGACAGATCAGGATTTCATTGACCTGCTCAACCGCATCAGGGTGAACAGTCTCGGGCCGGAAGACCTGACACTGCTCAACAGCCGTTACCTCCACGGCTTTTCGCCCGAAGAGGAAGAGGACTATATCATTCTGGCGACCCACAACCGCATGGTGGAGGAGACCAACGAGAAGCGGCTGCGTGAGATTGATGAGCCGCTGATGCGGTTTGAAGCTGTGGTGGAAGGTACGTTTCCCGAAAACAGTTTCCCGGCCGACGCCATTCTTAAGCTGAAAGAAGGAGCCCAGGTGATGTTTCTGCGCAACGACAGAAACAAGCGTTTTTACAATGGCAAGATAGGTCATGTGATCGAAATATCTGAAGAGGGACTTTTCGTGGAGTTGCCTGAAGGCGATATCATTGCCGTGGAACGGGAGGAGTGGGGGAATATCCGTTACTCCTGGGACAGCAAGGAAAGCAAGGTGGTGGAGGAGACCATCGGCACATTTGTGCAGTATCCGCTGAAACTGGCCTGGGCCATTACCGTGCACAAGAGCCAGGGGCTTACTTTTGAGAAAATCATCGCCGACCTGGAGGAAGCTTTTGCCCCGGGGCAGGTGTATGTTGCCCTCAGCCGGTGTACAGCGTTTAACGGATTGCTTTTGAAAACCCCGCTGAATGCACGTTCTATAAAAACCGATCCCGTGGTGCTGGAATTTGCCAGACAGGAAACCCCCGAAACCCTGCTGGTCAGTGAACTGGAATCGGGAAAGGCAACCAATTATCTGAAACGCGCCCTGGCTGCTTATCTCAACCGCGATTACAACAAAGCTGTGCTGATGCTGCTGTCGGCGGTGGAACAACTTAACGGCAAAGGCAGAAACAGGGCGCTGATGCTGGGTGCTTATGCAGCCGGCCGTCAGCTGAGGAAAGGAAAACAACTGATCGCAAAAGTTCCGGTACTTCTGAATGCTGATTACCGACAATCCAGTCCGAATGATCTGGCCGCTGATCCTGAAGCCGGCGCAGAACTCCGGAAGGAAATCCGGAAACTGACATCCGGCATAAAGGAACAACTGAAAGCCGTTCAGGCATGTATCGATCTTTCGGACAGGCTGAAAGCGCGTTTTGGAATCATGCTGCCGGAACCGGATTATGGAGCGGAACTTAAAAAACTGATGACCTCAATGGAACAGGCTGTGCAGGCGCTCAAAGCCGGTCGCAAGAAAACGGCCCGTAATAAGAAGAAATAGGGCTGCTTATTGTGGCAGTAAAAGCAGGGGTTACACCTCAAAATCATAATTGTCGATAAACTTTTGGCAGAGATATGAGATTATCTTTGGTGCCCCCCCCCTCCAACAAACCAATGTAAGTCAAAGTCCTTCTGATCGTTAGCGAAGAACTGATCCGTCCAGGGCGGAGAGTTTGCCGAAGGTAATCCCATAAATTAACCGGACATCAGTGATCTGAAATTCTATTTTCTTTTGAAAAGCATGCCTGTCAGTGCTCCGAGCAGTCCGCCGCCTTTCTTTCCGGAAAGTGCGCCAATGATCTGATCCAGATTGATGCTGCTATCGTTGGGATCGTTGGTCTTGTTTTTCAGTTTGTCCATTACGGCAGGAATCAACTGGTTGACGATGTTGGCTGCCGCGGCATTGTCAAGGCCGAATTTCTTCATCAGCTCCCCGGCGACACCCGAACTGATATTATTTACCATCGGATTGGAGGAAGCATTTTCGTTTCCTTTGAACATATCGAGCACAGCATTGAGGTTGCCTCCCTTTGCCTGGCCCTGAAGGCTGCTGAGCAACGATCTGGCGGCCGTCTGAATGGCTTCGTTGTTACGATCATTCGGAATGGATGGATTGTTGACAATGGCATCCCCGGCATTTTCCTTCACCAGGTTGATTAATTGATTGAGCATGATTGTTTGGTTTTGGAATTCAGGATAAATTTAATGCTTCCTCCTGTGGTTTCAGAATGTTTTTCAGCATATTACACGAACATGGCCGGATATCTGATCAATCCATCCTGACATCTTTTACGTTTCCGCCCCGGATGGTAAGCCGGGGCAAATGATTACCTTTGCGCAGGCCAAATTTAACCTGATGGAAGACTATATGGATGACGACCGGTTGCCGGTAACCATACTGACCGGATTTCTGGGAGCCGGAAAAACCACCCTGCTGAACAACCTGATCAAAAAATACCCGGAGAATAAATTCGCGGTCATTGAAAATGAATTCGGGGAGATTCCCATCGACAACGACCTGATCGTTGGGGTGGAAAGCGACAATATTTATGAAATGTCGAACGGCTGCATCTGTTGCACGCTCAACGGCGAACTGGCTGAGCTGCTGTTTGATCTGCTGAATATCCGGCAAAGAATGACGCACCTGGTTGTGGAAACCACGGGTATTGCCGATCCTTCCACGGTAGTGCAGGCATTTATGTCGTCGGCGCAGATTGAGATGTTTTACCGCATCGACAGCGTGGTGTGCCTGGTGGATGCCAGGAATATCGGGCCCATTGCTGCCGATACGGCCATGGCCGCCAAACAGATCAGCTATGCGGATATCATTGTTTTGAATAAAACAGACCTGGTCACCGAAGCGGAGCTGGCCGGCGCCGCTGAGCTGGTAAAGTCGTTCAACCCGTTTGCTGAAGTCGTTTATTCAAGTTTCGGAAGTGTCAACGGTTTCAGCCTGCTTGATACATACACCTACGCGCCGAAAGTGATTGAGAACTTCAGCATCAATGCAGGAAAGCTCAGGCTTTCATCCGGGGTGATGAAACCTGCTGGTTTTGCGCTGGTGCAGAAAGATCAACGACCAGCCCTTCATGATATTGAATCGCACAGTTACACCTTCACCCGCAGTTTCGATCCCCATCAGTTTAACTTCTGGCTCGATCACCTGGTCGAATACTATGGCGCCGGCATTTACCGCATCAAAGGCATTGTAAGTTTCGACAACGTGCCCCAAAAGGTTGTGGTGCAGTCGGTGAGAGACCATATCATGATCTCAGGAGGGGAGCAGTGGAATGATGATGAGAGGGCCAGCCGGCTCATTTTTATCGGCAAAAGCCTGGGTAAGCTGCGGCTGGAGGAAAGCCTGGTTAAACTGCTCAGCGGGGAATTGCAGGAAAGTGTGACGATGCTGAGCCGGACTATCTGACAGCTGATTTTATGAATCATGCATCCAATGAATTATGGATGCTGATGAATTCCTTTGGTTCACGCTAGAAAACCTCCTTTGCGATCGCGCGGATATTGTCGCTTTTCCCCATTGAATAGAAATGCAGTACCGGTACCCCGTGCCGGATCAGTTCGCGGCTCTGGATGATGGCCCATTCTACCCCGAGTTGCCTGACTTGCTGGTTGCTGACGCATTTTTCAGCCTCCCGGACCAGGGCTTCCGGCAGGTCGATGGAGAAGGTTCTGGGAAGGGCCGAAAGCTGCGATTTCAGGGAGAGCGGTTTAATCCCCGGAATAATCGGCACCGTAATGCCGGCTTCACGGCATGCCTTTTCGAACCGGAAAAAATCCGCATTGTCGAAAAACATCTGTGTAACAATGTAATCGGCGCCGGCGTCCACCTTCTCTTTCAGATGAACAATATCGGCAGCCATATTCGGCGATTCGGCATGTTTCTCCGGGTAACCCGCCACCCCGATGCAGAAGTTCGTGGGATTCGCATTGATGATTTCCTCTTCGAGGTAGATGCCCCGGTTCATATTTACTGCTTGTTTTACCAGTTGGAGGGCGTAAAAATTGCCACCGGGTTCGGCCCGGAAAACCTTTTCGCCGGCCGGGTTGTCGCCACGAACAAGCAACACATTGTCGATGCCCAGAAAATAGAGATCTATCAACGCGTTCTCGGTTTCCTCCCGGGTAAAACCACCGCATATCAGGTGGGGCACCACATCAATATTGTACTTGAATTTGATGGCAGCAGATATCCCCACGGTTCCTGGGCGTTTCCTTATGGTCCTTTTTTCGATCAGGCCGTCGGGCCGCTCCTTGTAGACAATCTCCTCGCGGTGATAGGTTACGTCTACCGCAACGGGATTGAATTCTACCAGCGGATCGATTGCCTGACTGATGCCTTCGAAGTTTTCACCTTTCAGCGGGGGCAGCAGTTCGAAACTGAAAAGCGTTTTGCCCCGGCGGTTTGCAATATGTTCGGTAATTTTCATTGTTATGTCACCTATGTTGGATGACTCAGTTTTTATTTCGTATCCGGAAGTCTGAATTGTAAATCAGATAGACTCAAATGGTTGATTTGCAGTGGTTTTTACTCCCTGGGTTTGTTTCACGGTTTTTTCCCAGAGACTGAGAAGCTATAGTCTTCAGTAATTCAGGTTCTGGGCCAGCAGTTTTTCGGTTTCCGCCGGTGACAGGCCTTTACACAAAGTGTAGGCTTCAATCTGATCCCTGCTGATCCGGCCTACATTGAAGTACTGAGATCCGGGATGCGAAAAATAGTATCCGCATACCGAAGCCACAGGCATCATGGCGTAGTTTTCCGTAAGCTGAATTCCCGACTCTTCAGCCTGTAAAAGATCGAAAATCCTGCGCTTTTCGCTGTGTTCGGGGCAGGCGGGATAACCGGGAGCGGGCCGGGTTCCCTGGTATTTTTCAGCCAGTATATCCGGCAGGGCCATATTTTCATCAGGGGCATATCCCCAGTATTCCTTGCGGACATAAAGATGCAGCACCTCGGCGAATGCTTCGGCCAGGCGGTCGGCCAGTATCTTGACCATGATCGCGTTGTAATCGTCATTTTCATCGGTAAACCGTTGGGCGTGTTTTTCCACGCCCAGTCCTGCCGTTACGGCGAAGAATCCTGCATAATCACGGATTCCGCTGCCGGAAGGTGCCACAAAGTCTGAAAGGCAGAGGTTTGGTTTGCCCGTTTCCTTCTCTTCCTGGTTTCTGAGGAAGTGGAAGGTTTCTATCGTCCTGCCCGTGTGCTCATCATATATTTCGATGCTTTCGTCGAGTGAACGCGCCGGAAAGATGCCGATAACCCCGTCGGCCTGAACCATCTGTTCATCAATCATCCGCCGGAGAATTACCTGTGCGTCATCATACAGTTTACGTGCTTCTGTGCCTTTTTCGGGATCGTCAAAAATTTCGGGGAATTTTGCACCGATTTTCCAGGCATAAAAGAAGTAGGTCCAGTCTATGTAACGGCTGATTTCTTCCAACGGCCAGCCGGAAAAGCGGGTGACGCCCGTTTTGGCAGGAACGGGTGGCTGATAACCTTCCCATCCGGGATTAAAGCGGTTGTTTCTGGCTGCTTCGAGGGAAATATAGGTGACCCCTGCTTTTGTATTGAGGTGTTTGGTTCTTAGGTTGCTGTAGCGCTCATTCAGTGAACTGACGAAAGCGGGTTGCTGATCTGACGAAAGCAGGCTTGCCACCACCGAGGTTGCGCGGCTTGCATCGCGAACATGAACTACCGGATGCGAATATTCCGGGGCTATTTTTACAGCTGTATGCATTTCGCTTGTGGTGGCCCCGCCGATCAGCAGGGGTATGTTAATGCCTGATTTTTCAAGCTCGCGTGCAACATGGGCCATCTCCTCAAGCGAGGGCGTAATCAGCCCGCTGAGTCCGATGATGTCCGCCTTATGCCGTTTCGCCTCATCCAGAATCCTGGCGGCGGGCACCATCACCCCCAGGTCGATCACTTCATAATTGTTGCAGCCCAGCACCACACCCACGATGTTCTTTCCGATGTCATGCACATCGCCTTTAACGGTGGCCATCAGCACACGGCCGGCAGAGCGGTTTTCGCCGGCAGTCTTTTCCGCTTCAAGATAGGGCAAAAGCACAGCCACGGCCTTTTTCATCACCCGGGCACTTTTTACCACCTGGGGCAGGAACATCTTTCCAGAACCAAACAAATCCCCCACGATATTCATCCCGGCCATCAGGGGCCCTTCGATCACTTCAAGGGCTTTGTCATAACCCTGTCTGGCCAGCTCCACATCACCGGCAATATGACTGTCGATGCCGTGCACCAGGGCATAAGAGAGACGTTCGTTCAGCGGCAGGCTGCGCCAGTTCTCCGTTTTTTCTTCTTTCTTTTCCGTTTTATCCATGCCGGCTGCATATGCCGTCAGGCGTTCCGTGGCATCCGGCCGCCGGTTAAAAAGTACATCCTCAATAAGTTCAAGCTCTGCAGGGGCAATGTCGTCGTATACCGGAAGGTTGCCCGCGTTTACGATACCCATGTCAAGCCCGGCTTTCACGGCATGATAGAGAAAAGCTGAATGCATGGCTTCGCGCAGTTTTTCGTTTCCTCTGAACGAAAACGAGAGGTTGCTGATGCCGCCGCTTACCCGCGCATCAGGCAGATGCTGTTTTATCCACTTCACAGCTTCCAGGAAGTCAAGCGCATAGTTGTTGTGTTCTTCAATGCCTGTGGCTATCGTGAGGATATTCGGGTCAAAGATGATGTCTTCGGCAGGGAAACCGACTTCGTTAGTCAGGATATCATAAGCCCTGCGGCAGATTTCAATGCGCCTTTCCAGAGAGGCGGCCTGCCCTTTCTCGTCGAAAGCCATCACCACCACAGCGGCTCCATAAGCCCTCACCAGGCGGGCGTGCTCTTTGAATACCGCTTCCCCCTCTTTCATGCTGATGGAGTTCACAATGGCTTTGCCCTGAACGCATTTCAGCCCTGCCTCTATCACCTCCCAGCGTGAGGAGTCAATCATCACCGGTACTTTCGCGATCTCCGGTTCTGCCATCACGAGGTTAAGAAAGCGCACCATCGCTTTTTCAGCATCGAGCAGGGCATCGTCCATATTAATATCGATGACCTGTGCACCGTTTTCGACCTGTTGCCGGGCAATGGCCAGCGCTTCGTCATATTTCTCTTCGCGTATAAGGCGGGCGAATTTCTTCGAACCGGAGACATTGGTGCGTTCACCGATGTTGATAAAATTGCTACCTGCAAACACCTGCAGGGGCTCCAGCCCGCTTAGTTTAAGGCTTCTGGGCAATACGGGACGTTTTCTGACCTTCGCCTGTGAAGCGAGCCTGCTCAGTTCGCGGATATGGTCCGGTGTGGTTCCGCAGCAGCCGCCGATAATGTTGACCGCCCGGCCGTCAATGATGGGTTTTACATGTGCTGCCATTTCGGCCGGGGTTTCGTCATATTCACCGAATTGATTCGGCAGGCCGGCATTGGGGTAGGCGCTTACATAAAAAGGCGATTTCCCGGACAGTTCTTCAATAAAGGGACGGAGTTGTTCTGCCCCCAGGGAACAGTTGAAACCTATGCTCAGCATATCGATGTGCGATACGGAATTCAGAAAGGCTTCAAGCGTTTGTCCGGAGAGTGTGCGGCCGCTGAGATCGGTAATGGTGCCCGATACCATCACCGGCATGCGGATGCCGCGCCGGCGCAGCAGTTCGTTGATGGCAAACAGGGCGGCTTTGGCATTCAGGGTGTCGAAAATGGTTTCTACCAGCAGCAGGTCAACCCCACCGTCAATCAGCCCGAGGGCCTGTCCGGTGTAGGCTTCCACCAGGTCGTCGTAATGCACGGCCCGGTAACCGGGGTCATTTACGTCGGGCGACATGGACGCCGTTTTGTTGGTGGGGCCCATGGCTCCGGCGACAAACCTGGGCTTGTCAGGATTGCGGAGGCTAAAGGCGTCGGCAGCCTTCCGCGCGATCTCCGCGGCGGCTTTGTTGATTTCGTAAACCAGCGGCTCCATCCGGTAATCGGCCATCGAGACGGAGGTGGCATTAAAGGTATTGGTTTCTATGATGTCGGCGCCCGATTCAAGGTAAGCGGTGTGGATTTCATGGATAATGTCGGGTCGCGTGAGGCAGAGCAGGTCGTTGTTGCCCTTCAGGTCGCAGGGGTGGTCAGGGAATCGTTTGCCGCGGAAGTCAGACTCTTCAAGGTTGTAACGCTGTATCATGGTACCCATGGCGCCATCGAGCACCAGTACCCGCTGTTCCAGTTCACGGGCTATCGATTTTGTCATCGTTGTTAAGTTTTAGCAGGATGCAGCAGCAGGGCCGCACAATCTGCAGGTTACACATGGCAAAACACAGTCAGGAAGGCCGGAAAGCGCAACGCAGGTGTGTTTCAATTATAAGCTTCCCCTTCCGGGGAACAGGTATTGGCACCGTTTCCGCCACACGGCGGAGGGTTGCCAGAGGTTCACTGAGCCTGTTCTCTCCCCTCTTCTCTATAACTCAAACATCTTTTCCGGAATGGAAGGAATCCGTTTGAAGATGCAAAGATAAACCTATCTTTAATCTCTATAACAGACTGAGACCTGATTTGTTGAAAAACCCCCGTTTCAGCGGGCTATTATTTGCTTCATCTGACCCGTACAAAATAGAGTTACATCAATGAGGACAGGGTTTGTTCAACGTGGTTTTCATGAAAGTTTCATGGATCCCTTGATTTCTTCGTATCTTTATACATCATAAACAGGCAGAATTTATTGCTGATTGCGGAGTGTACCGTTTTCAATCATTTAAGGCTGCCAGAAAGGAAATACTGCTGATTTTTAACGTCCGGTTTTATTGAAAAAATGCCTTAATAAACTCAAGTATTGCACTTAAAAACCAGAACCTATGAAAAGCCGCTTTATAAGAAAAATTCTCGGAGGATTAAGCTTTACCTCTGCGTTGTTTGTCTTCCAGGCATGTTATGGTACTCCCCAGGATTTTGGAAATGATTTGTTTGTCGAAGGGCAGGTAAAAGCAAAAACTTCAGGATTGCCCATTAAAGGGATTAAAGTTTCAGTCGCAGATAATTTGCAATATGTAATAACAGATGAAGATGGTAAGTTTTCATTCTACACGGAGATGATTCAGCATCTGGCACTGAAATTTCAGGACACGGACTCAACGCTGAACGGACTTTACGCCGGTAAAGATACTGTGCTGGCTGATGTTAACGAAAATGTTTATCTGGATATCATTCTTGAAGAAAAATAGATGATCTCATCGCTGAAAAGGGTTGCTTTCAGAAAGTTCAGGGAATCGGAAGTACAGTTGCATGAATTGAATTATTTGTTCTGGGAGTGTACCTCACGCTGCAATTTAAACTGCAGGCACTGCGGCAGCGATTGCTCGAAGGATTTTAGTTATCCCGACATGCCCGTGGATGATTTTCTGGCAGCAGTTGATACCATAAAAGATAAACCCGGGAATTTTACCGTAGTTTTTACCGGAGGCGAACCCCTTCTGAGGAAAGACCTTGAGTCGTGCGGCCGTGCGCTGCGTAAAAGAGGATTACGGTGGTCACTGGTCACCAACGGCCACCTTTACGATGAGCAAAGGCATATCTCTCTTTTAAATGCAGGCCTTGGCGCGCTGACAATCAGTCTTGACGGTCTTGAAGCATCTCATAACTGGCTTCGGAACAGCGCCGGGAGTTTTGCAGGAGTCATTCAAGCCATTGAACTGGCCGCTTCTTCCGGAAGGCTCAGCTTCGATGTTGTGACCTGCGTGAATCAGCAAAACATCAATGAGCTGGCCCGGATCAGGGATTTGCTTGTTTCCTTGAAAGTAAAGTCATGGAGACTGTTTACCATCATTCCGATAGGCCGTGCAGCCGGCGACCGGGAGTTGCAACTGACGGACGCTCAGTTTGCTGAACTGATGGATTTCATTGCTTTACAGCGCAAGGAAAAGCAGATTGATGTGAAATTCAGTTGTGAGGGATATGTCGGTAAGTATGAACCATTGGTCAGGGACAACTTTTTTTTCTGCAGGGCGGGGATCAATATCGGATCTGTCCTGATTGACGGGTCCATTTCCGCCTGCCCGAATATTGACCGGTCGTTTGCGCAGGGTAATATTTACCGGGATAATTTTTACGAAGTCTGGATAAATAAATTCCAGCCTTTCAGAAACCGGGAATGGACGAAAAAGGGTAAATGTGCATCTTGTATAGATTACAGGGATTGTCTGGGAAATGGATTTCATAACTGGCACGGAGTTAAAACCGGTGTTTTGATTTGCCACAAGGAAAAAATCGAAAATGCTTCAAAAATTTCTGTTGGTTTTGAAGGTGATTAACGATGATGCTCTATGCCCGGGATTGCAGCGCTGTTCAGGATAATGGCTCGTTAATGAGCCTCGCAATTGGGAATAGATCAGGTTTAGTGCGAATGCCTGGTCACTTCTGATTTTCACTAAGCAGTCGCGGCCCTGGTATTTCAGTTTCTTTTCCGTTGTTTCCGAATGCAGGCACCGGTTGGCTTTGTTTTATCAGCGGTACCTGATTATCCGTATTTTTTTTGCAGTTTTGCAGCCGTCAGCAACATTTCCTGTCTTTTCAGGGCTGGCGCGCCAAGGGCTGCTGACCCGGAAATAATCTATTATCTCTGTAATGAGTTCAATTTACTTTGTATTCCTATACTTACTTTTGATGCTGGTGATACAGTATCACGGATACATTTTATTCCTGATCACAAGCGATTATTTTGACCGATACAGTGTAAAACGTAGATTCCGCAAAAACCGGCAGTCGATTGACGTCCTGTTGAATGACAGGTTTCTCTACTATCGTCACCTTTCACCTTTGGCGAGAAACCGGTTTATGGCTCGCCTGTGCAAGGTGATGGGAAAGGTTGCATTTACAGGCCATGCAGGGCTTGTAGTCACGGAAGAGATGAAAATCTGTGTGATATTTGCGCAGATTCAGCTTACTTTCGGGATGAAACTGTTCTTTTTTGAAAGGTTCAGGAGATATATCCTTTATCCCGAAACCTTTTATTCGCGGTTTTTTAACAGCGACCTTAAGGGATTAACCTCCGGCGCCGGTTTCATAACTTTGTCCTGGGCCGACTTTCAGGAAGGGTACCTTGTGCATAACGACAACTATAACCTGGGGCTGCACGAGATGGCCCATGCTTTACGCCTTGAACTGGAGACTACCCGCGAAACCGGACTGATGGTGCAGTTGCGGAGTGATGAGATGGACCGGAGATTTTTGGAAGAAAGAGTACTGGCAGCAGGAGGTATTCCCGGCCTGTTGAGGGATTACGCTTATGTCAATGATGAAGAGTTCTTTTCGGTCTGTGTGGAGTATTTTTTCGAAGTGCCTGAACTGCTGAAGCAACACAAACCGGAAATTTACGGATTGCTCAGCAGGATGCTGAACCAGGATCCGTTGAACAGGGAGCGTGACTACCGGTTATCAGCGACAGCCTGAGTAAAGAATACTCCTTTGATTTATCAAGTCTTCCCGGACACTAAAAGGAGTGATGACAGCAGAAATGATTATAACGATGGTGTTTTTACCACAGTGAATTTCCCGCTGATGGGCATTCCTTCATAAATATCCGAATCACATTGCTGCATGCCATTATTGGCGCTGATTACTGAAGTATAATCCGGGTCAAGCAGAACTAAATCAGTGGCTGATCCGGGAAGCAGGGATCCTTTTTCGGGGAATAGCCCGAATATTTTTGCCGCGTTGGCCGATGTGAGCGCGACAAACTGCTGCAGGCTGATTTTTTTTGTCAGCACACCATAGGTATAAAGCAGTGCCAGCCGGTGCTCAACACCGCCGGCCCCGTTCGGGATCAGCGTGAAGTTGTCAGCTCCCTTGTCTTTCTGCCCGAAAGTATTAAACGGACAATGATCCGTTGCAACCACATCCACGGTGCCATCGCGTAGGGCAACCCAGAGCGCTTCCCGATCATCCCTGCCACGGATTGGCGGACTGATCACATATTTGAGTGAAGCGGGCAATGGCTTGCGGTAAACGCTTTCATCAAGCAGCAGGTATTGGGGACAGGTTTCGCAATAAAGCGGCAACCCTTCGGCCTTGGCTGCCCGGATATATTGCAGAGACTCCGCAGCAGAGGTATGCACGATATAAGTGCGGCATCCGGTTTTACGGCAGAGTTCAATGACCTTCTTTACCGCATTGGCTTCCGTTTCAGGGGGGCGCGACAGTGCATGACAGAGCGGGCTTGTTTTGCCGGCGGCAACAAATTCCCGTTGTTTTTTCAGGATCAGGTCTCCCTCTTCGCAATGCACAAGCACAATGGCATTGAGTGACGCTGCAGCATGCATTACCTTTTCCAGCTCATGGTATTCTATTCCGATACTGCCTTTGTAAGCCAGATAAGCCTTGAAGGAGGTAATGCCTTCTTCATTCACACACCGTTGCATTTGTGATGGTATGGTATGATCGTACCAGGTAAGGCCAACATGAAGCCTGTATGGCAACAGGCAACTTTCCGCTTCCTGCCGTCTGAGTGAAAGTGCTTCAATCAGGTTCTGACCGGGCGCAGGCGTTACAAAATCCATGATGAAAGTAGTGCCACCAGCCATTGCAGCCAGGCTTCCCGAATGGAAATCGTCGCACGAGGGCCCCGCCGGAGTTGGTAAGGCAAAATGAACATGAGGGTCAATGCCGCCCGGAATAATATATTTTCCCGCGGCATCAATGATAGTGGTTTCGCGGGGCGGCGCAGGCATGCTTATGCCCGTGGAAATAATTCTGCTGTCCACGGTCAGGATATTTTCCTGCTTTAAGGATTCTTCCGAAATCAGGGTTCCGTTGACGATTAATACCGACTGCATGAAATCAACAGGATGTGATTGTTAGCGTAGTAAAGTTACGTAAAAACAGGGTCCGGTCTGCTGAGTCCGGGAGTTATAATATGCAGAACCTGTATCAAATCATTATAATTGCATTCAACTTATTAGCGTCATGCGAATGATTTTTCATACAATCCTTCAGGTCCTGGTTTAAATCCCAGCCTTCTCAGGTAGGTTGAATACTTCTCGCTATTCCTTTCTGAGATCACTTTTTTATATCCTTCCTCTATAAACCGGTTATTTAACCTGAAGTATATGAATTTTCCGTTTTTGAAATCCCGGTATTCGGGCAATACATAATCCAGTCCTACCACCAGGCAATGGTCTTTTTCCCTGTGAGCCAGGAAAATCCCGGCTACGGCCATATCCCGCAAAACAAAAAAACTGACGGTGTTTAGTTCTGGTTTATAGGTGAATCCGGGAAAGAACTTCTGTATGTCTTTATCATGAAACTTCAGAAAACGGAGCAGGTAGCGGTTGTCGGCCCTGACTTCCAGAATTTCGAAGACCTCCTTTTTCGAATAGATGGTATAGAGGTAGTAGATGTCGACGCAGGCAATAAAGGCATTCAAAAATCCGACAGGCAAGGCGCCGATCAGGAATCCATAAGTCGAGAATGTGAGGGCGCCGGCAAGGTTGATCCACCGGAACCTCAGAATGGAGCTCATCGTCATGGAAAGGGCAATGATGCCGGAGGCCAGGTATCCGATCCATTGCAGAATATTAATATCCATTATCTGTCAGTATTAGTATGATGACTTCTGCTTACGTATGCAGAAAGATTTGCAAAGGTATAACAAAGCCCGGTTTTCAGGGTTGATCGCAATCTGAAATGAGCAGAACGAAAGCTTACCCGAGTTCGGCCAGTTTAACGGGGTAGTTTCCTGCATAGATATTGCCGAGGTTGCCGTCGATGGCGACCTTATCACCGGGTTTCAGCGTGCGGCCGTTGATGGTGCAGATTTTATCCCGTTCATTCACGATCAGTTCGGAGCAGTTGACCACGCATGTTTTGTCGAGGCGAACCGCCGTTACCGCGGCATGTGAGGTGGCGCCACCCCGGGCTGTGATCAGCCCGTCGCAGGCAAAGATCATCCCGATGTCATCGGGCACAGTATCCGGCCGCACCAGGATCTTCTGATCAGGCAATTCGCTGAAAGCTTCCAGATCTTTCATGTCGAATGCAAGAATACCGTTCATCACCCCCTTGCCGAGGCCGATGCCACGGCCCAGCAGGTCGAGCTCCGAAGGCTTGCAGTTGAATACAAAACTCAGGTCCGGCTTGCGGATTTCCTGGTCGCGGGTTTGCAGGATATACAAATCATCCGGGTTTTCGCTTTCGAAGGTAAACTCTATCTCCTGGTGGCTAAAGCCGTGGGTCTCTGTCAGCGCTTCGGTAATTTTCAACAGTTTCTCATAAATGCCCGGAAAGCCCTTCTGCAAAGAAACGCCCTTGTCACCAAACAGTTTTTTTCGTTGCCGCTCGGTTACCGGCCAGGGGTGTACCAGACCGGCAACAATATCCTCGCCCTGGCTGCAGAGCGTGAAATCTCCGTAAAGATGAATACCGGGCTGCTCTAAGTCGGGCGCGTGGGTAAACAGCACCCCGGTGCCCGAAGTGCGGTGAAGGTTGCCCAGTACCATTTTCTGAACGATCACGGCGGTACCCCACTCGTCGGCTATCTGCAGGTATTCGCGGTAAACTTTAGCCCTTTCACTGTCCCACGACTGCAATACGTTAAAGATTACCTGCTTGAGCTGCTCGTATGGCTCGTCTTTAAAATGAATGTTGTGGCTGTGCAGGATATTTTTGTAGGCAAAAGCCATTTCACGCATCTGGGCCGGACTGAAATCAATCTTCTGGCTTATGCCGTAACGCGTTTTAAAATCGATCATTACCTGGTCAAATTCATCGCGCGATACGCCGAAAGCCATACCCCACGACTGGAGAAAACGGCGGTAACAATCCCAGGATGTCCAGCCAAAATTATCTTTTTTACTCAGCGCTTCCACAATCTTGTCGTTGAGACCGACATTGAGGTATGTATTCATGGCGCCCGGCATCGAAATGGCAGTACCTGAACGAACTGACAGCAGCAGCGGATTGTCGGGGTTGCCAAACTGTTGGCCGGTTGTCCTTTCCAGGTTGGCAATCTGCCGGCGCAGCATCAGGTCAAGCTCCTTTTCAATGAAGGGATTCTGGAGAATGGCTTCGCGGCGGCGGAAAATTTCAGTTGTCAGCACAAATCCCGGCGGTATCGGAAAATCGAGCAATGATAACTTCTTCAGGAAGTATGCCTTTGAGCCCAGAAAGATCTGGTTGTCCATTTCCGGTGTTTCCCGGTTCAGCAAAGAGATGACCAGATCGGTATTGTATGACATAATACTCCGGATTGTTTCCTCGGAGTAATTATCCACCATCTGCCTGAATGAACCCAGGATACGTACAAGAAAATTGTCGAGCGATTGCACCAGAAACGCCGAAGAGAGCATCTCACGGTAAAACTGCTCGGATTTTTTCATCACAAACTGCTTACCCGGGTCCCCTTTGATTTCCTGCGGATAGATATGCGGAATCACTACCTTCAGCTGGCTGTCATAGATTCGCAGGAAATACTTGCTGATGATCTCGCGCACACTCGAGAGCATGAACTGAAGTATGTTGATGTACTGACCCACCGAAAAGCTGGCTGAATTCAGGCTGAAACGGAACATTTTCAGGTTTGAGTTGAACCCCTGATCGCTGATGCCGTCGAGCTCCAGTCCCTGACGGAAGAGTTCAAGCACCACATGAATCCGCCTGAGTGTTTTGGCCGTGATATAATCCAGGTTGATGCTGGCAATCAGTTGTTCCATCAGGGTGGCAGCCACCTTTTCGAGCCGGAAGGTAAGCCCCATGGCCTCGAACTTGGGTTCCCGGTATTTCCCGTACATACTCGGGATGCCGATGGCGATGTGGCGCTTATGATAAATATCTTCCCACCCTTCGGTTTTTTCGGCCGACATAATAGTGGTATTGAGCTGCCGCATAAAGATATACACCTGTCTCAATGCCCGGTCGGGTGCAGGCCTTTCGAGCAGTTGCAATAATCCGTCAATGTCACTTTGGTTGAAGAAGCTGAATTTGCGCATCAATACCCCGAGATTGACCGTATTGAAAGAGTACTTTTCCTTCAGGAGTTCGAGCAGCCGGAAGATGTAAAGCAGCCGCTGTTTGTCGAGGGTATTGTCGGATGCAATGCTTTCGATATTTTTTCTGATTTTGTCTGCTGGCAGGTTCATCAGGGATTCCGGCATACAGTTGAAGGTTTCGCAAAGCTGATGCATCAGGCTGTTGATGCCGGTAAACCACCTCGATTGCGGCGACAGACTGAGCTCGACATCTTTGGGCAGCAGCGAATGCAGGTGGGCCGGATTCCCGTCGTACCAGTACCTGATGATATTCCGGGTTAGTTCTATGTGGGTATTGTTGCTTTCGGTATGGACCTGTTTCCGCAGGAAATGAATCAGCCTGTCGTTGCGGTGCGAAAGTTCATCCATGGCGGTGGTGACTTCGCGAAGCTCCCCTTCGGCGCCGATTTCATTGAAATATACCGGAAAAAGCCTTGCGAGCTGCTTGATGTGCTTGAAGATCGGTTTGATGTCGGAGTTAAGCAGGGCGGTAACATCGCGTTGAAACAGATCGGTATCGGCCACGAAAACGCCGCCCAGCCTGAGATGAATAATCAGCGCGGAAAGCAGGTCGCGGAACGTTAGGGGGGAGTATTCGATCAACTCCATCCACACCCGGATGTTCTTGATATGGTATTCATTAACCCTGAGTTGCCAGTCGTCGCTGATGTAAACAAGCCCCGGCGCAATAAACCCGTAACGGATCAGCAGTTTTTCGAAGTGTGATATATGGCGGTCATTCTCAGTGCGGAAGATTTCTTTGCCCAGCGTAAGAATGCAGTCAAGAACGGTTCCGGGGTTGCTGGTTTTAAGGTCAGCGAAAAGCCTGAAAATATTATCGAGAAACCCGAATACCTCATCGCTCGACAATTCGTTCTTAATGTTCCGGAGCAGGTTGTTGAAATCACGGAGCAGCAGTTCTTTCTGATTCTGCATCCCTTCGAGATGAAGCAGAAACAGCAGGTAGAAGAATTTCTCGTGGAAACGCCCGAAGCTGTGGTGCAGTTGCCTGATGTGCAAGGCTATTTCATTGAAACCGGGGATGGCCAGCAGGCTTTCGGGATCTGCGGCATTTTCTGCAGAAGTGATGATGTTGTCAAAATATGCATTTCCGATGGAGGAGATGCATTGCCTGCTTCCGGCTGAGAAAAGCTTCTTTCTTTCGGCCAGCCAGGCTTCCGCGTTGGTGGTGTTTTTCCAGTATGTAGCGTTAAGTATCAGGGTATCGCGCAGAACTTCGTATGCTTTCTCCCTGCTTTGGCCGGGCCAGTTGCCACGCGTGAACACCCGCTGCATAAATGTTGAATTCATGATCAGTGCCAGGGGGAGCTGCGCCGGTGTTTTTGAAAGAACATCGAGCAGCCGCAACAGACTTTGTTCCCTGCTGAATTCTGACTGAAGCAGTTTCTCTGCCATTTCGAGCAGGGTATGAACAGCGTCTTCTCCGAGTTCAGGTGTGGTTACCCTTTCAAAAATTCCTTCGAAAAGGCCGAGTACCACATCCCAGGCAAAAACAGCTTCTTCGTGTTTGTCATAGAACCAGAAATCACCCAGGGTAATGCTTCTCAGTTGTCCGATCACATATCCGCTGTTCGAGAAAGGATGGTTATATTCGTTAAGGCAGTCGACCGCCCGTGCATGTATGCTGTAATATTCAAGCGACAGGTCTCTGAATGCCTGGTGGCTTTCCGGTATTTCGATTTTTCCTGTCCTGGTCTCCTGAAGGTTGGCTGCCAGGGCATCCGATTTCAGGGCATTCCGCTGATCCATATTATTGAATTTTCAGCTAAATTACTAATAATCCGGGCTCAAATCAGCAATGAATGACAAAATCAGACCCCCTGCTATTGCACGCAGAATGGGTAGTTCATTATATGATGTGC
>DJGZ01000019.1 GCA_002433025.1 Bacteroidales bacterium UBA5833
CAGGTTTGAGTTTTTTGAAGTACCTTTAGCAGGCTGAGTTTGCACTGTATATACACGCGGACGCTGCAAGCGGGGCTGACTGCGAAAAACAAACATGCCTGATTAAAATAACTATACAATAAGAAAACAGAATGATTCTCGATTACTCAAATAAAAATTCAAGATTTTTTAGATTATTATTCTATCGCTGTTTCGGACTGATTTTCTTTACGATTGTGCTTATTGGAATAATTAGTCTTGCGATTTTTTTCTATAAACCTGATAGGTCAAATGTTGTAATTATTGGCAATAGTGTTTTACTCGGTTTGATTTGGACTCTTGAATATATTCGATACTATAGATTTATTTTCGGTTTTAAGAGAATTAATAAAAACAGTAGATTGATTATTGACAAGGATAATATGACAATTATATCTAAAAGTCTAAACAACAATGGATTATCAGAAATAAGCAAGATTTTAAAAGTGACAGTTCATTCACATTCAAGAAATGAATTACCATTTGAAAATCCTGAGAATATAAGTGATAAGATTGAGAATTTTCTTCATAGAAACATGAATAACAATAAGAAATACTCTAATCTTTGGTATTTACAGATTAATACAAATGATTCTAAAACTTATTTCATGACTCCATTAATGATTAAGATTAATGAGATACCATTTAAAGATTTTGATATTGTTTATGAGAACAATTTAAATGTAGGATTGAGTGGTTATAGTGTTTGAAAAACAGATGATTATTGATAAAAACAAACTGATTAAAATAGAAAACCGCCAGCAGCTAACACAGGTTTTGCATCAGGCGGCATTAAAAACTACCCTGTATTCCTTAAACAACGTGAAAAATTCCGCTCATGAAAGCATTAGTATATAATAAAAAAGCCTTACCCGGCAAACTCACATTTTGTGAAATTGAAAAGCCAATCCCAAACGAAAATGAAGTATTGATAAAAGTACAGGCAGTTTCTCTCAATGCGGCCGATTACCGTTCTTTGAGAATGGGATTAATTCCAAAAAAGAAAATTTTCGGAGCAGATATTGCGGGCAGGGTGGAATCGGTCGGTAAGAATATTTTAAAATTCAAACCCGGAGATGAAGTAATCGGAGATCTTGCAGATTATGGGTTTGGTGGTTTGGCAGAATATGCTTTAGCTCCTGAGAAAGCACTGATTTTTAAACCGGTTGATTTGTCATTTGAAGATGCGTCTGCCTTGCCTATGGCAGCCGTAACTGCTTTACAGGCATTGAGAAATAAAGGATGCATTCAGAAAGGCCACCAGGTCCTGATTATAGGCAGCGGTGGCGGAGTTGGAACATTTGCCGTGCAACTCGCAAAATTTTTCGGGGCAACAGTAACAGCGATCTGCAGCTCAGATAATATCGGATTAAGTCAATCTCTTGGTGCTGATCATGTTATTGATTATACAAAAGAGAACTTCCTTAAAAATGGAAAATCATACGATCTCATTGTTGCTGTTAATGGTAATTATCCCTTATCTGCCTGCAAAAGAATTTTAAATCCTAAGGGTATTTATGTTATGGTTGGGGGTGGTTTCCCTCAAATATTCAAATCTCTGTTATTTGGCTGGCTGATGTCATTCGGCGCTAAGAAAATACGATCGCTGGCAGCCAAATCAAATGTAGAAGACCTGGAGTTCATTGTTAGTCTTGTTAATGACAAAAAGATCAGACCTGTTATCGATAAATGCTTTTCTCTTGATAAGTCAGCTGAAGCGATGAAGTATCTGAGCGAAGGTCATGCAAAAGGGAAGGTCGTAATAACAGTACAATAAAGAAATAACGCAGTCTTGTAAGTACCCCTCCCCAAAAAGATTCAGACAGTTTTAATCAGATTTTCTGACCAAAGAAAATCATGGAAATGTAAATTTTATGTTTCTTCTTTCCTCAAAGGTCTTTGTATAACTTATTTCAGTTCACCCGTTAACATAAAAATAACGCAATTTGATGCGGCAGATTTATTTTTTGACGATCTTTATAATGATTGATTTGGAATTTGCCCTCTAAAAGGAAATTTATGATCACCAAAACGCTCAAATGGATCGGTTGCCACCAGCTAATGTCCTTTTTTATACTCACCTATGTAATAACATGGGGTTTGGGTTTCTCATACATAGCTGTTATGAGCGGAAAATACCTGGTTCTGCCCCTGATGTTCCTGGCAACCTGCGGACCTGCGCTTGCCGGAATTATTGTGTCATCCGTTTCCGGTTTAAACCGGCCAAAAGTAAAGAAACGGCATTCATGGGTCGCTTTTTTCATTTCTTGGATCATTGTAACAGGCGTTTTTGTTGCCAACCATATCCTCATCAACAAAGGGCCTGTGTCAGCCGCCCTTGTTGTACTGGTGGCCATTTCAGCGCTCCCTGTTGCATTTGTTGTGAATCTTGTCTATACACGTTTCCCCGTTTTGCAAGGTTTTCAGATGAAGTCACACAGAACAGGCGCTGATCCGGCGTGGATTTTTTTCGCGTTATTGGTTTTTCCTTCCCTGACATTGATTTCGGCTTTAATCAGCAGGTTACTGGGTCCAGAGTCGTCCTCATTTTACAGCCTTCCGGCTACAGGTTTTGGCCTGGCCGGGTTGATTGTTGTAAAACTTCTGTCACAGTTCTTTTTCTTTAACGGAACGGGAGAAGAAGCAGGATGGCGTGGTTTTGCACTTCCCAGGCTTCAGGCCTACACAAGTCCTTTGGTTGCCGGTCTGATACTGGCGCTGTTTTGGGTGCCGTGGCATTTGTTTCTCTGGATCGGCGAAGGAAGAGATGTTTTGACATTGTCATTCTGGGTCACATCGTTCCTGCTTCACATACCTTCTGGTGTTATCCTTTGCTGGTGTTATAACCGGAGTCGCGGCAGCGTGCTGATCGCCGGAATCGCTCACGCGTCAGGAAATACTGCAATTGCGTTGCTCCAGCCTTTGGATCAGCGTGTGATGATTTTGGTCTTTTTTGTGTTTGTTGCGGCGATAGTTATAATCGATCAGATGTGGAAACGACTTCCTGAAGAACATCCTGCAGTGCAAAAGGCATTGAACTGACTGGCCTTTAATAGTTTTAGTTTGATGTAGACTATTGAGCGTCTTCGGAAGAAATTTCATTCATCTGTTGCTTTACATATCATGTGACCCGATATATTTTGATTCACACAGATAATAATCACTGTTGTCAACACGACATTACAGGCAAAACTAACAACATGCAAATGAAAAAAACACTACTTCTTCTTTCGGCAATCATAGCAATATTTGGTTCATCAAGCGGACAATCTTATGAGTATGATTGTGTCATTAATTTTGAAAGCAATCCTTGTTGGGGTATTTACAAAATTGACACATCATATTCCATGAGTAACTGGCACATTTGTAAACCAAATAAGCAAACGTTTGAAAGTGCATTTTCTGCGCCTTTAGCTATTCTCACCGATAGTACCGGGCCTTATCGGGTTAACGATACGTCTTCATTTACAGTTCAATTGACAGATCATTTCCAGTGTTGGTGCATGCCAATGATCGGAGCATTCTACAAAATGGAAAGCGACTCATTAACAGACTTTGGAATGATAGAGCTTTCAACAGATAATGGCTTAAGCTGGAACAATATACTATCAAACGATATCATTCCGGATGGGTTCTGGTTAACCCCAAAGCCAATATTTACCGGAAGAATTTCTGAATGGACCGAATTTTTCGCGATGTTACCAAATGTTGAAAATATTGACACGCTCCTGTTTCGCTTTACATTTATTAGTGACAGTGTTCAGACAGGTAAAGCTGGTTGGATATTGGATGACATTAAGTTGTTAATTCATACCGAAGGCGCGCCTGAAATTGTAATCCGGAATGAAGTAAGTGCTTTCCCGAATCCGGCAAATAATACTATTATTATCTCACATGCTGCATTTCAAAATGGTTTGTCAATTTCAGTTTATAACATTCAAGGACAACTGTTATATAATCATCCGATGCAACAGGCCAAAACAGAGATAGACATGTCTCAGTTTGAAAATGGTGTTTATTTTATAAGAGTATTTGGTGTAAATACAAACGTTGTAAAAAAGATTGTAAAAAGATAAATATTGTTTGAAAGACAGACAATAAGCGGACGGGCGCATGGTTGTAAGGGGAAAGATTGTAATTTTATTGAAAATCCGGTTGGCCGGAAAGCAATATTTTCTGAAGCGCACACCTGCACTCAGCTTCGGCTGCTGACGAACCCGGGCGGCAGCGGCAAACCTTTTGGCAGGTAATGATATAGCAGATCAGCAAACTGAATTATGAAATACATTACACGGGCAGTCTGGATTTTATCGGCAGTAAGTTTGTTTACCGATACGGCAAGCGAAATGCTCTACCCGGTAATGCCCATTTATTTGAAAACAATCGGGTTTTCAGTGGTGCTGATCGGAGTACTTGAAGGCATTGCCGAAGCAACGGCGGGTTTAAGCAAGGGTTATTTCGGAAAACTTTCAGACACTTCAGGCAGGCGCGTCCCTTTTGTGCAGATGGGTTATGCTTTAAGTGCGTTATCAAAGCCCATGATGGCGGTATTTACATTTCCGCTCTGGATATTTTTTGCACGGACAATCGACCGTTTTGGCAAGGGTATCCGGACAGGGGCCAGAGACGCCTTGCTTTCTGACGAAGCGACTCCGGAAACAAAGGGGAAAGTTTTCGGGTTTCACCGCTCTATGGACACGCTGGGCGCGGTAATCGGTCCGGGCCTGGCTTTAATTTATCTGTATTTTTATCCTGAGGACTACAGGACACTGTTTTTTATTGCACTGATTCCGGGATTGCTCGCCATTATTTCTTCACTCCGCCTCAAGGAAAAAAATGCGCACAAGGATAAGCCAAAGGTCAAAACAGGTTTCTTTTCATTTTTAAAGTACTGGAAACAGAGCCCGGCGGTTTACAGAAAAGTCGTAGCCGGACTTCTGGTTTTTACGCTTTTCAACAGTTCGGATGTGTTTCTTTTGCTGCAGGCAAAACAGGCGGGATTAAACGACACAATGGTTATCGGGGTTTATATTTTCTATAATCTGGTTTACGCCATGTTTGCATTCCCGATGGGCATACTTGCCGACAATATCGGATTAAAAACAATTTTCATCATGGGGCTGTTACTGTTTGCGGCGGTATATTTTGGGATGGCATTGAACTCAAATCTTTACATCTTTTTCGGATTGTTCTTTTTGTATGGCGTTTATGCTTCTGCAACAGAAGGAATTTCCAAGGCCTGGATATCCAACATTACCGGAAAAAAGGATACTGCAACGGCAATCGGGACATTCTCAGGGCTTCAGAGTATATGCACAATGCTGGCAAGCTCACTTACAGGGTTTATCTGGTTTAAGTTCGGGGCGGCAACAGCCTTTATTTTAACAGCGACCATAACATTGATCGTCGCCGCTTATTTTTTAACCGTGCCAAAGCCTGTTAACGGAGTTGGTGAAGTATAACGGCAGCCGCAGGGTGGTCTTTTGCTTTCCCGGTTTAGTAAACGGAGATGATTAAAATTCATCATCCTGCAAAATTTCAGATACGCCGCCAGGATCATTTTTTTACTATTACCATAATACTGTCGGGCTAATAACCTATAAACCTTCCTGAAAAGGGAATAATTGCAAAATAATTGGCAGTTTCGAAAATACTACAACATGGATTGCCTGTTAACTGATATTGGTAAAATAAATATAACAATATACCTTACACCATAAATTTATCAGGCTATGGAAACAAAAAGCAAACTGGTCCGCGTTTTTGCCGGTTCCGAATTAACGGTAAACCTGCTCAGGCATGAGCTGGAAAAGGAAGGCATTGCAACGAACGTTATAAATGAATATGAAGAATCCAATTTCAGGGGATTCTCGACCGGAACGCCCTATTCGGTTGATTTATACATTCTTGATACGGACATGGATAAGGCGGAACCCATAGTGAAGGCGTTTCTGGAGGTCAATAAAATGTGAAGGATTACAGACAGTCTGTAGTTATACCTGGCCAGGTGCGGTTTAAACAGTTATGGGTTGCTGATTGTTAATGGAGATCAGGGCATCCGTGAAGGATACCGGCACTAAAACAATCCGGTCATGAAAACAAAAAGACTTTTATCCCCTTCAGATAGCGAAACCTTGCTGAAAGTGCTGGAAGCGCGTTTTATGAAAAACATACACCGGCATCCGGCTGTGGATTGGGTGACGGTTTCGGAAAGGCTGAAGCAGCATCCGGAAAAGCTCTGGTCGTTGAACGAAATGGAACGCACGGGGGGCGAGCCGGATGTAACAGGTGTGGAACCGGCTACCGGTGCAATTATTTTTTGTGATTGTTCGTTGCAAAGTCCTTCGGGGCGCAGAAGCCTCTGTTATGACCGCATGGCCCTGGAATCGCGCAGGCAGAACAAGCCGGTGGGCAGTGCGCTGGGAATGGCTGAGGCTATGGGCATTAAGGTGCTGACCGAAGCGGAATACCGGGATTTGCAAACGCTGGGCAGTTTCGATACCACCACCTCCAGCTGGATCATCACCCCTGAGGAGGTGCGGAAACCGGGTGGCGCCCTTTTTGGCGATTTCCGTTATGGTAAGGTTTTTGTTTATCACAATGGCGCTGAATCTTACTATGCATCCCGGGGATTCAGGGGCATGCTGAAAGTCTGAAGAAACTGACCGGCTGCATTCCGGAATGATAACAGGGCATTCATAAAGCTTTGTACAATGAAACAAATCCTGATTGTGCTGCTCACGCTCCTGATGACAGGAACGGCACATGCACAAACGCTGGTGAGGAAGGGCAGCAGTAGTTACGGAGAGGTGCTTTATAACTGGGACGGCCAATGCCTCCGGAAAGGAAGCAGCGCTTACGGACAAGTTATTATAAACTACGATGGGACTGAAATCCGCCAGGGATCCAGCACTTACGGGCAGGTGCTGTATAACTGGGATGGACGTAACTTCCGGCAGGGCAGGAGCGCTTACGGCAAGGTGTTGTACAACTGGGGCGGTGGATATATCCGTCAGGGAAGCAGCGATTACGGCACCATTATGTACAATTTCGACGGCACCCTGCTGCGTCAGGGATCAAGTAATTATGGATCAGTTATGTATAACATCGAAGGGAAACTTCCGGTGGCGGTGCTGATATTCATACTGGAGTAACGATGGCTTTGCTGATCAGCGTATTTCATCCGCATTTTTCACGGATCAGGCTTTCCGGACTTTTTAAAATTCCCGATGAGTAAAAACCTGCGCAACTCTTCATCCGGAGGGCAGAGCCGGCAAACGGAAGAGGGCGGTACCGACCCGGGCCTGACTACTGAGACGTAGTGCCGGATCATTCAAATCAAAAAAACCTTTACCTTAGCCCTTCTGTTTTCAATCTTCCAAAACTAATCAGTCATGATCAGGAAACTATTACTTATGGCGCTGGCAATCAGTTTGTCGGCCGGGGTAAAAGCCATTGACGATGCCCGTCTGCTGCGCTTTCCCGACATCAATAAAAACCTTGTCGCCTTTGTATATGCGGGCGATATCTGGACGGTTTCTGCCAATGGGGGAGAGGCCCGGAGGCTGACTTCGCACGAAGGGCTGGAGCTTTTCCCGAAGATCTCTCCCGATGGCAAATGGATCGCCTTTTCGGCCGAATATTCCGGAAGCCGTCAGATATGGGTAATGCCCGCTGAAGGCGGCACAGCCCGTCAGCTAACCTGGTACAACGAAGTCGGCATAATGCCGCCGCGCGGCGGGTACGACCATGTGGTGCTCGACTGGACGCCCGACAGCAGGGAAATCCTTATCCGGGCCAATCGGACCACTTTTGGCGAACGCAACGGAAAATACTTCATGGTGAGCCTTGACGGTGGATTCGAGCGTCCGTTGCCCATCGTAAACGGCGGTTTTGCCGCACTTTCACCCGATGCGAAAAAACTTGCCTTTACACCGGTCGACCGGGAGTTCCGCACCTGGAAGCGCTACAAAGGCGGTCGGGCCACCGAGTTGTGGACCTATGACCTGGAAAATAATATCGCCGAACAGATTACCAGCTTCGCCGGTTCCGATCAGTGGCCCACCTGGTGGGGCAACGACATTATTTTTGCCTCCGACCGCGACCTGCGGCTGAACCTTTACCGCTACAACACAACCACCAAACAAACCACGCAGCTCACTTTCCACAAGGATTTTGACGTGATGTGGCCTTCCGGCGAGAACGGACAGGTGGTTTACGAAAACGGGGGTTATCTCTATAAGCTCGATATCGCAACCGGCCGCTCCGAAAAGATCACCGTCAGCCTGAATTTCGACAATCCCAACCTTGTTGCCTACTTTAAAAACGTGAAGGACGACATTCACAGTTTCAACGTTTCTCCTACAGGCAAACGCGCTTTGTTTGATGCCCGCGGCGATATCTTTTCGGTGCCTGCCGAAAACGGGGTGGTGGAGAACCTCACCCAAACGCCCGATGCCCGCGAGATTTATCCTGCCTGGTCGCCCAACGGGAAATACATCTCATACTATTCTGACGAATCGGGTGAATATGAGATTTATTTGCTCGAAAATGTAAAAGGTGCCAAACCCAGGAAACTGACTACAGGTTCCGCTACCTGGAAATACGATGCCGAATGGTCACCCGACAGCAAATACCTGGTTTACAGCGACCGAACCATGAAACTCAAGCTGGTAGATGTGGTATCCGGTAAAGAGACCGAAATTGATAAAGCCACCGACAGCGAGATCCGTACCTACGCGTTCTCGCCCGATTCGGAGTGGATTACGTACAGCAAGGAGAGCGAAAACGGTTTCTCCGCGGTCTGGGTTTACCATATCCCTTCGGCAAAAGCCACTCAGCTCACCGACGATCGTTTTGAGGATTACTCACCCGTTTTCAGTAAATGCGGAAAGTTCATCTTCTTTGTGTCTAACCGTGACTTCAACCTGGAGTTTTCCAGCTATGAATTTGATTACCTCTACAACAACGCATCGAGAATCTATGCAGTAGCGCTCAAGAACGACGGTACCCGCCTCATTAAGACAAAGAACGATGTGGAGCCGGTGAATGAATCAAAATCTGCAGAGGAGTCAAAGGATTCCAAATCGAAAGGAAAGTCGAAGGAGGAGCCCGAAAAGAAGGATGAAAAGGTAAAGATAAGCATCGACTTTGAAGGCATCAATAACCGGGTTGAAGCATTGCCCTTGTCAGCAGGCAATTACCGTATCGTTGGTCCGGCTGATGGCGGTCTGCTTTATATCGCCGATGGCAAACTGATGCGGTACAATGCCGCCGATGAGAAGACCGAAGAGATTATGGACCGCGTTTTTGTGGCTGTTCCGAGTGCCGACGGTAAAATGTTTATGTACCGTTCAGGCGGAGATTACGGTATTGCCAAGGTTGCCCCGGGTCAGAAGCCCGGCACCGGCAAACTTGAACTTGGCCGTATGGAAATGAAGATAGACCCCCGCAAGGAGTGGAACCAGATTTATACCGATGGCTGGCGCATTTTCAGGGATTATTTCTATGTGGATAACCTTCACGGCGTGGACTGGCCGGGCCTGAAGCAGCGTTACGGCGAGTTGCTGCCTTATGTGGGAAGCCGTTTCGACCTGGATTACATCCTGAATGAGATCGTTTCAGAATCCAACGCGGGTCATGCCTATGTTGACTGGGGCGACATCAAACGGGTGAAGCGCGTGAATACCGGGCTGCTGGGCGCCGAACTGGAGGCCGATGCAGCAGCAGGGCGCTACCGCATTGCAAAAATCTACAAAGGCGAAAACTGGAATGAAGCCCGCCGTTCGCCGCTTACCGAGCAGGGTGTGAAAGTAAAAGAGGGCGATTTCCTGATCAGTATCAACGGAAGAGACATCACCACCAAAGACAATCCATATCTCTTCCTCGAGAATCTGGCAGGCGTAACGGTTGAAATCGCCGTCAGCGCCAATGCCGATGGCACCGGTGCTGAAACCTCAACCATCAAACCCATCGAAAGCGAGGTTGAGCTCAGGCATTTCAACTGGGTGGAAGAACGCCGGGCGATGGTGGACAAGCTTTCGGGCGGACGCATCGGTTACATTTATGTGCCCAATACGGCCCAGGACGGCAACCGTGAACTTTACCGCGGCATGTACACCTATCATAACAAAGAGGCGCTGATCATCGATGACCGTTACAATGGCGGCGGATTTATTCCCGACCGCATGGCCGATCTGCTCGACCGCCGTACGCTCACCTATTGGCACCGTAACGGCATGCAGCCCAGCAAGGCGCCCGGCATTGCCCACGATGGCCCGAAGGTGATGCTGATTAACGGATACAGCTCATCGGGTGGGGATGCTTTCCCTTATTTCTTTAAGAAAATGGGCCTGGGCAAGCTGATCGGTACCCGCACCTGGGGCGGCCTGGTTGGCATTTCAGGCAATGCGCGTCTGGTGGATGGAGGATATATCTCTGTTCCCCGTTTCGGTATTTTTGATGAAAACGAAAACTGGATCATCGAGGGTATAGGTGTTTATCCTGATATTGAAGTGGTTGACCGTCCGGAACAACTGGCCAAAGGCATAGACCCCGGCATTGAAAAAGCCGTGGAGGTGCTGCTGAAAGAGCTGGAAGCCAACCCGGTGAAGAAAGTGAAGTCTCCGGCTCCTCCCGACCGCTCGGGATGGATAGAAAAGGAAATCAGGTAGTCCGCAACAGTTGTGGATGGATTTGCAGTGCAGGCCCTGCCGGATTCCGGCAGGGCTTGCGCATTTATGGGCACGGACGTGGACGTCCGCGCCAACAGAGCAGGAAAAAGCACGGACGGGACGTCCGCGCCCGCCGGTTACCAGCCGGGGAAACCTCAACCTCAACCCTGGTTGCTGAGCGACGGTGGTCGAGCGGCGGTGGTCGAGCGTAGCCGAGACCAGCCGAGACCAGCCGAAGCACAACCTCAACCTCAACCTCAGCCTTAACCTTAAACTCTAACCTGGAAAGAAT
>DJGZ01000079.1 GCA_002433025.1 Bacteroidales bacterium UBA5833
TGATGTTCCAATCAATGCTTAGTGATGTCAGCACAAACGGTTGACTTTGTTCTTTTTATCCGCTCAGGCCGTAGGGTTGTGAATCCGTAGCAGGGAATACAGGCATAACGTATCCCACGCAAAGGCGCAAAGACCCTGCAAAAGTGGCGGGGCAGGCAGCAATGGTTTGATTATGGATGATTTGTTAACTTTAAGTAGGTTTTTATAATACGTTGTAAATCTATTTATTAAAATTTTTAATGGACTTTTGTGAATAACTACAGCCTCATTTATAAACTTACGAAAACGGTCTGCACTTCCTTTGCCTGATGCTAATGCAATGAACACAGGAAAAACTTAACAGTGAAAAGAATTTTTCTATTAACCTGTGGATAAAAATTCAGGAGTGGCGGTGTTTAAATTTTCCTCTATTAAAATACATTCCGCTTTAAGTTTGTTATCAGAAACTGACGGTGACTGATTGCCGTTTACGGAAACGTATTTAACCTAAGAAATTTATGCGCAATACCTTCAGAATCATACTCATCACCCTTGCTGCTTTCGGATTGTATTATTTACTGCAGCAGTTATTTTTCAGGGAAATCAGGCATTGGTTTATGCAGGCAGGTCTGAATGCAGGTTTCAGCCACCTGATTTCTTATTTTATTACAGGAACTCCTTTGTTTGCGGCTGTGCTGATCATCCACGGCCCTAAAAGGTTTGCCGAAAGCCTTGGATTGAATAAATCTGTTGGTAAAGGCTTCGTGTTTGCCTTGCTCTGCACATTGCCGATGCTTTTGGGATATGCCCTGTTGTTTGAGTTTGACCGGGAGATCACTTTTAACCAGGTTTTTATGGGTGCCGTGGTTGCCGCATTGATTGAGGAGTTGTATTTCAGGGCTTTTCTTTACGGACAGTTATTCAGGTTTACCCGACTTGGGTTTATTCCGTCTGTGCTGGCCGGAGCCTTGCTTTTTGCCTCCCTTCACCTGTATCAGAGCAATGAGTTTTCCACGCTTACCGGCATTTTCATTACAACATTCTCAGGAGCTGTGCTTTTTGCCTGGGTCATGTCGGAATGGCAGCACAACCTTTGGGTGCCGGTTTTCCTTCACTTTTTTATGAACCTTTTCTGGATGATGTTTTCTGCCGGCGACAATGCCCTTGGCGGATGGTATGCCAATATTTTCAGGGCGATCACCATCGCACTGATCATTGTGATCACCATCCTTTATAAACGGCGCAGCGGTGAGCGCATGGAAATTAACCGGGAAACACTCTGGATAAAGAAACGGCAAACCTTTCAGCCGGATGGAAATGCAACCTCCCGAATCCTGGATTAAGTATTCCGGGGAATTTTTCGGAAGAGGATAAGATCAAAATGGACCACTGCCGGGCTATTTTTCCTCTTTAACACTTTTCTCCAGCCGCTTGTCATAATACTCTTCGGCCTGAAGAAAGCCGTTCGACCATATTTCCTTCTTTTCGGCGACACCCTTGTCGTTAAGATGCATCCATACCCCATCCTTGAAGTTGTTTTTATAGGGTCCTGACACCATCACCCTGCCGTTCGGATGGAAAAAAGTGGCAAGTCCTTCGAGTTTGCCGTTTTTGTAAGTGGCTGATAGTTTTACTGGTCCGTCGTGGAAATATTGTTTCCAGGGCCCGTCTTTGGTTCCATTGCGGTAAGAAATCTCTTCAAGCAGTATGCCGTTCTGGTAATAGTTCTTCCATATGCCCGACGGAATCCCGTTTTCATAAAACTCCTCAGAGATCAGGATGCCTTCTTCATTGTAAAACTTCCAGGATCCTTCACGTTTTTCGTTCAGGTAAAGACCTTCGGCGGCCATTTTTCCGTAACGGTTATAAGTAATTGTATAGGCCCGTGTCCCTTTTTCGGTAAATGTTGTCCTCGCTTTAACTTTTCCTGTAGTATCATAATAAATAAACTCCCCATCGGGCAGGTTATTCATGAAAGTTCCCCGGTAAACAGGTTTACCTGCACCGTCGGTTTTCAGCCATAAGCCCTGCTTCAGTCCACGTGCATCGGTATGATTGGACGCAGGGGGGAGGGTATCCTGGGCATGCAGGGACGGTATCAGTAACGCAATGAAAATTATAATAACGGCAGTCGTTGATCTCATCAGTTTCAGGTGCTGATTATCTTCAGCTGCCATACTCCGGAAGCAGGCAACCATTTGTTTCGTAAATTTGTTGCAAAAATAATCACTATTGCTTGTTATCCGTATGTTTTTTTGCGGCTGATGATCAATGAATTACTCACCTGTTGTTACACGATTGAAAGAGACAGGTTCGTAAATGGTTATAGTATTGCAAATCAGTGGCTTACTGGTCATTTTCGTGAGTTCCTGTGGTTTTTTCTTTAACTCATATTGGTATCGGCCTTACAAATATCTGATCAATGAATACATATTCATCCCGTTTGCTTGAAGACGCAGTGAATGAACTTACCCGGCTTCCGGGCATTGGCCGCCGCACCGCCCTCCGGCTGGCACTTCACCTGCTGAGGCAGGATATGCAACGTTCGGAAGCCCTTGGCAATGCCATTATCCGCCTCCGGAACGAGGTGAGGTACTGCAAGCGCTGCCACAATATCTCAGATGCTGAATTGTGCGCGATTTGTGCCGATCATCGCCGGGATCATACCGTGGTATGTGTTGTAGAGGATATCCGGGATGTAATGGCCATTGAAAATACCGGTCAGTTCAGGGGCGAATACCACGTGCTGGGTGGGGTAATCTCGCCGATGGACGGTATTGGGCCCGGCGATCTGAACATCGCTTCGCTTGAGCAACGGGCGGCTGAAGAACCAGTTTCCGAACTTATTATGGCTTTGCCGGCCACTACCGAGGGGGATACGACGAATTTTTACCTGTACAAAAGACTTCATGAGAAGGTCGGAGCAATTTCTGCCATCTCACGCGGGGTGGCAATTGGCGATGATCTTGAATTCGCCGATGAGGTAACCCTTGGCAAGTCAATACTGAACAGGGTTCCCTATCACAAAGCGTTCTGACATGAAGGTTGAAATTCACCAGTCGGATCAGCGCGCCCGGGCTTCCTATGGATGGCTCGAAGCCCGTTACAGTTTCAGTTTTGCCGATTACTTTAATCCGGTGCGCGAACGTTTCGGGGTTGTCAGGGTGCTCAATGAAGTGTCTTTATCGGGAGGGCATGCCACCGCGCTGCATACGCATACCAACATGGAGATCATTACCATTCCGCTCAAAGGAGACCTGGAACAGCTTGATGCAAACGGAAACCGGGATCTGATCAGGGAAGGGGAGGTGCAACTCTTATCCGCCGGAACCGGTATTACCGTGTCTGAAGCGAATTTGTCATCCGGTGAACCGTGCAGTTTTCTGCAGATATGGATTTTTCCGGAGACGAAGCATACCAATCCGGAAGTTGATAAATTGGCTTATAATGCATTGGTTCGAAAAAACATTCCCCGGTTGATTGTTTCACCTGATAAAAAATCGTCCGTTCTTCGCATCCGCCAGCAAGCCTGGATGTATATCCTTGATATGGACAAGGGTTCCGGCCTGGATTATCAGTTGAATCGTACCGGCAACGGGCTGTTGGTATTTGTAATTGAGGGGGAGGTTAATGTGGCGGGCGGGCAAGTGCACCGGCGCGATTCCTTTGAAATGCGGGGGGCTGATCGGGTAACTGTTGTGGCACGGGAAGAAGCCAGGCTGCTGCTCTTTGAGGTTCCGGAAGACTGACGGATCAGAAAATTAATGCGGTCATCAGGGATCAAAGGGCGTTGCCATGAAATCCCCCGGGGGGACAAGGATTATAGTTTCATTGACCCGATATCTTCCACGATGTCAAAAATGCTCATCTGGTTAGGCCCGATTACCGGTTCGTGGCTGTTTTTCTGGTTTCCATAACCATTGCTCAGCAGATAAGCCATGATGGCTTTTTTGTACATATTCACCGGGGTCGTTCCGTTTTTCCTGCAAAAGGCATCCACGCGTTTCTTCTGTTGCTGGGTAAGCTTGAATGCAACAGGTTTGTATTTAATGGACTTTTTACGTTTCCGTTTTCCCGCCATAAGATGGTTTTTGAAATATCGGGCAATTTAGCAAATCTTTGATTGACAACGCACCTCAGCCTCAATTTTTTATACTTTCATCAACGTCTTTCATTCAACAGGAAGTTACTCCCTGATTATTTCCCTGATGTCATCAATAATTTTGCGGGCAAGCACGCCGGCTTTTACTTCGGAATCACTCTCGGAATAGATGCGGATGATGGGTTCGGTGTTTGACCGCCTCAGGTGCACCCATTCGCTGCCGAATTCTATTTTTACTCCGTCTTCGGTATTGATGGGATGTTTTTTGTATTTAGCGGCTATTTTACTGAGGATAATATCCACATCCATTTCAGGGGAAAGCTGAATTTTATTTTTTGACATGAAGTAGTCGGGATAGGTACTTCTGAGTCCTGAGCAGCGTTTGCCTGACTGGGCCAGGTGGGTAAGGAACAGGGCAATGCCTGCCAGCGCATCGCGGCCGTAATGAAGCTCGGGCAGAATCACCCCTCCGTTGCCTTCACCGCCGATCACAGCTCCCACTTCTTTCATCCGGGCTACCACATTTACTTCGCCCACCGCGGAAGCATAATAAGTGCCGCCGGCCTTTTCAGTGATATCGCGCAGCGCCCTGGTGGATGACATGTTCGAAACGGTATTCCCGGGTTTGTGCGAAAGTACATAGTCGGCAACGGCTACCAGGGTGTATTCCTCACCAAACATGCCGCCGTCTTCGGAAATAATTGCCAGACGGTCCACGTCAGGATCAACCACAAACCCGACATGCGCTTTGTTTTTAACAACCAGTTCCGATATTTCCTTCAGATTTTCGGGCAGTGGTTCGGGATTGTGCGGAAAACGGCCGTCAGGAGTACAATAAAGCTCATCGATGATCTCAACGCCCAGCGATTTTAAAAGCAGGGGGATGGCAATGCCGCCAGTCGAATTCACTGCGTCGACCGCAACCCTGAAATGGGCCATTTTTATGGCAAATGAATTCACATAAGGCAGGTTGATAATTTTCTCAATATGCTTTCTTAGCTGCGTATCATCATGCGTAATAGTGCCAAGTTTATCAACTTCGGCAAAAGTGTAGTTGTCCGATCCGGCAATGCTGAGCAGTTGCTCCCCTTCCTGCGCGCTGATAAATTCACCCTCGCTGTTCAGCAGTTTCAGTGCATTCCATTGCCATGGATTGTGGCTGGCCGTGAGGATGATTCCTCCTGCGGCACCAAGGTCTTTCACCGCCATTTCAACGGTAGGGGTTGTTGAAAGGCCAAGGTCGGTTACATCAACCCCCATCCCGGTAAGTGTGGCAGTAACAAGGCTGTTGACCATGCTGCCCGATACCCGCGCATCGCGGCCTACCACTACAGAGATTCGTTCTGATGAAACCGATGTCAGCATGCTGGCATAGGCAGCAGTAAATTTAACAATATCCACGGGACTGAGCCCCTCTCCGGGTTTGCCACCGATGGTGCCCCTGATACCTGAAATGCTCTTTATTAATGTCATATTGATTCTGGCTGGCTTGGAATGCAAATGTAATTGAAAATAACGGATGTCCGCATGTCATCATTTGCTGAGCCGCTGTTGTATTCCGGAAGGCCTGCACCAATGCTGATGAACCCGACTTTTCAACAATGGCCTGTCCATAACTTAATCTCAAACCACTGGCAAAACGGAAGAAATTGGTGTAATATTACGACTGAAACCGGCTGATTCAGTTTGCAGGTCATAACTTTTATATCCTGCCCCCGGAACATAAAAATGCCTACCTTTGCAGAGGATTATTGCACTTGCAGTAATTGCGTAAAATGATGAATGATTTTTTTGAACACCGCGAAGAAGAAGACTCCATTTCCTACCTGACTGAACGTTTTGAAAACATGCTCAGGGAAGGAGGGCGTTACTTTTTTGATATTGAAGAATATGAGGATCTGATCGACCATTATTTAGCGCTTGGCGATCTGAAGAAGTGCGGGCTGGCCATCAGCCATTCCATGGAGCAGTACCCTGGTTACACCGGTTTTCAGATCAGGCAGGCTCAATTGCTGGTATCGTCCAACAAGGCAGAAAAGGCCCTCAGGGTGCTTTCGCAGGTTGAGGACATCGACCCTACAAACAGTGAGATTTATATCACCAAAGGGGCTATTTACAGTCAGCTGAAGCGCTATGACGATGCCATCCGCGAATACAACAAAGCCATCACCGACGATGAAGAAGACCTGGGGAATATCTATTCCAACATTGCTTATGAATATGAGAACCTGGGGAATTACGACAAAGCCATTGAGTATCTGAAAAAGGTACTGGAAATTGAGCCTGATAATGAGGCAATAATTTTTGAACTGGCTTTCTGCTATGAGATCACCGGGCAGAATGAGGAAAGTGTGGATTATTTCACCGCTTACCTTGACCGTTATCCGTATTCAAAGTTTGCCTGGTTCAATCTTGGGGTGGCTTTCAATACACTGGAACTTTTTGAGAAAGCGATAGAATCGTTTGAGTTTGCCATTGCCATTGACCCTTCATTTTCCTCTGCACATTTCAACAAGGCCAATTCGCTGGCCGGCATGCAGTTGTACCGGCAGGCGATAGAGGCCTACCACGATACCTTCGAGCATGAGCCTCCCGAAGGACTGACCTATTATTATATAGGTGAGTGCTACGAGAAACTGGAAGCCTGGGATGAAGCCATAGCGAACTTCAGGAAGGCTGTGGAAATGGATGAAAATATTGCCGATGCCTGGATCGGGATGGGGGTTTGCTACGAAGAGAAAGGCAACCTCAAAGCGGCTTTAAGGTATATCCGCCGCGGGCTCGAGATGGATCCCGATAATGCGGAATACCTGGCAACCCTGGCTGTAACCCAGCAACATGCAGGGTTTTATAACGAAGCAGCAGTTTCGTTCACAAAGTCAGCGCAGATCAATCCTTCGGACCCGGGTATATGGCTGGATTTCTCTGCCATGTTCGCCGAACTGGATGAATATGACCACGCCCTTGATGTTCTGGAAACAGGCCTCACGCATCAGCCGGATAATGTTGCCCTTTTTTACCGTAAGGTTGCTTACCTCTATAACATGGGAAAGCCCAAACAGGCAATGTCGGCCCTGCACACCGCGCTTTCAAAGGGCAACGACGGGCTGGATGAGCTTTTTGAATTCGCTCCTTATCTGAAAGACGATCCTTCGGTAGTTGAAATCATTGCTTCTTATCGTCTGTTTTGAAATTCCGCCCTCCTCTGAAAATCCAGCATAAACCACGTAACTGAGACTATGAAAGAACACCTGAATCTGTTTCTTAAAGGTGTGGCCATGGGAACGGCCAACATTATCCCCGGCGTTTCCGGAGGAACCATCGCGCTGATTACCGGAATTTTTGAACGACTGATCAATGCCATCATGTCATTTAATCTGACAGCAATCAAACTGCTGTTAAAGGGTCGGTTCAGTGAGTTTGCAAGGCATACCGACCTGGTTTTTCTTATAGTGTTGTTTGCCGGTGTGGGATTTGCCATCCTGAGCCTTGCCAGAATATTTGAATTTCTTTTCAGAAATTATCCGGTTTACATCTGGTCCTATTTCTTTGGCCTTATACTGGCATCGGTCTATTTTGTCGGAAAAACGGTATCCAAATGGTCGACTGCCGCTGTAATCTCATTTATTGCCGGCGCAGGTTTTGCCATCTCGCTTACCTTTATGAATCCGGCCACCGAGAACAGTAACTTTATTTACCTGATAATCTGTGGTGTGGCAGCGGTGTGCAGTATGATTCTTCCGGGTATTTCAGGTTCTTTCATCCTGATATTAATGGGAAATTATCAGCTCGTTTTTATCGATGCCATTAATAACATGCGTTTTGATATCCTGCTCCCGGTTGTGATAGGTGCAGCCTTCGGATTACTGGGCTTCTCCTATTTCCTTTCATGGATTTTCAAAAAATTCAGGGACCAGACCATCGCATTGCTTACCGGCTTTATTCTGGGATCACTCGGGATCATCTGGCCATGGAAAAAAACGGTTTACCTGCTTGATGCTGCGGGCGAAATTCTTGTGAAAAAGGGTGAACCTGTGGTTGAGCGTTATCTAATCTCACTGCCACCGTCAATGGATACTTCCTTCTTTATAGCTGTGGCCTTTATTATTGCCGGTATCGCAAGTATCTGGATTATAGAGAAGTACGCTGCCGCCAAACAATAGTTCATCCTTGTGCATATTTACGGACTCATCGGATCGACGCTGAAGCATTCCTGGTCGCGGGAATATTTTATCCGGAAGTTCGCGGCCGCAGGAATTCATGCTGATTATAAACTGTTTGAACTTGCCCATGTCGGTGATTTGCCTGCATTGGTCAGTTCAGAGAAACAGCTTTGCGGGCTGAATGTTACAATTCCTTATAAGCAATCCGTAATCCCCTTCCTTTCAGGCATTTCGCCTGAAGCGGAAACCATAGGCGCTGTAAATACAATCCGGATAGAGCGACAGGGCGGGAACATCAGCATGACCGGATTCAACACCGATGCACCGGCTTTTAGTGCCGAACTGGGCAGATTTGATTTCAGGGATGATAAAAGTGCATTGGTTCTTGGTACCGGTGGCGCAGCGATGGCTGTGGCCCATGTACTCAAAAACGAAGGGTGGACGTTCAGCATGGTTAGCCGGGGCGGAAAGTTGCCCGGCTCCCTGACCTATGCTATGGTTACGCCTGAGATCATGGCATCTGTGAAGCTGATTGTAAATGCCACACCGCTGGGCATGTATCCTGACGTTGACGCTTTACCGCCATTGCCGTGGGATTGCGTTACTGAGAGCCATCAGCTCTTCGACCTGATCTATAATCCTGAGAAGACTTGTTTTATGCAAACGGGTATGGCAAAAGGGGCAATGGCGATCAATGGCCTTGGTATGCTGAAACGTCAGGCAGAAATGGCATGGGAAATATGGCAGAAAGCGCCGGGTCAGGAAAAATAGTATCCTACACCTTTAATGGTTTTGATACTTTCCATACCTATTTTTCCCCTGATCTTACGGATATGAACATCAATGGTGCGTTCGCCGACCACTACATCAGTGCCCCATACGCCGGCAAAAATTTCATCACGGGTAAATACTTTGTTGGGTCGGGAGGTCAGTAACAGAAGCAATTCGAATTCTTTCTTCGAAAGTCCGGTTTCAACGCCGTGGCGGATTACTACATATCTTTCCTTGTCAATAATCAGGCCCTCAAGTACCAGTTTTGTATCTTCCTTTGTTTTGTCGGGCATCCGGCGTAACAATACCCTTACCCGGCTGATAAAGACCCTGGGCCTCACAGGTTTTCTGATATAGTCGTCTCCGCCGGCCTCGAAACCTTCCACCTGCGACATATCTTCGCCCCGGGCTGAGAGGAAAGCGATCATGGTTTCACTGAGGCCCGGTGTTGCCCTGATTTCACGGCAAGTTTCATAACCATCGGCGCCCGGCATCATGATATCAAGGATAATCAGATCGGGCGTTACCCGCCGGGCTGTCTCCACAGCCTCAAAGCCGTTGTGCGCACAATATACTTCAAAACCCTCCTTGCGCAGGTTATAGCTCAGAAACTCAAGAATATCCGTTTCATCATCAACAAGCAATATTTTTGCTTCAGGTTTGTCCATCAGGAAATTACATTTATTTGCAAAACTATCCTCATGATATAAAGTATAGGTAATCTGAATGTTAAGTTATTGTTATTTGTTCAGGCCGGGAATGACCCTGATTGCTTCCGATATTTGCGTACATTTGATCAAGAAATACGAACCGGGAGCTCTTAATCCTGTTCAGTCAATGGTAACATGGAAAAAACAACAGAAGCAGAACTGCCGTCCGCTCCGCCCGGGAGCCGCATAAAGCTTACCTGCCCTGCTCCGGGCGACATCCTGATATTAATTCCGAAAGAAGGGTTTACGCCGAGAGGGATTTTTATCTTTGCGGTAATTTTTTTCTGGTTGCTGATGATCCTGATATGGACGGTTCTCCTGCTTCAATATGGAATTGTCTGGACACTGCTGTCCGTTCCTTTCTGGCTTCTGGGACTGGTTACCCTGCGCATTTCAGCCAGGGAACTTTTCGCCTTTCAGTCAGTTGAAATCACCTCCGGAGCAGTAACCATAAGGAAGAAAACAGGAAAACAGACAGCTTCTGCAGAGCTGAAGAAAAAGGATATCTCGGCTGTTTCATTTGTTGAAGGCAGCTATAAAACCCTCTACGGAATGAGCCGGAAAGGTATTTATACGGCCATTATAAGCAAGGGGGAAGCCTTTGGCATCGGGGAACGCTGTCGTGTTGCTGAAAAGCAATGGCTTGCAGATGTTCTGAAAAGCCTGATTAAACAAGAAACCGTATGAAAGATATGAAGGATCATATAAAACTGCTTGACCACAAGGCAATTCGTGAAATCTTACTGAAACACGACAAAAGGGTCATCTTTGAGAAAACAAATGTAGTGCCCGACGAATCCATGCTGAGGGAAGAACTGCTGGAGTGCCTGGGTGTGGATGAAATCAGCAGTAAATCAGTGCTGGGGCTGGATATTTATCAGTACAGCTCATATGGTGAATCTGAACAAATGCTGATTCCTTTCCTTTTCAAAACCATGCTGAGTACTACCATTGATCTGTGCCTGGATAATCACCCGTTTATTTTTCAGTCCTATACACGCGAGAAGATAGAGCGCAGTTACATCAGTACAGGCGATGGTGGTTTCCTGATTTTCGACACCCCGCTTCATTCGCTGCTGTTTGCCAGCAATTATGCGATCGTACTCAGGATATACAATGCTTTTCATTTCTTTCCCCGGCTGCGCAAGATTATCGGGGGGATCAGCACCCGTTATGCCATTACCTACGATAAAGTTTATCGTTTTGAAGATAACCATTACGGAAGGGCGATCATCAACAATGCCCGCATACTTTCACGTGACAGTCTGAACCGCTGCCTGATCGACGAACATGTGCACCGCTGGTTTACGGTCAATATCGACGGTATTGAGAACCTACAGGTGCTTACGATCGATGATGTTGCACATATCCATGAGTTCAGCAATTACAATATGCTGCCGCTTGCAACCTCTTCCGATAAGATCTTCGGCAGGGAATCGAGCCGACGCGAAGGGATCATTAACTCCGACATTCTGAAGATCGGAAAGATCAAGGCCAAGGAAACCGATATCAATATTTACAATCTTCATCTTCAGGTATGCCTCAGCCTGGTTAACAATGACGACGATTCCCAGAAAAAGGTGGTCACAGTCAGCCTTGGCAATCTGAATACGACGGGAATCTGAAACATAATTTAAGATGCTGTGCTTAAATAAACCTGAGCCGCTATGTGTGCTTTGAAAATATTGCCTGTTGAAAAGATCAGGGAAGCGGATGCCTATACCATTGTGCATGAGCCGGTAAGTTCTACCGAATTGATGGAAAGGGCGGCCGCAGCCTGTTTTCGCTGGATTGAAAAAAAAGTGCCGGCCACAAAGAAGGTCAGGGTGGTTTGCGGCATGGGCAACAATGGCGGGGATGGACTGGTCGTCGCGCGATTGCTGCATGGTGCCGGTTACGCCGCTGATGTATTTATTATCCGCCATTCCGGGGAACCAGGTGTTGATTTTACTGTGAATTTCAACCTGCTGGCCGATCTTCCGGGCCTGGTGATTACCGATGTGTTTGAAGCGGATCCGCTGATCGAAATTGATGAGGACGATGTGGTCATCGATGCCATCCTGGGCTCAGGCCTTGCCAGGCCGGTGACCGGATGGATGGCCGATATCATCGATCAGATCAACCACAGCGGCGCAATGGTGATTTCGATCGATATTCCTTCTGGATTGTTTGCCGGTAAGGCGGTAAATCAGAAGTATCCGAAAGTAATCATGGCGGACTTCACGCTGACTTTTCAGATGCCGAAACTGGCTTTTCTGATTCCTGAAAACGAGCGTTTCTGCGGAAACTGGAAAGTGCTTGATATTGGCTTGCATCCTGCATTTATTGAGCAATGTGAATGCAACAATTACCTGATTGAGAAGGACGATTGCCGGAGTCTTTACAAGGTGCGGTCGAAGTTTGCCCATAAAGGACATTTTGGCCACGCGTTGCTGATATCCGGAAGCACAGGAAAATACGGAGCCTCGGTGATGGCTGCCAGGGCTTGTCTGCGTTCAGGGGTGGGTTTGCTTACCGTGCATACCCCTGCCGATGGGTTTCAGACCATTCAGGGGTCAGTACATGAGGCCATGGTCAGCATCGATCCTGACGACAGTTGCTTTTCGGCCCTGCCGGTGCTGGATGCATACAATGCCATAGGGATTGGTCCCGGGCTGGGAACGAGTGATCAGAGCGCAGCCGCCCTGAAGCTGCTGATACAGCAAACGCATGTTCCACTGGTTTTGGATGCCGATGCCCTGAATATGCTGGGGGATAATAAGACCTGGCTTTCTTTTCTGCCTCCGGGCAGTATTCTGACGCCACACCCAAAGGAATTTGAGCGGCTGTCAGAACCCACAGATAATCATTTCGACCGGCTTGAATTGCAACGCGCTTTTGCTGTGCGCTACAGGTTATACATAGTACTGAAGGGGGCTTTCACAGCAACAGCAACGCCTGAAGGCGATCTCTTTTTCAACCCTACCGGTAACCCGGGAATGGCCACCGGAGGCAGCGGGGATGTACTTACAGGCATTATCCTCGGCTTGAGGGCTTCGGGTTATTCAGCCCGCGATGCTTGTATCCTCGGGGTATGGCTGCATGGAAAAGCCGGAGATATGGCTGCTGAAAAATTCGGGCAGCCATCCATGCTGCCCGGCGATATGATTGAAATGCTGGGTAAGGCCTTTAAGAAAATCAGCTGAAGCGGTCAGGCTTCCGCATTCACAAAGTCTTCTTCCATGCGCAGGTTGTCCATAATAAATACCTGGCGGTCAGGAGTGTTACGCCCCATATAAAAGCTTAACAAATCAGGAATTTCCGATGATTTGCGAAGAATAATAGGGTCAAGCCGCATATTGGGTCCAATGAAGTTTTTAAATTCTTCGGGCGAAATCTCCCCGAGTCCTTTAAAACGGGTAATTTCAGGGTTGGGCCCCAGTTCGGCGATGGCAGATACGCGCTCTTCGTCAGAATAACAGTAAATCGTTTTCTTTTTGTTCCTGACCCTGAAAAGCGGTGTCTGCAGAATATACAGGTGGCCTGACTTTACCACGTCGGGATAAAACTGGAGGAAGAAAGTCAGCATCAACAAACGGATATGCATGCCGTCGACATCGGCATCGGTGGCAATGACGATGTAGTTATACCGCAGATTTTCAACGCCTTCTTCAATGTTCAGGGCAGATTGCAGCAGATTGAATTCATCGTTTTCATAAACCACGCGTTTGGTAAGACCGTAACAGTTAAGCGGTTTTCCTTTGAGGCTGAATACCGCCTGGGTGTTCACGTCGCGCGATTTGGTGATTGAGCCGCTGGCCGAGTCGCCCTCTGTGATGAAAAGCGTTGTTTCTAGCCTGCGGTTGTCGTTGCTGTTGTAATGAATACGGCAATCGCGCAGTTTCTTGTTGTGCAGACTTACCTTCTTAACGCTTTCTTTGGCCAGTTTTTTTATGTTGGCAAAATCCTTTCTTTCTTTTTCGCTTTGCATGATCCTGCGCAGCAAGGCTTCTGCAACATCGCTGTTCATATGCAGGTAATTGTCAAGCTGCTTTTTCAGGATATCGCCGATGTAGTTGCGGATGCTCTGACCATCGGGCTCCATCAGTTGAGAACCCAGCTTGGTTTTTGTCTGAGACTCAAAAACAGGTTCCTGCACTTTAATACTGATGGCAGCCACCATGCATTGTCTGATGTCGCTGGGATCGAAATCTTTTTTATAAAAATCCCTTATTGTTTTGACCAGCGCTTCGCGGAAAGCCGCCTGATGGGTACCGCCCTGCGTGGTATGCTGTCCGTTGACAAATGAATAATATTCCTCACCGTATTGCCTTCCGCTGTGGGTAAAAGCGCATTCAAAGTCCTCGTCCTTGATCTGGATAATAGGATACACCAGCGGATTGCCGTTGATGTTTCGTTGCAGCAGATCCAGCAGACCGTTTTTCGCCTGCATTTTTGTTCCGTTGTACCATATCGTCAGGCCATTGTTCAGGAACACATAGTTCCAGAGCATCTGTTCGATATATTCAGAGATAAAGTGGTAATGTCCGAATACTTTCTCGTCAGGAACAAAACTTATGATGGTCCCGCTGCGGAGGTTGCTGGGCTCTTCGGGCAGGTCGCTGATGATCTCCCCCCGTTCGAATTCAACGATCTTGGTTTTGCCCTCGCGGATACTCTGCGCGGTAAAACTGCCGGATAAGGCGTTTACCGCCTTTGACCCGACGCCATTGAGGCCGACCGCCTTTTTAAATACTTTGGAGTCATATTTAGCCCCGGTATTGATCTTGGATACACAATCAATTACTTTCCCGAGGGGAATGCCACGTCCGTAATCCCTTATTGTAACCCGCTGGTCCTTGATGGCCACTTCAATGGTGCGGCCATTACCCATAACAAATTCATCAATCGCATTATCGATAATCTCCTTGATGAGGACGTAAATGCCATCATCCTGGGAGGAGCCGTCTCCGAGTTTGCCAATATACATGCCGGGCCTCAGGCGTATGTGCTCTTTCCAGTCAAGCGTAACAACAGCATCATCCGAGTAGGCGCCCGGATTGCTCTGTGTAATTTCCAGTTCTTCCATAGCCTGCAAAGATAACGCAAACCGCCGGAATTGTCCCTGGGTGTTGAAATCTTAGCCTGGATGTTGAAATCTTTGGCTGCTATATGCCAATTGTTGATTTACAGCCTGATAAATGAACAATTTATTAACTAGTCTCCCGTAAATGGAATGGGGGAGTTTTATTTGTTCATGATTCAGGTACGATCCTGAGTAGAATCAGAAGTGGCCATGGTTTCGCGGGCAGAACAGCCGGGATAATAATAAATCGCGGCGCTATTTCAAACCTGAATGGGCTAGGGCGCGTCAGGCTTCAGTACCCAGGCGTCGGGAAAACCGGCCTGTATCTCCCTGAGGTAACGTTGCGCTTCACTTTCGGTAGGATAATCTGCGATAGATATCCTGTAATTATTACCGGCTGGGATCAGTCTTGCTTTGGGATAACCCAGGCCGCGCAGCCGCGCGACTTCCCTGTTAGCCTTTTCCAGGGTGTTGAGCGATCCGGTTATTATTGAAAACACCGGTGATGCAGCGGATGGATTCTCCGTTAATTGTCCCCGTGTGATTTCCGGGTCTCCCGGAAGGGTAAATGCTGAGTCGGATCCGCAGGATGTGTAAATCTTTTCAGGATCATCACCTTCACCAAACCAGACGGCCGCGTAATCACCATAAATGCCGATGCCAATGGCTTTCCAGGGTTTGGCCCATTTGCCGCCGTTAGTCAGGTAGTCGCGGGTCAGCGAAATGTTTTTCCAGAGGTTGAAGGCATCTTCGGCCCTGGCGGGCTCTCCGCCTTCATATACGATTTCCCAGGCCTTTGCTTTATACAAGGTAAGCTCTTTTGGCTTTTCTGTCATGCAGGCTATGCGTTTTTCGTCGCGGGCATAGCAGCATGGCTTCCATTTGCCTTTATCTGACCAGCTGTGCGGGTTACAACCGCCAAAATCTGGACGGTTGACTGAAATATCCATCATGTGGACACGGGCAACGTATGACAATGATTTGCTGAAAGGAACGGGAGGGAGGTTATTGATTTTCCGGAAGGCGGTGATCAAATTATATAACTCTACCTCGGCGGGAGAAGCACAGTGTTCTGCAAAAAGGCCAGGTCCCGTTTCCTGCGCGGGTACCCGGTATGTGAGCAGAAATAAGCCGGATATAATCAGTGTATAAATTAGCCTTTGCCTTAACATGGAACAAATTTAGTGATTTTAAAAGGATTTTGTAACTGGACAATCATTGAATGACAAACGATGCTTGTCCGGAGTTTCTTGTTCAGTGAGCCGTCCGTCAGGTTCTCCCTCTTAAAATGTCTGCTACCTGCATAATATCTTCTTTTTTTATCAGGAAGTCCTGCCATTTGCATTCGGCAACTTTTTTGAAAATCAACAGCTGATAGGTCATTCCGGCTGTATAGGAAACGGAAGCCGTGATCCCTGCCCCGGTGATACCCATTGCCGGAATCAGTGTAAATCCGAGAATGAAGGTGAATATCAGCCCGATACCGGAGGATACTGTATTGTGCCAGGGTTTGCCGCTGCCGGAAAAATAATGACTGAACATCAGTGAAACGGCCACGGCGATGATGCCTGCTGAAAGACTCAGAATCACCTTGTTTACATTGCTGAAGTCGCTTTGGAAGACCAGCACGAAGAAATCAGAAGGTAACAGCAGGAGTATGCCGGTGATCAGTGTGGTAAAGAGCGCGGTAAATTTTATGAAACCAAGTGTAAGGTTCCGGGTGTAGAGGCTGTCTTTCGAGTTTGAAATGCGCGCGTACTGCACCAGCGCGATGCTTTTCGAAATAATCCAGACACTTTCGGAAATCTGCACGCCGATGGAGAAAACGCCAAGCGTGGCGCGGTCAAAATATTTCTCGATGATGTAGTAACTCAGGCGGTAGTTGAACAACTGCATAAAACTGGCGGCCTGCAGATACCCTCCGAACCGGAATATTTCCCGGAACAGTGCCGGATTCCAGCGCTTTACCCTTTCCTTTCCACGGGTAATGCCGGTAAAACTCAGTAGTATTCCCAAAGAATAAGAGATAAACAGCGCCGTAATGTATGACTGAATGGTCTGTTGTCTGAAAATTTCAAAAAGTATGATCAGGGTGATCAGCACGGTAACCGTTTGCAGCACTGCCGCAATGTTGTACTGCAGTACTTTTTCCTGCCCCAGCTGTATGTTCTGATTGATCGAAAACAGCGACTGAAGGAGTGATACTGCGGCCAGGGCGGGAGTCAGTTCGCCGGGGATAAGTCCGAAAAGGCAGAGTAAGTAGCTTCCGGACAATGAAACGAAAACAGCCCAGAGCCATGAGGGCAGCAGTAACTGAACCACCGGGTAACGGGGTACAAGATAGACCAGTGCGCTTCCGCCAACCATGGCGCTGATCATCTGAACGATACTGATGCCTAGTATAAACAGTGAAATGGTGCCCATTCCTTCGGCCCCCAGCGTGCGGGCGGCCAGCCATACAATGCCCAGGTTGGCCGATGCGATCAGCAAGCGGGCCGCGGTAGTTGAAAGTATCTTTCTGATCATAACTGTTTAATACCCGGTAAAGTATGCTTTTTTGACCTGAATCGTCTGCCTGCCTGGTAAAGAAATGAGGCCGGTGAAAAAACGAATTTTTTACAGTCAAAATACATATAGTCCCCGGCAAATGAAAGGTTATGAATGCCCTTGTATCCGGGGGGAGGATTCAGTGTGCTCACCGGCATTTCCAGAAAGGCTTCTTCCGAGAGGATTTTGATTTCGTTGATCACGACCCTTCCGCCATAGGTTCGGGAGCAATCCTGAGCCGGCCGGTAGAGTTTATCGTCTAGCCTGAATAATGAACCGGCCGGCCGGGCATTCCGGATATCGGCCTTTACAGGATTCAGTTCGTGTGGTTCAAAAGGTTGATCCAGGCCCGGAGAATGCCAGATATGCAGTTCCACATTGGTGGCATGCGCAGGGGTAAAAAACAGAAACCAGCGGTTCTGATGAAATACCAGTGTCGGATCTGCGGCTGCAACCCCCGGAAGCAAGGTGCGGACAAAGGCAAGTTTCATGGTATCGCAATCGAGCCGGTACAACTCAACCGACCCGTGGTCCTTTGATTCAGGGATACAATAGTAATCATCCCTTTCTTTAAAAATAAACGGGTAAGACAAATGCCAGGGTTCTTCAAGGGCGCAGGCTATGTCGCTGAAATCATGGTCCCGTTCGTTGTACCATGCGGCTGAAATTCTGCCTTTGCGGTGCCGGTAGGAGTAATCTTCAAACAACAGCAATATCCGGTGCCGGACCCTGAGCGCAAATCCATCCGCAAAATAGCGGTCGTTGCTACCGGAATGAAGCCAGGAGACCATTTCAGGATCAGGGGAGTAATCAATATTGCCTGCCACTTCGGCGGTTCGCGCCCTGATGATGCCGGTCGACCATTTCTCTGCCTGAAAAAGTTCGGAAAAGTGAAATTTTACTTTGTTAAAAAGCTGTTTTGCAAGAAATTGCAGCATCGTAGTGTTTTCAGGCTCCTTGTAAACGGGCGCCGTGGTGCTGGTCGATTCCCCGCTGGCCGGGAAAGTGTGCTGGGCGATAATTTCGCGGCATACATCCGCCGGCCAGTTCACAGAAAGTGCAATCGCCTGATCGAGGTTGGCGCGCCATGAATGATAAATGGTGGGAAAAAAGCCTTTACGAAGGATCACTCCCCCGTCGAGGGTTTCGGTGAGCCGCTGCAGTATGGAAGCGGTAACTGCATCATTATTTAACATTTCATGGAAAGCAGGAGGTACCCCCCGGTATTTCTGCTCATCTCCGTGGTGGAACGACCATACCCCGTATGGCGCACAATTCAGAATCTCCCCGCGGATAATGCCAAATGCGAATTTCAGGATGAAATCAGGCTTATACGATCTGATGGCTTCAATATCCTCAGGGCTGAAGTATTCACTATGCTTTTTTCTAAGTGAGGTAGTGCATCGGATAACTGGTATTTCAGCAATTCCGAAGTCTGCAATGGTCTTCCGGAAGGCTTGTGGATGAAATAAATACTGATAATATTTTCTGAAAATGATTTTTTTCCAGGGATAGGCGGTTATCTTTTGCCGGAACGTTTTTCCTGCTTTATTATTCTTACCTGACGGCATGATCAGCAGCACAGGTTCGGAGCAACCCGACGACAGCAGGGCGTCAAGTGTCTGCTTCTGCCATTGGTGCATTCCGGTGGAATTGCACATTACGGCAAACCTCAACCGCCGGCTATCGTTGTTCTCTGCCATGCTTTCTTTTGTTCAACACACTTTGATATAATACGTCCAGTTTATCTGATACCATCTTTTCACTGAAATTCTGCCTGACTGCTTCAGCCATACCGGCACGATCAAATTTTTCAGGATGGCCGAGTACATCCAGCAAAGCGGCGGCAAATCCGGAACTATCGCCCTGCTGTACAATCTTTCCGAAATCATTGCCGATAAACGGCTTAAGATCCGCAACATCCGTAGCAACAACAGGAATTCCGGATGCCATCGCTTCAAAGGCTACAATACCGAATGTTTCGTAATTGCTGCTTAAAGCCAGGCAGGCCGAAGTGCGGATTTCAGCGGCCAGCGCTTCATCCTGCAACATGCCCGTGAACCGGACGGTGCCTGGTTGAAAGTTTTTACCGTTGACGTATGCGATGGTTGCCTCAAGGTCGGCGCCTTCGCCCACAAGCACAAGCCGGGCATCAGGCATAACGTTATGAACCAGCGTGAAAGCATCAATCAGCATTTTCAGGTTTTTGGATCTTTCCTCAAAACAGGTAACGCTGATGATCTTGTACGGATCTATGAGCTCCCCGGCGGGGTGAAAAAGGACTGTATCGACCACGTTGGGCAACAGTTCCGTATCGAAACGCAACCCCTGCTTATGCATGGCATTCGCAAGACGATCTGAGACCACCGATACGCTTCCTGCATTTTTTAACAGAAAACGGGTGATCAATTTTCGTAACCAGCCTTTATATTGCAGATTTTCAGGATAATATCTTGACCAGTGCTCGGTTACCAGATATGGAATCCGCCAGGCAAGCGACAACAGGGCTGCAATGACGGCCGTTCTGGTCAGGATATGTGCGTGGACAAGTTCCGGCCTGCCTGATTGCCGAACGCACAATTTTATGGCTTTCTTCCAGGCAGCAACCTGCCGCCAGTGGCTTGAAAAGCCTCCGGTGTTAAGGTAAGCTGTTATAACTTCTGTAAATGCATCTTCCTGCTTCACTTCTGTGCTATACTTGATGCCGCCGGGCAGTTCTTTATCGGGCACTGCATAAGCCACACTTACCCGGTACCCTGCTTTAACGGCAGCCAAAGCATGTTTCTTAACAAACAGGCCAAGCATGGGATCCTGTTTGCAGGGATACCAGCGGGGGAGGTAAAGAATGTGAAGATGCTTATCAGAATTCATACACCGGCATGAAAGGCCCAAAGGTACAAAAATAGCAGGGTTGCGTACAATATCAGGCCTAACGCAAAACAGGAGCGCTTATTGCGGCCGGGTGATCAGCCGGCAAGCAGGGAGGTCAGTTCTGTAACAGATTGCAGTACAGGATGTCCGGAGGCGCGCAAGCGGCTTTCCGACTGGTGTCCGTCGGCGATGAGTATGCACTTTATGCCAAGCTTTTCCGCTACCTCGGCGTCATGAAGTGTGTCGCCGACCAGGCAGGTTTGTTCCGGAATAAAACCGGTATCAGCAATTGCTTTGCCTGCAAGCCCGAGCTTGCCCCCTCCGAGATGGTCGCTGATGCCGAAAATCCGCTCAAAGAATGGTTCAATGCCGTTTTTTCTGATCAGTTTCGTCAGCTCCTCCTGCTCCATGGCCGAAAGGATAATCTGCCTGTATCCTTTTCCGGTAAAATGCACCAGTACTTCGTTTACACCCTGATGCAACGGGGAATAGGGCGCCCTGGCCAGGTACAGGTCCATAAATTCCACGGCAACGGTTTCAAAAGATTCTTTTTCGAAATCAAAACCGGCAATGCTGTAATAGTCCCTGACGGGAAATGTAAATATTTCAAGGTAACGTTTCCTGTCGAGCCGGCTCAGGTTGCGGCGCTCCAGCAAGGTGTTGATGGAATCAATGCAGATATCCAGATCATTCAGCAGTGTCCCGTTAAAATCCCAGATAATATTCCTGACCGGGCTCAGACCGGATTTATTAAGGTTCTTCATTTTTAATAATCTGCAGGTTTTCTTCCTTTCCGGATACAGTGAATCCCACACTCCGGAAATCAGCTGCGGTAAACCCGTTCAGCCCGAATTTTTCCAGGTAATGGTCGCTCAGTAACAGATAGTGTATGCCCAGACTGTCGGCCATCTTCAGAAAAGATTTACCATAAAGGTCATGTCCGGCTTTCTGCATATCTGCAAAACTCAGGTCTCCCTGAATCCTCTCAAAATCATCTATCTCATTAAAAATAAATTCCATTGGCGCAATCACACGAACAGTGTCTTGTCGGGTGCCCATGTATTTTTCTGTAAGGCCAGCGTACATTTCAGGATCAAATTTTCTTACACTGATCTGAACATTCCGGATCAAACCTATGGAAAAGTAGATCATCAGCAAAGCGACCGCCCACGGACAGGCAGTTCCGGCCTTGATGCCCCTCAGCAGTTTCAGGTCTTTTTCCCGCTCATTAAATATATGACTGAAGGTAATTGTGATGATATAGATTATAAATGGCATATACATCAGCATATACTTCGAAGTGGTATGCACGGCCACCATTGAAAGGGAAATCACCAGAATCATGAAATACCGCAGTAAATCCTTTTTCTGCTTAAGGAATGGGTAACCCAATACCAGGCAGAACAACAGCAACAGGCTTTGACTGATTTCCGCCGGGCTGTGGAAAAACCGCATATGCTCCCGGAAAATCTTACCGAAGAAGGAGAGTGAATGCGGCAGGATAGAGGACTTATGCAGTGCCGGGGCGTCGTTGAGTTGGTAAAGCCAGTATGAAAATCCGTATTCGCGGCTAAAATCGAAAAAATAAACCGAAAGCGACGGCAGCACTGAAAGCCCGAAAATGATTGCCGGAAACAGTTTCCTGTTCCATACCAGCAGCAATCCGCCGGCCATGATAAAAATCAGTCCGTTAAGATGGGCGGCCGCAGCAAGTCCGGCAAAAAGTCCGCTGAAGATCAGTGCGGGACTGCTTCTGTTTTGAAGATATTGATCGAGCAACAGCCATGAGATGAAGCCAAGCGTCATCACCATGATTTCAGGCCTGTAAACGAATGAATACTGAAAAATAAAAGCATTGACAGCCATCAGCAACATCGCGAACCATGCGGCAGGCGAACCTTCTTTCCGCCGGATGGTGATAAAAAAAACGATTGTAAAGATTACCAGCCACATCAGGCTGACCGATTTGAGTGTCCACAACGAGAAGCCAAAAAGTGTGATGAACAGGGCTCCGTTCAGGGTGAAAAGTTTATGGTGAACGATATTTCTTTCCTGCTGGTTGGTTATTCCATGCATCAGTTCGGACTTAACATACCCTTTCTCAGCAAGCCAGTATGCATGCTCACCTATCCATGCATCATCCACATCGGGCTCTCGGTGCCAGAGGCTGTAAAGGTACAAAAGGGCAACGGCAAGCAGGGCAAGCTTAACCAGAATAACCGTTTTTATCATGCTTCCGGGGCAAGTAATTTTGATAATAAAGGCATTGTAAACGGCTTTAAATATCCGGCACTTATCTGTATTGGCATCATTGACCGGAAAATACTCAACAGTTTAAACCGCTGCAAAGTTAATCGATTTTCAAAAGCACATAAATACATATTAATCCTTTACATAAGGCATACAGTTTTTATCTTTGCAGAAAACTTAGCCGACCATGATACAGCGAATTCAGACCCTTTACCTTGCCATCGGTGCGATTGCACTTTCAGTAGCTTACTTTCTTCCCCTGCTCACTTTTATTGACAATAACCAGATTTACCTCGAGGTATACATAAAAGGGTTAGTGGATAGCTCAAGTCCATCACTGGGGATTTCTGAAAATATCCTGATCGGACTTCAGATTGTGGTAATTGCTGTAATTGTGATGTCGGTATTGTGCATTTTCCTTTACAAAAACCGGAAATCACAACTTAAACTTGTCAGGTTTCTGGTCGGCCTGTTACTGGTTGCCATCGCCCTGGTGTTTTTCCAGTTGGGCAGTGCCATTACCAAAGCAACCGGCATTGAAGCAGACTTCAACCATCCGGCCGTCTACCTTATGCTGGTCAGCCTGGTAATGTATGTACTGGCTTTCAGGGGGATACGTAAGGATGAGGCCCTTGTGCGCGCGGCAGACCGCCTCAGGTAGATTTTATTTCAGTATTTCCAGGATTTCCAGATCGCGGATATTTTCATCTTCGATAACAAACCGAACGATGGTAGAGACATGATGAAATCCGGATTTTCCTGCCGCCCCCGGATTGATGTGGAGCAATCCGTTTTTAGGATCATTCATTACCTTCAGGATGTGTGAGTGCCCCGAGATAAATAGTTTTGGTTTTAAACGGCTGATCAGTTCCCGCGCTTCTTTTGAATATTTTCCGGGATATCCGCCGATGTGGATAATCAGCACCTTCACCTTTTCGCAGGTAAATTCCTGATACAGCGGATAAAAAGACCTGATGCCGGTTCCGTCGATGTTGCCGTAAACAGCCTTTAAGGGTTTCAGGGAAGCCAGCGCTTTAGCCGTCTCCAGGTCACCGATGTCGCCTGCATGCCATATTTCATCACATTCGGCAAAAAATGAATGTGCCTTGACTGGCAAATGCCCGTGTGTATCTGAAAGTAATCCGATTTTTTTCATAAAACAATAAGCCCGGCAGGCTGATGGTGAGAAGGGAAGTGTATCTGGTTCATAACCGGCTTTGCGTCGGTTTACCGGAGTACCTGATACTGCATGCCTTTTTTGTCAAGTTCTGTAAGCAGGGTTGGCAACTGTGTAGTATCCTGCAGGTTAAAGGTAATGGTTACCTGCACATATCCGACCGGAACGCTGGTAGTGGAGCGCTCGTGTTCGATGTCGTGGATGTTCGCCTTCATTTTTTCAAGGATGGAGATGATGGACTTCAGCATACCGGCCTGGTCGGGGATCAGCACCTGAATGCGCGCCCTCAGCCCTTCGTCCATAACCCCCTTGTCGAGTATCTGCTCCAGGATGCTCATGTTGATGTTGCCGCCGCTGATAATGGGAACGACCTTTCGCCCTTTAACATTGGTTTTCTGGTAAAGGATGGCTGCCATCGCGGCAACCCCTGAAGGCTCGGTGAGTATTTTTGCACGCTGCAGCAGCAGGTAGGCGGTACGGGCCATTTCGGCATCGTTGACCACCACAAATTCATCCACCAGTTTACTGGCGGCTTCAAAAGTGAGGTTTCCCGGCGATTTCACCGCGATGCCGTCGGCAATGGTATTCACGGAGTTAAGCGCAGTGGGTTCACCCTTTTCAATGGACACTTTCATCGACTGTGCGCCGTCGGCCTCAACGCCTATAATGCGGATGCCAGGGTTAAGCTGCTTCAGGGCAATAGCGATTCCCGCAATAAGGCCGCCGCCACCGATGGGTACCAGTACATCATCTACTTCACGCAACTGCTCAAAGATTTCAAGGCCAACCGTGCCTTGCCCGGCAATAATATGAGGATCGTTAAACGGATGCACAAAAGTGGCTCCCGTTTTCTGCTGAAATTCCAGCGCGGCATTGAAGGCATCGTCAAAAGTATCGCCTGTCAGGATTACCTCGGCACCGTATGAGCGGGTGGCAATAACCTTGAGCGGGGGGGCAAAAACCGGCATAAACACCGTGCTTTTTACCCCAAGCTTCGTGGCTGCATAGGCTACGCCCTGCGCATGGTTGCCCGCAGAAGCACACAATACGCCTTTGGCAGATTCCTCCTCGGTCAGGTTGCTGATTTTGTAGTATGCACCCCTCACTTTAAAAGAACCTGTCGTCTGAAAGTTCTCTAGTTTCAGGTAAACATCTGCGCCTGACATGGCTGAGAAGGACTTACTCCGCTCAAGCGGGGTTTGTTTGACTACCTTACTGAGTGTTGACTGTGCATTGATGATGTCCGAAAAACGGGGAAGCGGATGTTGATTTACAGCTACTGACATGGCATGAATGTTTGTGCTGCAAAGGTATAAAAAGCCGCGGGGCAATCAACGGAATTCGCGGAGAACCTCCGGAAGCCTGTGTTCGTTATGTTTAGCCGTGATGATATGGAATGAAAGCGCCGTTTCCGGGGTGTAGTGACCGCCGGACAGGCGGGATGCGGATACAGTCACACTTTATTCCGGCTCCTTCCCTGACAGTTTCTTTTGTATCCGGGACATCACCAGCGCAGCGATGGCATCGTAGCCACGTCCTTCGGGATGAACCGCCGGTAAAAACTCAACCCTTACCCTGGCCCAGAGCCGGGCAAAACGCTTCCCCTTGGGCAATGCCCTGAATGCCCCGTCAATCGCAACTGGAACAATGGGTACATTGAGTTCGCTGGAGAGTATGGCAAAGGTTTTCTTAAAATGTCCCAGCTCTCCGTTCAATGTGCGGGTTCCTTCAGGGAAAATAATCAATTTCTTTCCTTGCCGCAGCACTTCCGCCAGGGCCTGTATGGATTGCTTCAGATCAACATTCAGGTTGACAATGATGATGTTGTTTCGGGCTGCCAGGTATTTCAAAAATTTCTGCCTGAAATGCTGTTCCTTGGCATAAAAGTAGGTTTCCCTGATCTGTTTGGTTTTCATCACGGAAGCAACGAAAAGCCCGTCGAAGGAGCTCTGGTGGTTTGGTGCGATGATGCAGGGGCCGTCAGGGATATTGTCAACCCCTTTGCTGCTGTATCTGAAATAAAGCTGGAAGATATGGCGCGACAATCTGAAAGCCAGGCTGCCGATTTTCCATGTTGAGGGTAGCTTCAGATCCAGTTTTTCCCGAAGAATATCGTTCCAGTTGATATCGCCTTCTTCCATCCTGACCTTATGATCGCTGACCCATTCGGCCAGTTGCGCCAGGCTGGCGAATTCGGCCATCTTCTGCGGTGGCAGATCAATGCCGAAAGTTTGCTGCAACCAGGCCTGGAATCCAACCTTATCGAGCGAATCCATGCCCAGGTCCATTTCAGGATGGTAGGAGGGGAGCACCCGCTGACCTTTTTCTTTCTCAAGATAATCTGCGATCAGCGCGTATTCCGGATGGTCAAAAACAGGCTGGCTGATGTCGCTGATATGCTGCTTATGAACCAGCTCAATCAGTTTATGGTGCTGCAGTTTGCCCAGCCTGGTCCGGGGAAGTTCCTGGTCGGTCACATGGATGCGCATAATTTTTTTGTAGGCGGAAACCTTTCGGTTAAATGGCTCGATCACCTCCCATTTCAGGATATCTTCAGCATCACGATCCGGAAATGTTGCCAATCCTGCCGGATCAGGAAGTATAATGGCCTGAAGTTGTTCGTTCTCGAAAAATATGCCGCAATCCTTTATATAAGGTGAAGTAAGCAACTCATCTTCAAGTTCTACCGGATTAACATTTTTGCCGTTTGACAATACAATAATTTCTTTTTTCCGGCCGGTAATATAAAGGAAGCCATCTTTGTCGATATGCCCCAGGTCGCCGGTATACAGCCAGCCGTTTTTCAGCACTTCAGCCGTGGCTTCAGGGCTTTTGTAATAGCCTTTCATAATGTTGGGCCCTTTGGCTACAATTTCGCCGTCAGCAATCTGAATCTGCATCTCGGGCATACATTCACCCGGAGACCCGATTCTTACCCTTCCGGGCCGGGTGAATGTGATCATGGGGGCCGCTTCAGTCATGCCGTAACCTTCCAGCACCTCAAAGCCCAGGGTTTTAAAGTCATTGCCGACTTCCACATCCAGTGCTGCCCCGCCGGCAACCAGTGTTTCGAGTGCGCCGCCGAATTTGCGGTGCACCGTGCCGAAAACCGTTTTAGAAAATTTCTTTGAATTAAGTTTACGGGCAATCCTGAAAAGCAGGGTGGCCACAGAACTCTGATCGATCTTGTCCATGACCCCTTTCCGGATGGCTGCGTAAAGCCGCGGAACCCCGATCAATATAGTAACCTTATTGACCTGCAGGGTTCTTATAATATCTTCGGAAGCCATACTCGGGCTGATTGCGATCATTCCGCCCAGGTACAAAGGGATAATCATGGTGCCCAACAAGGGGAACACATGATGCAATGGCAGCAATACAAGTACACGGGAATCGGATTTATAAATGGGAATATGCCTGCTTACCGCATCTATATTCACAATGATGTTCCTGAAGGTGAGCATCACGCCTTTCGGGCTGCCGGTGGTCCCGGAAGTATAAATAATCACCGCGGTGTCATCGGGCTGGTGTCCGGGAAGCCCGGCCGAAGGCAGTGATTCGCATTCAGCGGCCTCATGGTCATCAAGAAGAAGCACCGGGGCGGTGCATCCCGCAGCGTCGGCTGCCTGGCGCAGGATGTCAGCAGTGCCTGATGAACAGAATATGGCTGCAGGATCACAGTCGCCAAGTATATAGGCCACTTCAGCCGCCGTAGCCATGTAATCGACAGGAACCACTACAGCTCCCTTTTTCCAGGCAGCGTAAAACGCATAAATCCATGATGGCCTGTTCTCCGAAAATATAACTACATGAGCGCCAGGCTCAACGTGATAAAGTCCGGCAAAATGGTGGATCTTTCCGAAAAACTGCGCATAAGTCAGTTTGTCTGACCCGTATGTAATGGCTGGGTGCTGCCCCGTTCCTGTTAACATAAAGTGCTTGTATCTGAATGAACGGATAATCCAGGAATTTACCGGCCTTTAGATGTGAACACGGGCTGATGCACAGTGACAGTGATTGACCGGAAAACCTTACGGTTATCTTCAATTTACAAAAGTACGCAAATATATGCATGTAACGGGAATAATATTGGCAGATACAGATAAGTAACGGATTACCTTAATCCGGTATGACCGTGGTAGCAGCAAGGCTGCATAAGGTCCGCACTTCGCTGAGGATCTTTTTCTTTGAATTTTGACTGAGCGGGAGCATATCCAGCAATCCCGGCTTTTTGCAAAGGTCGGCACACAGCACGGTGCCGTTTTCGATCAGCAATTGTTTCTGCTTTTTATTCAGCCCGGTAATGGCCGTTACTGGATACAGACCGTTTTGCTGGATCAGCTCCTTCAGGCTGCCGCGGCGGGGATAGTCCCAGCCAACCAGATGCAATCCGGCGCATTTGCCAAAATCTGCCGCATCATCCGAAAAACGGGTATTGGTGACCACCCAGCCCTGGAATGATCTGGAGTTGTTTTCAGGCTGTGATTCCCATACAGCTTTTATGTCGAGAAACCTCGATTGAATATACAGGGGGACCTGAACGCTGCATACTTTACCGGCCGTATTGTGGAACTTACACTCAATCATATTCTTACTTTTCCCGTTCCAGGCAACCACATCCACTTCATGCGAAACGCATTTACCCGGAAGAATCTGCCCGGTCATAACTTCATAGCCCATCCGTTTCATCAGTTCACCGATAAACTTTTCAAAAGGATAACCGGTAGGACCAAGCTCCATGATCGCATTTTTGAGGCTGTAACGCGCTGCCAGCGCATTCATCCGCCTGCGAAGCATGGCAAAAGCCTTGCGGTAAATCGTTTTGGTCGGTATGCCTTCGTAAAGCGATTTCCTGATTTCAGGCAGTATCGACCGGATGATATCTTCTGATGCACCGGAATTTAACAGTGACTGCCAGAGTTTTTCCTCGGAAAACTCCTGTGTTTCTCCTGACGATTTTCTTACGGAAATATGATTGGCCATTGCTCCATTTGATCTTGATCGCAGTAAAATTAGTAAAAGAAATCATCAGGCCGTGAAATCAGCAGTTTGGTTGTGGAACCTTGATTTTCCGGTTTTGATGCATCTCCGGACTATGAACAGGATGACAATCAGCAGGATAAATTCTCCGGTGCCAAACAAAAGCCAATTGAAATTTCGGGGGATAAAAGCGGAAATTTTTTGCATCAGTTCTCCGGATGAAGTCCGGTCGGGCGTTACGGCCATTAAGTTCAGATACGGTATGGTAAAGGAAAGGACGACAATAAGGCTGCCGGTGATCATCATCGACCAGTCGCGGAATTTTATCATTACCGGGCATCTGCGATGCTGAAGGACAAGAATTGAAACGGCATAGCATAACATCGTCAGAGAAAGCAGGCAGGGCGCCAGCACAGGACCTGCCCAGGGGACAGGTATCAGAAACAGGATATCCCATTCAAGAAGGGTTGCCGGCCAGCCGATGAGCATCCATAGAAAGACATAATAGAAAATATCCCATATGGCGAAGCAGAAAAGAAAAAATGCAAAGCGTTCAGCCCGATTTCTGCCTGCAAGTATGGCGATACTCAGCAGCATTAACAAGGTGGCAGCCTCGCGCAAAAGCTCAGTAATCAATACATTGTAATCCATGTTGACAAGTGGGAATGAAAATACATGGGGATAGTAAATTTCCCTGAGATAGACTACCACAGCCGATTCCAGAAAGCCCATGGCCAAACTGAAAACAAAAAGCAGGAACAGGGTTTTAATTGAGGTTTTCATGACCGCATGTTTTCGGATGGGTAGAGGCGCCAATTTAAAAAGGCTGCACAATCAATACGTTATTCTGTTGACAATCAATAATATGAAATTTTCAGTAAAAGCATAAGCGTTTTCCCTCACTAACATAATATTACCTTTCAGGATTTGTGGTTTATGCTTTTAATGAAGAAGAATCAGGGTATCGTTCCGGATTTCTGGCTGGCTGACATTGATATATAGTCAGGAAGCTATGTCAGTCCTTTATACATCTTACCGAATGGCCGAAATTTCCACTTCTTTCAGCCATAGGCGCAGCTGGTCCCTGGTCAAGGTTAAGGTAAAACCCGTGTCCGATGAGGTACTCACTACTGCACCAGAATTTTGTCATGCTGCCTTCATGTAAAAAGGGGGTGTTCCCGCTGATCCCCCTTTCGCCTCCCGGCAGCGCGAGAAAACCACTGAGGTTGTTGCCATTGCCGGTAACCCATCCATATTCAGCTTTCATCATTTCGCCGGCAGTGATATGCCAATCCAGGTATAATGATCTAAGCACTGCCCAATCGTTCTGGTCAGGCACATGCCATCCTGCCGGGCAAAGTTTACGGTCATCGGCCACGGCATACCAGTTATATAGGGCTCCGTAGATTTCTCCGTAGGATATTTCGTTATTGTACCAGCAGTAAGCGCCGCTACGCGTGTTGTTCCATAGATCATTGCTTGTAATATTAGTAATGCTTTCTCCATTGCAATAGCTCATGGTTCTGAGGTTTTCAGCCATCCATTCCTGCGTGCCAATGATCACTGTGTTATAGTAATTCCCATCCGTGTCGGTGAGTCCGTTTCCTTGAGAATAAAGGGTTGTAGTGAATATGATCTGGTTCCCGTATGCCGCACCTTCATTGTTGATGCCATAACTACGGATGAAATACTTCGTATTGTAATTCAAGCCTGTAATCATCCCGGAAAATGTGCCGGATCCGTTTCCGCTGTTGTAATGCAAACCATTGGCTTTGGGCTCTGATCCGGTATGCCAGCAAAACCCGCGTTCCGTTACCGGGGAAGTACCTGCTTTGGTAACCTTGCCATAAGCCACTGCCGAGATGCCGTCTACAACAAGCACTGAATCTGTAATTGACACAGGAAGTTGGGTGCTGCATGGAATGACTTTCTGTCTGAAACCCGCTGCATTGTTATCCAGAATATTCATATCCCAGGTATCGGTCTGCCCGTCGCCATTCAGGTCGCTGACAAGATATCCAGAAGCAAAAACTGAAGCAGCGTTGTAAATCAGGGTCATATCATCCGGATCCGTTATCCCGTCCTGATTGATATCCCCGGAAAATATAACGAACCGGTTGCCTGCTGCTTTAAGGTTATTTCCGTAAGCCTGGCTTTGCGCAAGTGAAAAATCGTAATTCACCATACAATCAGCAAATGAAACCGGTTGCGCTGACCAGGTTTCAATACTGTTGCGGTGTCTTGCAGTCAGATAGTGATTATTGCTGAATTCGACCGGGACATTGATGCTGGCAATTCCTGTTCTGTCCATAAAAACGGAATCAGCAGAAAATATCCCGGTATGGCAGGGCATCACTGAGTGAAGGGCAAGGGTAATCTGATCAGAAACATCTTCCGGATAAACCGGTCCGTTGCTTCCCAGGGCAGGGTTCAGGCTGTCGCTGACCGGGTCATACAAACCTTCCGGAAGAACCTTTACCTGCAACTTTCTGACAGAAGGCCCGACACTCCCGTTTATATAATAATCTGAAGCCGGTTCATCAATGGGTACCAACTGATAAACATTGATAAAGGAGCAGTCGCGGAATGTGAGTGCCGTCGCTCCACCTGCATAATCGAAACATAGTTCTGCCAGCTTTTCATAATCCGGGCATTCCATATAGACATCAATCGGACATTCAAACAGAATTTCCAGGAATGCAGAATCGGGAGATATCACGGTAGCCCATGCACTTGTAAACCATCCGATATATGCTCCCAGTCCGGTAAATGTAAGTACTGACGGGTTGTAACCAATAAAATAGTGTGCCTGATAAATATAGTTGTAGTCCTTTACCCTGAGTTGCACAATTACAGAAGATCCCGGCTCTGCCAGTATATTTCCCAGGGTACTGACAGGAGCATTCCCTGCTTCGCCATCCACAATAATATCGGCGGAAGCGGAGCAGCCTGAACTATTGAAATAAATCAATGCATGCCGGTCGAACCAGCCAGGGCAGAAACGGATATATAAAATGGTGTCTATTTGTCCGTTATGTGGTGTAATCTCCAGCGAATTGCTGTAGTCAAATTTATTGGATAAAGAAAGGTAAACCATGCCATCTTCGTAAGGGCAGACTCCTGTGACAATCAGATTTTCAGTCAGATTGCCGGCGTAAATGCGGGTTGTAACAGCCGGGTAACAATTCAGAAAATAGTTGCCGGTTTGGAATATGAAGTCCGGGTCCACAATAATAAACGGGTCACATGACAAATCAAGTGGGCGCTCTTTTGGCTGCAGGTGGGATATGACCTTCCCGCCGGCTTGCTGAAACGCCGGATCATTTATGGCTGCTGCAGCTCCAAAGCAGCCCAGCAACAGGAAAATGATCAGTTTTTTCATACCATTACTCAACGCCGGATAATATTTCTTTTACAACATTATCCGGGTAAAACATAAATGTTCGCTTTATAAATCTGATCCCGGTAAAGCCATCTTCATATTCTTTCAAAGACCAGGTTACCTGTCCGGAGTTTTTTTTATCAGCATGATAAAGTTCTAAATTTACAAAATATATGCTTGAAATACAAGTTTTTACCCGGATTGTTCAGATGTTGTGCGGCAGAAAATAAGCCTGCAGAGAGATCGGGCCGGATTAAACGACCGGTTTCTTACCGGCAAAGGCGTTCCCTATCTATTGCTCAGCAATTGCAATGGATGTAAATGAATGCTAAGGTTATTAAGCATAGCATATTAATGCACATATTAAGCTTATATCGCTTCAATGCCTCCGGATAAAGAAAGACCGGGGATGAATCGATTAAAATAATTCCGGATTTGTATTGAGATAACACAATAAATTCTGCCTATCTTTGCGCTTTCTCAAGGGACGTTAGCTCAGTCGGTTCAGAGCGCTTGCTTCACACGCAAGAGGTCACTGGTTCGAGTCCAGTAC
>DJGZ01000053.1 GCA_002433025.1 Bacteroidales bacterium UBA5833
AACCCCGTGCTCAAATGGGATACCGCCCACTGGGGAGAGATACCGGCAGATTTCGGGAGAAAATAGGCGGCCTGATTAAAGGGAAGGGTTTAGGGATAAGTCTGCGGATAAGGCTTATTTGTTGTTTGCGGTTTCTCTTTATTCGTCAATATTTCAAAGCTTTATTGATAGTTCAAGTTGTCCGCCCAACCCCAATTCTACTATTTTCTGAAGTGTTGAAAGGCGCACTTCTTTTACATTGTTTTCAAGTTTCGAAATGTACGATTTAGTTGTGCCAACTTTCTCAGCAAGTTCCTGCTGTGTCAATCCTTTTTCAAGTCTTGCTTCGTGAATTAATGCTCCGATTCTAAAGCTTTCGTATCCGGCTTCAAGATCGTCTCTCCTGGCAGTTCCTCGTTTTCCGTAGTGTTTGTCTTTGAACTGCTCAAGTGTAATTATGTTACTTTTTGCTGTTTTCATATTCTTCCTTTATTTTAAGTGCCTTTTCAATTTCTTTTTTCGGTGTTTTCTGCGATTTCTTTTGAAAACCATTCATCAGTATCACCAGTTGTCCCTGGTCGAAGAAACAAAAAATCCGAAAGATATCACTCCCTTGCTGAACACGAATTTCGTATAGTCCGTCTGTGTTCTCCAGATGTTTCAGGTAAGTCTCCGGTACTTTCTGTATATCTTCTATTAACTCAAGTGTCCAGATAATCTTGTCTCTTACCTTGTCATGCTGATTTACAAAGAAATCCTGAAAATAGTCTTTGTAAAAAATGATGGTACGAAACTTCTGTTTTTCTACCATTTGGCAAAGATATAGAATGTTGCACTAAAGTACAACCAAAATAAAGAATAATATTTTATTGTTTCCTCATTCATTGGTTTTTGTGAAGCTCCCCAATCGCATACGACACTTACTTAAGTCGCTGTCGCGGATATACTGTGGCTGCGATTTTACTTTTTACTCAGCGACTGCGTTTAAGTCTTATTTGTTGGCCACTGTTGTTTATTTTATTTGATTAAAAAATCTTGTTTTTCTTATCCTTTTAATTCCTTTTAAAACTTTCATTAAATCAATTTCTCCTAAAGGCAAAGTAAATCTGGTTATAATAATATTCTCTCCAAATTTTAAATTAAGTCTTATATATGAGAAATAACCCATTGGATATCCTGCTGTAGATGGCTCAAAAATCTCAACAGTTTCGATGTCCTCATTCTGTATTATTCTTTCTTTGCCATTCTGCTTTAGAACCAATAATCTATTATTATTGTCCACTTTTATTTCTTTGTCATGGTCTATTTTGTCGTATTGTCTAAACATTTTAACAATCTGGATAAGAACATAAATAATCCCAAACATTAGAAATCCAAGAACCAAAAAGGAAATCAATTTACTTTTTTGAAAGTTATCAAAGAATGTCAATAGAATTCTCCCTAAAGCAAATCCATAAAGTCCTATTATGATTATCAATGCAATCAAATAGAAATAATAATCAATTGGTCTTTTATATCTATATTCTTTATTAGTCATGCTATGTACGTCTTTTTACAATTGTGGCCAACGAGTGCATACCCTCAACTAATCCAGGGAATTTAACCGGCTCTTAAGATTAGGCTTAACTTATTGTCATATAAGACTAAATTCAAAAGATCACTGATGTTATCTCATTTTTAAAACGCTTATAGGCGTTCGAAATTACAAAATTATATACGCGACTCAGGCCCAAATGTATAACATTAAAGCAAAAATTGCAATATTCGAAAGGATTGAAACGACATTCGTTCGCTTTTCCGCAAAAGCTGAAATAAAATGCCCCGGACTGTTTACTTTTTTGGGAAACATTCCTGCATCGGGGCGAAGATTAGCCCTTTTAATTATCCCTGAAAACCGGTAAAAGCCACTTGAACCACAGGAATTTCAGTCTTTTCTATAATGGTGATCGCGTGAAATGTTTTGCGTAATAAAAAGGAGAAACAAAATCAGGAACTGAAAAGTTTGAGTCAGGTAACAGTATAAATAAAGAAAACCTCTGTTATATGCTTGTTATAAAGCACTTACAGAGGTCTTTCGTACCCCGGGCCGGGATCGAACCGGCACGAGCTCACACTCATTGGTTTTTGAGACCAACGCGTCTACCAATTCCGCCACCGGGGCAAAAGGGCACGCAAAGGTAAGAAAAGTTATTGATTCCGGTGCGAATTTTTCATACCATCGGATCGGATACTTTTTGCCAGGGGCTCCACTTAAGTTTTGCGGGAAAAGGGTGCCCGGGGAGCGAATCTGCCGGTTTGGAGGATCGCTGGGGCTCTGGTTCTTGTCAGAAAATTCTAACCGGTAACAAGCGGGAATGCCGGAACATGCTGCAGGCGCCCTGCCGGTAATTCCTGTTGATCTCTTGCCGGAATTGCTTATCTTGCTGCCACGTTCCGGTGATGCCGGCAGGAATAAAGTCTGTTCCGGTTAATTGGAAAATTAAAACTGATATCATGAAAAGACTCAAGCTGATTGTTTTAATTTTTGCCCTTGTGCTTGCAGCCTGCAATTCCGGTCGCCTAAAGGAGCAGTCAACAGATTTTTCGTCCTTTTTCCGGGTAGCAACCGGTAAGCCGGTTACCCTGGTGCTGGCCTGTTACAAAACCACCCTGCGTGCCGGTCATGACGAGGAAACCCGCATCAGGGTAAGCGTGGCCGACAGCCTCGACCGGGAAATCACGGATGCAGAGCTTCCTTTCCGGATTTCGGTCAGCGGGGATGCCAAACTGCTGGATGCCGGCCGCAACGAAATAACACCCATCAGCCGGGCCGATACCCTTACGGTATGGGAATCATCGCTGAATGGCGGGGTGTGCGAATTTGTGCTGATCGCGGGCAATACGCCCGGAAAGTTTACCGTTGAAGCCAGTACCGAAGGCCTTTGGCCGGCTTCACACGAAATCCACCTGCTGCCGGCCGGTTTTCAGCTGATGCAGCCTGCCGCCCTTCCGCTTCCGCCCTCCCCCCACATACGCCCCCCGATGATCGGTGCCGACATCTCATTTCTCCCTCAGCTTGAAGATGAAGGGATGAAGTTTTATGACAAAGGCGTTGAAACGGACGCCATTGAGTTGCTGAAGAGCTATGGATTTAACTATATCCGACTGCGTATTTTTGTGAATCCGGAACATGAAAAGGGCTATTCTCCGGGCAAAGGTTACTGCGGATATGATCAGACGCTGGCAATGGCCAGGCGGGTTAAAGCGTCCGGGTTAAACCTGCTGCTTGATTTTCATTACAGCGATTACTGGGCCGACCCCCAGCAGCAATACAAACCTTCGGCATGGGAAGGGCAGGACTTTGAAACTCTGCAAAGAAGTTTGCGTGACTACACCGCGATGGTGCTCTCAGGCCTGAAAGCCCAGGGCACGCTTCCGCAGATGGTGCAGGTGGGCAACGAGATCAACCATGGCATTGTTTGGCCCGAGGGGCATATCAGTAACCCGGACAATCTGGCGGCGCTGCTGAAAGCAGGCGTGGAAGCCTGCCGCGAAGCTGATCCTTCCATGCCCGTGATGATGCACCTGGCGTTGGGAGGGCAAACGGAGGAAGCCATTTTCTGGTTTGACAATATGCTTGCCCGCGGGGTGGACTTTGACGTGATCGGACTTTCGTACTATCCCCGCTGGCACGGCACCCCCGAAGACCTCTCACGCACCATGCATACACTTGCGGAGCGCTATGGCAAGGATGTCAACGTCGCGGAATACAGCGCCTTCAAGAAGGAAATTCATGATCTTGTGTTCAGCCTGCCCGGAGGCAGGGGACAGGGCGCCTGCATCTGGGAACCGCTCAATACCTGGAGGCGGCTGTTTGATGACAAAGGTAACGCGCTGGATGAAATCCGCATCTACGACAGCCTTGCTGACCGGTACCTGAGGTGATTATACCATTTGGTGCAACTACCAGCTTCAGTTTGTGGGCGATTTCTTTGTCTGCCTTTACAATCCTCGGTATTGGTTAGAATGTTTCCAATTACTGTTTTCCTCCAAAAATCCACTTGCGGTTGTGTAATCTTTATGAGCTTATGTGGTTATAAAGCGTGCGTTTGAGAAGGTGTACTCTTTGACATTTTTTTTGAGTGTTGGATTTTGGCAAGACAGGAATGGCTATGAAAAAAATACGAGGTTACCATCTCGGACCAATAAAACGATCTCCGTTAAAATGAATCATGTGTTCAGGGAATTCCATTATCCAAACTTCAGTATCCCAGGCAATCTCTGTTGTATGCTTCTTAAATTCAAAAAAATCAGGGAAAGCAGAAATATAAATTTTACCTGCTATGCAATTTTTCAGAAAGGTTTCCAACTCAACAATTCGTGTTGGAGTCATTGGGCCATGGGATGTAACTGCCTCAATTAAATATAGCCAATTCTTTGCTTCTTCGTAAATTACTATGTCAGGTAGTTTACTGTGCTCTGAAATTGGGATCCCAATTCTTTCGAGCAATTCTCTATCTACATATAAAACCTTATTCTCAGTATCTCCTAAATATAGCAAACTAGAGCCTTGTGCAAATCGTGAAGCAAACTCTTCGACTACAGCAGCTTGAACCTCATTGTGTTTTCCAGGTGATAACATCAATACTCTTCCATCTGAAAGGGTTAAAGGAACTCTTGACATATTACGGTTTTTGCTATACTTTTCCTTTAATACTCCAATTTTAAAAGTAAAGTTTTCTAATGCTTTTTTCCAATTCCTGGTTCTGAAGGACTTTATCGTTTCAAGAGCAATCTCAGAAATTGCATAATGTGCAAGAGGGCTGTTAACTGGTAAATCAGGAATATCAGGATTATAATCAGCAATCCCGGCTTGTACAAATTGGTGTAATACTTGTCTCCTAATTGTTTCTCTGGTATTTGGAGCATATTCTTTCTTATAGTTCTCCGAGATAAAAGTCATTATTCCTTTTGAAACACCGTGACTTTGTCTAAATGATTTTGACCACTTATCATTTTCTTTGATATTGCATAAAGCAAGGAGTGTATAACCGGAAATTTCATTTTGTTGAGCATCAGGCAACCCCAATTCTCGTAAAATTATTCGTGCTTCTTGTATTTTTGACATATGTTCTTTCTAAAAGGACTTCATTAACAATCTCATTAATGACCTGTTTATCAGGCTTATTAAATTCTTTGATTTTACTTCCAATTAAAATTATATCTTCTAATGGCGGTATTTTTATTTGCTTTAATTCGGTCGCACCTACCTGCGTATTGCCATTAAAAGTCCTGAAATATGTGTCAAACAAACTACTGCTATAAAGTGCAGAAAAACCCCATATTTCATTTTCCGATAAGTTTCCGTTTGGTCGGTGAATATAATTTAAATGGTTCTCGAAGCCAACCATTCCGGTTTCAAAGTCTGATGAGAAAAACGGACAACAAACCAATCTGCTCTTATCATCTTTAGAGCTAAACCTTCGAAGCAATACATAATTCTTATTCTTAAGTAAAACTTTTCTTGATTCGTCTGAATTAATAATGAAGCCTGGTTTTTTTCCTTTTTGAAGTGGATAAATAAGCTCCATTTCTTTGATGTTGTGCAACCAAATTAATGGGGAAAGCGAATCATTTATTTCACCTTCCGTTTTAAGAAATTCAGTACACCGAAAAGCAACTATAGGGCCTGTAGATATTCGGATGTTAAAGTCATTAAGCGTATTTTGCCATCTCTTGAAGATTTCAATAGTGCTTGTTTCCTTATCATTTGAAGGAATAAATAGCACCTTATCCCTTGATTTCAAGTCAATTAATGAATTGGTTTTAAATACTTTTTCGGTTGGATTCTTCAAGCCTTTATCGCATAGAGAAACAGTGATCCTAATATCTGAATTAAACTGTTTTGTTGCTCGCAGAATAATATTTTCTTGAAGAACATTATCATTCTTGAACATTTTATTCCGGGATTCAAAAATGTGTATGTTAGAGATACTTACATCTTTGAAGAAGGATTGTCTAAATGCTTTGAAATAGTTTCCTGCTGCAAAACTTCTTGGGGTAATAAAAATCATTTCTCCATCCTGTTTCAACAGTTTTGCAGCCACCCCCATAAACAAAGAATAAATATTTGGCTGTCCATATACCAATTCTCTTGCAGCTTTAGCCCGTTTGTCATTTTTAGAAATTTTGAAGTAAGGCGGATTAGAAATTATGTAATCGTAATGGCTAACAATTTCTGATCCAAACAAAGTTGAAATTTCAAAAACCTTAGAATTTTCAATTACGAAATCAGCCCTATTAATAATGTATTTTAAATGAATATTTTTCTCTGCCAGCCAAAAAGCTAAAAATTCAATCACTTTTTGAGTAATTGTTAAAACATTCTCATCAGTCTCATAAAGCACTAATTCAATTTCAGTGATAGCCGATTTTTGAATCAGGTTTTCGATTAATGAGCAAGTTAAAATTCCGGTTCCACAACCAGGGTCAAGGATTGAGATTTTATTCGTTTTTGTTGATGCTAAATTTCCCATGAAATCAGCAATCTGTTTCGGAGTAAAATACTGTCCGTTATCTTTTTTATGTTTATCAGATGTAGAGTATGCATATTCAAGCCCGAGAAACTCGGCGAATTCAGAAGGTATCGTATGTTTTTTCTTTAGCTCCATCATTATACAAAAGTAATCAATCCTGGGGTGATTTGACAAAAAGTTAGCTGTTCCGTAGGCTTAATCAGATTGAGATACGGAAATTGTATGAGTGCTAAGCGTGCTTAAGAAAGTCTGCAATTGCATTTGAAATGCATTAAATGCAGCCGGTTCGTCCGGCCTGTCCGGCGACGCTGGCGGTTTTTTCCCTAATTTTGCAAACCGCTTAACGAACTATTTGAACCATGTATAACAACAAAAGATCAGCGATATATCTGCCTATAGCCTTTGCCCTGGTTCTTGTAGCCGGCATTTTTCTGGGCGCTTCCCTGGTAAAGGTCAATTCATCCGATCAGAACCTGATTCAGCGTATCCACAACCGCAACTTCGACCCGGTTGACAATGTCATCAAATACATTCAACAGGAATACGTTGATTCGGTGGATGTATACAAACTCAGGCAATCGGCCATTACGGGCATGCTTTCCGATCTTGACCCGCACTCAAGCTATATTACAGCCGAAGAGTTCAACGAGGTGAATGATCCGCTGCTCGGTAGTTTTGACGGCATCGGTGTGCAGTTCAGGATGGAGAACGATACGGTTTACATCATCAACGCCATTGCCGGCGGCCCTTCCGAAAAAGCCGGAATTCTGGCCGGCGACCGCATAGTAAATGTTGACGGGGAGGTGATCGCCGGGGTGAAAATGCCGACAAATGAAGTGATGAAACGCCTGAAAGGCGAACGGGGCACCCGGGTAAACGTGAGTGTGTTCCGGAGAGGGTTTAAGGAACTCATTCCATTTACGATAACGCGTGATGTCATCCCGACCTACAGCGTCGATATCTCATTTATGCCCGAGCCAGGCATCGGATATATCAAGCTATCCAAATTTTCTGCCACCACCGCCGAAGAGCTGACAAAAGCGCTTCTCGGACTGAAAAATGAGGGAATGGAAAGCCTGATTCTTGATCTGAGGGGAAATTCGGGAGGCTACCTTCAGACTGCCATCACGGTTTCAGATGAATTTCTTGGGGAAGGTAAGCTGATTGTTTATACGAGTGGGTATAACCGGCCGGCCCAGTATGCCCATGCAAGCGCGAAAGGAATATTTGAAAAGGGTAATCTCGTTGTACTGATTGATGAAGGTTCGGCTTCATCCAGTGAAATTCTGGCCGGAGCCATCCAGGACAACGACCGGGGACTGATCATCGGTCGCCGCTCTTTCGGGAAAGGGCTTGTACAGGAGCAGTTGTCGCTTCCCGACGGCTCTGCCATCAGGCTTACGGTGGCACGCTACTACACACCCACGGGAAGAAGTATTCAGAAACCCTATAAAAACGGGCACACGGATGAATACAAGGATGAATTATATAACCGTATGATCAGCGGGCAGCTCGAAAGCGCTGACAGCATTCATTTTAATGATTCTCTCAGATATACCACCCCCGGAGGCCGCGTGGTTTATGGTGGCGGCGGTATTATGCCGGACATCTTTATCCCGGTTGAGAAAAATGAGAATTACCGCTATTACAATGAGCTGCTCGGCAAAGGACTGGTTTACCAGTTTACCTTTGATTATACCGATAAAAACCGGCCGGAATTAAAGAAATTCAGGACTTTTGAGGAATTTGACCGGAGTTTCAATATTACGCCGGATCTTTTTAACAGAATGATAAGATTTGCCTCAGAAAAAGGTGTTGAGCCTGATCAAAAAGGCATTGCCTTTGTCCGCGCAGAACTGGAGAACCTGATGAAAGCGCTGATCGCGCGGAACCTGTTTGATGAGAAGGGATTTTATCCTGTTTATCTGCGTACGGATAAAACCTACCACAAAGCGGTTGAAGAGATAAAGAAACAACAACTGTAAACGTTTGTCGCAACCCGGAGCCTGACCCTTCAGGGCAGTTTCTGGTTTCAGAACAAAAAATCGTCTTTGCTGAATGATTTTCAGCACATGGCTTCAGCCGCAATTACTCTACGGTAACGCTTTTGGCAAGGTTCCGGGGCTGATCCACGTTGCATCCGCGCATCACCGCTATATGGTACGACAACAGCTGAAGCGGAATGGTTGCGATAAGGGGAACAAGCATCTCCTCGGTTTCGGGGACTTCAATGATGTGGTCTGCCAGGGCTTTCACGGTTTCGTCGCCTTCGGTGACAATGGCAATGATCTTGCCTTTCCGGGCTTTCACTTCCTGAATGTTCGACACCACCTTTTCATAGGTCCCCTTGTTGGTGGCAACCACAACCACCGGCATCTCTTCATCGATCAGCGCGATGGGCCCATGTTTCATTTCCGCGGCCGGATAACCTTCGGCATGGATATAGGAGATCTCTTTCAGTTTGAGCGCGCCCTCCATGGCAACAGGGAAGTTATAGCCCCTGCCCAGGTAAAGGGCGTTTCTTACATCCTTGAATACTGTGGCAATCTCTATGATTTTATCGTTAACTTTCAGGGTTTCCTCCACCTTGCCGGGAATGTCATCCAGTTCATGAAGAAGTTGGTTGAACCTCGATTTGGAGATTGTCCCTTTGCTGTCGGCAAGCATCAGCGCCATCAGCGTAAGCAGGGTAACCTGTGCGGTGAATGCCTTTGTGGAGGCAACGCCGATTTCGGGGCCTGCATGGGTATACGATCCTGCATGTGTGGCCCTGGCTATGGATGATCCGACTACATTGCAGACGCCGATGATGGTTGCACCTTTCGATTTTGCCAGTTCGATGGCGGCAAGGGTATCGGCGGTTTCACCTGACTGTGAGATGGCAATTACAACGTCGTCTTCGTAGATAACCGGATTCCGGTATCTGAACTCCGAAGCATATTCTACCTCAACGGGGATGCGTGCCAGCTCCTCAAAAAGATATTCCCCGACCAGTCCGGCATGCCACGAGGTGCCGCAGGCAATGATAATGATGCGTTTGGCATTCACCAGTTTCTGCTGATAGTCGATGATACCTCCCAGCAGCACAATGCCTTCACGGGCTTTCAGGCGGCCCCGCATACTGTCGCGGATCGACCGGGGCTGCTCGTAGATTTCCTTCAGCATAAAATGATCAAACCCTTCTTTCTCCAGCGCGCTGAGGTTGATCTCCAGGGTCTGGATATACGGGGTTTTCTCGATATTGGTAATGGTCTTGATTTTTATCTCCTTATTGCGGTGAAGTATGGCAATTTCTTCGTCGTTCAGGTAAACCACCTCGCGGGTATACTCCACAATAGGTGTGGCATCCGAAGCAACAAAAAATTCATTTTCACCGATACCGACAACCAGCGGGCTTCCCTTGCGGGCGGCGATCAGCGTATCAGGGTCATTTTTATCAATGATTACAATGGCATAAGCGCCTACTACCTGGTTAAGCGCGATCTGAACAGCTTCGGCCAGACTTACTTTTTCATTGATTTCAATGTCTTCTATCAGGTGAATCAGCACTTCGGTGTCTGTTTCACTCTCAAAACGGAATCCCCTGTTTATCAGTTCATTTTTAAGCGGAGCATAGTTTTCGATAATTCCATTGTGAATGATAGCCAGGTTTCTGGAATAAGAAAAATGGGGATGGGCATTCACATCGTTCGGCTCTCCGTGCGTAGCCCAACGGGTATGGGCGATACCTATATTTCCCGAAAGGTCTTTATCTTTAACAGCCTCTTCCAAAGCTGCCACTTTGCCTTTACATTTATATAATTTAAGATTACTATTAAGCACAGCAACCCCGGCACTGTCGTATCCGCGGTATTCAAGCCGGTGCAATCCCTTGATCAGAATCGGATATGCCTGCCTGGGGCCAATGTAAGCAACTATTCCACACATAATTTACAATTTAATTTCGTTTAATCATAAAAAACCTGCTCAATGATACTTAATCAGAATGTTCGGAGAAAGTAATATGTTGAGGTGTTGGTCATAAAGTGGCCGGATCTGGTAATTACTTTTGCCGGCATTTCATTAATAAACAGATTTTATTCCCTGTGGTTTTGCAAAAAGCATACAGACTGTTCTGTTTGTCCGTGTTCAGGGGTGTCTGCTTCTGCTTAGCCGAAGCAGATACAAAGGTACTGCTTTAAAAAGGACAAATTCAGCACCTGAATCAGAAATCTGATTCCCGGCAATTAATTAAAAAATTTTAAAAAGCGGCAATTTACTCTACGAGGGTATAATAGATCACGAGTTTCACCCGGTTGCTGATGCTGGCGGGGCCATTGATAACCGCCCGGTTTGCGGTAAGGGATGAACCGGCAATCACCATCATCAGTCCGTAATCATCCGCTTCGGGATAACGCATTCTGTCCTGCACATATTTGGTGAGCCTGAAGCGATATTCCCTGTTGTTGATATATTTTCCCCCGAAATAGGCCGAACCTATGCTTTCGTCTGGCAAAACAACATACGCCCCGGTGCTGCTCAGCGCCCTGATGGCAAGCTGTGTGGGCGGTGACAGGCTGGATCCGGGATCGTCATTGGTAAATATCAGCAAGGCTTCATTTACGGCAATATTGGCGGTCTCCGGGATGTTTTTGAGATGTGGAATTCTCAGTTTTACTTTGGTTCCGGCCATCGCCTGCAGAAAAATGCGGTTATTCCCGGCTGTGGTATCTCCGGCAAGTTGCTGGAGGAGTTCAGGATCAGCCCCGGAATAATTAAAATGGTTGTAATTATTGAAACGGGCGCAGGAGGCGTTGATAGGCAGTTTTAAGGATGTTGTGTCGGTATCGTTATGATAATGGATGGTAATCCTGGAAAGATCATCTACCAGGTCAAAAGAAAGGATTGCGCCTGTTGAGGTTGTGGTGAAAGGATCAACGGTGATGTGCAGGCCTTTAAAAACGTCAAGGAAATAAGCATTTGACGAGAGGGTTTCTTCGCCTGCAGTCATTATCTTTTCGGCAAATGCCTGGGTGAGCGTGATCCGCAGGTGCGGGGCAACAAAGGCGCCATCTACCGAATCTGCTTTTACCAGGTTGGGAACAAAAACAGCTTCGCCGATCTGCTGTGGGATCACAGGTATGGTATTGTGGGAATAATAAGCGGAATCAATATTGATAGAGTCAGCAAGCTCGAAAACCCTTACCGTGTGTTGCGACAGAGAATCGCCGTATATTCCTGAATATTTCAGGGTAAGTACTATGGAGTCTGCAACGGGATTCTCACCAAAGGTCACATTGTTTGTCGGCAGGCGGAATTGCGTATAAATTGATGCAAGTACATTCCCGAAAACAGGATCACTCATGTAACCCAAAAGGTTTGCCGATAACTCGTCTGTACGCAGCGAATCTTCCCTTACCGTGTAGGCGATAATGGTTGAGGTATCGGTAAAACTCATGTTGAGCCGGTCGCCGGAGGGCAAAAGGTCAATCCCGATAAGGTCGGGTTCTTTGTTGCAGGAGGCGAGTGACAGCGCGAAAATTATGGCCAGAATGGCCCGGTTGTAGCTGAATTTGTGCACGTTGAAATCAGATTGAAGAAGTATTGACAAGCAATGCAAGATTAAGATTTATTCAGATGCTGCAGGCTGGCTGCTTATGATTTTATCATAAAAAATGTTATAAGCGTCAATAAACCTGTCAAGCGGCTGATAAGGCAGCATTGGTTTCCCTGTTTCGTTAATGTAATCTAGCAGTTCGGCATTTACAGTCTCACTGCCGACAATAACCCCGTCAGAAAAATCGATGGCCGCTTTCATTACATTAACGTAAGTGGGCTTCTTATAGTGTTTGAGGTCTTTGTTTGTTATTCCGTCAAGCTTGATTTTATTGCCTGAATCCTTATTCCAGGCTTCTTCAAAGTCATCGTCGTATATCGACATCACCACCCTGGTGTCGCTGAAAAGCGGGTTATCACGGTAAGCGCGCTTGATGTAGAGCGGCACAAGGCTGGTCATCCAGCCGTGGCAGTGGATAAGATCAGGGGCCCAGCCCAGCTTTTTTACGGTCTCTATCACCCCACGCGAAAAAAATACGGCACGCTCGTCATTGTCTTTGTAAAACTTGTTGTTCTTGTCACGGAACATAAACTTCCGCTGAAAATAATCCTCATTATCAATAAAATAAATCTGCATCCTGGCCGATTGTATGGACGCAACCTTTATGATAAGCGGATGGTCTGTGTCGTCAATGATCAGGTTCATACCCGAAAGACGGATTACTTCATGCAGCTGGTTTCTGCGTTCGTTAATATGCCCGAACCTGGGCATAAATGTGCGGATTTCGCGTCCCCTCTCCTGAATCCCCTGAGGAAGGTGCCTGCCGATATAACCCATCTGACTGTCCCTCAGATAAGGTATAATTTCCTGAGAAACAAACAGTATCCTCGCTTTTTCCATAATAGAACCTGTTATTGTCGAATTAATGTGCAAAATTAGCAAATTAAATCCAATCTTTTATTTTTAACGTATTATTATTCACTTGTTAATCAGCACAAAACAAGACTACAACCATGATACTTAACGTTTGTCTTAATTTTTATTGATTGATTTTCAGATAGATATTAATTCATCCTCCCCGACTGCCGGAATTTAATAATAATATATTTTGCATATGATTAGCGCAATCGTTTGCGAAAGTCAGGCGCTTATTTATAATGATTCTAAGTTAATGGGTTGATAATGATTTATATAGGGATTGATTTTTCTTTACGCTTTTTAACCTGACAGCACAAATAGTTATAAATTTGCCGCGCCTGATGTGATTCAGGACAGGATAAATCATTTATCCGGCTTTACGAACAACGCTTAAATCACTGATAATTCTACTCAGATGCACAAAATAGAAGTTCACCCGATTCTCGAGATCAAAGAGTCAGAAAAAGTAACTTTCACCTTTGAAGGGAAACAAATAACCGGGGAAAAGGGATTTACCATTGCTGCCGCGCTTCATCAGGCCGGATATCCGGTGCACAGTCACAGCCTTAAAAACAGGGAGAGAAGTCTGGAGTGCGGAATCGGCAAATGCGGTGCCTGCGAGATGCTGGTCGACGGACAGATCAGGCGTATTTGTATTACCCTGGTCGATAATGTCAAACAGGTAAGTGAAATTCCGCATGATTTCAGCCCTGCCATGGTGGAGCCGGATAAGAAAAACCCGACCCGCGTATTCAAAACCGTTGTTGCCATCATTGGTGCAGGGCCTGCCGGACTTGCCGCCCGCGAAGAGCTGAACAGACACGGGGTGGATAATATCGTTATCGACAATAACGACCGGATAGGCGGACAGTTTCTGATGCAGACCCACCAGTTTTTCTTTTTTGAGAAGGAAAAAAAGTTCGGCGGCATGCGCGGGTTCGATATTGCCCAAACCCTTGCCGGAGAGGATCATTCGGGTATTTTCCTGAATTCTACCGTTTGGGACCTGCTTGAAGGGAAACGAATCGCGGTGAAAAACATCAAAACGGATGAAATTTATTATGTCGACGCTGAATATATGGTTGTTGCCAGCGGCGCCGTCCCGTTTATGCCTGCCTTTGAGAATGACGATTTGCCGGGTGTATACACCGCCGCAGTCGTGCAGAAGATGATGAACACCGAGTTTACCCTACTCGGAAAGAATATCCTTACTGTGGGTGCAGGAAATATCGGCTATCTTACTTCCTATCAGCTGATGCAGGCTGGTGCCAATGTTAAGGCCATTATTGAAGCGCAGCCTTTCGAAGGCGGTTTCCCTGTTCAGGCAAACAGGGTGCGCCGGCTGGGCATTCCGGTGATCTTGTCGCATATTCTGCTTAAAGCCATCCCCAACGAAAACCACGACGGAATTACCGGGGCGGTGGTTGCCGAATGTAAGGACTTTCAGCCTGTTCCGGGAACCGAAAAAGTGATAGAAGGCATTGATGCCATCAATATCTGTACCGGTCTGGTACCCGACGATCAACTGCTGATCAAAGGCAATGAGGTTTTCGGCAGGGCCTGCTTTGGCGCAGGCGATGCCATTCGCATCGGAGAGGGGACCAGCGCCGTGCTCAGGGGTAAACAGGTGGCTTTTGAAATCATGAATGAAATCGGAACCAGGTTCAGTTATGATGAGTTTCTGAACATTTCCAAGGAGTATATTGATTCGCAGCAGCATCCGGTAAGGGTGATTGAAAAGCCCTTTGAACCATCGCCTGAGCGCCTGGCAGCCAAGCCTTTTGTGCAGATCGACTGCCTTTACGGGTTTGCCTGCAATCCCTGCGAGTTTGCCTGTCCGCATGGCGCCATCACAAAAACCTCCACCAGCACTGTTCCGAAGATTGACTTTGACAAGTGCATAGGCTGTATGGATTGTGTTTATCAGTGTCCCGGCCTGGCCATTTTCGGCTATAATACCGCCAAGGATTGGTTGTTTCTGCCCATTGAGTACCATGCAGAGGAGAAATCTGAAGTATTTCTTGTGGACAATAACGGGAAAATTCTGGGCGAAGGGATCATTGAAAAGATTCTGAAAAAACCTAACAAGACCAATATCGCCAGGGTGAAGGCCACCACCATTCACGGAAGTGAACTGACCGGCGTGCGTGGGTTTATCGTTAAGGAAAAATATCCTGAACCTGTGAGCATGACCCCGGTTGAATACAGGAAAGAGGAGGAGATGTATGTTTGCCACTGCGATGACGTTACCCTTGGCGAAATCCTTGAAACCATCGGCGACCGGAAGTTTATCTCGGTGGATGAGGTAAAGCACACCACCCGGTTGGGGATGGGTGCATGTCGCGGGAAACGCTGCATACGGAGGCTGAAGCAAACGCTCAGGAATTATGATATTTCCATCGTTGGCGACGCCACCCCCCGCGGGCCATTATCGAACCAACTCTCGATGGGTGAGCTCTATCCGCGGGATGTTCATGAAGAGGTGTTTATCAGCGGTAACGGAAAAAAACCAAAGGTGGTCAAAGTTAAATCGCTGGTTGCCGGAGGCGGTATCGGCGGATCAGCCCTCTTCAGGTACCTGGCTGAAGCCGGCGAACAACCGGTGCTGGTCAATTCGGGCAGGGGGGCGTCGTGGCGGAATATTGCCGGCGGACGGCCTGCCTTCAGTCTTCCCGAAATTGCCGACATCGCCCGTCATAACCTCGAAATTTTCAAAGATCTCCAAAAGATTCATGATGTGAACTTCAGGCAGATCAATTATGTGAATTTTGCCCATGATGAGGCAACTTATAAAGCCCTTGAATCGGCACGCGCATGGTCCGACGCATACATGGTTGAGCCAAAAGACTATGCAAAAGAGATCTCTTCCTTCATCAACCCGGGCCTTGATACTTACATAGGCGCTCAGATAACCCGTGATTGCTGGCAGGCCACCCCCGGCCGCGTGATTGACCTGATCCGCCGGATCGGTATCCGCAACGGAGGCACCGTGAAGGAAGACTGCAAACTGATTGCTGTGCATCGCGACGGTGACACCTATAAAGTACTGGTGCAGGATCATGACAAACAATACATTGAATATCATACAGAGGTTTTTGTCAACGCCCTTGGCCCCGAGGCGGCTAAGTTTGCCAATATGCTGGGCATTGAAACAGGCCTTTATCCTGTGAAACATCAGGCTTTTATCACCCGCAGGCTCCCCATGATGGGGCTGCATGGCAGTCCGCTGGACATGATCATCGACCGCAGAAAATACAAGGGATTTGTCGCGGTATATGGTCAGCAACTTGCCGAAACCGGTCAGATTATCGGTTGCGCGTCACCTGCGGTTGACCCGATGGAAACAGATAAGAATTTGAAGATCAACTCACAACAATTTCTTGAAATTGCCTCGGAAGTATTTGTCAATTGGTTCCCCAACCTCGCATCGGTTGGTTTCCAGGCAGTCTGGGCCGGTTATTATGTTGAGCCACGCATGATTATTGATCCTGATCTTGGTTTGTTTGTCGGATTAAGGGGACAGGGTTTCATGCTGGGACAATACCTTGCCAAAATTTATGTGGATAAACTATTGGGGAGGCCGGTGCCTGATTATATGAAGCGGCTCGCCATGACCGGCGACGGCTTACCGGAGAAGGCCTTTAAGTAGCAACGGCATTCGCCTAAAATCCGGTTTTGCCGGGGAGTTGGTTGCGGCTGAGGAAGATAGCCGAGATTTTTTATTTGGTTATCATAATTTTAATTTCTACTTTTGCACCCCTTAAACCTGAAACAAATTAAGCAGTGGATTACCTGAAACAATTTGTAATTCCATTTGTCGGGTTAAATGCCGGGAATCACAGGTTTAACTACGTCATTGACGATAAGTTCTTTGGATCGTTCGACTACGGGGAAATCAGGGAAGCCAGTGTTCAGGTGGACCTTGAACTGAATAAAATGGATCGCATGCTTGTCCTCAATTTTCAGATGAAAGGGACCATAAGGGTGACCTGCAGTCGTTGTCTTGATGAATTTGATCTGCCTGTCGGGGGTAAGGAAGAATACTTTATCAGGTTTGGTCAGGCATACTCGGAAGAAGATGACAACGTGCTCATCATACCTGAAAATGAGACGCATATTGATATCTCATCGCTGATCTTTGATTACCTTCATCTGATGGTTCCATACAGGGTGGTGCACCCCGAAAACGAAGAGGGGGAGAGTACCTGTAATCCTGAAATACTGAAAAGGCTGAACGAGCTATCATCCCATGGTGAACCGGATAGTCCCTGGGATAAGTTGAAAGACTTGAATTTTGAATAAATAATAACACTAAAAAAAACCGAAATGCCAAATCCAAAACATAGGTTTTCGAAAACCAGGACAGCAAAGAGAAGGACGCATTACAAAGCAGTAGCTCCTACGATTACCATTTGTTCAAATTGTGGTGCCTCTGTTCTGTACCATCGTGTTTGCGGCGAGTGCGGCTATTATAAAGGTAAGCTTGCTATTGAAAAAGCTGCCACAGCTTAAGCTTCCGCTATTTGCAGTTACGCTTCTCTAACCAAAACAAAGTCAGATGAAAATCGGACTCGATGTTATGGGCGGTGATTTCGCCCCGGCTGCTACTGTTGCCGGAGCATTACTTGCCCTGAAAGAATTATCGCCGTCTGATCGAATTGTGCTGATCGGGGAAACCGGAATTATTTTGGGCGAACTTGAAAAGCATCATGCTGATCCGGCGCTTTTCGACATCGTTCATGCGCATGATGTAATCGGCATGGGAGAACATCCCACACATGCCATCGTTCGCAAGCCGGAATCGAGCATCAGTATCGGGTTTAAAGAGCTCAAGTACAAGCGGATTGATGCTTTTGCAAGTGCAGGCAGCAGCGGGGCTATGCTCGTAGGTGCCATCTACAGCGTTAACAACATCCAGGGTGTGATCCGTCCCTGCACTTCCACTGTTTTGCCGCAGGAGAACGGAGGCCTCAGCCTCCTGCTCGACATTGGCACAAATCCCGATGCCAAGCCGGATGTAATGTATCAGTTTGGTCTGCTCGGGAGCATCATGGCCAGAAATGTATATAAGATCAATAATCCCAGGGTTGCCCTGCTGAATATTGGTCATGAGGAAGGTAAGGGTAATTTGTTGAGCCAGGCAACCTTTCAGTTGATGAAGGAGGGCAAAGACTTTAACTTTACCGGAAATATTGAAAGCAGAGATCTTTTCAAATCCAAGGCTGATGTAATAGTCTGTGATGGCTTTACCGGTAATATACTGTTGAAAAACATCGAAGGAATGTTCCGGATGATGATGAAACGTGGTATTACAGATGATTTCTTCGCCCGTTTCAATTATGAAAATTACGGCGGAACGCCGGTTCTTGGGATCAATTCTACAGTAATTGTCGGGCACGGTATCTCCAATGATGTCGCCATCAAAAACATGTTGTTGCTTGCCCGGGATGTTTACCATGCCAAGCTTTCACAAAAAATCAAGCGGGCGCTTTCCAGGGTAACTGTAGTTGTTAGAGATTAAATTACTATTTAACTGAGCTGCCGATGACTAAAATAAGAGCTGCGATTACCGGAGTGGGTGGTTACGTTCCTGATTATGTCCTGACAAATGATGAACTCAGCCGGATGGTTGACACCTCCGACGAGTGGATTATGACCCGCATAGGCATCAAAGAGCGCCGGATACTGAAGGGTGAAGGAAAAGGCACTTCAGATATGGGCGCAGAGGCCGTGAAGGAATTGCTCCGCAAAACCAATACAAAACCCGAAGAAGTCGATATGCTTATCTGTGGTGTGGTAACACCCGATATGCTGTTTCCTGCAACTGCAAATATTATCGCCGATAAGACTGATATCCGGAATGCCTTCGGATATGACATGAATGCCGGTTGCTCCAGTTTTCTTTATGCACTGACTGCCGCTTCAAAGTTTGTTGAATCGGGCTCACATAAAAAAGTTATTGTGGTTGGCGCCGACAAGATGTCGTCAATTGTGGATTATACCGACCGGGCCACCTGTCCGATCTTCGGCGATGGCGCCGCAGCGGTTCTGCTGGAGCCGGTTGAAGAAGAATACGGTTTGATGGACGCCATGCTGCAGAGCGACGGCGTTGGGCGCATCCATCTGCACCAGAAGGCCGGTGGATCGGTTAAGCCGCCCACCCACGAAACCATCGATGCCCGCGAGCATTACATCTATCAGGAAGGACAGGCTGTTTTTAAATGGGCTGTTTCCAAAATGGCAGATGTGTCGGTGGATATGATGAAAAAGCATGGCATTACTGCTGAAACCCTTAACTGGCTGGTGCCCCATCAGGCAAATATGCGCATCATCGAAGCTACGGCCCAACGCATGGGTATAAAAAGAGAGCAGGTAATGATCAATATTCAGCGCTTTGGCAACACCACTTCGGCCACCTTGCCGCTCTGCCTCTGGGAATGGGAAAATCAGCTCAGAAGGGGAGATAACATCATCCTGGCAGCTTTTGGCGCAGGGTTCACCTGGGGCGCCGTTTACCTGAAATGGGCCTACGACGGCGATAAGGTGGTCAAATAACCGGATTTTTCCGGATTTAATCTGAAAATTTGCCTGGCCTGTAATTCGTTACAGGCTTTTTTATATATTTAATTCAGCCAGGGGATACCCCCATACCAATTCCGGTGTTTCACAGATACTCCGCTATGCGTTCGCGAATGGAAATTGTACGTTTTACTTCCGGTCAGCATGAATTTACCACTCTTTCGCGCCGGATCAGGTATCAGGTTTTTGTAGAGGAGCAGCAGGTGCCCGAATCACTTGAATACGATGAATTTGAAGACGCCAGCCTGCATTACCTGGTTTTTTCGGATGGAAAAGCGGTGGCTACCTGCCGGCGACGCGAAACATCAAAAGGCATTAAACTGGAGCGTTTTGCCGTGGTGAGGGAAGCCCGGGGCATGGGCGCCGGTGAACTGATGATAAGGCATCTGCTTCAGGAAGTTTTACCGCTCAACAGGCCCGTTTACCTGCATGCACAGGTGCAGGTGGCCGGTTTCTATTCAAAACATGGCTTTGTAGCAAAAGGGCCGCGCTTCGAAGAAGCCGGGATAGGTCATTATCTGATGGTTTACAAAAGAGAAGAGACTGCCTGAACGGCATATTCCCCATCACAGCTAAATGCGGTTCAGGGTTTTATACAATCCCGGCTTCCAACCAACTGCCGGCATGATACCTGCTCACCGACCTGATGCCGCACTTTTTGAGTACCTCCTCGGCCTGCCCGAACATCAGGCTGATTTCGGAAGGCTGATGGGCATCACTGCTGATGGTAACCGGGATGTTTCTTTCGCGGATGATGCGCAGAATGGTTTCGCCGGGGAACAGGCTGTCGCTGCGGCCCTTGTAAATCCCGCGGGTATTTACTTCAACAATCACTTCTTTTTCGGCAATCAGCGCCAGGGTTTCATTCACCAGGCCGGCGTACCATTTTGCATCCTCTCTGAACCAGCGGCCCTGGTTGTGCATCTTGATTTTATCCAGGTGCCCGATGATCGCGAAGGATTCATTTTCCAGCATACTGTTTATCTGGTGCCAGTAAGCGGTTACGGCCCTGCGGATATCGCCGTTATAGAACTGCTTAAGCCCTTCATCGTAGATTTCGCGCTTTGGCCCGTCGATAAACCACAGGTTGTCAGGGTAGCTGTCGCCTATCAGGTGAACGCTTCCGATGATGTAGTCAAGGCCGAGCGATTGTTTCAGCTTTTCAAATCCGGTGCTGATGCATGGAATATAATCTGCTTCGAGCGCCAGCAGCACCTCGATCCGGTCGCTGTATGTTTCGCGCAGTTTCCTGATTTCCGAAGTGTAAGCAACTTCGGATCCCGGCTTCAGCGCGAAAGTGTTTTCGAATGGAAGCACGGAATGCTCCGAAAATCCGAGAGCGGTAAATCCCTGCCTTATAGCTTCTCCGATGTACTCAAGCGGGGCTGATGAACCGTCAGAGTAATGGGTGTGGGTGTGGTAGTTGTGTAAGGTGTTCATGTGTTCATGTGTTCATGAGTTCATGTGTTCATGTGCGTAGCGAAGCGGAGTCCCGCAACTGCGGGGTTCGGGTGTTTATGTGTTTAAGTGCTTCGGAATGTTGCAATGTGAAAATGTGAAAATATGGAAATTTAGTCTGGTTGTGACCTAATCCCGGCAAAGTTGCCGGGACAGGTTGTGTCTATTGTGGTTCAATAAGAAACCATTCAATTGCTGAGGCACGCGTCGGAGCCTGGCACTTTTTTGCCGGAAGACACCCGCTTTCCGGGGTTAAAGTTTTTCAGTTTGTACCTGGAACAAGGGGTGGCCGGCATCTACCACCAGGTAAACCTTATCGCCCCTCCTGAGGGTTCCGGAAACTGCCACAGAGCAATGATCGCCTTTAACCGCCTGCCCAACGGGCTTCAGCTCCACCCTGATCTCATCGGCCCTGCCTTCGTAAGCGCCGGTAGTAGGTCCGATCACCAGGAAACTGTCCCCCGCGCTCAGTGAGTGGGTTTCTATTTTGATTTCCGCAACATTCAGTTTTGCAAAGAAATTGACAACCTTTCCAATATAAACTTTTTTTTGTGTTGCTTGCGAGCCGTAGCGTTCCGACCACTCCCCGGTTTTTTCGCCAAGGTAGTAGCCGCTCCAGAAGCCACGGTTATAAACCTTGTTTACTTCAGCAGTCCATTTTTCAACTTTATCGCGGGTGTATTGCCTGTTCTTCCAGGCTTCTACGGCCTCATGATAGGTCCGGGTGACGGTTTTAACATATTCGGCAGAGCGTCCGCGGCCTTCTATCTTCAGCACGGTTACCCCGGCATCGAGCAAACGGTCGAGGATGGGCAGGGTCATCAGGTCTTTGGGCGACATGATGTATTTATTGTCAACTTCCAGTTCAATCTGGTTATCAACATCCTTAACATGGTAGGCCCTGCGGCAGGGTTGCATGCAGGCGCCCCGGTTGGCCGATGAATTGAAATTGTCGAGGCTGATGTAACATTTTCCCGAGACCGCCATACACAACGCCCCGTGAACAAATACCTCAATCTGAACCAGTTCCCCTTTCGGGCCGGTGATCCGCTTTTCGCGGATGGCGCGGGTAATGCCTTCCATTTGCCCGATATTCAGCTCCCTGGCCAGCACCATCACATCGGCATATTTTGCATAGAATTTCACCGCTTCTATGTTGGTGATGTTGCATTGCGTGGAGATATGGATTTCCACCCCCAAGCTCCGGGCGTATTCAAGCACCGAAAGGTCGGAAGCTATGATCGCACTGACGCCGCTGTCTTTGGCCAGGTCCACCATTTCGCGCATCAGGGACAATTCCTCATCGTAAATAATGGTATTAAGGGTAAGGTAGGATTTCACCCCATGCTCACGGCAGATTTCAGTGATACGGCGGATATCGTCGGGCGAAAAATTGCTGGAGGAGCGTGCGCGCATATTCAGTTGCCCCGCCCCGAAATATACCGACCCGGCTCCGCCCTGAATGGCAGCCATCAGCGCATCAAACGACCCGGCCGGCGACATGATCTCTATTTCCTGCATCCGGATTTTTTTTGCAAAGGTAAGGCAAATCCTTATGTCAGAGCCGTCGGTCCGGTATCAGGATGTTTACAGTAAAACGGAGATCATTGGCCTGCTGTTGCTATAATCCATCTGGCAAGGACAGTCTCCTCACCGGAATCATTGGTAAAAACGATGCTGAGTTCAGCAGGCCCTTCCCTGAATGCTGTTTTTTCTGCTTTCAGACCATAAACAGCATTCGTATAATCCTCATTTAATACACTTGTATATAACTTAATTTCATTATTATTCAGATATGCCTTCAGCGAACCGGGCCCGATTTCCGGAATCCGTTGTTGCTTCAACTCCTGAATAGCATCAAAACACAGCTCAAATGCTTCATATTCAGGTTTTACCGCAATATTGCCGCGGTAATTGTACGGCAGGACAAGATCCCTGTGAAATTTATAATCCCGGGGCAAATAGAGATTCCGGAAGTATTTTCCGAAGACAGAGGTGTGGAACTGCATAATGCCGTTGGCCGTGGAAAAAAACACCATGCTGCCGGACTTCCTGATGATGGACGGGTAATACCCATCTATGAAAGGAATATCCAGCATTTGCATGGATAAGGTCCGTGTTGAAAATGCATACAAACCCTGTGAGCCCGGAATATAAATCAACTCCCCCTCATGCATGGCACCGTTCGGTTTAAACCAGACTTCAGGGATGGAAATCACTTTCCTCAATTCGCCTGATTTTTTATCGAAACGATAAATGGCTTGTTCAGTAATTATCCAGTTTTCATCTGCACCCGGAAACAGGTTATATTCACTCAAACCATTGAGCGGCATGTATTTGATCATTTCACCCGATCCGGGACAAAATCTTGTGATGCCCGTGATGTGTGATTCCTGAAAGAGAGGGTATTCTATCCAGATAAACGGAGGGTCGTGCAAAGGAAGGGCGGAGGAAGTGTATGCTGCTTTATAGTTTTTAAAAACAGGCAGATCCAGCATTTTTTTAACGGATTTGTCATTTCCGATCATGTAAATGGCCTTTTTGCCCGCTGCCAGATACCCCTGATTATAAAAAGCTGTTTTTACGATGGGTTCAGGCGTTTTTATAACCTCAGCATTCAGGGTTTTCAGGTCCATGCGCAACAATCCGGCAGATGTTGCGCAGATCATTTCCTGATCATGAATCCGGAATGATCCGCTGACAGGTTCCGGCGAGCGGGATGAAGGAACATAAAGTTCTGATTTGCCTGTTTTCCTTTCAATTTTTGACCACGGCCATGAAATCCCCGAGGTCCAGTATCCATGGCTATATATGGCGTCATCGGTTACGATCAGTTCCGTTCCACAGTGAATTCCGGCCGCGGCGCTGAAATAACTCCGGCAGTTACCACCGTTCATGTCAGCCGAGTACAATCCCAGATCTGTTATAACCCAGATTTTGTCGCCCGAAACTGCCGCATGCATGATTTTTTCACCTGTGATTCTATTTGTTCGCTGAATAAAAACACTGGGAATTAATCCGGGAATATCTTCATTCTCTGTAATTATTTCAGCAGCCTTTTTTAATTGCATTGTTTTCTCACCGGCTATCGTGTAAACGGAAAGCGTGTCTCCGTTTACCAGAAGAAGGGCTCCGTTTTCGATTTTTACCAAGGACGATGCCGCTAATTTTTCTGTTTCTTTTGGTGGAAGTATAATATCCTGAATCATCCCTGACGGCAGGTTCAGGGCAATAAGCCGGTTTCTGTTCACCCCTTTATCATTGCTGCTTATCACCTGTAAATAAATGATTTCCCCGTTTATCCCCGCTGTTTTGTAAATATCACCATAGTAATCATCGTAGTATTCTTCCTCTTCTTCAACAGCCTGGGTATTGTTGAAATAGTGTACCGCTTTGCCTTCAACCGGATCATAGCAGGTAATGCCTGATGAGGTTCCTGCAACAATGTATGAATGAATTGTGCTGAGGGAGCTGATATCTCCGATCAGGGTCATGATGGTTTCGCTTTTACCACTTGCCGGGTCAAAACGGCATAAACGATTGCCGGTGGAATAATACAAAGATCCTTCGGCTTCAGTTGCCTGAGTAACAGATTCCCCGGGCTTGTAACGGCTGATAAGGAGTCTGCTCCGGGGATCAAATGCATCAATCACACTGTCGCAGATAATATAGAGTTTTCCCTGACCGGTATTTATGCCGGTAATTTTGTCGTTGTAAACTCCATTGATAGAATGCAGCGGTTCTGTCTCTGTGTTATCGATGAATATTCTGATGCCGGAACTTCCGCCTGCGAAAAGCAGGTTTTGCTGAGCGCCAAGGAATAAATAGTCATTGAATGCCATTGGCCGGGCTGAAATGTTTGAAACCTGTCCGCTGTTTTTATTTTTCCTGAAAACAGAGGAGTAATTTCCGGGTTCAGTATACCATGTAAAATCCGGGTCATTAAATTCCCTGTTTTGAAGGCCTTTCTTCAGGTCGGCGTATTCAGGGTAGCTAAGTGGTGTGAGGGTGCCCTTCCTTTTGTCGAAAAGGTTGATGATCTTCATGGAGTCGGCACGGGGGCGCATCCGGCCATCGACGGAGCAGACAATAAAATCATCATAATCCTCAAAAAAGGTGCGATGAAAATCTCTTGCAGAGATATTTGATAAAGCAAGGTTAAGGTAACCGTCCGATCCCGAAAACACCTGCCAGAAATGTTGCGCTTTATCATACACCATCATATGGTCATCATAGCAGCACAATACCTGTTCCTGCGAGTTGTATACACCATGAATGTAGTTGGAATGAAACGGGTTTACAAAATGGGTAAATCCCTCAGGTCGGATTACCTGCCTGATATCAGGGAAACTGCATATCTGCATCTTTTCCTGTGCAATCAGATTATCACTGACAGGCAGCAGAATCAGGAAGAATGCCGTAAAACGGATAATGTTGCGGCGCTTGAATAAACACATATAACGAATAATAATATAGATACAATTCATATGCACTCCCTGTTGTTAACTTGCGTTGCAAGCCGGAAGCGCAACTTTATGTCATTGTAAAGGTACCGCAATTTGCGTTCTGAAGTCGTTATTTGAAGTGGAGATTTCAATAATTCATTAAAAAGTCTGTCTGAATGGCCGTGAGGGCAAAAAAGTCCTATTATTGCACGACGACACACTTACTTTTCTACTTTTATTACATTAACTAATATTATCCGTGATCAGTGACTTGATGAATTAGTGCTGATCAGGTACTAAACCAGCTAAGAGACGAATTTTGATGGACAATCCCCGCGTTTTTGCCGATATACCGGCAGAGGAGTTTGCAGTAATCCAATCGCTTGCTAGTATATTAAAGTTCAGGCATATATTTATTTTTATTGCCGATCGTTCGGGATCTGCGGTCAGTATCAGGGAGTTGCTCTTTCAGCATCCCGGCGGTTCAGTTACCCAAGTACCGGATTCAGGGAGTTTGTCGCAGGCTGTTTTCGAGGCCTTGCATGGTCCGGTAATTAATGGAAATCGTGAAGTATCCGGAAGCCTTTCCGGACATTTTAAACTGCCTTTCGGAGGTAGCATTTACACGGCATTGATATATCCACTTGAAGAACAGACATCGTTGCTGTTTATATGTGATGACGGGGAGCCTGGAGTACATGGAGAGTCACTCGAAATGCTCAGTACAGTGAGCCGGATGGTATCGGTATCGGTGCGCAACAGGATCAGCAATTCCGACCTGCTTTTCGAAGAAACAAAGTATAAGCATCTCTTTGCATCGGCGCCGGAAGCAATCGCGATGGTCGACGGTGAAAACAGGATTCTGGATGTCAATCCTGAATTTGAACGCCTGTTTCAGTATAAGGGACAAGAAGTACTTGGGAAAAAACTTGATGAGCTGATCTCACCAGGCCTGATGCTGGATGAAGCACTGGAATTAACCCGCTCCAACTGGGAAGGCCGGAGGGTCATGGTGGAAAGTAAAAGGATGAAAAAGGACGGCTCCTGGTTTGATGTTTCCATTATGGGGGTCCCTTTCAACAATAATTATGGCCATCAGCGGATTTTCGGCATTTACCGGGATATCAGCAAACGGGTAAAAAGTGAGGACCAGCTTAAGAACAGGGCTGCATTCATTGAATATATCAGCCGTATTTCTTCAGAGCTGATCAACACAGATATCTCAAATATCGATGCCATCATAGAGGATGCCCTCGAAAGGGTTGCCCGGTTCAACAAGGCTGAACGCGCCTACCTGGTTGGCATTTCCGAAGATGAATCATACATCCGCATCACCCATGAGTGGGATGATGACATCAGACAATCGCACCGCTCCTGCCAGTCTTCCATATTAATCAGGGATATTAAAGAGTATTTTCTAAGGTTAAGATCCGGCAAAACTTTTCAACTCAGAAGAGATGAGGCAGGTATTACCGAAGGTACAGAAGAACTTCCTTTCTTTTTCGATTTACTGAACATAGAATCCCTGATCAATATTCCACTCTTTGTGGGCAGGGAGTTTATGGGCTACATCGGTTTTGACATGTACAGCAGGCCATATCACTGGGATGAGCAGAGTGTGAATATTTTCAGTTTAACCGGGCAGATTCTTGTGAATGCACTGTCGAGGAAACGGACCGAAGAGAAACTGAAAAAGGCGCTGATGAGCGCGGAGGCTTCGGATAAGCTGAAATCGGCTTTTCTGGCCGGCATATCCCATGAGGTAAGGACCCCGATGAACCATATCATGGGATTTATTGATGTCATCAACGAGGGAGATCCCGATCCTGATGAACGCAGGGAATACCTGCAGATTATGAAAAACAGCGGTACACATCTGCTCAGGCTGATTGATGATGTTATCGAACTTGCCATGATTGATTCCGGCCAGGTTCATTTAAGGGAAAACATTTGTGAGCTGGGCCGCTTCATGCAATCCCTGAAGGCGGAGTTTGAGAATATCCGCACCTCAATGGGAAAGGTTGCTGTTGAACTGAAACTGGAAACGCCTGATCAGTATACGGATCTTGTTGTTCAGACTGACGAATTCAAAGTCAGGCAGATACTCTGGAATCTTTTATCGAATGCAATCAAATTTACGTCAGTTGGTACAGTAACTTTTGGTTTCAACATAGCAAATGATAAAACACGTATCGAATTCTTCGTAAAAGATACCGGAATAGGCATAGATGCCGAATTCCATAACGTGATATTTGAGCGTTTCCACCGTCTGGATTCAGGAATTTCCCGCCATTATGGCGGTGTAGGGCTGGGTCTTCCGATCAGCCAGGGGCTCGTATCTCTCTTTGGAGAACGGATAGAGATAGACTCTGCTCCCGGTCAGGGAGCAACATTTCGTTTCCGGATCCCGCTTAAATTAAATAATCCGGAGACAACAGGCAGTATCCCTGTCAGGGAAATCCGCAAGGTATATAACTGGAAAGGGAAGACCATTCTGATGGTTGAAGATGATCCGGTAAATATGCGTTTTCTTACTGTTTTGCTAACCCGTACGGAAGCAAACCTGCTTTATGCCTCAGATGGCAGGGAGGCCGTTGAGCTGATCGCTGAAAATGAAGTGGACCTTGTGCTTATGGATATGCAACTTCCGGTAATGAATGGTTACGACGCTACCCGCAGGATCAGGAAGATCAGACCGGCTTTGCCTGTGATCGCACAAACAGCCAATGTACTTGCTGAAGACAAGGACGAATGCATGGAGGCCGGCTGTAATGATTACATCCCCAAGCCCATTGATAAAAATATCCTATACTATAAAATGAACCGCTTATTGTTCAACAAGGGCGCTGAATCAGCAGATTAATCCGGATCAGTTGTCATCTGAAAACCATTCTGCGTAAGAAGTCACCGTTTCGCGCAACTTAAGACTGTGCAGTTTAATATTTTCGGGCAATGCGTTTTTCAGTCTGTAAGCAAAATCCGATAGCAGGTTTTCGCTGGTAGGCTGATAATCAACAAGGATCAGCCTGCCTACAAAATCTTTCATTCCGCGGAATTCTTCAGGGGCTGTTGCTTTGTGTAACACCAGGGAGTGGTCAAATTCATCCACAATTTTACCCCGGACAATTTCTTTCAACAACCTGAAATCCATGACCATACCATAGTGCGGCGAAGCCGGATCGCTGATCGGTTCTCCCTTTATGGTTACATACAACTCATAAGAATGACCGTGAATATGGCGGCATGGCCCGTCATAGCCGGGCAGGGCATGTGCCATCTCGAATTTGAACTCTTTGGTCAGGCGGATAACAGACATAGCCGAAGCAACTTATTTAATGATTTTGGCATAGGCCGGCAACTTGCCGGGTTCCTCCATTGTAATGAAATATACTCCGCGGTTAAGCATCGAAGTGTTGACATTTACGGTGAATCCGTCAGCGGTAAAATCTGTAGTATATTGTTTACCGGTGATATCCGTAAGGGTAATTGTAACGGACTGAGGCTGGTAAAATCCGTTGTGGTCAACTACGCAGAAATTCTCAGCCGGTACCGGATACACCCTGATTTGCCGGTTTATTTTATCAGCATAAATTCCGGTAGGGTCACCCCAGATCTGCAGGGCAAATTCAGGGTGATCGATAAACGGGTTGCGGTTCTGCTGGTAAGTGTAAACGGCATTGTTTCTTTCCGTTTCTTTGGTACTCACCGGATCGTTCTGGTGCCATTCCAGCATCATGGCCAAGGCCCACGGCCTGAGCTGCGCCCCTATGGTCATATCGCTGCCGGGCCAGTTACTGTCCTCATTGTAATAACGCACCGACATATAGAAATAGGTTCTGGCAAAGTCCCCTTTATATTCATTGATGGGTTCGAAAACCACCCCGGAATAGCCCGGATAGGAACAGTTACCGAGTTTGCTTCCGTTGCCTGAAGTATAGGTTGGCGATGATACAGTGCCGAAGGGATAATTGCTGCGTTTGTTGTTTACCCAGCCATCGGTTGGATAAATATGAAACAGGTCGGAGTTCATCGGCGGCTGATCATTGAACCAGCTCTTTGGCCATGAATGTTCACGGTTGTAACAGTCGCACTCACTGTTGTAATTGCCGCACTGATCAGCGCCAAAGGTCCAGGAGCAATTGGAATACATGTCCCATACTTTCCCGTTGGGCAGGTCGTCTGTAGTCTGGAAAGCGGTCCACAGCCCTGAATAGCTGATTACATTGTGATTGTCAATTATATTGTGCAAGGCGGCCTGCAGTGCTGTACCGGATAAACCGGATGCACTGTTGTAGTAACCCGCCGGAGGCTGGGCAACAGCGGCGCCAAACAAGGGAAGCAGAATAATGAAAAGGGTTTTTTTCATGAAGTTCAGAGTAATAGAAGAATAAGCAAACGAAATGAAATAATGGCAATCAGCACTCCAGAGGCTAAAACCATGTACCTTACACCGGGTCTCAGCCCTTTCCTGGCACCAAAGTTTAAGCCGGCATAAGATCCGGGCACTGAAATCAGAAAAAATGCGGCCAATGCCGTATAACTGACGGCAATACCCAGTCCGGCTCCCGCCCCGGCCAGAAAAACGCTGAAGCTTCCTGCAACCGACCAAAGCAAAAGTGTGGTGAAATTATCAACAAGTATTATCTTCTCTTCAGGGTTAAAGCGGAAAGTTTCAATGGATATTTTCAGCCCTGTAATAAAAATCAGGATCAGGCCGAAAATGATCTTGTTGTCATTGATAAACGGGCTGATGGCTGCTCCGGCAAAAAATCCGGCCATCATAACCAGTGACCTGATCAAAGCCAGCACAACAGGCATTGCCGCCGGTAATGGTTCGTCAAGTTTCCTGTGCAACGCGCCGGTATACCATGATCCTGCAAAGCCTTCTGCCGATAATGCTGCAACAAGAATAAATATTTCTGCCTGTGTCAAGATAACCCTGATTTGAGCCTGCAAAAGTAATAAAAAATGGGTCAGGTCTGAGGACAGCCTGCAATCTCGTTGTTACAGATTATCAGCGGTATAGTGATGCCTGTAAGCCAAAGGTTTCGTGTTGAATATTTTCCTGATCGCGTGAAGGAAAGGCCACTTTAATTGATTAAATTTGTTGTAGATCAATTCTAAGTTATGCGAAAGACCAAGATTGTTGCAACCCTCGGGCCGGCGTCCAATGCAGAACCCGTCCTGCGCAGCCTGATGCTGGCTGGAGTAAATGTATTCAGGCTGAACTTTTCACATGGATCACATGAGGTTCATGCTGCTTCGGTTCAAACCATTGAAAAGCTCAATGCCGGGCTCGGACTGCATGTGGCTGTGCTGGCCGACCTTTCAGGACCCAAAATAAGGACGGGGGAGGTTGAACATGATGCGATGGAGCTATTGGTTGGCGAAGAGGTGGCAATCAACGGTAATGGGGGCCTTTGCCGCAACGGAGTGATCAGTGTGAATTACGCTGATTTCGCCCGTGATGTCAGGCCAGGGGAAGATATATTGCTCGATGATGGCAAACTGTTGCTCCGTGCGGTTGAGAGCGATGGTGAAAACCTGGTACGGGCAAAAGTTATTCAGGGAGGGATGCTGAGTTCCCGGAAAGGGGTTAATTTGCCCCGGACCAATCTCAGCCTGCCCAGCCTTTCTGAAAAGGACCTTTCGGACCTGGATTTTGTTTTAAAGCACAATATTCAGTGGGTGGCGCTTTCGTTTGTACGAACGGCTGCTGATATTGAGGAACTGCGCCGCAGGATTGCACTGTATCCTGAAGCCCATTCGCTGAGGATAGTGGCAAAAATTGAAAAACCGGAAGCCGTTGAGCATGCTGAGGCAATAATCCGGGCATCTGATGCCATAATGATTGCCCGTGGCGACCTTGGGGTTGAAATTCCCCAGGAGCAGGTTCCCATCGTGCAAAAGAAGTTTGTACGTATGTGCATTGCCGCCTCCAAGCCCATTATCGTGGCCACCCAGATGATGGAAGGCATGATCAGCAGCCTGCGTCCTACCAGGGCCGAAGTCAGCGATGTTGCCAATTCGGTACTCGACGGTGCCGATGCACTGATGCTCAGCGGGGAGACCTCCGTGGGCAAATATCCAGTTCAGACGGTGGAGACCATGAACAGGATCATTTCCGATGTGGAATCCAGTGGCATCTACTTTCCTGAAATAAATTATGAAGAAGCACCGCCTGAGCGCAGGATTTCGGATGCAGTAATTATGGCGGCGGCTGATCTTGCCGGGAAAGTTAACGCCAGGGCCCTCATAGCAATGACGCACACAGGATATTCCGCTTTCAGGCTCGCCAGCCATCGCAAGGGCGCAGGCATTTATATATTTTCTAATAACCGCCGCTTGCTTTGCGCCCTAAGCCTGGTCTGGGGAATTGAGGGATTTTACATTGAGAAATTTACCAATACCGATGCCGCCATGCTTGATATGCGTAAAGCACTGATTGCACGTGGCTGTATTGCTCAGGGTAATTACATTATTTACGTTTCAAGCATCCCCATCGGAACTCCCGGCAAAACAAATATGCTGAAACTTAGCATTGTCTGATGACTATTTAACGGCACAGGCGATGGAAGCAACACTGATCCTGATGCCCGGCACCTGCATCAGGGCATGCCCTGCCGCTTCAAGGGTTGATCCCGTAGTAATCACATCATCAACCAGTAGCACATGTTTGCCTGCCTGTCGGCCTGCATCTGTAAGCCTGAAAATTTCCTTCACATTCTCCCATCGTCTGAATCTCGATTTCCTGGTCTGGGTTTCAGATGCCTGCGAGCGGATCAGGGTGCTGATATCCAGTTCTGTCTGCATGGAAACGGCCAGGCCGCGCGCGAACCATTCCGCCTGATTATAGCCCCTTTTCAACAGCTTTCGCGGATGCAATGGCACCGGAATCACAGCAGAAATTCCCCCGAAAAGCGGTGATTTTACCAACTCGTTGCCATAAAGTTTCCCGATGTATTCACCGATTTCTTTATAGCCCTTATACTTTAGCTGATGCACCAGGTGCTGCACCCTGCTTCCTTTGGTAAAGTAATAGCACGAAGTTGCTGCTGCAAAATTGATCTTTCCCCAGAATTGCCGTGCCACAGGATTGTCTTCCATCAGGTGAAAGTTGGTTTTTGGAAGATGATAAAGGCAGGAAAAGCAAAGGATGTTCTCCTTTTGGTAAAGTATTTTTCCGCATGCCAGACAAACTCTGGGATAAATAAGGGAGATAAGGTCCCCGGCAAGACTGGTTATGATTTTCATTTCTTTGATTATTTTGTTCAGCGGATTGCTACCCGGTAATATCTATAAGCAGTAACTAGGTGTATGACCCGGAATTCAATGATAATGGTGCAAATTTTCAGTTCTTCAGGGCTGACATTATCCGATCAACAGATGGGGCCTGGTTGAGATAATTGATAGAGCAATTTTCAGTTTTTTGTGATAAATGATTATCTGGCTGCCCTGGTATGTCAATAGATTGCAACGCCTGTGTATGCCTGAAATGTAAAATCTTTGTGACAGTAAACAATTGGCTTATGTCACATATATAATATAGGGATAAAAATAGTGAAATTATGATAAAACCGGATGCCTGAGCAAAAAATAGTTGCAAAAAAAAGGCTTCCTGTCAGGAAGCCTTATAAGATTGTATCAGGAACAGATCAGAAGAACATCAAACGGTTATCTTCAATATTTGCCTTACGTTTCAATGCTTCGGTGGCTTCACGCTGGGCGCGGGTGCGGAAAGCATTCTGCAGCATCCGTTTTTCCGTGGTAAAATCGTCTTTGGGAGGAGCGGCAACCAGCTCGTCGTTCACAACAATAAATACTGCCTGGTTTCCTTTCACCGGTTTCGACATCTGACCTGCATTCAGGGTGAAGAGAATGCCGATTACTTCGTCTTCCTTACCATAACCGGGAAGGTTAGAGGCGGCAAAGGCAATTTCGTTGGTATCGGCTTTCATTCCAAGTGCACGGTAGCCTTTATCAAGGTCAGCAAGGGTCTTGATCTCTTTATTGATTTCAGCGATCAATGTTTCAGCTTTCTTTTCACGTTTTACAAGGGGTTCAATAAACTCCCTTAGTTGTGCGAGTGTCGGCGCGCCCTTTTCACGGATCTCTTTCAGGTTGGCAACAAGGTATCTGCCGTCAAGGTCGAAAACGGGGGAGATGTCACCAATTTCCCGTTTGTTGTCGAATGACCATCTGATCACTTCTCGTGCCTGCTGAATGCCGGGAATGGAGTTCTGATCCTTGCTGATGCGTTCGGCCAGGCGTTTGGTGTAGCCTTTTTCTTCAAGCAGTTTGTTGAATCCCTCAACATTCTTCGATTCGGTTGCAAATTGGCTGGCCAGGGTATATACATCTTGCATGGTCTTTGAACTGGGTTCAATGGCCAGTTTAACCTTGGCAACACGCACTTTTTTAATCGGAGCCGTCTTGCCGGTAATTTTAATCACATGATAACCAAACTGTGTCTCAACAACGGTTATGTCACCGGTCTTTCCGTTCAGCACGGCATTGTTGAATGCAGGAACCATGGCGCCGTCGGCGAACCAGTTCAGGTCTCCTTTAGTCTTGGCAGCGGTCTGGTCGTCGTTCATGGTTTCAGCCAGTTCGTCAAATTTGGCGGCGCTTGATTTCACTACATTCAGGATGCTGTCGGCTTTGGCTTTTGCCTGTTCCTTTGTCAAGGTAGTTGCCGGATTAACGTTGGTTCCTTTGTAAGTAACCAGGATATGGCTGGCTTTCAATGAGTCGGGGCGCGACTGTACATCTACCAGTCTGGCCATGTTATAGGCGTTGTTTTCGATATAGGGTCCGAAGGCTGTACCAACCGGCGAATTAAACATCAGGGAGTCGAGCTGATAGGGTAATGAACCCTTTTTCATCCAGGTACTGTCATAACGCTCATCGGAGGTGGTATTGACAAATGAAATCAGATTGTCGGTAGTTACAAATTCATTGTAAAGCTTTCCGGCCTGTTCGTTGATTTTATCCCGGTCTTCCTGCGAAGGCAGAATCTCGAAAGTCACGTACTCAATGTCTCTTGACGCTTCCTGCTGATACTTGTGTTTATTATCCTTGTAAAACTTTTCAAAATCCGCGTCTGTAATTGTAACCACACTATCTGCAATACTGGTGTAAGGAGCGCCGTAGTAGCGGGCCCTGGCTTTGGTGTTGCGCGCATCATAGTCACGTTTGGCAAAAGCGGCGGGTACATAAAATCCTCTGGCAATCAGGTTGCGGTATTTGGTATTCAGCCGGTCTTCCTTGATGGCTTTTTCGATGGTAAGATAGCGCTGTTTCATTTGCGGGTCAACGTTATCGAGGTTCTGGAGGAAACTGATCACGTTGGCAGGGTCGAAAGCGCCGGTTTCAGGGTCGCGGAAACTCTGCTGAATGTATGTGTGCGGATTCTTACCCCTGATCTGATCGTCGAGTTCCTGGGTGGAAACCGTTAAACCAAGACGGTCAACTTCTGTCAGCAGCAGGGTTTCGTTGATTACCTGCTCCCAGGTGGATTGCCTGATCTGGAACTGCTCGTCGGGCGACAGGTTTTCATTGCCTGTATTCAGTTTTCTTGCTTCAATGTTTTCATCTACGCGCTGGTTAAAATCAGTGGCCAGTATCTGCTCTCCGTTTATTTTGCCGATGGTGTTGATGCCACGCCTGGGACTGCGGTTCGATAAAAGGTCACCCAATACAAAAGCGGCCAGCGCCACGCCAATGATGATAACAAGTAATCCTGAACGTTTACGAATATCTCCGATTAAAGCCATTTGTTAAGTTTTTTATAAGAGGGTGCAAATTTACAAATAAAGTTCAAGGATAAAAATTATTTTGCCCATTGGCTAAAATTATGTAAATAAACAGGATAGCCTTAAGCGGACGGGCAAAAACAAAAATATGTTTCAGGACATATCAGGCCGGGTTCACTTTGAGCAAAACCTCTTCAATGCGGGTTTCGGAGGCACGCACTATGGTAAAAAGGAAATTGCCGGCGCGGATCTCCTCGTTTTCTGCCGGAATGCTTTCGTGGAAAGAAATGATAAACCCGGCAAGTGTTTCATAATCATCCGATTCAGGAAGGTCAAGGCGGTATTTCTGGTTCAGGTAATCAATTTCATGGCGGCCCGAAAAGAGGTAGGTATTTTCGTCGATCTGTTTTTCGGCCAGTTCTTCAACATCATATTCATCGTCAATTTCACCGAAAATCTCCTCAATAATATCTTCAATGGTAAGCATGCCCGCGGTACCGCCGAATTCATCCACCACCAGCGCCACACTCCTGCGCTCGCCCATAAATTTGTTCAACAGGGTGCTGGCAGGCATGGTTTCCGGAACAATCATCACCGGCTTTGTAATTTCCTTTATGGATACGGGTTTTCTGAAAAGATCATAAGAGTGGGTGTATCCGATGATATTGTCTATGCTTTCCTGGTAGATAAGCACTTTGGAGTGCCCCGATTCGATAAAGAGTTCGTTCAGTTTGTCGATGGACTCATTCTGGTTCAAAGCGATGATCTCATTCCGGGGGACCATGCATTCGCGCAATTTGATGTTTCCAAGGTCTCTCGCATTCTGAAACATCTGTATTTCCTGATAATCCTCGCTCTCTTCAGGCTTGCCGGCCGTGGATTCGCTCAGAAAGTGGTCGAGATCAACCACTCCGAATGCATAGTCAGGCTGAGTGATATTCACTTTGAAGAGATATTTGAGTGTCAGTTCAGAAAGCCCGATAAAAAAGATAATTACCGGATAAAAGAGAATATAGAACAGGTAAACGGGGATGGCGAAAAAGCTCAGCGTGCTGTTCGGATTAATCCTGAAAAGTATTTTAGGCAGGAACTCTGCAAACAGTAAAATAATCAGGGTGGATACCAGGGTCTGCGCGATCAGCAGCATTGCCTCCGCCCCTGCACCTGCAGGCAGGAGCTGCCTTAACGGTAGTTCAAGGATACGGGCAATATAGATACCATAAATTACAAGGGCAATGTTGTTCCCCAAAAGCAATGCACCGATAAAGCGTGAAGGTTTTTTAACGAATTTGGAGAGTATCCTGGCCGGAAGAAAATCCTTGTTTTTGTCAACTTCTATCTTCAGCTTGTTTGCTGTAACAAAAGCGATCTCCATACCGGAGAAAAATGCCGAGAACAGAATTGTAATAACAACAGGAATAAGTAATTCCATTTAGTTTATAAAACAGGTTTATGCAAAGTTAATAATTATCGGAAGTAATCCATCATCAGTCTACTGGTCTTCATTGATATACATCTCACCCCTGGGCTTTTTGATTGTCCAGTTATAGAATTTTTCATCCGCCTCCATGCCTTCGCCATAAAGGATTTTATCAGGGGTGGTAATGGTAACCATCTTATCCGAGTTTACCCTTTTCGTATTCTGGTTCCAGATAAGATGTTCCGTATTCAGTTTTTCATTTTTAAGGTAATTGGTCACCACCACATTGCGTTGGGCTTCCATTGTTTTGGCCATTTCGTTGTTAATGCCGTAATCGGCCGTGATTTCTGTCCTGACCTTTTCAGGATTCAGCGAATCGTAAAAAATAACCCTGAAGCCCTCCGGAAACCTGATCACGGCACCTTCGGGGGACTCGTAGCGACGGAGCACGGGTGCGGTGAGGGTATATTTAATCCTTCCTTGTTCGCTTTCCGAGATGCTTACCTCCTTTGCGTACATTGTTGCGATGGTGTCAGGCTGATTGAGCCGGGCGATTTCACCAGGGTCGTTTTTACAGCCGGAAAGCGCTGCCACCAGGGTGAAGGTGACAACGCTTCCGAGCGTAATTTTAATAAGGGTGTTACCTGAAAAGGATTTCACAAATCAAGACTTATTTAGCTGCCCTGATGGTGGTGGTTTCGTTGATCCAGCATCCGACTGTATAGGAACCGCCTTCGTTCAGGTCGCGGAAGAAGAGGTCGCTGGCCGGCGGAAAATGCCTCGAGAACTGGGCGATTTTGCTGTTGGCTTCAGCCTCCACTGAGGGGTCAACGCTGCGGGCCCTTGCATATTTATCAACGGCTGCCCAGAATACGGTTTTCCCACCCATGTCATCTTCGGTACACATTGAGGAACTGGCGGCGTAGAGGTCTCCGATCAGGATGTAGGCTTTGCCGTAGTTCGGGTCAAGTTGCAGTATTTTCTGCGCGTTGGCACGGGCCTGCGAATAGTTGCGCTGGTTGAAGTTGATGTTGGCCAGCAGGTTCAGCGCCTTGATCTTGTCGGTATTGTCTTCGAAAAGATTGGCGGCCTCCTGCATATATTCCGCGGCTTTGCTGATGTTGTTCTTCTCCAGGTTCAGACTGCCCATCAGGTAAGCCGACTGGGCGCTGGGCTGCAGTTTGTGCAGTTTTTCGGTAGCCTTGAAGAACAATTCCGAATCGGTGCACTTTTTACGTTCAAGCACATTGGTGATCTTGCTCAGCAATTCAATATCATCCGGTTTCTCGGTGAATTTTTTATCATAAATACTGATCAGATCAGGGCAGGTAGCAAACGGTTCGAAGGTTGATTCGATATTTGCCTTGATGTTTTCCCAGTTGGCAAGAGCCTTGGCTTTATCCTGGTTGGCTTTGATGTTGAAATCAATGATTTCACTAATCTGATCGTAACCGTCAACAATGGCTGATTTATCCAGTTTCTGAAGGTCAACCATAGAGATAATGGCCCTGAAATAATAGACCAGCACAGCGCCTTCCGACTTATTACCTGAAAGTTCCACCGACTTCTTAAGCACGGGATAGATGAGTTCTGTTTTTTCGGTGCGGTAGGTGAAAAGATCGATGCCTTTGCGGCCCAGCACATAGCCTTCGCGGTTGAAATGCCTGATGCGCTGGTCGTAAACCATCATCAGGGTGTCAATAAACTTCTCGCGTAAAGCAGGCTCTTTGCACTCATCAATCTTTGTGCTGAAAATTTTGGCACCATCAATGTAAGTATTCTGGCTGGCAACGGGGCAGTTGAAAAACACCCAGCGCCAGTGGGGAAGGGCGTCTTTAAAGTTTTTCTGCTTATAGAACTCCCGGTATAACGACAGGTGCATTACACAGGAGGCTGAGTCAGCGCCGTATTTAGGACCGGCAGCTGTTGCCTTTTCTTCGGAATCATCATCAGTCTGCGCCCTGGATACCCCGGTAAAACCAAGGCTGATCATCAGGAGGAAGATGAATGCTTTTACACCCTTTTTCATGACATTGTTATTTTTATTGTTAATCATATTTTCTGATAATGAACCACCGTTCAAAGATAGAAAGACCTAAAGTGAAACGGACAAAGTTCTCTTTTATCAGATTTTCTGTTGTTGTTCCCCTTGTCCCGATCTCCGCAGCAAGGTTTATGGTTGATCTGGTACGTGGGAGTGGTAGTCCAAGTCCAAAACTTATGCCAAACTCATCAATCCGTTGATTCCTCAGTTCCAGGAAACTGTTCGAATACCTGAAACCTGCCCGGTAGGTAATGCGCTGAAAATAGTTTGAGACTGTTGAGACGGAAGGAGTGTACTGCCCCCCGACCGAGAACCTCATACTGTTTTTCAAAGAATCCGGTTGATCAAAGTAACGATATTTTTCCCACAATTGCAACTGGTAATCAGCCCCCACAAGCCATTTATCGGTTTTTGCCAGCGAAAATCCGAACCCTATATTGGCAGGAAGCAGAATATCACCCTTCACGGAGGGTTCGTTCAGTACGGTATCAATCACATTGTCCACTCCGGTACTGGTAATGAAATAGCGGTATCCCAATCTGTTCTCGGTGGCGCTGATTTTACTGTTGGTTCCGGCGACCAATCCGGCGCCCAGCTGAATCCCGTTGCTGAAATTGTATTTGTAATACAGACCGTAGTTCAGCATCAGGTCATGTATTTTGGTGGATGTCAGGATTTTGTAATTCATCCTGTATGCTGAATCAGGGAAAGTGGTCGCGCTGAATTTCTCTATGGTTCCGAAAAGATAAGTCAGGTTAAATCCGGCGCTCAGCCTGCGGGTGATTGAGATGCTGTTTCCCCAGTAAAACTTGTTGATTCCTCCGCTACCCTCGTACTCACGGGAATAACTTCCCAAAACATCGTCAACCTGCTTGTCAATCATTTGGTACCCGGTTCCGCTGTAAGGCAGCAGGCCGAGGCTGCTTCTCCACCAGCGGGTTACCGGAAACCCGAACAAGAGGTATCCCAGAGAGGTAAAATTGGCCGTTTGACTCAGGTCCTGTGTGATCAGTTTCGACTGCCGGGTGTGGGCTCCGATGTCAAATACAAATGACAGGGTGTCAAACGAAGTGTAGGTCGCAGGGTTGGCGGTATTGACAAAGAATGGAGAACTTACCCCATAGGATATTCCGCCCATTGCCATGTTATAAACACTGCTGTTGGGCATCAGGTCGCCAATGCCAAAGCGGGAATAAGGGGAACTGATCCGGTTCTGCCCTGAGGCCTGAATGATGCAGAGGAGTAAAATCAGTGTCTGCAGCAGTGTAATAGCGCGTTTACTTTTCAAGATTGTAGTCGAGTATTTGTTTCAATCCGGTAATCACCAGATTGGGGGTTGCAAAGATGTTATTTTTCAGTTTTTTTTCAAAATAAAACATATCCCCTCCTGAAAGAATTATTTTTAGTTGGGGATACAGATGTAAGTATTCTTCAATGATACCGTCTGTTTCAGCCCTGATGCCATTGATTACTCCGGATAAAATGGATTCATCAGTTGTCCGCCCTGTCAGGTAATTGATTTCTACAGGATTCAATAACGGTAAACGTTTTGTAAAATTATGCAGTGCCCTGAAACGGGTGGTGAGTCCCGGAGATATTGCCCCACCCTTGTATTCGCCCTGCCCGTTGATGAAATCAAAGGTTATGGCAGTGCCCATATCTATTACCAGCAGGTCGGAGCCCGGAAAAAGGTGCCTCGCCCCGGCAACCAATGCAATCCTGTCCCTCCCGAGCGTCTCGGGTGAAAGGTAGTGGTTTGTGAATGGCAGCGGGGTGTTGTAGTCAAGATTGATCCACCTGAAGTTGCCCAGAGCTTTCATGTAAGGTCCGGGATCTCCCGCAACGGAACTGATAATGGCGCCCGACGGGATGAACTGTTCCGGAAGCAGCGCCTTAAGTTTTTCAGGATCCGGGTTTTCTGCTGTTTCGAGTAAAACTACGCGCCCGCCTTCATAAACAGCCAGTTTTGCCCTGGTATTGCCAAGATCAACGATGAGTCTGAAGGAATTGTCCTGAAGGCCTGAATTCATGCTGTTTTTTTGGTGATCAGCACAATGGGTGCCGCGCTCGTCGCAAAATATGGTGACGGGTTTGCAAAATTACCTGATTTTCAGGCGAGGGAGAGAATTTTTTTTAAAATATTTGTTAAATTGAATATTTCTTGCTTACCTTTGCAGCCTCAAAACGGGGTATCGTAGCTCAGTAGGTAGAGCAACGGACTGAAAATCCGTGTGTCGCTGGTTCGATCCCGGCCGATACCACCGAAAAAAACCGGCTTTCGCCGGTTTTTTTGTTTATCGCGGTTTCTCTCTTGTTCCCTCCGCTGAAGTTTCAGGGATCATGCACAAAAGTTGTGGA
>DJGZ01000051.1 GCA_002433025.1 Bacteroidales bacterium UBA5833
AACGATGTTGTGCTATTTATCAATTAGAAATTAGAAATTCTTAAACCTCACTTTTCCCTGTTAAAACAGCATAATAAATCTAAAATCCGAAATCCGAAATCTACTCAAGGGGTTCCGGTTTAATTCTTACGCCGTCGTATTTCTTTTCGATGCCGTTCTGGTAGCTGATAACCATGAATACCGTTCCATCGGTATTGTACTGAATCCAGTCGCCGTTTTTCATACCCATCAGGTACTCGCCTTCGTCTTTCTTTTTACCGTTTGGCCAGAACCAGCTATGGCGCCCGTTGGGATTGTCGTCGATAAAGGCGCCCTGAAAGCTCAGCTGCCCGTTGTCGTAATAATATTTCCAGTCACCGTTGCGCATTCCGCCGCGGTAGGTGCCTTCTTCACGGTGATCGCCGTGCTGGTATTTCCAGAATCCCTCCTCCAGTCCGTCAACATATTCACCCTGAATGATTACGGTCCCGTTTTCATCATATTCGGTAAAAAGTCCTTCTGATTTGCCGTTCAGGAAATTCTCCTCCCGCAGCATCAGTCCGTCTTCGTAATACCATTTCCACAAACCATCGGTATTCCCCTGATTATTGTAATTACCTTCCTGCTCCAGGTTCCCGTTCTGATGGTAGAAGCGCCATTTGCCGATGCGTTTGCCGTTCCGGTAAACACCTTCCGATCTCATAGTACCATCGGCATAAAACTCCTTCCATGGTCCGTCCTTTACTCCTTCATCGTCAATAATCCCTTCGGCCGTAATTACGCCGTTGGTGAAGGTATAGGCCGCCACCACCTGCCCCTTTTCATCATACTCCCTCCGGACGCCTTCGGGGGTATCGCCTTTGTAACTTGCCCTCGTTTTTACCTTTCCATCAGGATAATAGTCGGTGCGCACATCCAGCCTGGCCAGTTCGGGCGGCTCTTCCTGTTTAACATCATTCACATATTTGGCAATATCAATGAGCATGCCTTTTTCGTCATATTCCTTGAAGTAGCCGTTGCGTTTATCGTCGCGGTAATTGCCTTCGGTTTTTACCTTTCCGTCAGGATAAAAGAATTTCCACTTTCCCTGTTTCAGCCCGTTACGGTCGCGGCGGTTGATGTTTTCACGGTCTACCACAAATCCGCGCCGGTATTCAATCATGGTAATCACCGTTCCTTCCTGATCGTATTCCCGGGCAAATCCGTTTTCCAGGCCGTTTTCGAAATTGATGGTCCGCATCACTTTCCCGTCCGGATAATAATACACGGTTAGCCCGTGTTTCACGTCATTTGAAAAGTTTTCTTCAATGATTTCGTTTTCCCTGATGGTGCGGCGGATGCCTTCCTTTTTTCCGTTCAGATATCCTATCTGCAGGGTGGTTTTACCGTTTTCGTCATAAAAACTCCAGATGCTGTCGAGTTCAAAATTTCTGCGGTTTCCTTCCGATTTCAGTGTGCCGTTTTCCCAGTAAGTTTTCCAGTAACCATCCGGTTTTCCGTCGCGCATCATTCCTTCGCTGGAAACCTTGCCATCGGGATGGTAAAAGCGGTTGAATCCGTTGGGTACAACGGTGTTGTCCTGCGCTTTCAGAAGAAAGGCAACCATCACAAAAACCAGAAACAGCAGTGATTTTCGCATTTTGTAAAATTACGCAAATCAGCGGAATTTAAACTATCTGATCAGTTTTGCTGCTTTTGAAATTTCCAGCATCCTGATAATCGGTTCTTTGGCCCGTTCTATAACAGCGGCATCCAGTAAAATTTCCGGCGATTCATTTTTCAGACAGAGGTACAATTTCTGTACCGTGTTCAGTTTCATATAAGGACAATCGTTGCACGAACAGGTTTCATCCGATGGCACAACAATAAATTCCTTCCCGGGAGAAGCTTTCTGCATCTGATGAATGATACCGCCTTCGGTTGCCACAATATACCGTTTGTGGGAATCCTTTCTGGTAAATTCCAGCAAAGCGGCAGTGGATCCGATGAATTCGGCCAGTGCAAGCACCGGTCCGCGACATTCGGGATGTGCGATCAGTTTTGCATCCGGATTCTCCATCTTCAGCTGTATCACTTTTTCGTCGCTCAGCTGATTATGCACATGACAACTCCCGTCCCACAACACCATGTTGCGTCCCGTTTGTCCGTTGATGTATGCGCCCAGGTTTTTATCAGGCGCAAATATCAGTTTTTCATCCATGGGGAAAGAATCCACGATCATTCTCGCGTTGCTGGAAGTACAGATTACATCCGACATCGTTTTAACGGCTGCAGAGCAATTGATATACGAAACCACCTTATGCCCCGGGTGAGCATCAATAAAGCGCTTAAAATCGTCCGGAGGGCAGCTGTCGGCCAAAGAACAGCCGGCTTCAAGGTCGGGTAGCAGTACTTTTTTATCAGGACTGAGTATTTTTGCTGTTTCGGCCATAAAATGCACACCGGCAAAAACAATCATATCTGCATTGGTTTCCGCTGCTTTTTGCGAAAGTTGCAGGCTGTCGCCGACAAAATCGGCGATATCCTGTATTTCCGGCACCTGGTAATAATGCGCCAGAATTACCGCATTTTTTTCTTTCCGCATTTTATCAATCAGACTCAGCAATTCTAAGTTGGTTTGCATCCCGCTATGGTTTTGTGAATAAATCGGTCATTTCAGTTTTTAATAATGAAATCTTTAAATTAAAATCATTATTATTATTACTGCTGTTAATACTGTTGGAAAATTGTTGATTTTACTTCTTGTTTTTTTCCTTATCAGTAGTTTATCAACAACCGGTTAACCGGAAAAAGTTCAGATTAATGTTGTATCACAAATATTTAGCCAACTATTAACAGTTTGTTGATAATTTGATTCCAACAGGTACAAAAGTATCTGAAAGATGTTTATTTCTGTTGATTGTGTGTTAATTGTTTTTGACAAATAAGACCAATTTCATTCTTAATGTATGCTATCCGGAAAATTCTGAACGGATCCGTTCATTTTTCAGAATTTTATAACAATGTTAAACGGAAATTAACAGAATTTTGTTAATAAACTATATTTTACTGATTATCAGCTCAATATTTTGTCTAAGCGGTTAACCGGAATTTTTAAGTATCTTATTTCTAACAGGCTCTGCTGATAACCTCAATTAATGATTAATTTTGTGATTAAAATTATTAACAATGTGGGATAAATCACAAATACTGGCATTGGCAAGCGATCATGCAGGGTTCGAATTGAAGTCATTTCTTATAAAAATACTTAGGGAAGAAGGGTATCAATTTCAGGATTACGGGGCTTTTTCTACAGAAAGCGTTGATTATCCTGACTTTGCGCATAAACTGGCAATAGCGGTTCATGACGGGCTGCACACGCGCGGAATCGTAATCTGCGGAAGCGGGAATGGCGTATGCATGGTTGTGAACAAATACGAGGGTATCCGCGGTGCACTCTGCTGGAACAGCGAACAGGCGGAACTCACCCGCCGGCACAATGATGCCAATGTATTGTGTTTACCCGGAAGATTCATTGATTTTAATGATGCCATCAAAGCGGTAAAATTGTTTCTCAATACTGATTTTGAGGGCGGAAGACATAAATCGAGGGTGGACAAAATCAATAAAATTGGCTGATTCTGCTGATGATTGAAGTTTACAACAAATTCAGAAAGGATTCATCCTTAAAGGCTGCCGACACTGAGCATCGCCGGAAGATTAGTTATAATATCAGCCGGTATGATCTGGCTGTCAGAGCAGGAAAGCAACAATATGCGAACCTGGAACTGGCCCGTACCCGGGCGGCTTATTTGAAAAATAAGGTAATTGGTGACCTCGAAAAGTTTCTTGTTGAATTTGAAGTCAATTTTGAGAAAAACGGGGGTAAAATTATCTGGGCGCAGGATGCAGGAGATGCCATAAAGGAAATTCTTGAGATAATTAAGAAGTATGAAGCCGGATATGTTGTAAAGTCCAAAAGCATGGTTACCGAGGAGATTGAGCTAAATAAGCACCTCGGAGATGCCGGCGTTGAGGCAATAGAAACCGATCTGGGAGAGTTTATAGTGCAGCAGGCCGGCGAACAGCCTTACCACATCGTAACCCCGGCTATGCACAAATCAAAAGAAGATGTTGCAGCACTCTTTAATGAGAAATTCGGACTTCCTCCGGGAAGTACCCCGGAACAGATAACGACATTTGTCCGCAGCAGGCTCAGGGAGAAATTCTTTCATGCAAGGGTGGGAATTACCGGAGCCAATTTTTTGGTGGCCGATACAGGTTCTGTCTGCCTTACTGAAAATGAGGGCAACGGTTTAATGAGTACCGCTTTTCCCGATGTGCATATTGTAATAGCAGGTATTGAAAAGGTGATACCATCGGTAAAGAACCTAGATCTTTTCTGGCCTTTGCTGGCCACCCACGGTACGGGTCAGAAGATGACTGCCTATAACAGCCTAATCAGCGGGCCCCGTCAGGAAGGCGAATCCGACGGACCAACGGAGATGATCGTGATTCTGCTCGACAACAGCCGTTCGGAAGTATTGTCGCGGAAAAACCAGCGGCGTGCGCTGGGTTGCATCCGCTGCGGGGCTTGCCTGAATGCCTGTCCTGTTTATAAAACCATTGGCGGGCATGCTTACGGAACCACGTACAGCGGGCCCATAGGATCGGTCATCACGCCCTGGATGAAAGGGCTGAATGAATACAAACACCTGAGCTTTGCCTCCTCCCTTTGCGGCAGTTGCACCGAAGTATGTCCGGTAAAAATCAATCTGCATGAATTGCTGCTTTATAACCGAAACGACAGTGTGAAGCAGGGCAGTTATTCATTGTTTGATGCATTTTCCATGTTTGCGTGGAAGAAGATCATGTTGAACCGGAAATGGATGGATACAGGCAGTGCGAAGCTGAAAAATATGGTTTTTAAGAAGGCTTTTTCAGGCTTGTGGGGCCCCGGGAGGGAATTACCGGAGATAGCTGCGGGTAATTTCAAACAGTTGTGGGAAGAACGCAGGGAAGGAAAAATCAGAAAATAGCAGAAGAGTTTCATGTAAAGGATTCACAGGTATTGCCTGAGTACCTGCCTTACATCCGAAACGTATCCTCCCCCGAAAAGATTTACATGCACCAGCATCGGAAAGAGCTGATTCAGCGATATCCTTTCTTCCCAGCCGTATGCGAGCGGGAATGCTTCATTGTAAGCTGCATAAAAACGCGAATCAAATCCTCCGAAAAGTCTGGTCATGGCGATGTCCATTTCCCTGTGTCCATAATACACAGCCGGATCTATCAGACAAACATAACCGTTTTTACCCCTGATAAAATTTCCGTTCCAGAGATCACCGTGCAGCAAAGAAGGTGATTCTGACGGTATCAGGTCTTTCAGTCTCTGCAAAAGCCTGTCGAAGGAATTACAATCATGGCTGTTGAGCAACCCTGATCTCCGGGCCATTGCTACCATTGGCTGTAGGCGTTGTGCTGCCAGAAAATCCGTCCATTGATCACAAGGATTGTTTTGCTGGTTGAGAGAACCTATGTAATTATCATGATCCAGACCAAAGTAACCTCCATTTACCCTGTGCAGGCAGGCCAGCCGGCGCCCGAAATCTTCCCAGAAGTGCGAATGGTTTCCGCCACCTGTCTCCTCTTCCATCAGCAGAAAGGAAAATGTGCCGGCCTGCGCGCACAGGAATACATCCGGAACTTCAATACAGGCAGTTTTACGGATTATTGCCAGTCCCCTGCTTTCCGCTTCAAACATGCCCGGATAACGGCGGGCATCATTGAATTTGATAAAATATCCGGCTGATGTAGTGCGTATGGTGAATGTCCGGTTGATGGATCCGCCGGAAACGGGTGAAACCGATATTATTTTGTGATGGCCGGTTTGAACTTTGCTCAACCAGTGCTCTACCGACTCAGTGATGACCGGCGGGATCATGGAAATCCCGCTTAAAAAAGAAAGGAACGTTTCTGCTGAAATCCGCTTCTGATTAGCCGTTCAAAAAGTAGCAACAAACCCACGGACAGGAAGATAATGATCATGGTTGAAGAATCTTTCAGGTATGTTATGATGCCGTTGAAACCTTCCAGAATTCCCAGTGAAGCATTCAGCACGTTGCGCAGCTGGTCGGTGTCTGAGAGAAGATTGATTTTCATGAATGGCCACTGGGCGAACAACATGATTACAACTATAACCAAAGCCGCAAACAGGGAAAAATATCCCCAGAGCATTTGCCTGCGGTATTCCGGTGTATCGGTAAGGGGTTCAATGCCTGACTGTACCTGCTGCATAATCCCGCTGGTGAACCCTTCGGGAGCTTTTTCAAGCGGCAGGTTGGCCATCAGTTGTGCCAGGAACCTGTCATTTTCCGTTTCACTGAATTTATCGTTTGTCATAATCTGCAAATTTAATCAACCTGTGATAAATAATATCACGCAAATTTCAACTGCATCCGTTCTGCCATGGCTGCATAAAGCTTTTTTCTGATGCGGTGCAGTTTAACTTTTACATTTGAAACCGAAAGACCGGTTATCATTCCGATCTCTTCCACACTCTGCTGATGCTGATAAAACAGGTTAATCAGCATCTGTTCATCTTTCTGAAGCGTTTTCAGCGCGGCATTCATGAGTTCAATCCGTTGCTGTTCGTCTATAAGTCCGGCGTTCTCCCTTACCTCGTCTGTGCTGTAGTTTTCAACCATGCGCTCATCAATGGCCTGCGTGATTATGCTTTTTTTCCTTGTCCTGGAAACTGCGGTATTATATGCAATCCTGAACAGCCAGGTACTGAAACGGGCTTCATATTTAAAACCCGGGAGGGCGTGGAATGCCTTGAGAAAAGTATCCTGGGCGGCTTCCTCGGCTTCTTCCCTGTTTCTGATGACCTTTAAAATCAACGAAAACACCATGTCCTTATACCTGTCAACCAATACTGAATAGTTTGCAGTATTGCCTTCAAGTATGCTGCCGATAATTTTTATATCGTCGTTCTGGCTCATCGTTGTGTTTTAGACGTCAGGCAGGCGACTGGGTTACAAACGGACTGGAAATTTTAAAATTTCATTTTATTGGTAATTCATCATGTGATTTATGCATGGTTCTGTAACCGGTAAATTCATTCTGCGTCAAACTGGCAACGAACCCAAAAACATTAAAGCCATGAATGACTTTCTGATACCCGCCACAGTTTTTGCTACCATCTATGGCGTAATTTACCTGTTTATCCGCAAAAGGGAGCGGATGGCCCTGCTCGACCGTGGACTGGATCCAAGGTCTTTCGAATCGGACAAAACCGGATTTTCCTCATTGAAATACGGCCTGCTCTTTACCGGTATCGGCCTTGGTCTGCTCCTGGCAAATATTCTTGTTTCAATCGGGGCGATGGACCGGGAAGCCGCATATTTCTCACTGGTTTCACTTTTTGGTGGAATTGCCCTCATCATTGATTACATCCTTGAAGTGAGTATTACCAAAAGAAACAACAAACAAAAGCAGGAAAGTACCGGTTTCGCGGGAGAGAATTTCGGATGATTAACCGAACCTGAATTCCTGTAGAACAGTATATTCAGGTCCTTCTTTTTTCAGTACACTCTCGTAAAGTTCAAAGCCCTCTATCCGCTGTACCCGGAATTTCACCTCCCTGAAGTGGGTAATGATTTCCTGAAAATGATTCTTGTCCCTGATCTCCCTGATTCTGCCGACGGTGAGGTGAGGGACAAAATTTTGCCGGTCACTGATAAATCCGGCCTCTTCGAGTGTAAGATTGAGATTGGAAATGAGTTTCGTAAGAACCGGATTTTCGGTAATGCCAAACCAGATTACCCGGGGATTGTAATAGCTGCCGAAAATGCCTGTTTTGGCGATTTCGAGGTTAAAAGGAGAAATTTCGCGGGTGGCCTTCTGCAGCGCTTCAGTAATGACCGGTATTTCGGTATCAGGAGTTTCTCCGAAAAATCGAAGGGTTACATGAATATTATGAAGTTCAACCCATTTAATGATATGAAAACCAAGAACCTGCCGGAGATTATGATAAATGTCGGCAAAAGTTTCATCCGGTTCAATCCTGATTGCTGCGAAAAGTCGTTTGGTTTCCATCGTAACTCGAATTGACTTTGCAAAGATGGAAAAGAATTGAAAAATATTTCTTTGTTTTCAGGAAAATATTCTAAATTTGCATCCCGTTTCAGCAATGAAGCCTGATCTCCGGGGCGTTAGCTCAGTTGGCTAGAGCGTTAGACTGGCAGTCTAAAGGTCAGGGGTTCGACTCCCCTACGCTCCACAAACAAGGCCTGTAAATCATTGATTTACGGGCTTTTTTATTAAGGATTGGGCGGGTGTAACCTATTTTTCGTCTTTCTTTTTATTCTCCTCTGCGTCCTCGCCCGACATCCCGTCCTTAAACTCTTTGATACCCTTTCCAAGCCCTTTCATCAGTTCAGGAATTTTCTTTCCGCCGAAAAGCAGGAGAACAATTGCCAGAATAATTACTACCTGCCAGGGACCGATTACGCCCAGTAAAACCTGTGTCATCATATTGTTACAGTTAAATTCTCTTACAAAGTTAATGATTAACTTGATCTGATTCAGATCAGTGTCTAAATGTTTATCTTGCCCTCACAATCCATCCCTCGGGGTTCTGCAGGTTCTTTCCGTGCCATAGCTCAAAATGCAGGCGGGTTTTCCCTGTTTCATCCGTATTGATCACCCCTATTTCCTGTTTGGTTTTTACTTTATCGCCTTTTTTTACAAACAGCTGATCTAGGTTGGAGTACACAGTAAGAAATTCACCGTGTTTTACAATCACTACATTATTGTACGTGGGAAGGGTCATGGTGGATGTTACCACTCCCTCAAATACAGCCCTGGCCTTACCTCCCTTTTCTGTGGCAATGTCAATGCCGTTATTCTTCGTTTTAATTCCCTTCAGCACAGGATGCGGATGCTCGCCAAAGGAAGCGGAAATTACTCCCTTTTCAGTAGGCCATGGAAGACGTCCTTTATTGCCTGAAAAACCTGATGAAAGCTCCAGTTCGGCCGGAGTGAGGGCAAATTTATTCTCCGGAGCAGGTTTGGTGCCGGCCTTTTTTGCGGCTTCATTGGCTTTCCTGATCTCTTCAGCAATCAGGTCTTCAATGGCCCTCTGCAACCTGCGGGCGGCCTTTTCGCTTTCGCGTAACTTCTTAAGCAACTCTTTCTCTTTCTGTGTCAGCTTCTTGATAGCCTGATCCTGCTGGTTTTTCTCCTGTGCCAGCTTCTGCTGTTCTCCTTCTTCCATCCGCTTCAGCTCAAGCTTATCCTTCTTCTGCTGTTCGAGCAGCATCAGTTTTTTATTCAGTTCCTCCTGGTTCTGTCTGATTACCCTCACCTGGTTCTGCCTGTAACCGGCATACTGCTGGAAATATTTCAGCCGCTGATAAGCCTGGTTGAAGTCACGGGCAGAAAATACAAACATAAGACGCGAATATGCATTCCGGTTTTTATTGGCATAGTATATCAGGGATGCATATTCCTTTTTCAAACGTTCGATGGTCTGGGTAAGGTGCCTGATGGTGTCGTTGGTCTGATCAATCTGGTTGTCGAGATTTCTGATCTCACCACTGATGGCATTGATCAGTTCCTGCCTCCTGCTGATTTGTTTATTCAACAAAACCAGTTGATTTACCGATGTTTGCTTGCTTTTCTTGGTTTCATCAAGCAATCTGTTTGTGTAACTGATTTCCTCTTCAATTTTTGCCTTTTGCTGCTGAAGCTGGCTCTTTTTGTCCTGGGCTGCCAATTCATTCGCGCCGGCTGTTGAAATCAGCATAACGGCCAGAATAAGTACATTCATGTATTTACGGGGCGCACAGGTATAAGGCAGGTTTATTGAAGTCATGATTAGAATTTGTTGACACGGTTATATTTTTCAGGTATCCTGAAAGGGAACTGAAGCGTTTCTCCTGTATTGACTTTTGTATAATCTACCTCAATCTCAATGGCATTTTTATTCTCAGCGGTCTCGAGCTGGAAATTCAGGTGAGAAGGAACCAGCTGCCCGTTCGCCGTCTGGTATTTGTAACGGCCTTCCAGCTTTCTCCCGTTCTGGTTCACTTCTTTGATCAATACCCTGGTGATCTTGAAGTTATCGGGATTCAGCCAGATGTTCTGAAGCGGAATACTTATGTTCTGGTTGTGCCTCAGGTATTTCTTGAGTTTTCTGCGTTCGGTGGTCACCAGTTTGTATTCCCGGTTATCTATGGAAGCTTTGAAAGAGGAATTTTCGTAAAACGAAAAGTCATTCCCTGTCAGAAAGGCCTGGAGCATATCAAAATCGAGGGTACTGTTGATCAGGGAATTAATATAATTGAAATCACTGATAAAGTAAGTATTATCGATGCGGTTCATATACTTTACCGAATCGTTCGAAATAAGCACGCGTGCCATTTCGATACCCAGGGCCGGCGAAATGGATATCCAGATCAGGCTGTCTTTATGAATTCTGATCTGTCCGCTGAATGAATTCCTGTTTTTGTTCTGGCGAAAACCGGCAGAAAATCTGGCCGAAAAGAAATTGTATTTTAACTCATTCTGTTTCAGGTTTTCAAACAGGTATTCAGCTCCCTGTTCTTTCAAAGGCTCTTTAATCATGCGTTTGGTTGATGAACATGAGCCCCCCATCAGCAGTACGATGCCTGAAAGCAGTATTTTTATTATTCCATCCCGGATTGGCCTATTCATATAATTTTTCGTCTTTCAGTTTCTGATCAAGCAGGGCGGAACCCTCTCCGGCAGCCCTGGCCTTTTTCCAGGCCTCTATGGCTTCTTTATTGCGGCCAAGCCGGAACAGTATGTCACCATAGTGTTCCATAACAACGGCGCTTGCAGTGTCATCCGCTTTTAAAGCCTGTTCTATATAAATTAATGCGGAATTGTAATCACCGGTCTGATACAACACCCAGGCATAAGTATCAAGGTATGAGGCATTTCCCGGAACGAGCCGGTTGGCTTTTTCCGACATTTCTTTGGCTTTCTCAAGGTTTTCCTTTCTCAGCGAGAGGTAGTAGGCGTAGTTGTTCAGCACCAGGGCATTCTCGCCGTTGGCTTTAAGCGATGATTCGTAGGCGGAGAATGATTCCGCATGATTCCCCAATGCGTGGTGGGCGTCACCGATCATACTGTAAAAATCTGAGATCAGCCTGTTATCTCCGGCCACCAGTTTAACCCCGGTGGATAGCGACTGTACAGCCATTTCATAATTCTTGAGCATATAGTTCGAAAAACCATTAAAATAATATGGCATCGGCTGCATGGGGAAGAGTTCTGATGCCTGCACGCTTTCCAGGGCCAGTTGAATGTAATCTTCAAGAATTGCATTGGTACGCAGCAGATTTTCCCAAACCTGGTATTTTCCCGGATCCAGCTGATTCACTTTTCTGAACAAGTCCCTGGCTTCCCCGTATTGTTCTGACATCATCAGCATTTCTCCCCTGAGCATAAGCGCGCGGGGGTCGTTGGGGTGAATTTCCGCCAGAATTCCTGAGAGTTCAAGCACATCATCCTCAATACCATCGTAATCCTTAACCTGTGAATAATAGGACATCATAACCTGAATTTTGGTATCGGCATCGAGATAAGGGTTGGCGAAACCAGCCTTCAGTGATTCTGTGGCTTTTTCCAGATCTCCCTGCTGACGGTAGTAGTCGGCAAGGGAAATGTTGATGTAGGCATTGTCAGGATCCACAAGCTGAATTTTTTTATAGGTAGCCAGCGCTTCTTCACTCTTACCCTGAAGCAGGTAATATTCAGCCAGCATCGAGAGGATACGGCTGTCCCAGGCATTGGCTCCGGCAAGTTTTTCAAGCTCTTCAAGGGCCTTTTTGGATTTTCCGGTTGCAAGGTAAATGCGGTGTTTCCGCATCGACAGGTCTTCGTTCACCCCCAGGCGCGATTCAAGCCGGTCGTATATTTTTATCGCTTCGGCCGGCTTGTTCAGTTGCAGCCATATCGTGGCCAGTTCAATCGCATACCCGGTATTCTGAGGGTCTGAAAGCAGAAGTTTCTCGTAAATCAACCTTGCCTGATCAGGTTGATTGTTGTTTGCATACAGACTGGCCAAAGTCAGGCTGAACCAGGTATTGTCAGGAGATATTTCATAGGCTTTGCGGGCACAATCAATAGATTTTTCAGGATTATTTTTCTGAAAATAGAGCTGCGCCAGTTCGTACCAGGCGGCATCATTCAAAGGATCCTGATTAACGCAATCGTTAAACAACTCCAGCGCTTTTTCTGCGTTGCCTGTGAGCTTGGCTTTGTTGGCTTCAAAAAAGAGATTTCTTGCCTTCTGCTGATCCCTGTAAAGGCGGGCATCTTCCTTACTGATGGAATCTTCGCCGCCTTCGGGCAGTTCCTGGGCATTCAGCCGGAAAGCCAGAAACGAAATCAATATCAGTGTTATAATCCTGTAATACTGCATGTTGTATTTATTTCCTGTTAATCTGTAAAGAGCAACGGTAACCTCAATGTACTCCGGTATGTCCGAAGCCTCCCGCGCCCCTTTCGGTATGGTTCAGTTCTTCAACCTCAATCCATTCGGCTTGCTCGTGGCGGCTGATGATCATTTGCGCTATGCGCTCCCCCCGGTTTATGGTGAAAGGTTCCCTGGAAAGGTTTACCAGTATAATCCTGATTTCCCCGCGATAATCTGCGTCGATTGTGCCTGGTGAATTCAGGATGGTGATGCCGTATTTGGCGGCCAGTCCGCTGCGTGGACGAATCTGGGCTTCATAACCGTCAGGAAGTTCAATGTAAAGCCCTGTAGGAATCGTGGCGCGTTCAAGTGAAGCCAAAACGATCGCTTCCTGATTGTTTGCCCTGAGGTCCATACCTGCAGATGCCACGGTTTCGTATGCCGGCAGCGGGTGGGCTGAGTGGTTGACTATTCTGATTTTCATTAAAGGTAAACGGATTAGTTTTCACCATGCTGTTGGTGTGCACAAAATTAATCATTCTGAGGTTCTGAACATCAGGCTTTGTGAATCACCCGGCGAAACACTTTACTTTCCCTGTATCCAACGAAAGCAATAAAGAAGAGCAGCAAAACGGCACTGCTGCCATAACTGACCAGCAGATTATCGGTCCTGATCAGCAATGATGCGCCGTAAAGCAGCAGGGCTGTGATGGTATAGATTGCCGCCCCCGTCAGGTTATATTTTACGGGATAGTACTTCCGGCCAAGCAAGTATGAAATTACCATCATTGAAGCGTAGCATGCAAAGGTCGCCCACGCGGCACCCATATAACCGGACTTCGGAATCAGCAGAAAATTCAGCAGCAAAGTGATGACAGCCCCAATCACTGATATAAGTGCTCCGTAGGTGGTTTTATCGGTCAGTTTAAACCAGATGCTCAGGTTGTAAAAGATGCCGAGAAAAAGATTGGCAAGAAGTAATACCGGTACTACCGGGGCGCCCTCCCTGTATGCTTCACCCACAAAGAGCATCACGATGTCAAGAAACAACATGATCGAAAGAAATATAAAAAGGCAAACGATCAGGAAATAATGCATCATCCTGGCGTAAGTGTCCTGCGGATTTTGACTCCTGGCCTGATCAAAAAAGAATGGTTCGGCCGCGTATCTGTAGGTCTGGATAAACAACGTCATCAGAATGGAGATTTTATAGCAGGCCCCGTAAATACCGAGTTGTGCCATGGCTTCGGTGGTGGTACCCGGCAGAAGATGTTTCAGGATAACCCGGTCGAAGGTTTCATTCACGATCCCCGCCATGCCAAAAATCAGGAGGGGCCAGGCATAAGCAAGCATCTTCTTTAACAGTGCCGGATCGGGCTTCATGCTTTTATGCAGAATATCCGGAAGCAGCAGCGCAAAAGTAAGGAGGCTGGCAATCAGGTTTGATATAAAAATATAGCCTATGCCGGTTTCCGGATTGTAAATACGGCTGATCAGGCCGGTAACGGCCGTATCAGGGTATTCTGACAGCAGGTACGGGCACAGAAGTATAAAAAATAGATTGAAGCTGATATTCGCCCCGATGTTGACGATTTTGATCAGGGCAAATCGCAGCGGCCTGTTTTCAAGCCTGAGTTTAGCGTATGGTATGGTACTTACTGCATCTGTGGCGAGTATCAGGATAAACCATCTGATGTATTCGGGATGGTTGCCGTAGCCCATCCGTGTCGAAATTTCTGGGGCAAAAAGTAATCCGGCAACCGCGAACAGCGCGGAAGTTACTCCCAGAGATGTCATAGCTGTTGCAAATACGGCATTATTCTGCTCTTCACGCGAGGCAAAACGGAAAAATGCCGTTTCCATACCATAAGTGAGCAGTACAAAAAGAAAGGCAACATAAGCATAAACCTCGGTAACAACACCGTATTCGGCGGGAACAAATGCCCGGGTATAGAGCGGAACCAGCAGGTAGTTCAGCAGGCGGCCCACAATGGTAGGAAGTCCGTAGATGGCAGTCTGCCCCGCAAGTTTCCTGAAAGGATTCAAAGGCTCCCCCTTTTTAAATTAGTTATTCAGCGCGGGAAGTTCAATAATAAATGTGGTTCCAAGGCCGTCCTCAGAAGTAAAACGGATATCACCCCCGGTTGAATTGATGATATTTTTCACCATAGCCAGCCCCAGTCCCATCCCTGCTGATTTGGTGGTAAAGTTAGGTGAAAAAATTCTGGATTTCTGTTCTTCGCTGATGCCTGTTCCATTGTCTCTGATACTGACAATATGTTTGCCCTCCTGATTTTCCAGAATTATATTGATAACCCCTCTCTTTCCGGAAGGGATTGCCTGAACAGAATTATTCAGCAGGTTGATAAAAACCCGCGATAACTGTTTTTCATCGGCAAATACATAACAGGGCTTATCCGGTAAAGTAAGTATGATATCTGTTTCCGGATGTTCGGTGAACAAAGCCATGGTTGAGCGGATTATCTCGATCAGTTCAACTTTTTTGTTGCTTGCCTGGGGCAGCTTTGCAAAATCCGAGAAAGCCGTTGCGATGGCTGAGAGGGAATCTATCTGCTGAATAAGGGTATGACTGGTCCTCTCAAACCGTTTGTTCCAGTCAGGAGCCTGCTCATGCCACGATTTCATAAGATGCTGTATGCTTAATTTCATCGGGGTAAGCGGATTTTTGATCTCATGGGCTACCTGTCTGGCCATCTCACGCCACGCACTCTCGCGTTCCGAACGGGCCAGCTTTTCTGCACTCTCTGTAAGTTTTTCAACCATGTTGTTGTAAGCATTGATCAGATCGCCCAATTCATCCTGCCGGTTGTAATCTATTTTCTCATTCCTCTTTCCAAGATTCAGACTGCTGAACCTTTCCCTGATCAATTGCAGCGGACGTGTCAGGTAGCTGCCCACCAGCAGCGAAACTACCACTGCTATGGCAGTGAGAATAACGTATATATTGATAAATGCAACCAGAAATGCTGAAATTTCCTGACGCAACTCCTGCTGCCTGGCAAAATAGGGCAGATTGATATAGGCAGTGAGCTTATTCATGTCGTTGCGTAAGGGAATGTAAGCAGAAAGATAGTTGTAATTCCCTATCTGCTCATTTGTTATGTACATGGTCCGCTTGTTGATCGCAAGTTGTTTGTATGCATCGGAATTCATTTGCACCGACTTAAGCCCTTCTTCAAAAATCTGGGGCCTGGAGGAGGCAAGCAGCGATCCGTCAATATTGTAAAGATTAATATCGCTGAAGAACACCTGCGAAAACTTGGTCAGCAGCTCCTCCAGATACGGTTGCTGAGACTTTTCCAGCAAATCCATTGCAGCCAGTTTATGCTCCAGTTCAATCAGCACCGAATGGGCCTTTTCGCTGAGCATATCCCTGTTTTTCTTTGCGTTCAGGCTTTTGATGTTTTCAAGAATTGTGAAACCGATCAGGGTTGACGCGAAAAGAATCAGTATAATCAGCATAATCTGAAGACGGGCGCTCAGGTCAAGGTTTCTCTTTTTTCCTTTTCTGAACATCCAGAAAGTGCCAAAAATGATAAAAACGAGCAAAACATGAAAGGTGATCTGATAGGTGAAAGGCGCCAGAATTTCCAGTACTCCATCTGCCTTTTTGCTGATAATGATTGAACTGTCATCATCAATCACATGATAAAGATGATTATAGCCATTCTTGTCAAAAAAACCGAAATCTTTCCGGTTGCTCTGATAGGCCGACTCATAGATACTGTAAGAGTATTCTCCCACATTTTTTACCAGTTCATTTTTAGAATATATAGCCCAGGAGTAATTGCCTGTTTCCGCTATACCGGTTTGTGAACGGTCCAGAAGCAATTCGGGATAACCCAATCCTTTAGGTGCGTATTTCTTCATAAGTTCAATCACCACAGATACCCTGGCCGGCTCCCTGTCAGACAACCTGATGGGCACTTTGGCAATATAATTCCCTTCATCATACGATTCCCTGATATAGTAAAAGTTAGTTGAAGCAGTCTTTTCTCCCAGTTGGGATATGATGCCTTCGAAGTATTCATTACAGTTAATGATAAGATTCGAAGGCTTTATAATCAATGTTTTTTCCGGGAAGCACAAGGTAACCTGGGTATTGTATTTTGACCAGAATCCCCTGAAATATGTCTGAATTATGTAGCTGATACAAGCGGTTTCGCCGTCTGGCGAAATCCATGATTCATTGATGTTACGACTAAGAAGGGTATCAGCCGTCATTTTTTTCTCAAGATCAGCAAACAGATACTCAGCTATTTTATCCCGGTCAGAGGAGAGCCTGACCGCCATCAGCTTTCGTTGGCTGTTTTCCTTGATTTTTCTGTTGTGGTAATAGCTGTATGATGATAAGGAAGTAAGGGCCAGAATAATGAAGAAGTAAGACACCACTGAAGGATGTTTTAATTTGCCGGAATATATCCGTACCAGAAGCAGGATGTAGATCATCAGCAGGATAAGAATTTTCCAGTCAGGGGAATACAGGCCAAGCATGGAGGAAATCCAGTAAAGCAGGATTGTAATGAGTGTAAATGATATCATCAGAAAACGGGCCCCTGAGAAATTATATACATCCCTGAGCAGCGGAAAGCTGATGAGGAAAAAGGAAACCAGGATCAGGGCGATGATCAGAAATCCGGTAAAACTGAACAGGGTGAATTCAAGGATTTTACTGAAATCAAGCTGAAGGGTGGAATTAACCCATACGGTTTCTATCAGATAACATGAAATGAAGGCAAGGGCTATGGTGAATGCAACAGCAAGGATGAAGTAAGGTGTACCGGGCTTTGTCTGATTTCCGGGCTTTGTGATTTTCTGATAGTATCTGTAAAACAATACGGATATCAGCAGCATACCGGTTACAGTTGTCAGAAGATCTCCGAGAGAAGGGAATATGCGTGACGAGGCATAATGTACGGCGTTGAAAAGTTCCGTTTCATCAAGAATTGAAGGAATCCTGAAATACTGAATAATTGCACGCAGGATGGCAACATCAGCGATAAAAAGAAAAATAAGTATGCGCTTGTTTTCGAAAGGAGCGAATCCGAGGTAGAGGTAATAGAGCCCGAGGATAAGGCAGACAAAGGCAATCAGGTATAGACAGTATATCATTATGCCTGATGCATTTGTCAACCGTTCGGCGGAGGAAGGCTGTATATAAAAGAGGATTTCTCCTCCTCCGGTTATAACCGGATACCGGGTGGCATTATCCGTGATAATCCATGATGCAGGAAGGTTATAAGAGGGGCCGAACGCCGATTGAAGGTAGTCATTCTCATAAGGATATTCATGTTTGATAAGGTTTGCGATCAGCAGCATATTTGAACCGGAGTTTATGCTGAGCACCTGATAATGACCGTTGGTGAATTTCAGAATGCGCCCGTTCGGGAGGGCGTCATGATCTATCTGATCGAACAGGAAATCATTATCCGACCAATACTCCGGTGTTTTATCCGTGAACAGGTAGAGGCTGAAACCTTCCGGTAGTTCACCGGCCACGGAATCAAGCAACGCTTTTTCAGGGGCGGACTCTTTAAGTGGAAAAGAATTCAGGATCCCGTCTGCTATGTTGAAATTTTCATTCAGTGCTTCATTGAAATGCTTTACCAGTAATTCAGGACTTCTGCTTCTGTCCGAAAAGTGGACAGTCAGCAATGCGATCAGGATACTAAAAAGTGACAATAGGGGGAAAAGCCAGAACGGAATTTTCCGGGTTGAACCATTCTTCATGGCGAAAAGTTTATAAATAGCAGAAAATCAAATGAATATGCGTAAACAAAAATCAGGCCATATACGGGACGATTTCTGTTTCCGAGGGTAAATATACTAAAGAAGGGTTAAGTTGCGTCAGCGGCCTTTATTTTAGCTCCGGGCTTTCTTAAAATATAAATCAGGCTTGAGTATTCGTTATTCCCCATGCCGGCCATAAAATTGGAGATAAATCCGCGGTAAGTGGCCCGGACAAAACATAGAGAATGGTTCATATATTTTTCACTTAATAGTGAAATATAGTAAGAGTCAAAAAGCATGGGCCGGATATCTGCAATATCAAACCGGTGTTTTCCGGCCAGAAATTTTATGGAGCTCCGGTTAAAGTGGAAGAGATGCCGGGGCACATCCCAGGCAGCCCAGTATTTACCGTAGTAGGATGCATCATAAGAGCGGGGATTGGGCAGGGCAATAAATGCATAGCCCTCCGGTTTAAGCAAGCGGCAGATCTGCTCCATTCTTTCATTCAGGTCTCCGACATGTTCGAGCACATGCCACAGGGTGATTACATCAAAGGTTGAAGCAGACATACTGTTCAGGCCGTCGGTATCCGCCACATCCAGACCGTGAACTCCGGAGGCATATCCCCTTGCCTGTTCGTCAGGTTCAACGCCGGTGGTTGTATAGCCCTGTTTTTTGCATTGGTTCAGGAACTCTCCCGTGGCGCATCCAATGTCAAGAATACGCTTGCCCGCGGAGAATTTACGGATAAGCCTGATTTTTTGTCTGAGGGTATAATTGCGTATTAATTGATAAATGCGGCTTTGCAGATCAGACTTCTTATTGGAATGAGAAATATATTCCTTCGATTTATAATAAGCGGGTAATTCATGTGTTGCCGGCCGGGGCCAGGTAAACATCAGGTCGCATGCCGGGCACCGGTAGATGCTGAACGGCTCCCGGGTCAGAAAGTAATCATGCAGTTCATGATGCTTTATAACATCCTTATTATCACATAATAAGCAGTTTTCTGGAACTGAAATCGGGAATTGTTTCACGTGAAACATGTTAAGAAGGTTGGTAAACTATCTGCTTAAAAATACAACGAGAACTGATATGTCGGCCGGAGAAACGCCGTTTATTCTTGATGCCTGTCCGATGGTTGCGGGCCTGATTTTACTCAGCTTTTCACGTGCTTCAAATGAGAGGGACGAAAGTGCGGAATAGTCAAAATCGGGTTTCAGGGGCATGTTTTCAAATTTTGAAAGGCGTTGGGCAAGTTCCTGTTCCTTGTCAATATAGCCCTGATATTTAACCAGTATCTCAGTCTCTTCGATAAGTTCTTCGGCCAGATCACCGAAATGATCAAAGTGGTCTTTGAGGAAAGGTAAACCGGAAATCAATTGGTTCAGGCTGATCTGAGGGCGGAGAAGTATGGTGTCGAGCTTCACTTTTTGTGTAATGGGCGCTGTTCCTGCCTGCTCCAGTATCCGGTTAACCTGATCTGGTGTTACACTTTCTTTAGCCAGGATCGCCATTGATCCGGCAACCGCTTTGCGTTTCATCTCAACACGATCGAATCGCTCCCGGCTTGCAAGACCTAATTTATAAGAAATACCGGTGAGTCGCAGATCTGCATTATCCTGCCTAAGTAAAATGCGGTATTCAGCCCTGGATGTGAACATCCGGTAAGGCTCGTCTATGCCTTTGGTGATCAGGTCATCAATCAGCACCCCTATATATGCTTCTGAACGCTGAAGGATAAATGGCGGTTTTTCCTGTAATTTCAAATGGGCGTTGATCCCCGCCATCAGGCCCTGGGCGGCAGCCTCCTCATAGCCGGTTGTGCCATTAATCTGTCCGGCAAAGTAGAGGTTTTCAACGAGGCGCGTCTCAAGCGTATAGTGAAGCTGATAAGGTGGAAAATAGTCATATTCTATTGCATATCCGGGTCTGAATATCTTTGCCTGTTCAAATCCGGGAATCTGGGTCAGTGCTTTATATTGCACATGATCCGGAAGGCTCGACGAAAATCCGTTGATATAATACTCCACCGTATCCCAGCCCTCAGGTTCCACAAAAAGCTGATGTCTGTTCTTGTCGCTGAAACGGTCAATTTTATCTTCAATTGACGGGCAGTAGCGAGGTCCCCTGCCGGCAATTCTTCCGGCATACATAGGAGATTCATCGAATCCCGTCCTGAGCGTATCATGTACACGGGTATCCGTGTAGGCCAGATAACAGCTCCGCTGACGATGCAGTTTTGGCGTATTGGTAAAAGAAAAACGGCCGGGCGTTTCATCGCCTTTTTGTTCTTCCAGTTTGTTGAAATCAATGGTTCTGCCGTCCACCCTTACCGGGGTACCGGTTTTCAGGCGTGCTGATTCAAATCCCAATCCGGTAAGGTTTTCGGTAATCCCGGTCGATGCACGGTCACCCATTCTTCCGCCTCCGAATTGCTTGCTGCCGATGTGAATGATGCCGTTTAGAAAGGTCCCGTTGGTGAGAATTACTGCACGGGCACTGATGGTTTGACCCATGGCAGTTTTCACACCGGTAACCCTGCCATCTGAGGTAGTGAGTGCGGTAACGGTATCCTGCCAGAAGTCAAGGTTGGGGGTTTGCTCAAGCATCTGCCGCCATTTGATGGAAAACTGAACACGGTCACTCTGTGCCCTGGGGCTCCACATGGCCGGACCTTTCGATTTGTTGAGCATGCGGTACTGTATCATGGTATGATCGGTAACAATGCCCGAATATCCGCCCAGGGCATCAATTTCGCGCACGATCTGCCCTTTGGCTATGCCCCCCATCGCCGGATTGCACGACATCTGGGCTATGGCCGCCATATTCATGGTGATCAGCAATACAGACGAGCCCAGGTTGGCTGCCGCCGCCGCCGCTTCGCTACCGGCATGGCCGGCACCCACCACAATTACATCATATTCTTTAAACATTCAGATTTGTTTCACGTGGAACAACGTTCACCGAACCGATGATTTTCTGTAAAAACAGCTCAGCAAACACAATATAAAGCTGCCTGAAGCCGGCCAGCCGAAGGAGACAAAATTACGAATAAAATGGATAGCGGAGATGTCCCGGTTTCAGGCGAAAAGAGCCAGGCATTCTTCTTCCTTGCTGCGCATCAGGGTGGCTTCCTTCCGGGTTTTATCCTTGTATCCGCATAAATGCAGAATGCCGTGTATCATAACGCGGTTCAACTCCTCAGAAAATGTTTTCCCATACAGGGCGGCGTTCTCTTTTACCCGCGGTATGCTGATAAACACATCACCCGAAATGGTATCCCCGGCTGAATAGTCAAACGTGATTACATCCGTTAACGTATCGTGATGCAGGTATTCCACATTCATATTGTACAGGAACTCATCGCTGCAGAAAATGATGCTGACCTCTCCCGCTGTCCTGTTCTGCTGACTGATGCATTTCAACATCCAGGCCCTGATATGTCTGATCCCCCTGAGCCGGTAGTTTATATCCTCACAATAAAAGTTAATCATGCCCGTCATTTATGTACTCGTTTGTTTCTGCAAAGGTACAATAAGTGCACGGGTTCACATATGCTCCCATCCGGTGTTTTTAAATGCATTTTCTGCATGCTGTGTCAATTGCCTTCCGGAAGATCATTTTTCCGGGTAAGGAAAATATTTTTCCGGCACCGGAAACCTCTTCACAGGCTTATGCGTATAATAACTGTCTGGAAGTTTACCCTTTTTCAAAACCATAACAAAAATTATCCTGAAATGAGAATGAATAAACTGAAAAGGACCGGAGCCGCTGTGCTCTTTTTACTTTTTGCTTTCCTGTTACTCAGCAGTTGTGCCGATGTCACGCCCATAAAGGAGTGCGTGAAAGATGAACCTTACGGGTTCCTGAGCGGATTATGGCACGGCGTGATCGCTCCGGTTTCATTTATCGGAAGCCTGATCAGTGATTCAATCGCCATGTATGCGGTAAACAACAACGGGGGCTGGTATGATTTCGGGTTTGTTCTCGGAGCAGGAATTTTATTTGGCGGAGGCAGCAGGGCAAGCCGGTGAAAAGCCTGATCCGGATATTTCACAAAAAAGCCGGACAATGCCGGCTTTGTGATTTCAATATTCAGGTTGCATTTATTGAACCTGACCCGGTATGGAAATAAAATATTCGTTTACCTTGTTGCGGTAATAATTCTTAAATGAAGGCGGAATGGTTCGCAACAATTCTGTTTCCCTGGAGGGAAGCCCGATGCTGTCGAAAAACGATGCAGGATCCGGCCTGGGAATATCCCTGCCTTCATTTGATTCCCGCCTTTCTTCCTGTTCCCGCTGCATTTCTGCTTTTTCAGATTCAAGGAGACGCGTCAGTATTTCTTCCTGCCTGCGCATGGTTTCCTGGTTGATGATTTTGTTCACCAGTTCCGTCTCCGTCCTTTCCATATCCTGAATCATCTTATTCAGGCCTTTATCACTGAGCCTCCCCTCCTTTTGCATCTGATCGCGATACTCCTGAAGTTGTTTTCGCAATGATTCCTGCTCAGCAGCCATCCTGGCCAGTTGTTCGCTCATGCCACTGCGACCTGTTTTACCCTCTTGTCCTTTGCCCTCCTGCATGCTTTTTTTCATTGCCTCCATCTGCTGGTTTAGTTTTTCCTGCATCTGGCGCATCGATTTCATGGAGGGTTTGCCCTGACCCGGCATCGGGCAGCTCTTTCCTGATTTGCCCGAAGATTTCATGGCCATATTCTGCTGCATCTGCTTAAGCGATTCCGCTAGCATTAAAGCAAGGTTGTTCACAGAGGTCATGGTATACTGCTGCTTGTTAAGTACCGTTGAAACAACCCGGTTGTGAAGGGCCTCCATGGCCTGGTTGATATTGTCGTTGATCGCTGAAATTTCCCTGTTAACAAAGGATTCTATCATGGATTGGCGTTTGCTGAGGGCAAAAAGTGAATCTTCAATCATAAGCAGGTTGTCCTTAATGGCTTTTTGCTTTTCAATAATCCCGGCATATTTCGGATCATTGCGTTTCAATTTCGACAGTTCATCCATCACAGACTCCTGATCGAATGAAGTTCTGACCAGATTTTCAAGTATGATACGCAACGCTTCGATATCTTCTCCCAGGGCCTCCTCTTCCATTTCCTGCTGCATATCTGAAAGCATTTCGCCCATCTTTTCCATTTTGTCCGACGCATCTTTCTGCTGGCCCGAAGCCTGTTTCATCTGTTTTTTTTCAAGGCTCTCTTCCGACTGATCCAGATCCTTCTGAATTTCCTGTTGCTTGCCTTCCGGATTTGAAAAGTTATTCGGTTCTTCTAGCGATTTATTCTTTTCCTGCAGATCTTTCAGATCCTCCCTGATTTTATCAAATTTTTCACTGATTTTCTTTTGTTCTTCACCCAATTGGTCTGAGTCCTTTTTATCTGCAGCCCCGGTCTCTTCTGACAGTTTTTTCTGTTCACCGGCCAACGCCTTTAGTTTGTCAATGGTTTCTGTCAGTTTCTTATCAAACTCAAGCTGTTTGAATAACTCAAGATTCCTGTCGAGATTCTTCTCAAGATCTTCCGTACTGAACTTTAACTTATCCATTACCTCATTCAGCTTGTTTTTATCCAGGTTATCCATCATTTGCTGAAGCTCTTCAAATAACTTCTTCATCTCATCCGTCATGATCTCTTCAAAGAGTTTCTCCAGCTGCTGCTGTTTCTCAAGAATATTTTCATTTACATCCTTGTACTGCGATTCTTTCTGATTCGACTTTTCGTATTGCTCTTTCATCTGCTCTACCTGCTTCTGAAGGTTTTTCTGACGGTCGAGCAGGTCCTGAATCTGCTTTTTCTCCTGATAATTCAGGTTTTTTTTATCGAAAAGGTTCTTATTGAGACTTTCTATTTCCTTCTGAATGGATCTTGCTTCGTCCAGACTCTTCTCAAGTTCGCTCTTCACATTCTCCTGATTCTTTTTTACCATTTCCTCTATTTCCTGCAATGAAGGAATCCGGAAACTCATCTTATGGGATCTGGTGGATTTGTTTCCGTTCACCCCGTCATTGTCCCAAACCTGAAAATAGTATTCAGCCTCATCGCCGGGAACAAGCCCGGCAGTAGAAAGGTCAAAATAATGATAGAACGCCTGCTGTACATTCTGCTTGTCAATCGGTACCGTTACCGAAGTTTCCGCTGAATTTGTGCCTTCTCCGGTTTTTCTGGACAACCTGAATTCAAGTCTGCTGAATCCATAGTCATCCTTGATCAAGCCCCTGAAATACAATCTGTTATCGTAAATGGTATCCCTGTATTCTTCAACATTGATAACAGGGTAAACATCAGGTATTACATTGATAAAGAATGACATAGAGTCTGATCCGGTCATAAATTCATTTTCAACGCTTACACCGTAATCAACCGGGTTCATTAATCTGGCTTTAGTAGTAAATACATTATTCTTATCCGTTTGGAGTGCCCTGGTTTGTTTACCGAGCCGGAAATTGATAAGCCGGGTATCTCTTGTATAAAATTTCCATGTTACGTTGGTTCCCTGAGGAATGACAATATCGCCGGAATTGGAGACGGACTCAGGTTTAATTCCGGTATAAGACGGATAGTCCAGTTCCAGATTAAAATTCAGGATGGTAGGCCTTGGAAGAACAAGCAGTTCATATTCTGATGATTGGTAACCTCCGGCAAGAAAGCGGAAGTACTGGTTTTTCTGAAGCTTCTTAAAGGTGAAAGAATATTCCAGTTTTGATTCCTGCTGCATCCTGAATTCGCTTCCTTCAGATACCAGATAAACCTGATCGGGAATCTCTTCTCCTTTCACCGTAACCCTTAGTACAAAATCTTCCTGTTGTATGGCGGTTAAGGTTTCATTTTCAATGTGAAGCGTGAATGGAAGCGGTTTTGCAAAGGTTTCGCCGTACCTGATCAGACGTTTGCCCGGCTCTGTGATGCTGGATGGGGCAAGCATCAGGATGGCCAGCAAAATTATTACGGGTGGCAGGGCATAAGGGAGGTACCTTTTGTTTTTGCTCAGGTCGATGGCTGAGAGAAAGGGCAAAGGCCGGAGTTGTGCGGCCTTCTGATTTATCCCGGCGAGGATCAGTTCATCGGGGGCAGGGCTTGCCTGGGCGAGCTTATGCAATTGCAGGGTATTCAGCAGGCTGTCTTTCACTTCCGAAAAGTGTTTGCCGATGATTTCTGCAGCAAGTTCGTGAGAGATGCGTTTGCCCGCCTTGTTGAGCTTCAGTAGCGGAACCGCGACATACCTGCCCAGGATAAATACCGCCCCGGCCAGATAGCTGTAAAACAGCACGGTTCTTACCGGGGGTGAAAACCAGGCAAAGGATTCGAGCAGGGCAATGATCAGGAAAAATGATCCAAGCAAGGCAATGCTGTATAGCAATCCCTTGATTAACTGATTTTTGTAATACTTTCTGATGAAAGCATCCAGTTTATCAATGAGTATGTTATAGTGATCGTTCATGGGTTTCTGGCAGATTTCGTCCGGCCGGGCATATTATGTATAACGCTGCCCGCAGCGGGATGTTTTTCTCCGTTACAAAAGTAAGGATTCGGTCTGTTGAAAATCAATCTTATCCGTTGGTAATCTGAAACCGGGATGCCCGGATTTATTTTGCATCGTAAACCTCTATCCCGCTCCAGTCGTCGGGAATACCTTTCTGAATATTGGTACGGCAACGGTTTACATAAAAAGCAGCCACCGAATCCTGCTGATTGATTTTAACGATTTCGCTGAATACTTCGAGTGCCTCTTCAAATTTCCTGTTTTTATAGAGGTCTATGCCCTTGCCAAATAGAGATTTGGTCTCTATTTTCAGTGCTTTTACCTCTTCGGGATCACCGTCCAGCACTTCAAAAACATATACCGCTTCTTTTTTGCCTTTCACCCTGGCAACATCAAGAAAGCGGAAGTTGTATTTACCGGGATTTTCGAGTTTGATCAGGGTATCTTCACTGATAATGATCGAGGTATGATAAATTTTGGTCAGACCTTCAAGCCGTGAAGCCAGGTTAACGGCATCCGAGATCACGGTTCCGTCCATTCTCCCCTCGCCTCCAACCACGCCAAGCATAAGGTTTCCGGTGTGAATTCCAATGCCTGAATCTACGGTGGGTTTACCCTGATCGATGCGGTCGAGGTTGAAACGGGCCAGCGTCTGCCGCATTTCAATGGCCGCATCTATGGCATCATCAACCTTATCGTGGAACAACGCCATAATCGAGTCACCGATGAATTTGTCAATAAATCCGTTGTTCTGCCTGATAACAGGTTCCATGTAACCCAGGTAATGATTGATAAAATCAAAATTCTCCTTAGGCGACATTTCTTCCGATATCTCGGTAAAACCGCGGATATCAGAAAACAGCACCGACATTTCCTTTTGAACCTGATCGCCCAGCTGAATATCCACAAAATCCTGTTTGCCCAGAAATTCAAGGAACTGATTGGGAACAAAGCGGGAGTAAGCCTCATTCATCCTTGATATCCTGAAAATATACTCACGCAGCCGCGAAGTCATCTGATTGTAGCCCTCCGACATCACTCCGATTTCATCATTGGTGCGGACGATCGTATAATTGTCGAGCATCCCCTCCCCCGTTTTTTGCATACTGTTTACCAGTTCATTCACCGGTCTCACGATATCGGCGGTTGACCAGTTCACAAAAAAGAGGATATAGATAAATGAAACCAGGATACCGCTGAAGATTCCGATAAACATCAGGGCATTGTCTAAAGCGCTGATATAGTAGAATCCTTTTAAATCCTCATTATTCTGCAGTTCAAAATCAGGGCCCATAAAGTCAACCAGCCGGCCAAGCATAATGCGCATTTCCGAAGCGCTGACTTCGCCCATCTCTCTGATGGGCGTCAGGCTCAGGATAAGATAAAGGAGTACAATTGTAAGCGGCAGCAAAGTAGTCATTGCGCTGGCGATATAGAGCCTGTTACGGATTTTTCCCGGATTCTTCCCGAAAATCCTTTTCTGAAGCTCTTCCCGTGTGTATATATACTCAATATATTTTATATGAACACGGTGTTTCTGCCAGAAATAGATAAAAAGCACCGTAAGCAGTGATGCCACCAATGAAATAAACAGGTAGTTCGAAAACATTCTCCGGCTGATCGGGTCATTCAGCATTTCGGGGGTTTGCAACTGGTAAATCATAAGACCGTGAACAATGCTGAAAGCAAGCAAAACGATCCCTGAATTGATCAGTGGCGTATAGAGTAAAAACCGCCGGCAGTAGCGGTAAAGTTTAGGTGATATCCTCCGTCCTTTGCGTTTCCGGTTAAAGTAACGCCGGAAAGGAATGTTGATGGCAAACCCGGTAATGGTGCTGAACAGGATTACAATTTTGAACAGGGAGGAAAAAGTATCTGAAAAAGCCGATGAGGTATTGTTTCCGGGTGAATTACCCACCTGAATGTTAATTCCGCCTGACTTCTTTTCCCTGTTTGGGCTGTCCGCATCAGCGGAAATATTTTCATCAGGGGGAATATCCCGGTCATAGATATTTTTCCGTGCCGAAAATGCTTCAGCCTCCAGGGCAAGAGTATCTGCAGTCAACTGTGAAACATTCAGTGAATCTGTTTCCTGCATATTTCTGAAAACGCCCTTTTCGGTGAGTTGCGGAAAGCTTTTAAGCAGCATAAATACCAGCATCGGGAATACCAGCATGAAGTACAGCAGTATGGGAAATAAGAAGACCCTGCCGATACGGTATTTCGGAACCCTGGATTTTGCCATTGAATTTTTGCCTGAATTTCAGGAAACCTTATTGGTAATATTGGTTTAACGCTTAGGGAAATACAAAGTTACATTAAAAAATGTCAATAATATGTTAATATTTTTTAAACAAACATTATTGAAATTTCAGGCAGGTCTTCGGATGAAGCCTGTTGTAAAACCGAAAGAGCCGATTCCCTATCTTTGCAGCTCATAAAAAATCTGTAATGAAAGAAGTAAGAGTTAGGTTTGCCCCAAGCCCGACCGGTCCGCTGCACATCGGTGGCGTGCGTACTGCTTTGTATAACTATCTGTTTGCCAGAAAACATCATGGAAAGTTTCTGCTGCGCATAGAGGATACCGATCAGACCCGTTATGTTCCCGGAGCGGAAGATTATATTATTGAATCGCTGAAATGGTGCGGGATTACTTACGATGAAGGCGTAGGAATTGGCGGCCCCCATTCACCTTATCGTCAGAGCGAACGAAAGGAATTATATCGTCAGTATGCCGATCAGCTGGTAAAGGAAGGTCATGCCTACTACGCGTTCGACACACCCGAGGCCCTCGAGGAGATGCGCGAAAGGCTGAAAGCCCGGGGCGTGGCTACTCCGCAATACGATGCTTTTACCCGGCTGGATATGACCAACTCTCTTACCCTGAGCGAGGAGGAATGCCTGAAACGGATAGCTTCAGGCGAACAATATGTTATCAGGATTCTTATTCCCGCCGATGAGGAGATTCTGGTGAATGACCTGATCCGGGGCGAAGTAAGCGTTCACTCTTCCCGCCTCGACGATAAGGTGTTGTTCAAATCTGATGGCATGCCCACCTATCACCTGGCCAATATCGTCGACGATCACCTGATGGAAATTACCCACGTGATCAGGGGCGAGGAGTGGCTGCCATCGGCGCCGCTGCATGTGCTTTTATACAAATATCTCGGGTGGGTACCCCCGCAGTTTGCGCACCTTCCGCTACTGCTCAAGCCCGACGGCAACGGTAAGCTGAGCAAGCGCGACGGCGACCGCCTCGGATTCCCGGTATTCCCGCTGCGCTGGACCGACCCCGTAAGCGGAGAAGTTTCGTCAGGATACCGTGAATCGGGCTACCTGCCGCAGGCTTTTATCAATATGCTGGCCCTGCTGGGATGGAATCCCGGTACCGAGCAGGAGGTGTTCAGCATGGATGAACTGGTGGAACTGTTCTCCATCGAAAGGGTCGGGAAATCGGGATCCAAATTCGATCCCGAAAAGGCAAAATGGTTCAACCACCATTACCTCTCTGCACTTGATAATGCAAATGTGGCAGCCCTGCTCGGAAATTTGCTCGAAGAAAAAGGGCTTGATGCATCACAGGAGTATATTCAGGAAGTTGTAGCCCTTACAAAGGAAAGAGCTGTACTTATTCCCGACCTTTATGAACAGTCGTGGTTCTTCTTCTCGGCACCTGATACGTACGACGAAAAAGTGGTTCAGAAATTCTGGAAACCCGAAACCCCTGCCCTTCTTAAAAATCTGGCAGACCTTCTGAAACAAACCGTTGATTTCTCAGCGGAAAGCCTGGAGACGTCGATCAAAGCCTTTATTCATGATAGTGGTCTCGGTATGGGTCAGGTAATGAATACCCTCCGTCTGGTGCTTGTTGGCGGAAGCTTCGGACCAGGTGTTGCGGCCATTATTGCCACCCTTGGCAGGGAGGAAACCCTGAAACGGATTTCCAGGGCTGCGGAAATTATTCAGTAGAACAGGAATAACAGTTGTTTTAAAATATTTAAGTTGCCGTGAACGGAGATCCGCTGCTTTATCAGAAACTGGATGAACTGGGTATTCCCTTCGAATATCACGAGCACCCCCCGGCGCCTACCATTGAAATCGCGGTACAGTACTGGAAGGATATAGAGGAAACCTCCCACTGCAAGAATCTTTTTTTCAGGAATCACAAAGGAAACCGGCATTACCTGGTGATAGTTGATCACCGCCGCTCACTGGCCATTCACGATCTGGAAAAGAGGCTGAAACAGGGTAAACTGAGTTTTGCCTCCGGGGAGCGCATGCAACGTTACCTGGGGCTGAACCCAGGCTCGGTTTCTCCGTTCGGGCTCATTCACGATCCCGCTCAGCATGTGTATCTGTTTCTGGATAAAAACCTGAAAAATCTGCCGAAAATCAGTTTTCACCCGAACGATAATACTGCATCCCTGGTAATCCGGTTCAGCGATTTTCTGCGATTTCTGGATCATTGCGGCAACGGATACGAGTTTATAGAACTCTATTCGCCGGAGGATGTGATGTAAGGGACGAAGCCGGGCAGGAAGGCATTGTCCGTGGCTGCCGAACAAACAGTAACAGATGAAACCCTGGAAAATTGCGCTGTTTATTTTGCTGGTAATGGGCGGGCTTCTGCTGGCCACCCTCTTCAGCCGTCCGGTAAACCTTCCGGGAATGCGCAGTGAAGACGGGTTTGCCGGCGGAAAATTTCTGATCAAATATCCAACCCTTAACACCTTTCTGGAAACCGGCGCCCCTGTAATGAATACCCGGGTGGATTCCGTAATCACCCTTGCCGGGAAACCCGACGGGGAACTGCGGACCTCTCCTCCTGATTTTTCATCCATTGATACCGCAGGGCTTGAGCGGATTGTTTATCCCGCCGGGGATCCCGGATTTCCTGTTCGTCTCCGCGCTTTGTTTGAAGGTGAATCATGCAGGATTCTGCATTACGGCGATTCACAGCTCGAAGGCGACCGCATATCCGGTTACCTGCGGCAGCGGCTGCAAGCCATTTTTGGTGGCAGCGGTCCGGGATTCATTCCCATAAAACAGGTTTACGAACAGATGGCCGCCCACGTTACCGTGAGCGATAACTGGGAACGCCTGGCAGCATTTGATCCCACACAGGAGCCTGTCGGCGATAAAAATTACGGACTGTACGCTTCATTTTCAAGATTTTCAGGAAATCCGTCGCCTTCTTCCGATTCATCCGCCGGCAAAAAAATGCCCCCGAAATCCACTTTTATACGGATAAATCCATCTTACAGCACCTACCCTGCCCTGAGGAGATTCAATACAATTGGCCTTCATTACGGAAATGCAGATACTCCTGTGAAAGTTGTAGTACGTTCGGGCGACTCCGTTGTTAATGAAACTGCCCTGATTGCCGATGGGGCGTATCATTGCCTTGAAATCCGCCCGGGCGGCACCCCGGAGGAGCTGACTTTTATTTTTGGAGGCGGATCAAGCCCTGATTTCTACGGCCTTACCCTCGACGGAGAAAAAGGAATCAGCCTGGACAATATCGCCATGCGCGGGGCCTCGGGCACCGTTTTCAGCAGGTTGAATCCCGATGCTTTCAGAGCTATGGCCGGACGCCTGAAACCGGAAGTGCTGATTTTTCAATATGGTGGAAATACCGTGCCATATATGAATGATTCTGCTGCCATTGATGAATACACACGATTCCTTACCGGAAACATCCGATGGGTGAAGAGGCAGATTCCTGATGCCCTGGTTCTTTTTATCGGACCGGGCGATATGAGTACTATGGTTAACGGAAATATGGTAACCTATCCCCTCCTGCCCTATCTGGATGTGAAGCTCAGGGAGGCCTGCAGCAGCAACGGATGGGCTTTCTGGAGCATGTTCAGGGCTATGGGCGGGGAAAATGCCATGCCGGCATGGGTTGATCAGGGACTTGCCGCTACCGATTACACACACTTTTCACCCAAAGGCTCCCGGCTGATTGCTGAACTCTTTTTTACTTCACTCTACCTCGACCTGATGCGATGAGAAAACTATTGATTATACTGCTGATTTTTGCCCTTTGCCTTCATGCACAGGCACAGCATTACATACTCGACAGCATCCGGCAGGTGCACGGGCAGATTATTGATGAAGAGTATAATACATTTGCATACGCAGATTCATCGCATAGTTTCAGGGTCTTCTTCAGCAAACTCGACAGTCTGTTTGAAGGTCATGAGAAAAACATTCAGATCTTTCACATAGGCGGCTCTCACATTCAGGCCGATATATATTCGAACAAGGTCAGGGAATACCTTAGAAATATTACACCATTTACCAATGGCCCCAGAGGCCTGATTTTCCCCTACCGCCTTGCCGGGACAAACAATCCGCTCAATTACAGCATAAAGGGGAACCGGGAACTGTGGAAAGGATTCCGTTCATCGGTCAGCCGAGATACGGCAATATGGGGTTTGAGCGGCATTGCCGCAACCCTGAATGCGCACGAAGATACCATCCGGATAAAGGCCAACCACAAAGAAAGGGCTAAAAATCCTTACACATTCAATAAAATCCGGCTTTTTGCAGTTGCGGATTCCTCGGGATACAGCATCACTCCCGCCGATACCGCCCTGGTTTTCACCGGAATTTCGTTTGACCCGGCAAAAGGATATTGCGAGATATCGTTACCCGACACCATTTCAGAGGCCGGAATGGTAATCCGTAAAAACGACACGAGCGAAAGGGCTTTTTTCAGCATCACCGGTGTGGAGCTGCTGAACGATTTTCCCGGAATCAGCTACAGTTCAATTGGTGTTAACGGAGCCAGTTTCAGAAGTTATAACCGGTGTACCCTGTTTTATGAACAACTGAAGCTTTATAAACCTGATCTGTTCATTATATCCATCGGCACAAACGATGCAGCAGTTAAAAATTTTGATCCGGAGAAATACAGGAATTACTACGATTCCCTGATTTTGGCCATACAGGCTATAAACCCGGAATGTGCCATACTGCTGACTGTCCCCAACGATTCCTATTACCGGAAAAAGTATCCGAATAAAAACACCGCCCTGCAACAAACCGTTATACATGAACTTGCCCGGAAACACGGACAGGCGGTTTGGGACTTCTATGCCATAATGGGCGGACTGGGATCATCGCAGCGATGGTATAACCGAAAACTGATGGTACACGACCGGGTGCATTTTACCGCCGCGGGCTATAGCGTGAAAGGCGATTTGCTTATTACAGCGCTGATCTCACAATGGGAAAAAACAACGGGACGGCAACCCGCATCCCTCCTTCAACTGATCAAAGACATCCATGAATAGGCTGAAGGAAATATTTGCCTTTTCCGATGAGTTCCCACTCATCTTTACCCAGGCCGACTTCTGGATTTTTTTCACGGCATTATACCTTATTTTCCCGCTGATATACAAGCGCATAAAACTGCGCAATACTTACCTCCTGCTGGTTTCTTTGTTCTTCTACTACAAGACCAGCGGACTGTTTGTCGGGCTGCTTGTCTTTACCACCATCAGTAACTTTTACCTGGGTGCAGGTATCTTCAACGCGCGCGCGAAAGCCCTGAAACTAAGCCTGCTTTCGCTGAGTGTTGCACTTAATCTGTTTATCCTCAGCTATTTCAAATATTCTTATTTCATCGTCGACTCACTCAATTATCTTTTCGGAACCAGTTACCATGTATCGCACTGGCTGGCGGAATGGGGCAACAGTATCAGCAATGAAGGATATTTCACGGTTGATAAAATCATTCTTCCGATCGGGATTTCATTTTACCTTTTTCAAACGATAACTTATTGTGTCGACATATACCATGGCAAGCTCAAACCCCTGGACTCGGTGGCTGAATTCGGGCTGTTTGTGACATTTTTCCCGCAACTGGTTGCAGGGCCCATTGTCCGGGCCGGAGAATTTATCCCGCAGATCAGCAAACCGACCGTTATTTCGGCTGCTGATTTTAATTCAGGAACCTTTATGATCCTGAAAGGGCTGCTCAAGAAAATGATTTTTGCCGATTACCTGGCCATGCATTTCATGGACAAGGTGTTTGATGCTCCGGCCATGTTTTCGGGTTTTACCAACATAATGGCCCTTTTCGGATATTCCCTTCAGATTTACGGTGACTTTTCGGGTTATACCGATATTGCCATCGGCCTGGCGCTGCTGATGGGTTTCCGCCTTCCGGTTAACTTCAACTCTCCCTACAAGGCGCAGAATACCTCCGATTTCTGGAGGCGTTGGCATATCTCGCTTTCCTCTTTCCTCAGGGATTATCTTTACATCCCGCTGGGCGGCAACCGCAATGCAACCACCGCCACCGTTGTGATTTCGGTGCTGATCCTTGCCGGATCCATCCTTGCTTTCAGGGATAAAACTGTTGGGATAACAATCTCAGCCGCCGTTATTATGTTTGTTTCCCTGGCGTTGGCTTTCAAAGGGATGCGAAAGCATTTCGTGATGAATATCAACATTATGCTTACCATGCTGATCGGCGGATTGTGGCACGGAGCGTCCTGGAAATTTGTGATCTGGGGAGGGCTGAACGGACTGGGAATCCTCACCTACAAGTACTGGCGGCGCATCAGTCCGTGGGAAAAGTCGGAACACCGGGCTGCCGTGGTGTGGAAAATCATGCTGACCTTCACCTTCATAACCTTTACCCGCCTGTACTTCAGGGGCGAAAGCATGGAACACATTGCCGCCTGGTACCGTCAGGTTGCCGGCAATATGGACTGGAGCAGCGCGCTGCAAGTACTTTACCAGTACCGGATCGTTTTTGTCATTATGCTGTTTGGATACATCACCCACTGGCTGCCCGTAAGAACCAGGGAAAGCATTGAAAACCTCTGGGCAAAAAGCCCGCTGGCACTGAAAGGTATTATTGCAGTAATCACCGGTATTGTCTGTTACCAGGCTTACTCTGCAAGTTTTCAGCCGTTTATCTATTTTCAGTTTTAAGATAAGAGTTAATCAGGACACAAAGCCAGACAGAAAAACCATTTTATTCGGACAATCGTTCCATTTCATACAGCGCATATACGGCAAACGTGGCCAGCCAGTGTTCCCCGGCATAGTTTCCATCGCTGATGGCGCCCAGGGAATGACGGACGTGCTGCATTGCCGCCTGTTGGAATGCCTCGCGGCTTCCGGGTTCCAGTTTTGATGCAATCATGGCATAGGCCCAGGCCCTCGAAAAATTGAGCCCGTCGAGATGAACCAGTTTACCGTCGGAACGGTCGCCTACCCTGGCCGGTTCGTCAAGAAATGCCAGGCCTCCGTCCGGACGGGTAGGCAAAAACTGATGTATCCACGAGCTGAACTCAGCTTCCGGAAGCACCCTTGCCATCAGTTCCGCTTCGGTGAAGCAGGGGGAGAAAAAGTCAAATCCCGAAGGTTCCCACCCTATGGGGCAGTTTTCATCGCTCAGGTAAAAATCCCTTACCCGGGTAACGATCGTTGCTTCGAGGGCCTTATTTTGCGTTGTACGGGCATAATCCAGGGCGAATGCCATGCCGAATGCCGTGTTGGAGTGCTCCCCTACCCTGACGGGATAAACCAGCTTAGGCAGAAAATCCTGATAATTGCTTACAATGAGGTTAGTGAGTGGCTGAAGGGCCGATTCCCATTCCCTTGCCAGCGGATGATCCCAGGTGTGAAGCTCTTCCGCCAGTTTCAACAGCCAGGCCCATCCGTAAGGCCGCTCAAATGTGCGGTTGTTGGAGTCAAGAAAAAATTGCACCTCCACCGCGATGTTTTCCGGTCTGAGGTTCTTCGAAAGGGCTTCTTTTATTTGCGCGGCATCCGGGGAATCCGGAAACTTTTTCAGCAGTTTCACCAGCATCCAGTGGCCATGCACCGCAGAGTGCCAGTCGAAACAACCGTAAAAGGCCGGCCGGTAATCCCTTACCGGCTTCACATCCCTGTCGCTGCCCAGCACTTCCCCGGGCTTGTTCGGATATTCCTGATGAATGCATTTAAGGGCCATATTTGAAAAATGACCGGCATTTTCCGGTGTCAGAAGAGGTTGCGCAGAGAGGCTTATGGATGAAATAATAACGAGCAGTGAAAGAATGGATTTCATAGGTTAAGAGTTTTCTGCAAAATACGGAAAATTTATGGCTGTAGAATAACATGCCGTTGTTGTTGTAAAGACAAATTACTTAATAAATAAACATTGCTAATGAGAATAATATAATTATATTTGCATTACTAATGGAAATAAATCATGGAAAATCATCTGTTGGAGCAAATTCTTACCGACCAGAGAAATTTGGTTGATCGCAAGGAAAGGGGAATCCGCCGTAAGGTTGACGCAGAACTGCATCTGAAATCATCCCTGATTTCTGTGATTTCAGGGGTCAGGAGATGCGGAAAATCAACGCTTACCCTGCAACTGGCCGACCAGTATCCCGACTTTCATTTCATCACTTTTGATGATGAACGATTGATAAACTTCGGGCTCGATGACTTTAATGCGATGATCGTCCTGATGCGTGCCCAGCGCAACGCCGATGTGCTGGTACTTGACGAAATTCAGCTGGTTGACGGATGGGAAAGGTTTGTCAGAAGAATGAATGACGAAGGCGTAAAAGTCATTCTGACCGGAAGCAATGCCAGTTTGCTCAGTTCGGAGCTGGCAACACGCCTGACCGGACGTTATATCAAAACGGAGTTGTTCCCTTTTTCATTTCATGAGTATTTGATATTGAAGAATACAGATCTGGAGGATAAATCCAGCCTTAATTTGGGAAGAATCTGGAAATTCTTTGATGAATATCTTGAAAACGGCGGATTCCCGGAATATCTCAAATCGGGTAACCGCGAATTTCTGAAGAGGGTTTACGATGATGTACTTTACCGGGATCTGATCGTAAGGTTCGGGATCAGGAATTCCGCAGGTTTTAAAAACCTGGCGCAATACATTTTTACCAATTTCACCAGCGAATTCAATCATCTTACGCTATCTAAAGTGCTGGGAATCAACAGTCCGACAAGCATTAAAGAGTACATTAACTGCCTTGCTGAAGGTTACATGATTTTTGAGGTTGCGCGTTTCGATTATTCACTTAAAAAGCAATACACACAAAACAAGAAAATTTACGTGATTGACACGGGAATAAGAAATACCATTGCTTTCAGAACAACTGCCGATTCAGGGCGGATGCTCGAAAACCTGGTTTTTCTGGAACTCAAAAGACGCAGTCATGAAATATGGTATTATAAGACCAAACGCGATCAGGAAACCGATTTTCTGATAAATCCAGCAAATCCGCACTTGATACAGGTTTGTTACAGTCTTCAGGATCCGGTTACCCGGAATCGCGAAATAATTTCGCTCAAAGCGTGTATGATGGAACTCGGACTAAAAGAGGGTTTGATTGTTACTATGAGTGAAGAATTTAATCTGACCGAAAATGGCCTGGAGATAAAAATTGTTCCTGCCTGGAAATGGACGCTGGGACTATGAGTAATCGGATCAGCATTATCCGGTTTAAAAACATATAAAAAAAGCAGCCACTGATTTGTGACTGCTTTTCGACTGTGTTGACCTACCAGGGGTCGAACCTGGACTCTTCTGATCCAGAGTCAGACGTGTTGCCAATTACACCATAGGTCAGTAATCGGGCTGCAAAAGTAGTAAAATGTTATTTGCCTGTGCAAATTTTCAGGCAAAAAGTTCACTAAAATTTTAACTTTTTGCTTTTGCCCAGGAATCTTTTAACGCAACGGTGCGGTTAAAAACGGGTTTCGCGGCCGTTGTATCGCTGTCGGCGCAGAAGTAACCCAGGCGTTCAAACTGGAATTTATCCAGGGGTTTCGTATTGGCAGCGAAGGGTTCAACATAACCCCTGATCACTTTCAGTGAATCCGGATTCAGGTTTTTCTTGTAGTCCTCCCCTTCCGGCACATCTTCGGGATCTTCCGACATAAACAAACGGTCGTAAAGCCGGATTTCCGCTTCAACGGCGTGTGCGGCGGAAACCCAGTGCAGCGTTCCTTTTACTTTGCGGTTGCTTTCGGGCCTTCCGCTCAGGGTTTCGGGATCGTAGGTGCAGTGTATCTCCGTTATTTCTCCGCTTACCGGATCTTTCACCACTGACTCGCATTTGATGATGTAGGCATATTTCAGCCTGACCTCGCGCCCGGGAGCCAGCCTGAAAAATTTTGAAGGCGGATCTTCCATGAAATCTTCGCGTTCGATGTACAGCTCCCTGGTAAAAGGTACCTTACGGGTGCCTGCTTCCGGATCTTCCGGATTGTTTACAGCCGGCATCTCCTCGGTCAGTCCCTCAGGATAGTTGTCGATGATCAGTTTCACGGGATTGAGCACTCCCATCACCCGCTGGGCTTTCTTGTTGAGGTCTTCCCTTATACAGAATTCCAGAAGCCCCACATCGATCACATTTTCGCGCTTGGCAACACCTACCAGATCGGAGAAATTACGGATGGATTCAGGTGTATATCCCCTGCGGCGAAGCCCCGAAATGGTCGGCATACGCGGGTCGTCCCAGCCGCTTACATAATTGTTTTTAACCAGCTCAAGCAGCTTACGCTTGCTCATCACCGTATAGGTCACGTTGAGGCGGGCAAACTCGATCTGCTGCGGGGCGAAAATCTCCAGTTCGCGAATACACCAGTCGTACAACGGACGGTGAACTTCAAACTCAAGGGTGCAGATGCTGTGCGTAATGCCTTCGATGCTGTCGCTCTGCCCGTGGGCAAAGTCGTACATGGGATAGATGCACCACTGGTTTCCGGTGCGGTGATGCTCGGTGTGGATGATGCGGTAGAGAATGGGATCGCGCATGTGCATATTGGGCGAAGCCATATCGATTTTGGCCCGGAGTACCCGGCTGCCGTCGGGGAATTCGCCGGCTTTCATTCTGCGGAAAAGGTCCAGATTTTCTTCCGGTGTGCGGTTGCGGTAGGGGCTTTCCTGACCCGGACGGGTAGGCGTTCCTTTCTGTTCGGCAATCTGTTCTGCCGTCAGGTCGCATACATAAGCCTTCCCTTTCAGAATCAGCTTTTCGGCAAATTCATACAGCATCGGGAAATAATCGGAGGCGTAAAACTCACGTCCCTCCCAGTCGAAACCCAGCCAGTGCACATCGTAACGGATGGAATCCACGTATTCAACATCTTCCTTTACCGGGTTGGTATCGTCGAAACGGAGGTTGCATTTTCCGTTGTATTTCAGGGCAGTTCCGAAATTCAGGCAGATCGACTTGGCATGTCCGATGTGCAGGTATCCGTTGGGCTCCGGTGGAAAACGCGTGTGTACACGCCCGCCGTTCTTGCCGTTGCGGATATCCTCTTCAATCATCGCATGGATAAAGTTTGCCGGGGTCTTGTTTTCGCCGGTGTTTTCCGATACAGTTTTGCTGTCGCTCATGCCTTGGCAGTTTTTATTTTTAAGGGTGCAAAGATACGGAATTGCGATTTCGGATTTCGGATTTCGGATTTCGGATTTGCAGGAATTGTGTGATAATGACCTTACGGCAAGCCTTTAGCTGTGGTCCTTGTGCTAAAACCCTAGATGTTCTGTCAGTATTTTTAATCCAATACCGATAAGGATTATACCTCCCAGCAGCTCCATCCGTTTCCCGAGCCTGCTTCCTGCTTTTTTTCCGAAAAGAATGCCCAGCATCGACATGATGAAGGTGACGCTTCCTATCATCAGCACCGGAATAAGTATCGCCAGCCAAACCGGGGTTTCTGGTGTTTCGATCAGGGCAAAACTGATCCCTACTACAAAGGCATCGATGCTGGTTGCCAGCGACATGGTCAGCAGCACTGCCGGCTTTAAGGGATTGAACCCGTTCCTTTCTTCATCCGCTTTCAGGCTTTCCGTGATCATTTTAATACCCAGGAGTGACAAAAGCCCGAAGGCAATCCAATGGTCGTAGTCGGCCAGGTAGTTGCGGATGCCTGTGCCGGCGGTCCAGCCGAGCAGTGGCATAAACGCCTGAAAAAAAGCCAGGCTGAGGGCAATGATAACCGCTTTCGGAAACCGGATACCGGGCAGCATCAGTCCGCTGCTTACCGATACGGCAAACGAATCAAAAGAAAGGCTTAAGGCCAGCAGAAATAATGTAAGCAGTTCCATAATCGCGGCAAAAGTAGGGCAATTTAAATTATTCCGGAATTTTCCCACCCGCTGTTTTGCATCCTTTTTCTGTACTTTTGGGCACCGATCGTCCTGCCTGTCAAATGCAGGACTGAGCATTTCTCCTTTGTTGAACTAAAAAGGGATGAGCATATGGTTTCAGAGAATTACCGGAGAATGATGCAGCTGATTGATCAGGTTTTTGCCGTGAAAAACGACCCTGAACAGCTGGATGTGGATGAAAAGGTAATGCGGCATCTTCTGCGTCTGCATCCGGCCACATTTGCGGAGCATTCCGACGAAAACGGACCGGTGGCCTGGGTGCTGGTCATCCCCACCACGCTTGCGCTGATGCAGCGGTTTATCCGTTCGGAAATCAACGAAAAGCAGCTGGTTGACCATACTCCGACAGATAAGCCGCTGGAAGCCCTCTACCTATGCTCGGCAACGGTACTTGAGGAATACCGCCGGCAGGGACTTGCCCTCCGGCTTGCGCTGGAATCCATTGAAAAAATCAGACAGCAGCACCCATTGAAAGCCTTGTTTGTGTGGCCGTTCAGCGATGAAGGCGATGCAGCCGCGGAGGCCATTGCGGCGGAGGCCAGGCTGCCGCTGTACAAGCGCGAAAAAAGAGATTAGGGTAAAAAAAAGCACCTGCAAATCCGGTTTGCAGATGCTTTTTGGAGGTCTCGAGCGGATTCGAACCGCTGTAGAAGGTTTTGCAGACCTCTGCCTAGCCACTCGGCCACGAGACCCTTTGGGGTTGCAAATATACAAAAATTCCAAAAATACGAATACAAAAGATCGCCTGTAAAAATTCCGGTAAATCAATCAGTTGGGGTTGCCGCCTCTTTATCCTTCTTTTTCCCGTATGTGGGCAGGCAATCGGGACAGAGGCAGTTGTTGTATTCAAGTTTTAATTTTTCAAGGTTTTCAGGGCTGATGCTGTAATCGAAACACCAGCACCCCGGGGCATGCAGGCATTCAAAGGTTTTGCCGCAACGTGGACAGGTTTTCAGGGAGGATTGTTTTTCACTCATAAATGTCATCGCTGCTCAGGGTTACACAAACCCGTTCAATTTTGCCGCCCAGGGGAGGATTCAGCTTGGAGATTTTTACCTCGGCATCGGTCACATCCGGGAAACGGGCATGTACCGCTTTCAGGATACGGTGGGCCACATGCTCCAGCAGGTGCGATTTCTGCTCCATTTCCTGTTTAACTGTCTGGTAAACGGACAGATAGTTAACCGTATCGTGCAGGCTGTCGCTGTGCTCGGCACGGTTGGTATCCACCTGAATAAACAGGTCAACGATGAAGCGGGTGCCGATGACCTGCTCTTCTTTGAAATGCCCGTGGTACGAGAAAAACTCCATACCCTCTATCGAAATCATGCCCATGATCAGTCAGTTTTAAACCGGGTTTAAACAAAGATATGCAAAAACCATTCAATGGTGCATTCAGCAGGCAAACTTGTTATTCTTTAACAAAATACCTGAAAGGATTATAACTGATCCCTGTATCAAATACATCCACCTGTTCCCGTTTTTTCAGAAATCCGACGATGCGGTAGGTGAGGGGGGTGAATACAATTTCAACCCCTGATTTGAAGATGTAGTTGGAAATAATAATTGAGATCAGCAGGCTGTCGGGCATGGTTCCGTAAAACGCGATCAGGCAGAAGATGGCGGTGTCAATACCTTCGCCGATCAGGGTGGAACCAATGGTACGCACCCAAAGGTACTTCCCTTTTGTTCTTATTTTAAGTTTCGACATAAGGTAAGCATTCGAAAAGGCGCCGGCAAAGTAAGCCACCAGGCTGGCCAGAACGATCCGCGGTACAAAGCCGAGCAACGACTCGTATGCTTGCTGATTGGTCCATCCTTCGGCCGGTGGAAGCTCCTGCACAATCCACAACACCAGCGACATCAGCAGGGCCGCCCCGAAACCTGTCCAGATAACTTTGCGTGAGCGCTGATAACCGTAAACTTCCGTAAGGATATCCCCGAATATGTAACTGAGGGGGAAGAGGATGGTTCCGCCGTCGAACGTAAAAAGCCAGAGGGAGGTGATTTTTGTGGAGGCAAGGTTGGAAATCAGGAGAATGGCTACAAAAAGTGCCATAATCACATCAAAATACCTGAAATGAACCTTGCCGGATTGCACTGAGTCGTTCATTATATTTTGTATTATCAGGCTGCAAAAATACGATAATCCTTCAGAATGAATTCCTCTTCCTGAAATGCAATCAGGTCCGGCAGGGGAGGAGCGGGGCCTTACAGGCCCATATACCAGGAAGCAATTGAAAAATAGATTACTACTCCGGAAATATCGGCAATGGAAGTGATGAGCGGAGCACTGGCCGTGGCCGGGTCGAGTTTCAGTTTTGTAAAGATAAACGGGGTGATCATGCCGATCAGGCTGCCTGACATTACTGCCAGAATCATGGTGGCGGCAACCACAACAATATGTTGCGGGGCGCGCACGCTGGCAATCAGGCTTACGCCTGCCGCCATGGTGACCCCAAGCAGGAAGGAAACCAGGAATTCCCTGCCCAGCAGTCTGAACCAGTCTTTGGTTTCCACATCACCGATCGCCAGTGAACGGATCATCAGGGTGGCCGACTGTGCCCCGGCGTTTCCTCCGCTACCGATCAGCAAAGGAAGGAAGAAAATCAGTGATACGGCCGATTGTATCACACCTTCGAAAGTCGCCAGGGCAGCCCCCGAAAATACATTCATAAACACAAGCAGGATCAGCCAGAGGATGCGCTTTTGATAAAGGAAAAAGATTTTGGCTTTCAGCGGATTGACGATGGCTGCCTGGAATGATCCGAATTTGTGAAAGTCTTCGGTGGTTTCCTCTTCCACAACGTCCATCACGTCATCGACCGTTACAATGCCCAGCAGCAGGCCTTCCGAATCAATCACCGGCAGCGCGATGCGGTCCTGATCCTGAAACACCCGTATGGCGATCTCCTGGTCGTCGAAGGCATTGAGCGAAACAAAATGCTCATCCATCAGGTCCCTGATATGCTGTTCGGGATCGGCCAGAATGATTTCCCGGATGCGGATATCGTCGATCAGTTTCCAGTTTTCATCAACTACATAAATCAGGTTGAGGGTTTCCGAATCCCTGCCGTACATCCGGATATGTTTCAACGCCTGCTCGACTGTAAAATCGGGTTTTACTGCAACAAATTCGGGCGTCATCAACCTCCCGATGCTGTGCTCCGGATATCCGAGCAGACGGGTGGCAATAAGCCGCTCTTCCGGCGACAACAGCTGTATCAGCCGTTGGGTAATGTTGCCAGGAAGTTCTTCGAAAAACGCCGTACGGTCATCGGGATCCAGGTCGTTGAGCAGGCCTGCTACCCGGTTGACATTTTTGGCCAGCCCTTCGATGATTTGCTCCTGCGTTTCGTGTTCCAGGTATTGAAAGGTGTTTTTAGCCTTCTCCCTGGGCAGTAGGCGGAACAGAATGACGTCGTCCTGCTCTGGCAACTCGTCAATGATCTCGGCAATCAGGATAGGATCCATATCCTCCAGCTCATGCCTGAGGGCACTCCAGTCTTTTTCCCTGATCAGATCTTCGAAAAATGTGATATCGGTTTCACCCATTGATAGTTCTCCTTACGGGTATTAGCTGCAAGGAGATACAAACCCCTTGCAGGTTAGTGTTTAATCAGGCCACACGAATAGGGGTCGTCTTTCATGGTCGGGTAATGGTTTGAGGGTGCAAAGATAAGTTTTTCCCCCGGAAACCGGTTTTCTCCGCTTCCATTTCCGGACAGATTCTGAACATTTCTTCAATTCACCGGTTCAGTTATATTATCCTGAAAGCTATTTGAAGTGTTTAAAATCAAATACATAGCTTTTGCAGGCAGATTTATTCATTTAGCGGTTTGCAGTTGCCGTATCTTTGTAAAAATGTTCCCTATGCGCTATTTGTATTCACTGATTTTATTACTTGCAGTATTTCCGGCCCCTATCTTAAGCCAGAATTTCAATGCATCCGAACAGGCGTTGATCATGTCGGGGGATACGGCCGGGATGATGCGGGTGTTGCTCAGTACCTCTGCGGATGATCTTGAAGTGCTTACAGCCGAAAGCCGCGGTATCAGTCCTGATGATTCCCTCCTTCCCCTGCTTTCCCGCCGCATGCTGCTCACCATGCGCGATACTGCCAACCCCGGCGTGGGCATTGCCGCCCCTCAGGTAGGGATTAACCGCAATGTTTTCTGGCTTCAAAGGTTTGATAAACAGGGATTCCCCTTTGAATTCCTGATTAATCCGCGCATCCTGAGTTATTCTTCTCTTCAGCGCAGGGGAGGGGAAGGTTGCCTTTCAATTCCGGATACCAGGGGAGAAGTGCTGCGGAGTTATGCCATTATGGTTGAATACCAGGATTATACAGGTGGATGGCATACCGAACTGCTGGAGGATTTTACTGCCGTCATCTTTCAGCATGAATATGATCACCTCTTAGGTACGCTTTTTACCGACAGGATCAGCGAACAGAAGAATACACCCGCCCTTTCGCTTCCTGAAGGTTTGGAGCTGTTCATGATGCCTTCCGCACGGTAATTGTAAAGATGAAATGCTACTTATTCCCGGATGCCATAAAATACATACTGACCGATAACAGCAACAGGTTTAAAACCTGTCCGGTGGTAACCGCTGGAACAAATCCCAGATAGAGACTGTAGGCGAACAATAACACCAGCAGCAGCGCTGAAATCACGGTTAGCGAGGGTTTTGAGGTGAAACCGCCTGCAAACAGAAGTGTTCCGAACAGCACAAAAGCAAGTGCGATGTAAAATGGCTGGGTCTGGTATTGCAGGGAAAGGATGGTCTGTCCGTGCTGAAGCACAAGCCAGGTGAGCAATGCGATACGCAGCAGCCATTTGGATAACTGAAGCAACGATTTTACCGGTTTCATCGGAGGGGAGTTATAAATTGATTTTAAGTTTTAACTCATCCAGTTGTTCCTGTTTGATCGGGGCCGGTGAGTCGATCATCACATCGCGGCCGGCATTGTTCTTCGGAAATGCGATATAATCACGGATGCTTTCGGAGCCACCGAAAAGCGAGCACATGCGGTCGAAGCCGAATGCGATACCGCCATGGGGAGGCGCGCCGTATTCAAAAGCGTTCATCAGGAAACCAAACTGCGCCTGGGCGTCCTCATCGGTAAAGCCCAGGATGGTGAACATTTTCTTCTGCAACTCTTTGTTGTGGATACGAATGGAGCCTCCACCGATTTCCACTCCGTTGATTACCAGGTCATAGGCATTGGCGCGCACCTTGCCGGGATTGCTGTCGAGCAGCGGAATATCTTCCGGTTTCGGTGAAGTAAACGGATGGTGCATGGCATAGTAACGCTGTGTTTCTTCATCCCACTCCAGCAGGGGGAAATCAACCACCCACAGGGGCGCAAACACTTCCGGGTTACGCAGGCCAAGCTGGTTACCCATTTCAAGGCGCAATTCCGATAGTGCCTTACGGGTTTTACCGGCATCCCCGGCAAGGATCAGCATCAGGTCGCCCGGCTTCGCGTCAAAGGCTGCTGCCCACTTTTTCAGTTCTTCTTCATTGTAGAATTTATCTACCGACGACTTGAGCGTGCCGTCTTCGTTGTACCTCAGGTAAATCAACCCTCCGGCGCCGATTTGCGGACGTTTCACAAAATCGGTGAGGGCGTCAAGCTGCTTGCGGGTATAACCGGCGCATCCTGTGGCATTGATTCCTGCCACCAGCGCGGCATCATCGAATACTTTAAAATCTTTTCCCTTTACCATATCCGTGATTTCCACAAAGGTCATCCCGAAACGGATATCCGGTTTGTCGTTGCCGTAATTTTTCATGGCATCGGCAAACGTCATGCGGGGCAGGGCTTCTATCTCAACGCCTTTCACAGTGCGGAACAGGTATTTGGTCAGGCCTTCGAAGGTGGAAAGTATATCATCCTGGGTTACAAACGACATCTCACAGTCGATCTGTGTGAACTCGGGCTGTCGGTCGGCCCTCAGGTCCTCATCGCGGAAGCATTTCACGATCTGAAAATACCTGTCGAAGCCGGCGACCATCAGCAGTTGCTTGAAGGTTTGCGGTGACTGGGGAAGGGCATAAAACTGACCTTCGTTCATGCGCGATGGCACCACAAAATCGCGGGCCCCTTCGGGTGTCGATTTGATGAGTACCGGTGTCTCCACTTCGATAAACCCGATGTTGTTCATGTAGTTGCGGGTTTCAATAGCCATACGGTGCCTGAGCATCAGGTTGTCGCGCACAGGATTCCGCCGGAGGTCCAGGTAGCGGTATTTCATACGGAGCTCATCTCCGCCGTCGGTATTGTCCTCGATGGTGAATGGCGGAATTTTTGAAGTATTCAGCACTTCAAACTGATCAGCGATGATTTCGATTTCACCGGTAGGGATTTTCAGGTTTTTATTGCTCCGTTCAGCAACAGTGCCCGTGACAGAAATCACAAACTCCCGCCCGAGTTTACGGGCTGACTCACAAAGCGGAGCATTGGTTTCCATATTGAAAACCAGTTGTGTAATTCCGTATCGGTCGCGCAGATCGATGAATGTCATCCCGCCCAGGTCGCGCGAACGCTGCACCCATCCTGAAAGGGTAACTGTATTTCCGGTATGATTAAGGTTTAATTCTCCGCAGTTATGTGTCCGAAGCATAGAAATAGATTTAAGCCGCGAAATTAATCATTTTATGGATTTTATTTCTGTAACATCTGCGTCAGGCTGCGATCTGTCAATTGGCATAATCTGCGGATATCCCTTGAATAGCAGGCCGGACAATAATTTCCGTTTTTTAATACGTTTCCGGATGAAAATTCCTGATTTCCAGCGATTACTTTTCAGGATTTATTTTATTAATAAAATGACTACTCGCCTGATCATCCGGGATGCCAGCCGGGTGTAGCATTTATTTGGTATAAACTATAAGATACTGTTTATGAATAAGCTACTACTCTCTTTTACCATTCTGATATTTACGGGTCATCAGTTATCCGCCCAGCGGATTGAACTTGTTCCATACCCGGATGCAGTTTGTTATACCGAATCGGGTGTGGGAAATCTTTTTCTTTCCAACACCGATGCCAGAACGCTGATGGAGTATTTTGCAGCTGAGGATGTGCCCGATAAGATCATTCCTGTCAGGGAGAGTTATTTTTCAGGCTACCGCCTGTGTTATTCAATGGGGAAAAGCGATCCGCTTGCTGAAGCGGCGGAATGGATTCAGATCCTTACCATAGACAAGGAGGCTGCTATTGAATATATTTACCGGACAACGCCGGATGCCATCAGCCTTCCTTTCAGTGGTTTAAAGGAGTGTGTGGGCCGGATCCATTCTATTGAAGAATACAACAGTATTATGGAGCGTTACAAACATCTGGCCTGCAGAATTTATCGTCAGGTTACCGGGCCTGACGGAGTTGTAACTGATGAGATGACCGCTTTGATAAAAAGTTGCAGCCTGCGTATCGAAGGATCGGATCAGGCGATGTACGCCACTTCGGGTAAAGGCGGAGGCATCTTCAGACTTGACAGGCAGGATAATCAGGGGATTGATCCCTGGAATGAATGGATCAATTGTTTCAACGCGATAGAACAGCAGGGCTATATCACGTTGATTGAATTCAATCAGCCGCCATTGGTTCCTTTCATGGAATAGGGGTAGTTCATTATAGGATGGGCTGTTTATTTTTTTGCCACAGAATCACGGAAGCACTGGTTTATTGCAGGAAAAGAGATCCCGGATTCTTATAAAAAGTTTGATGACTAACTTGAGTATACCTGTGCAAATATTTTCAAAACTAATGCCGATCAGATTCAGTCCACCACAAAATGATGTAATAGACTGTATAACAATATGTTAAATCTGATTCTTTACTTGAATTTATCTCGCAGATAGCATCATTCTCAAATAGTACATTCGGTCATTATTCATGCTGATAACAGGATTAATGTTTGCTATTGAAATTTTAGCCTGAAAATGTGATTTATATTGTTCCTTTCTCCGATACTAAATTTTATGATTGAAGCAAATCATAAAAGCGTTTACTTGCTGGCCGGGTCCGGTTTCTTTATAATTATGGTGCAGTAAATGCAATCAGCTATTCAGTTTTTCAGGTTTTGTATAAACTGTGATAAATTCTTTTGTGTGTCCTGATGGCCATCGGGATTGTGCTTCCGCGCTTTGGTGGCTTCTTTTAATTGCCAAAGCCTCCATAATATATCCAACACATCAAATATGGATGTACCCTGGAATTGCAGGGTTCAGCAAAACGATTTGTAGCTAAAAGCTTGGTTTTTAAGGAAAAATTTCGTAAATTGCGAAATAAACCTTTAAAAATATGGCATCATGGCAAGGATTATTCTGCTGGTGTCATTGTTTCTTTCCTTATTGACAGCCTGCGATAAGAAAGAGGATGACATAAATCCCGGCAAAGACTACACAGGCTTACTCTCCCTCGAGTATACAAGGACCTTCCCTACTTTTCAGTCTGTCGTCAGCATGGAAGTGGACATCAGCAGTTCCGGAACGGTGGTGTTCAAGCAGCCTCCGGTTGCCGCTTTTAACGGGGAATCCGAAAAGATGATCGAAAAGGACAGGATCAGGATCAGGGAGGAAGGGAATATTTCCATCTCATCATTATCAGGCAAGTGGGATAAGATGGACGGAAAGGAATACCTACTGGTCAACCTGGCCTGTCAACTGGACGGCTTGAGGAATGTCTGGCAATGGAACGAATACCGGTGGATTCAATTAAGTGAAGTTCCTTATTCGCTTGATAATCCGGTAACATGCCCGATGAGTTTCAGGATTGACAATGCGCTGATGTCGGAAGCAGTATGCGGTGGAAGCATTACCGATAACTGGGGTATCAATTGTTTCAGGTGGAGACTGGTGCTTGTTCCATCGTCCAGCAATTAGGCCCGACTTTCTGCCTGATCCATCCGGGTGCTACCTGATTTCAACCCTGATTCCTTCCGAATGGGCTGAGAACTCTGGAGCATACAGGCATTGAACGGTATTGACCCCGTTTGAGAAAATACCTTTTTGTGCCGCTGTCAGTGTATATTCAAATACCCAGGTGCCTTTCGGCAGGTAGTTGAAGAAGAAATTCGAAGCAGCATCACGGGTGTTTTCATAATAACCCAGTCCGCCGTTCCAGCGGAATCCCGAAAGGGCGTTCACAGGCTCGAAGCCTGCGGCCCGCATGCTTTTCAGGTGCACAAATTCCAGGTCGCGGTCGGTGCGGAGTTCTACCCTCACCACCACCTGCCGGCCAACCATGAGGGGATTGTCTCCGCTGATTTCTTCGAGTACAGGCCCGGCATCGGTATTGGATTTTATATAAAACCTGCTGCTGATCTTCAGCGGACTGTCGTGTCCCGAAATCTTATCGAGGTTTTCGAAATACTGCCAGTACATGGCACCCCAGGCCGGACCGGCGGTCGATTTGCTGACTACAATTTTACCCTTTTCAGGCTGAATTTCGCTTCCCTGCCATATGGTTTTCACATAACCAGTGCCGGCTTCAGGTTGGTTGTCCCGCGATGCCATATCAATGGGTTTGCCACCCAGTGTTACACTTATACCGGATCCGGTCTGCAGCCAGTCGCCTCCGCGAAGCAGCAGCGCGTAAACGGCATCGGCGGTTGCGCGTGAGGTAGCCCAGCGTTGCGTCTGTTTCTGCTTCAGCAGCCAGGTTTTCATCTGGTCGACGGCTTTCGGATTGTTGCCAAGTTCTTCGAACAGTTCAATCAGCAGGGCCTGGGTTTCTACCGGCGCCTGATGCCAGAAATACCCTCCCCGGTTGTCGCGCCAGTACATGCCCATTTCAGGATGTGTAATTGCCCGCTCAAGCAGCGATTTCATAATGGCATTGGCCGTTTTAAGATCCCCGGTGCGGCCGGCCCAGAGTGCAATCATTCCCTGAGCGTACAAGCCCTGCGAAGTCCAGTATTTGCGGGCCTGATTACCAAAATACTCAATTGCTTTCGAAGCTTTATCATCTTTACGGATAACATCCTGCAGATAACTTGCTGCAAACAGGTATTGCAGATGCTCATGACCGGGATGCTGTTTGTCGAAGTCTTTGGGATTGTCCTTCATAATCCGGGTGTAGTCTTCAATCAACCGCATGCTCAGGTAGTTGTTGGCCCGGCTGATCATTTCGAGGGACGCTTTGTCCTGCTTCAGATCCATAACTTTCAGATAATGCAGGCGTCCGAAGCCTGTCATTACCAGTTGGGTAATGTACCGGCTTTCGGGCATGCCCTCAAACCAGGGCCATCCGCCGTTGGCCGACTGCATTTGCTGAAGCTGCTGTTTCGCGGCCTCATGCATGGATGCCATGCGGTTTACATCGAACATCAGGGCGATGCGCTGCTTTTGCTCCGACTCGTTCTTTCCTTCCATCAGCCAGGGCGTTTCCTCCAGCACCAGGGCTTTCAGCTCCTGATTCTTTTCCAGATTCGAAAGCAGGGCATCAGGACTGAGGTTTTTCCAGGTTTCGAAAACGGCACGGATCTTCGGACTGCTGTTTGCAATATATGAAGCAAGACTATTGGCATACAGCCGGTTAAACACCGCATCGGAGTTTTCGGTCGTTTGTTCCGCAAGATAGGGGAGGGCCTGCACTGCATACCAGGCCGGATTGGATGTAAATTCAAGCGTCAGACGGTGGTTCCGTAAGGTCTGGCTTCCACCCGACTGATCAATCAGTCTGCTGAAAGTAAATGATCCGGATTCGTTTCCGTTGATGGGCAGGGGCAGGGTTTCGGTAACCAGCATACGGTTGGTCAGTACCGGCAGCATCACCTCCTCCCCGTCGCTGTGGTTTCCGGCAACGGCTGTTATCCGTACCATCACGGCCTCCATCCCTTCGGGTATGGCGATCTCCCATTCCACAACGGTATTGCCGGCTGGTTCAGGTTCAAACGGTTTGGATGAAAGGGTATTTCCGAAAATGGCATCAACCGGGCTCATGGTCAGGGCATCGAACAGCTCAAGCTTTGCAAGCCCCTGTACCGGATGCCCTGCCAGGCTGCTTATTTTAGTCTGAATGGTCATTTTATCGCCTTCGCGGAAAAAGCGGGGCAGGTTTGGCGTTACCATCAACTCTTTGCGGGTGACCACCTCTTTGCTGAACAGACCGTAACGCAGGCTTTCCGTATGTGCCAGACCCATGAAATTCCAGCGGGTGAGCGCCTCGGGTACGGTGAATTCCACCCAGACCTCTCCTTCCGCATTGGTGGTAAGGTGGGGGTAAAAGAATGCCGTTTCGTTAAGATTACGCCTGATTTGCGGGGGCTCAGCCTGTTTTCCGGCTCCGGCCTCTGCCGGCGTCTGATCGCTGATCAGGCCATCGGCATCATCCGCAGTTGGAGCAACAGCCATTGCCTCAGGCATGCTTTCTTGCATGTTTTTCATCATTCCTGCACTTCTTCCCGCAGCAAACCGCTGGAATCCTCCATACATGCCGTATCCGAACCAGTTTAAAGCGTCATAGCTACGGATTACCGGATAATCAGGTCCGGTGGTCTGTCCCGGAAGGGTATAGCCTGGACTGCTGGCAAATGCGTTCCGGGTTTCCCACTCCGGATTGTTGTATCGCCTTTCTGATAGGTTGAAATACCAGTTGTGCGGCAGGATGGCATCAAGGGAAGCATCGTACATTCCGGCCAGCAGTTCCGCATTCAGCGGCTTTTCACCGGGATCCGTAATTTTCAGTTTCCATTTTTCGGTACCCCCGGGCAGAAGCGGACTCCGGAAGGTCTCAAACGCCACATTGAGCTGATTCCGGCTGTCGGGGATAGTCACAGCGGTTGAATAATGATAGCTGCGGTTATCGTAAATCAGGGTCAGACTGATTTTTATTTCTCCGGTAAAAGTCTCCGGAATTTTATAGGAAAGCACCGCCTGGGCCTGTGAAATCTTTATCCGTTCACGGTAAACCGATTGCTCCTGCATCATCACTTCAAAATACAGCCGGGCATTTTTCAGCGCTGAAGCTGTCAGTAAGCGGATTGTTTCCCCTGCTTTCGGGGCCGGGGTAAGCAAATATGCCCACAAAGCCTCATTTGCCGGCGCTTTTTTCGATTCCGGTGAAATGACCCGTACCACTTTATCAACCGTGACCCGCTCACCGAATGTATCCAGGGCGCTCAGGCGGACCAGGTAGCGGCCCGGCTCCCATTTATCCAGCCCCGCGAAGGAAACCATGCTGTCCGTTGAGGTATGATAGTTCTTCCTGAAAACGGGTTTCCCCTTTTCGCCCGGTGATTCATCTTCGTTTAGAAAAACGTCGGAAGGCAGCCTGCGGATAAACTCTTCACGGGAATAGACAGCCGTATCCGGTGCAGACCATAAGCGCGGGCGGGTTATACGGGCAGGCTCCTTCAGGGTAAATACCTCCACGCTTACCTCAACCGGGGTTTTTTCACCGTTCAGATTGGTGGTGCTAAGTTTATAACTGCTCCCCGCTTCCCGGTTGATGATTTCGGGTACCGACAATTCAGCCAGCAGCGCTTTGTTGCTTACCTGTACCACCGTTGTCGCCGAACGGGTCTCCCCGTTGATATCGGTTACATCCGAATAGATGGTATAGGTGAATAGCGGGTTGTTTTTCAGCTGTGCCTGCGGATCGGGCATGGCCGTGAAACTGATCGAAAATGTGCCATCCGGTTCCGTAACAAGGGTTCCGTTGGCTATTTCACTTGCAGGCCGGTGAAACGGATAAAAACCCCATCCAAACCTGAAAAACGGCCATGAAACCGAACGTACCACCCGGTAACTGACCACCGCACCGCTTACCGGAACTCCGGTATAACTTTCGGCCCTGCCCGGAACAGTAACCTGTTCATTCAGCCGGTAACTGCCTTTTACAGGCATAAATTCCACTTCAAACTTCGGCCGTTTGTATTCTTCCACATTAAAATAAGTACTTCCGCTTTTATTGTCGATGCGGTACTGGCCGCCCGGACCTGAAACAGGAAGTACGAAAGAACCGCTGAACGAACCGTATTTATTTGAGGTTACTTCAATCGATGAAAGCTCCCGGCCATTGGCATCGAAAAGCGAAACCACAGACTGGTTGCCGGTCAATATCCGGTTATTGTCCTCTTGCGTACCAACAACTATTCCCTTGAAATAAATGGTTTGTCCCGGCCGGTATATGGAGCGGTCGGTAAACAGGAATGTCCGTGTTTTTTCCCCTGTGTTCTGACGGCTGTCGCGGTAGGGTGAAAAATAGTTCTCGGCTACCAGACGATCATTTCCAAGGGAAAAGTCAAAGGAAAGATTCCTGTAGTTTCGTTCACCGGCGCTTTTCACCAGGAACATACCTTCGGCATCGCTGTGGTAAACATCCCCGTTTTTGCGCTCATTGCTGCGTGTACGGTAATTATACTCTCGGGTAAAGGTCTGGATTTTAACATCTTTAACTGGCTCGCCGGTTTCCCGGTTCAGCACCCTGAAAACGCCTGAACCATCGGTGTTTCTGCGGTTTACATAGCTGAGGGCCGATGACCAGAAGTCCTGCATGGCAACCGGACTGCTTTTCGGGTCGAAAGCGCTGTTGGAAGATACAATCAGGAGGTGGTATCCCGCTTCGGTGGCCGGATGGATTGCCTCGATGCTGTGATTTTTGTAATCTCCGGTTTCGGGGAGACGGATATTCCACTCTCTCAGGGATTTTAATTTCAGGTATTTTTCAGCCGAACGTTCGCTGTAAAGTTCCTGTTTCACATTGATATGCTCGTCGTAGTCTAATTCTATCAACCGGAACCAAAGTTGGGGGATATTCCTGAAGGTTACCAGCATCGGAAACTCCCTGCCGGGGACCACTTCTCTGTTCAGGGTGATGTCCAGCGAAGGTGCTTCGATTGAATTCAGGATAATTTTACAATTTTTTGCTCCATCGCTGTCCGGATATTGATCAATGGCTTTCAGGCACCATTCGCGGGCAATCACGTAATAACGGCCGGTTTCCTCTCCCGGGACATCAAAATTCTCTTCTTTTTCCTGCCAGAAGCGGGCAATTTTTTCGATTACATCGGCGGCAACAGCATTGCCCCTGTATTTTTCCTCCAGCCGGAGCAGGGTGGCCAGGTACAGGCTGTCGGCCGACCTTACGTTCCCGTTGGTTCTTACAAAACCGAGGCGTTTAAGTGCGGCATCCATCAGCGGAAGCGGGTCGACGGAGCCGGAGTGGAATTTTTCGACCGCCTGCGCGATCTTTAACGCCTGATAATGAAAGGAGAGGGTATCGGATGTTTGTATGGTAAGTTCTGTAAACACCACGGATTCAGCCAGCATGCCGGGATCCTGCATTGTAAAAGGCCTTACGGGGCGGGTAATGGAGGCTTCGTCATTCATATAGAAATCGATGGCCCTGTGTGCCAGGAAGTCATAAAGCGTTGGCCGGAATTTTTTCGATCCTTCCGCGGTTTCCAGTATGGGGTCGTACCCTTTCAGCGAAACCGATTGCAGAAGGCCGGCATTTGCAAGAGAGGCACTATATAGCTGTGAAACCTTTTCCACAAAGCGGCGGGCATCCCAGGTCGCCATGTCCGTTGACCGGTCATTGTGTACGACGGTCTGACCGAGGATGCGGTAGCGGTTTTGCTGATAATACTGCCAATAGAGCTCGGCCAGCATCGAGTTCAGCACCTGCCGGGCCGGTTCCGCTTTTAAGGACAGATTTTTTTCTGTTTCACCGATATACTTTTCAATGAAATTTTCCTCGAAATCGCCGCGCAGTCTTAATTGATAGATCGATGCCTTCAGGAATTCCGGCATATCGCCCTTCTTTTCCGTTTCCGGAAGGTAGGCGTTCACCAGATCCAGCGCCGATTGCGGAAGCCCCTGCGCTACCAGGGAGTCAACCGTTTTCCAAAATCCGTTGCCGTTGCCGCTTGTTGTCATCCCCTGATCAGGTTTAGCGGTTGCGGATTGTGAATGAAGGAAACCCAGGGCAATGGCTGTTACCATGACAAATAACAGGCTGATAGCCAGAAAAATATACTTTTTCATAAGAAGAATTTGTTATTTTCAATTCAAAGAAATTTATGAGATTTCAGTATCCCTCCGAGCGGGTAATTATTAGATGCAAGTTACGGCTTAATTCCATAAGCATCGCTATTTCTTTGATGCTGCGCCGTTTCCGTTACCTGAAGGCACTTTCGAAGAAAGGGGATTTCTCAGGCCTTGGTAACTGATGAGTTCCATTTTTACGGAACCAACGATGACCGCCGATTTCACCATTACCGGAAGGCGGTTGAGGTCGTCGGTGATGTACAATTCCATGGGATAAGGCTCGCTGAATACTTCGCCTTTGATGACCATGGGCTTAAATTTCAGGCAATTGAAAGTGCCGAGTTCGGTTTTTATTTGTTCACGCCCCAGGAAAACGATTTTGGATACATACAGGGAGTCGTCGAGGAAAAACGGGAGGGGAAAGGATTCATTTGGCTTTACCCCGGTAATGTCGAGGGTACGTGCATAATAGAAAACGGAGAGTATGTCCTGGGTGTTTTCGGGAATCTTCTTAACGGCATTCCGGCTTATGGCCAGGCCGTTGTTTTGCCTGAAGGTAACTTCATCGTCTTTCTTGTAACCTCCTTCGCGGGTGCGGCGGATAAAATACCAGGGAATCAGTGCCTCACGGTCGATAAAGGTTTCAAACCGGTCGTTTACCTTAAAAAACAGGTTAAAAGCACCCTTCGACTGCCCGGTGCCAATCACGTGGTAAGTTTCACGGCCGCTTTTGGTTACCGGTTTATTCTTTACTTCAAGTTTTGCTTCACCGGCAGTTACTTTACCGGTAAGCAATGAATGGTAATACACCCTGAAAGTCAGCTTTTCACCATGGCCAAAGGCGGTGTTGTCCACTTTCCGGTAGGGCTGGGAATAAACCGTACCAACTGTCAGTACCATTATGGTGAAAAGAAGATACCCGGATATATTTCGCCTTTTATTCATCAGACCTGTTTTCTGCAAAGTTTGCAAAAAGTGTTCCAAAACGGGGAATTGCCTTTTGTTTAACAAATATACGGGATCAATGTTACTTGTAAAAAGGAGAATCGGGTGTTAACAGAATTACACAAAAACCTCTGTTCCGTCATAAGAAGGGACCTTGAAGTAATCCTGCCGGGAATGTACAGGCGGATGATTGGTTATACGGACATGGCGGGGTGCGGAGGATAAAATTCCTGTTACACCGCTACATTCGCGATTTTTCCCGGCACCGCAATAATCTGTTTGAGCGGCTTTCCTACAGGCCATTTGGCCGATTCGGATGTGATGTTATGGCATTTTCTGTTTCAGGGACCGGAAGGCCAGGCGGTGTTTATGCTTGAAATGGACCTTTAACGGTAACAATATACTCCGGTTAATTTTAGTCTGAGTTCCTGGCATTATTTGCCGTTACACGGCAGACATAAACTGTATCTATGGGTTTTAATGTGAGGCTCCAGGGGGCGATTTTCATCGAAGAAGAATAGAGACTGCCAAAATTGTTACCGGAGAAAAAGGTCAGCGGACAGAATTCTTCATAATACTTTCCGGTTATTTCCAGGGTAAGGTTTTTACTGAAATCCTGCCTCGGTATATTGGCCGGATAGATGAATACATCGCCGGGCCTGACTTCAGGAGTTCCTGTTTCATACTGTTTTAATCCGTAACTTGTTGTATACCACTGCCAGCCCCAGTGGCCGGCTGTCCAAACGCCGGCAGGTTGCAGTGCTGCAGATTTCTCCGCCATTCTTCTGTAGAATCCCGCGTAAGTATAATCTGAAACTCCAAGCATAAGACCCATGAAAACAGTTGCTGCCAGCGAAAGCCTGTTTATTGCTTTCCCTGAATTTTCAAATATCCCGGATGTGAAAAGCAAAATAAAAGGAAGTATCAGCAGAATGTGTCTGGTTGCCATAAAAGGGGCAAAAAGTATCATAAATGACGCCAGTGCAGCGGCAAAAAGGAATATGGTAAATGCTCCGGTACTGATATACTGCTGAAACCCGTTTTTCCGGGATTCTGTCAGGAATTTGCTGAGAAGCACGGTAAAAACAATCAGTCCGTTCAGGACAAACAGAACATTGAACAGATCGCTTAAACCTGATTCGGGGACAAAACCCATGGCAAAAGCAATGACCAGCAGGAGAAAGAGGGAAAATAAGACAAATATGCCGGTTCGCACGAATGGCCTCTTCAGGCAGCCATAAACCATAGCAGCCGAAAAAAATGCCATTGAGCCGGTGGCAGCCAGAAAAGACCATAAGCGATTGATGTGCAGCCCGCTTCTGGGCCTGTCAAGAAAATGAACAGAACCATATTCCATGAAATTCCACACCGACCAGAGAGAAAGCATGCCCAAAGGGATCAGCAGCACCACCAGGAATTTGTATTCCCGCCGGATGATAATCACCAGCGTTAGCACGACAAGCAGGGGCAAAACGGAGTATTTTATAAGCAATCCAATACCCATAAAAAGTGCGGAAAAACCATATCCGATGCCTTTACTATCTCCTTCTGCCCTGACCAGAAAAAGTGCGGCCGCCAGCACCGTCACCAGTAAAGGGACATCGGTCATCAGGTTCTGGTTTACTACCAACGCCGGGTTCAATGCAAACAACACCAACAGGAGGCTTCCATTATTAAGCCTCAGCCTGTCTGTTAATTTTCTGAACAGAAGCAAGGCCAGCAAGGTAAATGCCGACATAAACAGGTGTAATGCTGTTTCGCCGGCACCCAACAGCGAAATCGCCAGGGCAAGCAGGTAGAAAAACAGCGGAGGCTGGTTGTGGGTGTAGAGCGGGGTTGGATAATCCAGCCAGTTGATGTTACCCGACATGGGTGCAGCAGGGTGTTCCCTGATCCACAACGCGGCTTCCAGGTGAAAGGTGTCGTCGATGTGATAGGCCTTGCTGATGTTTATGGCCGTTAATACCACCCACAACAGGAGTATCAGGTAGTTACGGTTACTGCTGTCAGTTACCGGATGATTTTCGGGCAAATCAGACATCTGATTTATGACTAAGGTTCACTATTTAAGCCTGATACTGAGCGGATCATGTTCTTTACAGCCTCTTCCTGCCAGCCGGCGAATATTTCAGATCACCACATTCACGATTTTCCCCGGCACCACGATAATCTTCCTGGGCGGCTTTCCTTCAAGCCATTTGGCGGATTCAGGCGCGGATACCACGGCATTTTCTATTTCGGAAACCGGAAGGCCCAGGGGGAGCTCCAGGAGAAAACGCATCTTACCATTGAACGAAACAGGGTATTTGAACGTGTTTTCGACGGTAAAATTTTCGTTGTAAACAGGGAAAACTGCCGAGGTAACACTCCCGGTATTGCCCAGCAAACTCCATAATTCTTCGGCAATGTGCGGGGCATAGGGCGATATCAGTACGGTAAGTTCGCTCAGGATGCTTCTGTTGCTGCATTTGAGGTCGGTAAGCTCATTCACACAAATCATAAACGAACTCACCGCGGTGTTGAACGAAAACCGTTCAATATCATCCTGCACTTTTTTAATTGTTCTGTGCAGCACTTTCAGTTCTGCTGCAGTTGGGGCGCTTTCGCTGATGTTAAAGTTATTGTCGAAATCGTGATAAAGTTTCCAGAGTTTACGCATAAACCTGAAAACGCCTTCAATGCCGTTGGTATCCCAGGGCTTCGACTGCTCCAGCGGGCCCAGGAACATTTCGTACAAACGCAGGGTATCAGCGCCGTAACGTTCGATCAGGTCATCGGGGTTTTGTACGTTGTACTTCGATTTCGACATCTTCTCCACTTCCCAGCCGCAAATGTATTTCCCGTCTTCAAGCACAAAATCAGCCCCTTCGAACTGGGGTTGCCAGCGGATAAATGCTTCTATGTCGAGCACGTCGTTGTGCACAATGTTAACATCTACATGAATAGCCTGAACGTCATAGTCTTTTTTCAGGTTGTAGCTTACAAACTTATTGGTACCCGTTACCCTGTATACAAAATTGGAACGTCCCTGGATCATTCCCTGGTTGATGAGCTTTTTAAACGGCTCATCTTCAATGGCAAGGCCAATGTCAAACAGGAACTTATTCCAGAAACGCGCGTAAATCAGGTGGCCGGTGGCATGTTCGGCCCCTCCCATGTAAAGATCCACGCTTTTCCAGTACCCGTTGGCTTCTTTTGAAAAGTATTCCCGATCGTTGCAGGGGTCCATGTAGCGGAGATAGTAGCCGCTGGATCCGGCAAAACCGGGCATGGTATTGGTTTCCAGCGGATAACCCTGGCTGCTTACCCAGTTTTTAGCCCTCGCAAGCGGTGGTTCGCCTGTTTCGGTAGGGAGGTAGGCATCCACTTCCGGCAATTCGAGCGGCAGTTCTTCTTCACTAAGGGTGTAGGGCATGCCGTCTTTGTAGTAAACCGGGAATGGCTCCCCCCAGTAGCGCTGCCGGCTGAAAATGGCATCGCGCAGCCGGAAATTTACTTTTCCGTACCCTATGCCCAGTTCTTCAATTTTCCGGATGGTGGTGGTGATGGCTTCCTTTACTTCAAGACCGGTGATGAAGCCGCTGTTAATCATTACCCCCTCTTTGGAGTCGTAGGAATCTTCCCATTCCGACGGATCGACCGGTGTTTCGCCCTTACGGGAAACCACCTGGCGGACGGGCAATCCGAAATGCCGTGCAAAAGCAAAGTCGCGGCTGTCGTGGCCGGGAACAGCCATTATGGCTCCGGTTCCGTAGCCCATCAGCACGTAATCGGCCACCCAGACGGGAATTTCTTCCCCGCTCAGTGGATTTATGGCATAGGCCCCGGTAAATTCACCCGTAACTTTTTTCACCTCGGTCATGCGCTCGCGTTCGCTGCGGTTTTTGGCCCATTGCACATATTCTTCCACCCTGGCGCGGCAGCCGGGTGTGGTGATGGCTTCAACAAACGGATGCTCGGGGGCAAGTACCATAAACGTTACACCGAACATGGTATCGGCCCGGGTGGTAAATATTTCCAGTTTCTGATCAAATCCTTTGATGGCAAACTCCGCTGAGCAGCCTTCCGAACGTCCGATCCAATTACGCTGTATTTCTCTGAGTGATTCCGGCCAGTCGATGTGGTCGAGGCCGTTGAGCAGGCGGTCGGCATAGGCCGTGATGCGCAGCAGCCATTGTTTCATGGTTTTGCGTTCAACCGGGTGACCCCCGCGCACCGAAAAACCGTCGCTTACCTCGTCGTTGGCCAGCACCGTGCCCAGGGCAGGGCACCAGTTTACCATGGTGTCTGCCAGATAAGCCAGGCGGTAATTCATCAGCACCTGTTGCTGCTGTTGTTCATTCATCGAAATCCATTCAGCGGCAGTAAATACCTTGGTATCGCTGCATGCCGCCTCAACCCCCGCATTTCCGGATTTTTCGAATGCCGCAATCAGGGAGCTGACAGGCTCCGCTTTATTTGTGGTTTTATTATACCATGAGTGAAAAAGTTGTACAAAGGTCCATTGTGTCCATTTGTAATAGGCCGGATCGCTGGTACGCACCTCGCGGTCCCAGTCGTAAGAAAAGCCGATTTTATCCAGTTGCTCCCGGTAGCGGGCAATATTCTTTTCCGTTGTAACGGCAGGATGTGTGCCGGTTTGTATGGCATATTGCTCGGCCGGAAGTCCGTATGCATCGTAACCCATGGGATGCAGTACGTTAAAGCCCTTCAGCCGCTTGTAACGCGCATAAATATCTGAGGCAATGTATCCCAGCGGATGCCCTACATGCAGCCCTGCTCCCGAAGGGTAGGGAAACATGTCGAGTACATAATATTTTGGTTTACTGTGGTCAATATCAGTTTTGTAAGTCTTGTTTTCAGCCCAGAATTGCTGCCACTTCTTTTCTATTTCCCTGTAGTTGTAATCCATTGGTCGCTTTCTTTATAAGGGTGCAAAGGTAGGAAGAATCTGGCATTCAATTTTTGCGGGAAGAAAGTCCCTCTTTATAGTCCCGGTTACTTTGCGTTGTTCATTAAGTGATTCGTTGGTTTTGACCATCCCGATCGCCTTCATGACACCGAAACTTCTGATATTACCGGGGTTTTTTAAAAATTTTTGCTGCCCGGTTAACCCTGGGGAGGGATCTTTTCTGCATTTCGTCAACCCTGATTAAACAGGACAGAACAGATTTTTTTTCTACCTTCGCAGCATAAACCTGCTTATGTCGCGCCACGAAGATAAACTCAGCCGGAGGCGGTTGCAAACCTCCACCGCCACTACCATTATCAGCATCTCCCTGGTGCTGTTTATGCTTGGCCTGCTTGGTCTTATCGTGCTGCATGCACAAAAACTTTCCAATTATGTCAGGGAGAACATCGGTTTTTCGGTAATCATCAAGGAAGAGGTAAAAGAGGCCGGCATCGTTGAGTTTCAGAAAAAACTGGATCTTGAAGATTTTGTGAAATCCACCGAGTACATTACCCGCGAAAAAGCCGCCGAAGACCTGACCAAAGAGCTGGGCGAGGATTTTGTGGATTTCCTGGGATATAACCCGCTACTGGCATCGATCGACATCCGGCTGAAGGCGGATTACGCCAACAACGACAGCCTGAAGATGCTCGAAAACCGGCTGATTGCCAATCCCATCGTGAAGGAGGTTTTCTACCATAAATCATTGGTTGAGCTGGTAAATCAGAATATCCGCAGGATCAGTATTGTAATTCTTGCCTTTACGGCTGTGCTCCTGTTGATTTCCGTCGCGCTGATCAACAACACCATCCGTCTGAGCGTGTACAGCAAGCGGTTTATCATCCGGAGCATGCAACTGGTGGGCGCCACGCAGCGCTTTATCCGCAAGCCCTTCCTGCTGAAGAGCCTGCTGCACGGGTTTCTGAGCGCCCTGATCGCCATTGTGCTGCTGGGCGTTGTATTGTACTTCTCGCGCAGGGCACTGCCCGAACTGGTTGACCTGCAGGATATCGATATGTTTCTTTCGCTGTTTGGCATTGTAACGGCGCTGGGCTTGCTGATTACAGGGGCCTCCACCTTTTTTGCCGTGCGGAAATTTCTGCGGATCAGTCAGGACCGGCTTTATTAGAGAGAGCCTGTTGAAAACACCGTTGCAGATGAAGTTTACGGCGGATGTTGAAAATTATAAATATTAATCACAGAGTTCAAAAATCAGGAACGATGAATATAAAGAAATCAGATAAGGAAGTTGCCCCCAGAAAAGCACCCGCCGCGGGCGATAAAGCCATGCAATTTGCCTTTGGCCGTGAAAATTACCGCCTGATGCTGATCGGGCTGGCAGTGATTGCCCTGGGATTTATCCTGATGGTGGGCGGAGGATCTGACGATCCTTATGTGTTCAACGAAGGCATGTTTAATTTCAGGAGGCTTACCCTGGCTCCGCTGCTGATACTGGCCGGGTATGTGATTGAAATTTACGCGATTATGAAAAAACCGCGCGACTAAGCAATGACAGTTATCGAGGCCATTATCATTGCGATTGTCGAAGGAATTACCGAGTTCCTTCCCGTCTCTTCCACAGGCCACATGATCATTACCCAGGAACTGCTGGGGATGGAAATCGATGATTTCGTAAAGGCTTTTACCGTTAATATTCAGTTCGGGGCCATCCTCTCTGTGGTCGTGCTTTACTGGAAGCGGTTTTTCCAGAGCCTTCAGTTTTACTATAAACTCTTTGTTGCCTTTATTCCGGCCGCCGTTATTGGTTTTCTGGCCGGTGATTTTATTGACTCCATGCTCGAAAGCGTGGTGGTGGTGGCCGTTATGCTGGTGCTGGGAGGCGTTGTGCTGGTGTTCGTTGACAAATGGTTCAACAAACCGGCTGCCGATCAGACCGTTACCTATCCGACGGCATTCAAAATCGGACTTTTTCAGTGCATCGCCATGATTCCCGGTGTTTCGCGTTCGGCGGCAACCATTATCGGGGGAATGACCCAGAAACTCGGCCGCAAAACCGCCGCCGAATTTTCATTTTTCCTGGCCGTGCCCACCATGTTTGCCGCGGCAGGGTATAAACTGATGCAGAATTATCAGACCATTACCGCCGAAAATATCGATATCCTGCTTATCGGGAATGCCGTAGCTTTTGTTGTGGCAATGATTGCCATCAAATCGTTTATCAGTTTTCTTACAAAGTATGGTTTCAGGGTATTCGGATATTACCGCATTCTGGTGGGACTGGCAATTCTGATTATGATTGCCCTCGGTTACGATTTAAATATTGCCTGATGGACTGTCGTTTCGAAGAAGGGGAAGTCCTGCTGATCAATAAACCGCTGAAATGGTCATCGTTTGATGTAATCAACCGTTTCCGGTATTTTCTGCGCAAACAGTGCGGCATTCAGAAGATCAAGGTCGGCCATGCCGGAACGCTTGATCCGCTGGCCGACGGACTGCTGATCGTTTGTACGGGCAGGTTTACCAAACGCATCGAAGAATTTCAGGGACAGGAAAAGGAGTACACCGGCACCTTCAGGCTGGGCGCTACCACCCCCTCATTCGACCTGGAACACGAACCGGACCAGACCTTTGAAACGGACCATATTACCCCGGAAATGATCCGGCAGGCTGCAGCAGGCCTGACCGGCGATATCATGCAAGTGCCTCCCGTGTTTTCAGCCATCAAAATCGGGGGGAAAAGAGCATACAAATTTGCGCGGAAAGATAAAGATCCTGAGTTGTCAGCCCGCCCGGTAAATATCCGTGAATTTGAAATTACCCGTATTCAGATGCCGGAGGTTGATTTCCGGATCAGTTGCAGCAAAGGCACCTATATCCGTTCCATTGCCCGCGATTTTGGACTGGCACTAAATAGCGGGGCCCACCTCACTGCCCTCAGGCGAACAAAAATTGGTGATTTTTTGCTGAAGGATGCATGGGAACTCGAAGAGTTGATGGCGCATATCAGAAAGTCTTATGGCACCGCATCCGGAAGCGGGGATGATGAAAAGCAGGAAGGGATGTAACATTTTCGGGCGTATACATCCTGAACTTTAATCTTGTCAGGTAATCGGAACCGGATACTCCGGCAGCAAACCATAGCCGGATGCCTGCTCAGAAACTTTTAAACCCGATAATTTCCCTTACCTCGCGGATGGTTTGTCCGGCACTGGCATGCGCTTTTTCTTTACCCATATTTACCACCCTGCGCAGGTAGTTGTTGTCAGCGGCGAGTTCGCGCATCTTTTCACGGAAAGGCTCTGTAAAGGCGATGGCATCTTCGGCCAGTTGTTTTTTCATATCGCCGTAACGGATGCGGCATTCGTTGTATGCCTCCTCAAAATGCGCGAGGGTTCCGGGCGCTGAGAGCGCTTTCATCAGGGCGAAGATATTTTCGATGGCCTGAGGTTTGGGCTGGTTGGGCTCGGTGGGGCCGCTGTCGGTAACTGCTTTCATAATCTTTTTGCGGATAACGGCCGGCTCGTCGTTCAGGAAGATGGCATTGCCTTCACCTTCTGACTTGCCCATTTTGGTGCTGCCGTCGAGGCCGGGGATTTTTATAAGCTGCTCGCCGAAGTTATAGGCTACCGGCTCGGGGAAATAATCCACCTTGTACAGGCGGTTAAAGCGGTTGGCAAAGGTACGGGTCATCTCGAGGTGCTGTTCCTGGTCTTTGCCTACGGGCACCTTGTGCGCTTTGTGGATGATGATGTCGGCGGCCATCAGCGTCGGGTAGGTCAGCAATCCGGCATTGATGTTGTCGGGTTGTGAGCGGGCTTTGTCCTTGAAGGAGGTCACACGCTCCAGCTCGCCCAGGTAAGCATTCATATTGAGGAAGAGATAGAGTTCGGCGGTTTCGGGCAGGTCGCTCTGCAGGTAAAGGGTCGCCTTTTCGGGATCGAGCCCGGCAGCCAGGTAGTCAATCAGCACACTTTTTACATTGCCATGCAGGTCGGCAGGGGTAGGGTGGGTGGTAAGAGAATGGTAATCAGCAATAAAGAAATAGCAGTTATTTTCATTCTGCATTTTGATAAAATTCTTCAGTGCCCCGAAATAATTACCGAGGTGAAGGTTTCCTGTGGGCCTGATGCCGCTGACAACTGTATCCATAACAATGTTTGGGTAAAAAAATCCGGACTTTTATCGCTGAAAGCCCGGTACAAAAATACTGCGAAAATCTTTAGGAAACTGCTTTTATACAGATAACGGGCAGTTGCTTACATTTTTATCTCGTCATCCACCTTGTTGAAGAAATGATATTCCAGGAAATGGTAGGATGGCATAGGGGAGAGCCTGATCCACCGTTTGAATTTGAAATACCATTTCATGCGGATGGACGGGAATCCATGCACAAGGTAGGCATAGACAAAGGGGTGGAGGTTTATTTTGATGAAGGGTTCATTCTGGTCGTGGATCAGGTAGCGGATATTATTTTCTATCTGATCGATGTGAATGATGCTGGGTTTGATTTCGCCGGTTCCGCCGCAGGCCGGGCATTTCTCGAGGATCTGCACATTCATTTCGGGCCTTACGCGCTGACGGGTGATCTGCACCAGGCCGAATTTGCTGGGTGGCAGAATGGTATGCTTGGCATGGTCTTTTGCCATTTCCTCTTTCAGCTTCTGGTAAAGCTTGCGGCGGTTGCCCCCTTCGTGCATATCAATAAAGTCCACCACAATGATTCCGCCCATATCGCGCAGGCGGAGCTGACGGGCAATCTCGGCAGCCGCTTCGAGGTTGACAGCCAGGGCGTTCATCTCCTGCGAGATCTCCGAATTAACCCGGTGACCGCTGTTCACATCGATTACATGCAGGGCTTCGGTATGCTCAATAATGAGGTAAACCCCGCTTTTGATGGTAATGATTTTCCCGAAGGAGTTCTTGATCTGTTTGTCGATGCCAAAGTGCTCGAAAATTGGCACTTTGCCTTTGAAGAGCTTTACGATCTCTACTTTATCGGGCGCAATGGTCTTTATGTACGCCTTAATTTCTTCATAGATGCCTGCATCGTTAACATGGATATTGTTAAACGACTCGTTCAGCAGGTCGCGGAGGATGGCGGTGGTGCGGTCTATCTCGCTCAGGATGCGCTGGGGCGCTTTGGCACCCGGCAGTTTGGCAATCACGGCATCCCATTTCGAGGTAAGGTTACGCAGATCGGCATCAAGGTCGGCCACCTTTTTGTTTTCAGCTACCGTGCGGATAATTACGCCGAAATTCTTAGGTTTAATGCTGGTAATCAGTCGCTTGAGCCTGTTGCGCTCTTCCACGCTCTTGATCTTCTGCGAAACGGAAACCCTTGTGGAGAAAGGCACCAGCACCAGGTAACGGCCGGCAAACGAAATTTCCGACGAAACCCTGGGCCCCTTGGTGGAGATGGGTTCCTTGGCAATCTGTATCAGTACCTGCTGGTTCTGGGTAAGCACGGAGGTAATCTTGCCGGTTTTTTCAATATCCGGCTCCGGCTCCATATCAGCAATGGTGGGGGTCTCGGGCTTTCCGGTAAGGGTCAGTTTCAGCAGTTTATTCAGTGAATTGACCTGTGGACCAAGGTCAAGATAATGGAGAAAAGCGTCTTTTTCGTAGCCTACATCAACAAAAGCAGCATTCAGCCCGGGCATGATCTTCTTGACCCTGCCGAGATAAATATCACCTACCGAAAAATTATTATTACTTTTTTCCTTGTTGAGTTCGACGAGGTCTTTGTCTTCAAGCAAAGCAATGTTCACTTCCGAAAGACCGGCATCGATAATCAGTTCCTTATTCAAAATCCTGATTTTTAAGATGTAGTAAGGGCTGCAAATGGTTATAGCTGTTTAACCCCCGGGTTTAACAGAAAACCTGACAGTAGCAGGAATTTTTCCACTACATGCCCCCGATGGTAAAAAACATGGGGGCATGCAGTGGTTTTCCCAAATCAAGAAAACTTATTTCTTTTTATGTCTGTTCTTGCGCAAGCGTTTTTTCCGCTTGTGCGTTGCCATTTTATGTCTTTTTCTTTTTTTTCCGCTGGGCATGATAAATTGATTTTAAAAGATGAACAACAGCTTATTTTACCTTGTTCTTAACTTCGTTGACGAAGGTCTTGGCAGGTTTAAAAGCGGGAATATTGTGAGCCGGGATGATGATCGTGGTATTCTTTGAAATGTTACGACCGGTTTTTTCAGCCCTTTTTTTTGTAGTGAAGCTGCCAAAGCCCCTGAGGTAAACGTTTTCACCATTGGCCAGTGAATTTTTCACTGCATCCATGAAAGCCTCAACAGTTTGCTGTACAGCAACCTTTTCAATATTGGTCTTACTAGCAATTTCAGCTACAATCTCTGCTTTTGTCATGTTGATTGAGTTTTTTAAAGATTTGAGAATAAATTTTTTAACGGGCTGCAAATATAAAGGTTTTTGAAACAAAACGAAAAAAATGCAGTTTTTTTAGGGGCAATTGCCTCAATTTAAGATATTTTCAGCAAAATGAACGATTTTCAGCGGAAGTTAATCCAATGGTACAATTTAAATAAAAGGGATTTGCCCTGGCGGCAAACGCTTGACCCTTACCGGATATGGGTTTCAGAAATTATCCTTCAGCAAACCCGTGTCGATCAGGGGCTTGCCTATTACGAGCGTTTTATTGCCCGTTTCCCTGATGTAAGGCAACTGGCTGAAGCCGATGAACAGGAAGTGCTTTCGGTGTGGAAAGGCCTGGGCTATTACAGCCGCGCCCGCAATATGCACCATACCGCCCGCAGTGTTGTTCAGGAACACGCAGGGGTATTTCCGGGTTCGTATTATCAGCTGCTCAGGCTGAAAGGCATCGGGAAGTATACCGCCGCGGCCATCGCCTCCATTTGCAGCTACGAGCCGGTCCCCGTGGTGGACGGGAATGTGGTCAGGGTGTTTTCACGGTTATTCGGCTTTGGTGCGGCAGCAGGCACAACGGCATCATTTAATAAGGTATGGGAACGCTCCTCAGCCTTGATTGACAGGGATGATCCCGGCACCTACAATCAGGCCGTGATGGAATTCGGTGCGCTCTGCTGCAAACCCGCCAATCCCGGTTGTGGACAGTGTATCTTCCGGAACGACTGCTTTGCCTTTGGCAATCAGATGGTCGATAAACTGCCTTTGAAGAAGAAGGAGCTAACAAAGCGGGAGCGCTGGTTCACGTATCTTTATGTTCCCGTTGGTGGCGGTAAGGTGCTGATGCAGCAACGCCCGCAGGGGGATATCTGGCATAATCTCTGGGAACTGCCGCTGATTGAAGCCGATCACCTGCTTGGCCCGGCGGAAGTGAGTGCCCATCCGGTCGTAAATCAAGGCGGGGAGCAGGCGGAAATAATTGGGGTAAATCCGAAAGATTACCGGCATATCCTGACCCATCAGATCATCCATGCGCGTTTTTATGAGATTATCGGCTATCGGGCCGGAGAACCTTTTGAATCAGGAGATTACCGGGCGATGGAAGACCCGTTGATTACCGGACTGCCTGTATCCCGGCTTACGGATAGGTACCTGCATTGGCGGGCAGGAAATATGCAGGGTCATTGAAATTCAATTTATTATCTCCGGAAGGCAGGGAAATTAATGTTTTGGTGCGCTGCACCTATTGATGTCACGGTGCGTTGCACCTGATGATGTTTCGGTGCGCTGCACATGTGGAGTGAGCGGGGACCAGGCAAGAAATTCCGTTTGTTTTTCGTGGTGTTATGCAGTATATTTGTCATTATAACAGGCTAAACAAAAAGCAATATGGCAAGAGGTGTCAACAAGGCGATCCTGATTGGTAATCTGGGCAGGGATCCTGAAATTCAGAATTTTGACAAGGGTGTGAAGAAGGCATCATTTTCGCTGGCCACCACTGAAACTTACCGCAACCGCGAAGGGCAGGAGATGGAGCAAACGGAATGGCATAACATTATCCTCTGGCGCGGACTGGCCGAGATCGCAGAGAAATTCCTGAGGAAAGGGTCACAGGTTTATATTGAGGGCCGTATCCGGAACCGCTCCTACGAAAAAGACGGACAAAAGCGCTACATAACCGAAATAGAAGGGGATACGCTGAACCTGCTGGGATCAAGGCAGTCGAACGATTCTTCCTCTTACCAGGAAAATCAGCCAGCTGCACAACCTGCACCCCCGCCCGTGCAGGAGCCGGAAGATGACCTGCCATTCTGAACCGGAATAATTTGATTTAATAAGTCTTACCCTGTCACCCTTTACGGCAGGGCATGGTGTTGTGCTCAGGCCTTTCCGCTCAGCGATTTGGGGATTCTGCCGTTTTTGATGGACTCCGAACGCAGGCGGCGGCCAACGATGCGTTCCGTCATGGCTCCCGTTTCGAGGATGCGGTCGATGTCGAGGTTGGTTTGAATGCCCATCTCATCCATCATTACCACCATATCCTCTGTTGTAACAAGTCCGGTAATGCCGGGATCTTTATAATAGTATGAGCCGGTTCCGGCCACGGGCACCCCGTCCACAAAGTTGGCCGGCTGTCCGCCTATCCCCCCGAGGGTTGATTCATAATTGGTCATGCCGGCCTGCAAAGCGGCCAGCACATTGGCCAGGCCCCAGCCCCGGGTGGTGTGGAGGTGTACAATGTGTTTTTCGGGATTCGGAATGCTGTCGAGCAACATCGAAAAATAACGGTACACCCGGTCGGGCGAAGCGGAGCCGTCGTGATCGGCGTGCTCCACATCATTTGCGCCTATATCGAGCCAGCGTTTGGTGAAATCAATCGCTTTTTCCATCTTCGTTGGTCCTTCAATCGGGCAGCCCCAGATGGTGCTGACGGTTCCGTTTACCCTGATGCCCGCATCGTGTGCCAATGGAATGTATTTTTCGGCCATCTTCCAGTAATCGTCGAGCGACAACCCGGAATTTTTCCGGTGGTGCGATTCGCTGGTGGAAACCATCAGCAGGATGCGGTCGGGCCCCCAGCCCTCCTTGCGGGCTTCAATGGCGCGCTCTATGGCCTTTTCGCGGATGGTCACCGCGGTAATGCTTACCCCGCCGATCAGATGGGCTACCGCTTTGCTTTTGCGGATGCCTTTGAGCAGGGCATCGGCATCCCTGAACTGCGGCATCCCTTTGGGATTGCCCAGGTTGGTGAGTTCAATGTGCTTAAAGCCGCTGAGTATAAGCTGTTCAGCTACCCACAGCTTGGCTTCGGTGGGGATAAATTTTTCTTCGTGCTGAAATCCGTCGCGGACAGTGATATCGCCAATGGTTACTTTTTCGGGGTAGTTCATGCTTTTTACTTTTCCACTGTTAAACACCTTAACCACAGGCTTGTTCACCGGGATATGCAGTTTTGTGCATATTACGGCGATCACCGGATAATTACAGTTACATTTGAATCCGGATCAGATATTGGTCATTGATTATTCCGGGATATCCTTAAAAAATCGAAGTTCATCCCGCAAGGGCAACCTATTGATTATATCAGACAAATACACCCGGATGCTTAACCTGTCCGGGAAAAATGCAAATACATGACTACGGATACTTTTTTATTTGGAAGGATTCTGAATTACAAAAATATCGCGATTTACCCCCCCCCTTTTGTTGGTAATATACAATATTTTGTTATATATTTGATGCGACATTAAGGATAAAGGTCGGGATATATCGTATAATTGAAAAGTTTAATTGCCGGGATAAAAGATTTAATAATAAGAGGGAGAAAATAATACTAAAGTTGATTAAAACTCAAAAATCATTTCGGGTATAAGCCAGTTTAAAAACTGAGTCCGGATTCAGAAAGGAGGTTAAAAATAGCCGGTGAAACTTTATGCCGCCCAATAATGGTATTGGAATGATCTCAATAATCATAAACCACAATTAACCCATTAAATTTAACCGGCTTATTACCGGCCACGGGGAGTTGGCTGCCCTTACTCTGACAAGCTAACCGGCAACCGCTCCCCTGCCAACCGGTAACAAGCGCAAAATTAGCAAAAACCATGAGAAATATTCATTTACGTTTTGCGTTCGTCTTTACAGCAATGCTTTCCGCTTCGCTATTATTCGGCCAAATGAATTACTGGACAACACCACCCTACAGGTTCAATATGAATCCTTCAACACCTTCCCGAACAAACATTCCTCCGGGGTTCTCCTCTTACGAAGTATCTAATGGAGCCTACGATCAAAATGGTAACCTTCTGTTTTACACTCTAGGTAATAGCCTGATTGATGCTAATGGAAATGATTTTGGCTCCTTAGGTGGATATAATCTGGACAATTGTGATGAACGCTACGGGCATTTACAAGCCGAAGTTGCAATTGTGCCGGTTCCCGGGTCCTGTAGCAGGTTTTACGTAATTTATGGTATGGACAATCCTGTTGGCGATTGCATATTACTTTATGTTACAGTTGATTGCTCAACATACATACCATCAGTAACATACAGTAAGATGACCTCAGTTTACTGTCCGCCTGATCCGCCTTATTACGCTGGCGAGGGGTTTCTGATTCCAGGTGCCGGAGGTCTGGATCATGTGAGCTTTGCAGTTTCCGCAATCGTTCAGGGCGAAGGCGCCAATGCACAAAGATATCTTTACTCAACCAGTATGGAAGGTATTTACAAATATATTATTACGGCAACTGGAATTGGTTCTGGAATCGTAACAGCCCCTTTATCACAACTTGGCCTCAACTATGATAACTTCGAGGGACTCGAAGCCGAACTCTCATGGAACCGAGATATTTTTGCCTGGATTGACCCGGTCGGTGGAAAAGTACACACCATTAGGTTAAATTTTGCTGGGGAGTTTGTTTCAGGTTCTCTTGCCAGTTACAGTCTTGGCGGGGTGCAAGGGATAGAATTTACCAATGCCACGTCAAATCCATTCCTCTACGTGACCTATCCGTTTGGGGTCAGGAAGATCAATACAGCCAACCAGACTTCAACACTCCTGAAGAATCAGGCCGGTATCAATCTGTCAAAGTCGTTTCTTGAGTATGGGAAGAATGGCAAAATTTACGGGGTTTCACCGTCTTACGACAGCCAGGGCAACCTTGTTTCTTCTACACTGGTTGGCATTGGATCTAACGATGTTTATTCCTCAGTGGATGCAGGATTTGATTCCCGTTTTTATGACATTTCAGGTAACGGGATATTTACCCTGCCCGATCAGATTGATGGAGATAACTACAATTACTTTTTTGGAAATCCATATGTTACTGTCAGCAATTTTTCACTGAATGGAATTACTCCTTCTACTAGCTGTGTAAGTGCAACAAATTTCTACAATTGTGCTCCAATTGCATTTAATGCAGTATATAGCGGCGGTAGTTCGCCTTCTCAATATAAATTCGAGATCAGGGCAACCGATGCAAACTGCAACATTATCACAGGCCAGAACTACATTAATTACAATTCAGGCTGGTTAAACGGGCAACCGGCCCCCAATACTGACCTCCGTAATTTTGCTGACAATAACAATCTCAGTTTGAGCAATGTTACCGGCAAGGTAAACATTAAATACAGCATGCGCGATGCTTGTGGAAATGAATCGGCTAAAAACTACACTATATCTTTAAGTTCTGCTCCCCAGGCTTCTATAGTTCTTGAAATTTACAACAAAAGCAACCCTCAGAATTACCTTTCGCCGTCACATTCGGTAAGTTCGCCGGTCAATGTGGGCACTGCCTCGCTCGGGTACAGGATTAATAATTCGAACGGGCTTGTGAGCTACTTCAAAGTAGTTGTTGACGAGGTTAGTTCGAATGGAAGTTTTATAAAAAATATTGTAGAACAGACATTTACAACGAATGGTGTTGGTGGATTGACTTATGAAAACCTTAACAATTATTGCGCCCGTGCCACTGCATGGCCTGCAAATCCGGGCTATGGAAACTGTAATTATACCAATCCTTCATACAACGGATACAGTGGTTATTTCAGTTATTCCAATGGCATGTATTCCTGGCAAAAATACCTGAAACTAACTGTAACAGTCGGGAATATCTGCGGTGAATCATCTGATTATTCTTATTTGTATGTTGAAACAAGGAACAATAAATCACTGCTGGACGATGAAGAATCAATGGATAATCTGAATGTGAATGATTGTAGCGTTTATCCAAACCCGGCATCCGATAACCTTACACTAACGGCTAATTTATTGGCTGATGAAGTGATTACCCTTACATTATCTGATATGAGCGGACGGATGGTTCGTACATTGCTTAACCGGGAAGCTTTACCGATGGGAAATTCTTTTAAGTTTTTTGATATTTCAGGCCTTACCCCTGGTATGTACATTTACCATATCAGTGCCGGATCATTTAGCAAAAGCGGTAAAATAGCCAAAAAATAAATTTTAGCTCAACCTCCGTGCTATGCCCAATTAGCACGGAGGTTTTATTTTCAATCATTACTGTCCCATTAAAATCTAAAATAGTTCTTTGAAAAGTTTGAAATTTAGTTAGTTGTAGTCTTTTTTCGAGCGAACGGACTTGAATATTTAGTTTTGCATCAGATTAATCTGATTGCATGTGTATTAGGACAAATACGTTTTCGCTCAACTAGTCTCGTTTCTGAATCGAAGTAAATTCAATCGTATTGTTGCCAAATACAATAGAGACAAATACGTGAAGCATTTTACTTGTTGGAATCAACTGCTTTCTTTGATGTTTGGGCAATTGTCAAATCGTGAAAGTCCTAGAGATTTGATTGTAGCACTTGATGTTCATCATTCCAAATCTTATCATTTGGGCTTGGGCAAGAATGTTTCAAAATCATCTCTGGCCAGAGCCAACCAAGACAGGGACTATCACATCTTTGAAGAGTATGCTTACTATCTGGTAAATGAAGCCAGGCAGAAACGGGTTTCTGACATCTTCAAGCTTGAAGGTAATGTCTATGCTTTTGATTCAACAACGATTGACTTGTGCCTATCCGTATTTTGGTGGGCGAAGTTCCGTAAGAAAAAAGGTGGGATTAAAGTCCATACATTATATGATGTGGAGACACAGTTACCGACATTTTTCATATCACTGAAGCTTCTGTTCACGACTCTACTGCAATGAAAGAGATCCCTTATGAATCAGGTTCATATTACATATTTGACCGTGCATATTATCACTTCAAGATGTTGTATAAGATTCATCAAATAGGGGCTTTCTTCGTTGTAAGGGCAAAGAAGAACCTTCAATACAAGATAATCAAATGGAAACGAAGATTGTAAAAGAACGTACTTTCAGATGTAACAATCGAATTGACTGGGTTTTATCCTAAGCAATACTATCCAGCTCATCTTAGGTTGGTCAGATATTGGGATGAAGAGCAAAAGCGTGAGCTAGTATTCTTAATCAATGCAATGCACATTTCTGCACCTCAAGTTGCTGAACTTTACAAGAACCGCTGGCAAGTCGAGCTTTTCTTCAAGTGGCTAAAGCAACATCTGAAAATCAAAAAGTTCTGGGGAACTACTGAAAATTCTGTTCGGATCCAAATCTACGCTGCCATGTGTACTTACTGCTTGGTGGCAATCGTCCAAAAAGACATGCAACTTGACAGAAGTACAAATGAGGTTTTGCTGATATTTAGTATTTCTTTAACAGATAAAACTCATCTTCGAGACCTATTTGAGAGAACTAAATTTCAAAATGACAAAGAACGTTTTAGGCTTAATGAGCCAAATTTGTTTAATTTTTAATAACGTCCCAATTTTAATGGGACACTAGTGATTTTCAATCAATGAAAAAGATTTTTCTTTTATTATTTTTTGTTTTATTTTTCTTTAAGGCACAGCCTCAAAACATTATGTTTAATCCTTCCTTTGAATATTATACTGCTGATTGTAACGACATTAACTTTGGTACTTTTGTAGCATATGATAGTTCCAAAGTTCATAATTGGTTCTCATTAAATAACATGTTATTGTATTATAATACTTGTTCAACATGGCCGGGTAATCATTACTCAGTTCCGAATAACATTCAAGGTTTCCAATATCCCAGAACTGGTGCAGCTTATTTCGGAATTTTAGTATACTATTATGAAGGTGCTTCTGATATACGAACTTATTTGTCGGGCACTGTTAAAATGCCATTATTATCGGACTCAGTATATTGTGTTGAATACTTTGTTTGCCTTCCTGAACGTGGTTCAAATGGTGCAATAATGAATGTAGATGCCTTTCTCAGCGAGACAATTCCTCAGTATCCACAATGGATCCCTAATCATGACCTGTTACTTGAATTACCGGCACAAATTAAATCGAAACAAATATTGAATGACAGCATCAACTGGATTAAGGTAAGCGACCTTTACAAATCCCATGGCGGCGAACGCTATATTACTATCGGAAATTTCCAGACCAGGGAGAGAACAACAAAAATCAGCTGGAGCGAGGAGCCAGATCACAGCACAGTTGTGCATTATTTCCTTGATGATGTCAGCGTAGCCCCTGCCGGTGTAAAGGCTCCGGCATTAGGCCCGGATACTTCGGTATGCCGCCATGCCATGCCCTACCGGCTTACGGCCCCGGCAGGTTACGATGCTTATGAATGGAGCACCGGTCAAACCAGCCGAAGCATTGAGGTATATGATCAGGGGAAATACACACTCACCTGCTATTTGGGCGATTGCGGCAGCCTGAGCGATGAAATAGTTATACGGTTTGATACCCCGGTATTGAATCTTGAACATGACACAACCATTTGTCGTGGCGATACAGCAGTAATTACTGCCCCTTCGGGCTTTGCACAATACCGCTGGAGCAATGGCGATACATCACGAATTATGCGCACAACCCATGCAGGGACCTATTACCTGGTTACTACCGACCGCTGCGGCACACAGCTTGATTCGGTAAAAATTGCTGTTGATACCATCCCTGCCGGTATCATAAAATTGGGCAACGATACCACAACCTGTTACAACGGGAAGGATTTCCCGATTGTTCTGTCAGCCAACACCATACTGCCTAACTACCGCTGGAGCAATGGCGATACCACCAGGCAAACCATTGTTGAAAGCAGGGGTATTTATAAGCTAAGCAGCAATTTCAGGTGCGGCGGGGTAAGCGATGAAATTTTCGTGGATGTGTGCCCTCCTGTTATTGACTTTCCGAATGCATTTACCCCGGACGGGGACGGTTTAAACGACACCTTTGGTCCGGTCCAGACCAATATGTTCATTCAAAGCCTGCTGATTTATAACCGCTGGGGAGAACTGGTATTTGAAGGCAGAACGCCCGACGCGCATTGGGATGGCAATTACCTTTCCAAACCTGCACCAGCCGGAATATACGCGTACAGGATTTTGTATTCGCCCTATGATGCCAGTGGAAAGCCTTTTACGCAAAAGGGATATGTTGTGCTGATCAGGTAAGGTACATCAAACTTTCATGCCGGAAATTGTGAGGAAGTTTCAAAGTGCAAACAGCCACAACCCCCATTGTGCTGAGCAAACACTGAACAGGGGATATCCTGTAAAATCAGTTTCATCCCGCAAGGGCAACCTATTGATTATATCAGACAAATACACCCGGATGCTTAACCTGTCCGGGAAAA
>DJGZ01000004.1 GCA_002433025.1 Bacteroidales bacterium UBA5833
ATGATGCTTCCGGTTCACCCGGCCTGCAGGGTAGCAAGCCTGAAATCGAATGGGTATACATACCTGCGGGGTCATTTATCATGGGAAGTCCTGAATCTGAAATTCCCGTGAATGATGAACTTGATAGGGAAACTTTGGAAATTGAAGCTCAGCACAGGGTCAATCTGAGTGCTTTTAAAATAAGTAAGTATGAGGTAACCTTTGAGCAATACGATGCATTCTGTGATGCAACCGGACGGGAGAAGCCCGATGATAGCGGTTTTGGCCGGGGGAAAATACCGGTGTCAAGTGTCAGTTGGTATGATGCCGTGGCTTTTGCAGAATGGATGGGTTGCCGGTTGCCCACCGAAGCCGAGTGGGAATATGCCTGCCGGGCGGGAACGACCACTGCATTTAATACCGGTGATTGCCTCTCCACTGATCAGGCTAACTTTAATGGACAACATTTGGGATTTTCAAATTGTGAAAAAGGCGAGTCCAGAGAGAAGCCGCTGCCTGTAGGGAGCTTTCCTCCTAACGCCTGGGGGTTGTACGATATGCACGGCAATGTGAGTGAGTGGTGCAGCGATTTTTATGCTCCATATAAAAAGGAAGAACAGACAAATCCTAAGGGTCCGGAATCCGGAGAGGGCAGGATTGTCAGGGGCGGCGAATGGTTCAGTACAGTCAGGGCCTGCCGGAGCGGATACCGCGGTGCTATTTATCCTTATTGGTCTCAATTTGCAATGGGTTTTCGCCTGGCTGCCGACTGATTTCATGTATGTGATTGTTAACTAAGGTTGAAATTGCCGGTTATACAAGAATAGTTGCCGGCAAGTGTGGAAATTGAATAGAATTCCAGTCCATGCTGAGAGGAACTCCCCGGGTTTTTACAAGGCATTGTGTTGTTTGCGGAAAATGCCTGCGGATTTCGCCGGCAGGCAAGGCATTTTCTGAATGCTGAGTCACTGATGCATGGCTCAAAATCTGTTGAATTCCCGGGATAGATTGAATTGTTTATCAAATATTCGGGGAACTGATAATATTTAAGACGCAAAAAGGAAGAAGTACTCTGCAGGGCAAAGGGTTTTTAGCTGGCTCCCCCAGGCGGCCCTGTTGGCAATTGGGATGAACCAGCGACCCTCTGATTAACAGTGATGAACAGGCAGTTTGCCTCAAAAAGTTTGATGATCTCTTCTTCAAACTTGAATTTCTCAAATACTTCCTTTGCTTTAGGAGAAAAACCATTGATATAGGCTACCAGGTTGCGGGCAATGTTGTCGGGATCGGCAAGTAGTTTTTTAAAAGTATAATGGCTGGTGTTGAACAGCGGATGTTTCCTGCCTTCTGAAGCTGTTTTCCCAAGTATTTTAACGATGGCTTCTTCCTTATACTTGCCTCCTCTCTTCAACTGTTCATATTTCCTGGCCACTTTTTCATGGTTTTCTTCCAGCACGCAATCAAGACGCCTGAGTACAATCATGGGGAGCATAACCCGGCGGTATTGAGGGGGCCTGTATGGGCCTCTGAGTTTGTTTGCGATGTTCCAGATAAGTCCGACCAGTTCGGAGTGAGTGTGCTGAGTCATGATTTGGTTTTTGTTAAGAGTTGTACCGTTTGGTACCAATAGTAAAAAGCAGATTTATCGGGTTGCCTTTTTAGTTTATTTAAAAAGTTCCATTCAGGGGCTTCAATCATTAATGTACTGATATCTTCTCCCTTATAGTAAATAATCGGCTCTATGTTGGATGTCAATAATTTTGATGCAAGAAGGGCCACTTTTGAAGCGGCAACTATTGCATCATCAATCCTGAAGTTACCCGCCATAAGATATCCGGTGCCGAAAGCCCTGATTCCTTCCTGTATTAATTTAAAATTTGATTTTGCAGGTTCGTCCTGGTTACCTTCCCTTTTTGTAATTAATAAACAGGTATTGATGCTGTCAATCAGGACTTTTTCCGGGGTAAGCCCGGGGGTATTATCGCTTTTGTTGCGAAATGCAATTTCCTGTGCTGCATGGGCTACAAAGCTTTTTAAGACAATTTCCATTTTTGAAATCCTCCCGAAAAGCCTGCTCAAATCGTACAACTGTTTGCAGATTTCCATCGTAAATGGCACTTTACCCTTATAGTACGGAACTCCGATAGTATTGGGCGCAAATGCGGTTAATTTATCTCCTGTTATCGAATTAATTGAAGGTGTTGTCACTGATACAGCTTTATCAGTCTCGATCCACTTTGTGTGAACAACACTTTCGATAAGCTCAGGATAAACATGATCTTCAATCAGTACATCAAGTAAGATGGTTGCAGGGGCTTTCGTGTTGAAAACGGATTCAAAGGTAAACAGATAGTGAGCTTTCGGCACACCAGACTTGTAACTCCTGGGCTCATCCAGGGTAACTGAAGTGAATTTTGATTTATCTGCTATCTTATTCAGTACAGCCTCAAGACTTTGCCGGTCTGTTTTACAAATAATATCAACATCGATAGAGAATCTGTTTCCTTCTTCGAGCAATAACACCAGGCTGGTACCCCCTTTAAAGACAAACTCCAGCCCATTGATTTTAAGTTGTTCAACAAGGTAGAGGGCATAAATCATTTTCTCCAGAATATTCGTCTGAATATGCTTGTGCGCCCCTTGTTTTCTAAAGGACTCCAACCACCCGGGGGTAAAACATTTATCGTTAAACATCTATAACATCATTTAGCAGGTAACTCATATTTTCCAGCAAAAACGATTTGATATCCTGCTCACGTTCCCTTCTTGCAGCATAGCTGAATAGTTTGGTGAAATTGATTGAATACCGGGTGACCGCGCTTTCAAATATTTTTACCAGTTCTGAACCCTGATAGAAATAAAAGAGTTTTTCTTCAGTAAACAGGTCAACCAGGATTTTCTCAAGCAAAGGTGTTGAAATTTTTAACTTATTCTCAGCTTTTTTGCCAAGCGGAGAACGTGTAATCAGCTTTTTGATAACTACAGGAAACTTGCTTTCTGATATATAATAATTAATTGCCTTATTATCAGGGTTGAGGTAGAAATCAAAATTGAAATTATCCTTCAGATAATAGTACAGGGACCCGACAAAATCTTTTTCGATTTCTATTAAAAGCATCCGTTTAACTGATTGATGTTGTGAAAACTCATTGATCCAATCAGTTTCCCAGATGCAGTATTTCACTTCTTTAAAATTTTCCTGTATTTTCTTCGTGATTTTCAGGAGTTCGGCTGAAAAGACGGGTTTAAAACCAGGCTTATCAGCAACTGAATATAGCCCCCTTTTGAGTGTTTTGATGATGTTTTTGTTTTTCAGGTCATAGATTCTCCAGCCGAACGTACTTTCCTTTAAATCTGGCTCATATTCACGGAAAAACTTAAACAGTTCTTCCCTGCTGAAAGAATCCCTGTCTTTGAACTCTTCAATGAGTTTATTCTCGATTATTTTCGGCATAAGTTGGCAATTAATTGCCAAAGATAATTAATTCCGGTGAATTTTGGATATCAAAAAAATGCCAGAAAAATAAAATACTGGCGTATTTTTGAAAATGTAGAAAATGTTTATCGTCAAACGGTGGGTAAGAGACAGATAAGTACATGTGGGGTTAAAGAGATCATTTCTGACTTCTGACATCTAGTGCGGTAATAAATTCCACTATAAAATATTTTCTGCAAGATTGCTATCTAAAACATCGCCTATTGGCGAACGGTAAACAAACACTTATTTTCGCAGTTTATCCTGAATTTGTCTTTCTTTAATAATCCAAAGCAAAAATCGGGTTCTTTAAGCGCTTTGCTATTAACTGTAAGGATTTGTGAAGAAATATGGTATTTCACCCTGAGATTGCAGATCTTAATACCAGTTTTAAAAATTCAGATGCAAAGCAGCAGGAAGAATCAAAAACCTGTTGCTTTGCGTGTTTGATATTATCAGGATTATTGATACTTTTGATTGAACTGTAAGAAGTAGTTCGGATCTTGTTATGTTTAAAGGCATTATAGGCCTGTCATGCATTCCTGTAGTTTCATTAAGTATGATATCCTGTTAAAATGAAAGAAATTAAGCCCCCCCTGTCACATTTATCCATCTTCGGGTACAATAAGCAAAAGCCCACCGAACAGGCTATCCTGAACGGTGTGAAAAACAACGATGATACAATGTACAGGTTTATCTATAAAAACTACTTTCCGGGTATCAGGACCATGGTACTTGGGTTCCGGTCGCTGGCGCTGGATGCCGAAGATATATTCCAGGACGGCCTGGAGATTGCCTCCCGCAATGTTATGGAAGGCAGGTTTAAAGGGGAAAGCGCATTCAGTACGTATCTTTCCGGTATCTGCCGGAACATCTGCCGTAAGCAGCTGGAGCGAGCCGATAAACTCAGGGCCGCCGCCGAAAATGCAGAAGCAGGGGATGAAAGTACCAGTGCAACAGAGGAACTGATCGACAGGATCACTTTGCTGAAAGAAAAAATGGATGAAAAGTGCCGGCAGATCATCGACCTGCGCTTCGGGCTGGGCAGGCCTGATGGGATTAAAAGTAATGAGCCCGGGGAAAACCACTCGGTAAAGTTTGAAGATATTGCTGTCGTGCTCGGGATCGAGGCTGACAACGCCCGTCAGCGGTTCAGGAGGTGTATAGAAAAACTGAGGGAGGCTGTTTTCAGCGATACTGTATGGAAAAACCTGGTATCCACCATTAATTGATTAATGCCATGGAAAATCAACATGATTATGCCGAACTGATTGAACGCTTCCTTGAAGGCGCATTGAGTGATGATGAGCTGGTTACTTTCAAAAAGCAACTTGAAAGTGATCCGGAGATGGCGGAAGTGTACAGGCAAAGAATAGCCCTGCAGGAATTATGGGTTGAGTCAACGCGCCGGGGGATGCTCAAAAAGCAGATAGGACAGGTGATTGCGCGTGAAAAGCAATCCATCAGGGCCAGGCGCAATATCCGGTTGGCTGCTGCAGCTGTGGTTGTGCTTTCAGTGATAGGTTCATTGCTGATTTTCAATACACGCAATACAAAACCCGAAGAGCAATATGCAGCCGGGCAGGAAACTCCGCTGCCGGCAACAGAAGGAAAGCAAAACCAAATGAATGAATACGGGAATATAGACATCGTAAAACCGGCAAAATCCGTTGACGATTTCTTCCCCGACGAATACACTCCAATGAAGTCGAATGATACCATTGTTTTCAGGTGGCCTTCCTCAATGGAAACGCGTTATCTGACCATATACAACAGCAAAGGTGAGCTGGTGAAGAAGGTGACCATAAAAAAGAAAATCAAAGAATACATGTTGTTGCCAGGGGTGCTGAAGCCCGGTATTTACTACTGGAAAATGATGAACGATTCCACGCTTATCAGGATCACAGTTCAGTAAATCCAGCTTTCATCTCATAGCAGCGAATTGATCCAGGGCAGAAACGGGTATAATGATCAATTGTTAATAACCAATTTAAAAGCCAATCCGGACTAAACATGAAAACCTTCACATCATATTTTCTGTCTGTTTTGCTCCTGACCGGATTCATTTGCCTGCTTCCGGTAAAATCCAGGGGGCAGGGTTCCGATACGGCTTTCCGCAAGGAGTTTGATCAGTTTTACCAGCAGATCAATCAGGAATTTGATGCGTTCAGGCAGCATAATGATTCGGTCTTCCTTCGTTTTCTAAAGGATTCCTGGAAGGAATTTGAAGGTAGCCCGCATCCGCTACCCCAACCGCCCAAACCAACCGCTCAGCCGGTCTATAAGGGCAGTGCCCTCCCCCGGGAAACGGATAATAACCAAAGTCCGGACAAGCCCGATCAGGAGGCAGTGCCAGGCACCGGGCATCCTGTGCCGGAAAAGGAATCAATGGGCAGTTACCCTGCATCCGGGTTCTTTTCATTTTATGGTACACCCATTGCACTGCCCGGGATTAGCGCGCGTTTTCCGGCATTGAGAGGTGTGTCCAGGCAGTTTATTTCTGACTATTATTCAAGCGCCTGCCGTTCATCTGAGTTCCTTGGAGTGGTTAAATCATTGAAAGAAGAATCAGTACGTTATAACCTGAACGACTGGGGCCTGGCTTCTATGCTGTTTGAGGCCTCAAAAGCCTGGTACAGCAACGTAAATGATCAGGTGTTGTTTACCTGGGCTGGTTTATTGAAAAACGGTTACAATGCAAAGGTTGGTTATTCCAATGACCGTGTTTACCTGTTATTACCGGCTGACATCATGCTTTATACGGTAAGCTATTCTGTCAACAACAGGGATTATTACCTGGTTGAACCCGGAGTTTTGGTTAAGGTGCCGGACAGATTGTTTATTCATGAAGCGGATTATCCGGAGGGCAGCACTGAGTTTTCGTTCAGGCTGACCGAAATGCCCAGGCTAAAGTATCTCGGGGAAAAACGCGCGCTGAAGGGGAGCCGGCCCCTGACCATAAGCCTGAATAAGAATCTGCTCGATTTTTTCAGCAATTATCCTCCCTGCGATCTGCAGGTTTATTTTACTACTCCTCTTTCGGAAAGTACATGCAGGCAGCTTGATGTTTATTTTGACGAGATGCTGAAGGGCAGGAGTGATGAACAAAGGCTGGCATTTCTTCTTGATTATGTTCAGCATGCTGTACCGTATCTTACTGATAAGGAACAATTTGGTCGTGAGCGGTATCTTTTCCCGGAAGAAACGCTCTATTATGCCGGCGCCGACTGCGAAGACCGTTCAGCCCTGCTCGCTGCTTTAATCCGCAGGTACACAAGCCTTGACTTTCTGGTGCTTGGATTTCCTGCTCATGTTACACTTGCCGTTAATCTTAATACATGCAATGGAGACGATTTTCTTAACTATAAATCACGAAGGTTCTATCATGCCGACCCTACTTACCTGGGTGCGGAATGTGGTATGGCAATGCCTGAGGTGAAGAGCAAGCCTGCTGAGATTATTTACAGCAACTTTTAGTTTTCAAATGAACAGACGCGCTTTTCAGGTGGTGCTTTTGTTTAGAACAGTTTTAAATTTGACAGGAATATCATTGTTAATTGGAATTTACTTTAAATTTAATGGCATTAAATTCAAAAATAATGAAAGCGTTCTGTTTCCTGGTTTTGATGATTATTAACCTTCTGGTTGTAAGCGTGACTTCTGCCCAAAGTGAGAAAATTGTCCGGGTAAAAGGAGAGGCGCAGGTCAGGATTGAGAACAATGAGAGTTTCGATCAGGCGAGAGAAAGGGTGGAGGAGCTGGCAAAACTGGATGCCATTCAGGAAGCATTCGGCACTTATGTAGAGCAAGTAACGGATATGCTGGTGGAAGAAGGCAAGGTGAATTACAGCATTCTGGCTGGAACCAAGATGAAGGCCGATTGGATAAGAACAACGAGCATTAAGTTCTCCGAACAGGAGCAATTATCCGGCATAAGTAAAGAGAAAGCCAGGTGGATCAAATGCATTATTGAGGGTGAAGCGAGGAAAATAAGTTCCAAAGCAAGCCTTGAAGTGCTCACGCTTCGTTGTCTGCAAAAAGAATGTGCAGCTACTGATTTTAAAAACCGGCAGTCATTGTTTCTTTATTTTAAATCACCTGTTGACGGGTATTTATCTGTTTACATTGATGAAGGAGAAGTTACCCGGAGGCTGTATCCCTATGATCATATGGGGAATGAGAGTTCCGTAAAAGTTTCGGGCGACAGGGAATATTTGCTGTTTGCAAAACCGCCGAAGTCCCAGGCACCGTCAATGGTTGATGAAATTGAGCTGTTCACCAATAAAACGGAAGAGTTTAATACCCTTTATGTCGTTTTTTCAGAACAGAGTTATGTTAAGCCCATCCTTGATAAAAGCATGGTTTTAAGTGATAACAGTATTGTGCCAAAATCATTGCCAAGCCATGTGTTTCAGGAATGGCTGGCTGATTCCAGGGCTGCATCTTCCTCTTTTCAGGAAAAGAAAATAAGAATAAGAATAACTAAAAGATAGTGGTTATGAATACATTTTTACGAGTCTTTTTAATCGGAGTGCTGTTGCTGTTGATTACAGATGGAAACGCGCAAAAAGTAATATCAGCCCGCAGCGCGGTTCAACGGGTTACCATAAAGCCGGAATATAGCAGGGGATTGCCGCCCAACCTGTTTGTGAATCTGAGCTTTGAAGATGATAATAAAAACGGCATTCTTGAAGCAGGTGAAAAGGGGAGACTAACCCTTAACATTATGAACAAGGGAAAAGGTCCCGCACAAGGTCTTAAGATAACCGTGAAGGATAACCTCAAAGACACTGATCTTGTCATCAGGGATGGTCAGGAAGTGGCCTTCATTTATCCCGATAAAACTGCAACCATAGCGGTTGAGATAGAGGCCGGGATGTGGATAAAGACTGCTGAATACAAATTGCAGATAGATGTAAAAGAACATTTCGGCTACGATATGGATCCCGCATACCTTATCATTAATACACTCCAGTTTCAGGAGCCGCAACTGGTATTTTCCGGCTACGAAATATTTGACATCGGGGAGGGGACCCTTGCCATTACAGAGGATGGTCAGATACAACCCGGGGAGCAGGTCAAAGTAAAGGTGTATATACAGAACATCGGACAGAATGTTTCGAAGAACTCAAGCTACAGCATCGCAACGAACGACCCTAATATTTATATTACTGATGGGACCGGGAAACTGGGTAACGTTGGCATAGGTGAAGTTAAGGAGATCTGGTTTACGCTGAGCCCCAACAAGCGGGTTGTGGCCAAAGGCGATTTGCCGGTTTATATGGCTGTTACAAATGATTTTAAGCGGGGAGAGCTGAAAAACAAAGCCTTGCCGCTTGCATTGAATACCAAAGCGCCCACTGCCAATATCGTTAAAGTAGAAGCAGATCTGGAAAAACTTAAAACTAAGGTTGCCCGGTTTGAGTATAAATCTGACCGTATAACGGCGAATACCAGTGAATTGATTGATATCAGCCAGGCTCCTCCTGCCAGAGAGAAAAGGGCCAGAGCCGTAGGCATTGTAATCGGGGTGGAAAATTACGATTATCTTGCTCCTGCGCCTTATGCAGCCAGTGATGCAGCCCTGATGAAAAACTACTTTAAAAACACCCTTGGGATTGAACAGGTCTATGAGTTTTCTGACAGAAAAGTCACCGGTAACTTTTTCGATAACAATTTTAACTCAACTTATGGCGAACTGAAAAAAGCCATTATCAAAGGGGAAACAGAGGTTTTTGTCTTCTACTCAGGGCATGGCATCCCATCACCCGAGGGAGACAGGGTATTTTTAATGCCGAGTGACGGCAGAATAGAGGCCCTGGAGCGTCAGGGGTATGACCTTGCGACACTCTACCGCAATCTTGATGCACTGCAGGCCAAAAATGTCACGGTTTTTATGGATGCCTGTTTCAGCGGGGTTTCCAGATCAACTGAGCATACTGAGGCGCAGAACCTGATTGCTGCAAAGGGCGCACTGATAAAACCCAAAGTTACCGAGCCCTGGTTAAACAATCCCCGCTTTATCGTTTTTTCATCTTCGGGATTCGATCAGAACTCGCTTGGGTATGATGCCGCCAAAGCCGGACTGTTTACCTATTACCTGGCTGCCGGACTGCAGGGAAAGGCCGACGCAAACAATGATAAGAAGATAACTGCCGGCGAACTCAGTGATTACATCCGCGAAAATGTTTCTGAAACCAGTGTGAAAATCAGGGGATTGCAAACACCGGTTTTTTCAGGGAACAGGGAGGTGGTTCTGGTTAGTTATTGATCTGACTTATATGATTTAGGATAATATTAACATATATAAACAACAGTTAAAATGAACCCGAAACCAATAAAACAAATTGCCCTGTTATTATTTGTACTGAACTTCACGGCAATTTCAGCGCAAAATATCAGTGAGATAGGGTTTAAAGTGGCAGGGAACAATATTGAGATTACCTACACGGTAAAGGGCCTTGCTTTTAACCAAAGTCTGACTACCTCAATCTATGTGTCCACAGATGGCGGGTCAGGTTTTCAGGGCCCCCTGAAATTTGTCAGCGGTGACCTGGGGCCGGGCATTCTTAACGGACAGCACAAGGTGCTATGGGAAGCCACCAAAGAAATACCGCTTGACAATAGCAATCTGGCTTTCGAAGTTAGAGCGGAAGTTCAGGAAACCCCTGTTAAAAAAGATCTTTTTATTGCTTTGACAGGCAATCAGGTTACCCCTTTGGGGCTGAGAGCAGGCTTACTGGGTAAAGTCGGATACTATATCGCCTTACAGTCAAACTTATCCCCGGGCATCAAGGGTAGTTACACTTATGAAGACAATGCGATCACCGATTACAACCGCTTTGCCTGGTACGAGTTTACCTCGGAACACAAAAAAGCTGCCTTCGCAGCCTTTGGCGGACTTACCTTTCAGGCTGGCCGTAACCTTTTCTTTTACGGAGGTGCCGGCTATGGCAAGTATGAGGTTCTTTATGAGATTGAGGAATACAGTTACGAAGACGATGCTTTGCTGGGCACTGACTATGGCCGGGATGAAACGCTTTCAGTGAAAGGCCCTGCCCTCGAGGCAGGCATTATCCTTCGAACGGGTAAACTACTCCTGATTGGAGGTGGCAATCTGATTAATTTTAAGATGCCCGGTTGGAGTGCAGGGATTGGTGTTACATTTTAACAATATTAGCGTACCTGATTATGAAAAGGACTTGCAATGTTGACAGGCTTTTCATGACATTTATAATAACCCTGGGTATTTTCTGTATTCCTTCCTGTGAAAAAGAAGCTGATAAACCCACCGGTAATAATAAAGTTATGCTTGCCACAACTACAATGGATAGCCTTGGTTATTTCAATGTAAATGCCTCATGCAGCTTTACCCAAACCGGAGGCCAAGCCCTTGAAGACCATGGTTTTTGCTATGGTAATGCCCCAAACCCTGATATTAACTCCACAGTAAAAAGTCTCGGTAAACGCACCGATCCCGGTGATTTCTCAGCAGAACTTACCAATCTTGAAGACAATAAAAAATACTATATCAGAGCCTTTGCTACCATTGCCGGTGGCACCCTCTATGCAGAACAAAAAGAGATAACAACCCTGAAATCCGGCAAACCGCGCATCAGCACGGTTGCAGTAAGCAATATAACACCTGCAGCTGCTGTTTGCGGAGGGGTGATTGAAAGCGACAGTGGTTATGCTGTTACTGCCAGTGGCATTTGTTGGGATATTGATAATCAATTTAATGAAGATCAATGCCTTGGGAAGGCAGTCAATACCAGTGGGGCCACTTCTTATATAATGAATATTGAAGGGCTGACCGAAGGAACGAATTACTTTGTAAAAGCCTTCGCAACCAACCAGAAAGGAACAGGGTATGGGGAAATCAGTCAATTCTCAACTGTTCCGGTTGCGATTCCTGATGTTACAACAGCGAATATAACCAACCCCACAACCAATTCGGCAACCGGTGGAGGCAATGTGCCCAATTCAGGCAATGCAACGGTAACTGCCCGCGGTGTGTGCTGGAATACTACCGCAAATCCTACCCTTAAAAACTGCCTGGGATTTACCACCGATGGCCAGGGTACAGGATCCTTTACCAGCAACATTACAAACCTTGCTGATGGTGTCAAGTATTATGTCGTAGCTTATGCAACCAATTCAAAAGGTACAGGTTATGGAGCCCAGGTAGATTTTACTACGTTGCCCATTACGTTGCCTACTGTAATTACTTCTGGAATTACCAACCCGACGACAAACTCGGCAACCGGGGGTGGCAATGTGACCGATTCAGGCAATGCAACAGTAACTGCCCGGGGAGTTTGCTGGAATACAACCGGTAACCCTACCCTGCAAAATTGTATCAGTTTTACCGCCAATGGAAGTGGTACAGGTCCCTTTATCAGCAGCATTACCGGCCTTAGCGATGGGGTTACCTATTTCGTTAAAGCATATGCCACAAATGTTGAGGGTACAACCTATGGAACTCAGGTTAACTTTACTACCCTGGCTATTACTTTACCAACTGTTACAACTACTGCAATCACAAACCCGACAACCAATTCGGCTACCGGTGGCGGTAATGTAACCAATGCCGGCAATGCAACAGTAACCGCAAGGGGCGTATGCTGGAATACTACCGGTAACCCTACCCTGCAAAATTGTATCAACTTTACCACCAATGGAAGTGGAACAGGTTCCTTTACCAGTAATCTTACCGGCCTTTCACCTTCAACTACCTACTTTGTTAGGGCGTATGCAACTAACATAATAGGATCAGCTTATGGTAACCCGATGAGTTTTACAACAGATTATTGTGGACTGAATTTATCCATTACACATACAGCTGGTTCTGTAGCTCCCGTTAGCAAAACAGTGAATTATAGCACAGTAGAAACCAACCTGACCGGCAGCAACAAATGCTGGATTACCCAAAACCTGGGCGCCAACCACCAGGCCACCGCAGCTACAGATAATACCGAAGCCTCGGCCGGATGGTACTGGCAGTTTAACCGGAAGCAAGGTTATAAACATGATGGTACAACCCGAACACCTAACGCAACCTGGATTACCTCCATCAACGAAAACGGCGACTGGCTGCCGGCTAATGATCCCTGCTCCCTGTTATTGGGCAATGGCTGGCGCTTGCCCACAAATACAGAATGGCAAACAGCAGACAATACCGGGGGCTGGGACAACTTCAACGAAACATTTGCCTCCGAGCTAAAATTACATACTGCAGGCGGCCTTAACAGCAGCGATGGTTCGCTCAACAACCGTGGTTCGAGTGGCACCTATTGGAGCAGCTCGCAGAGCGATTTGGACTACGGCCGCAACCTTTACTTTTACAGTGGCGGCAGCTTCATGAGCTACTACTACAAGGAAAACGGCTTTTCTGCGCGCTGCCTTAGAGACTGAAGTTGATGAATTGATTTAATAATGTGATAATGAGCAAATTAATGGAATGATGGTTCGCAACCATGGCAGCTCTTTTAAGGTAAAAATCATGAGATTAAATAAGCACAAACATAGTTGGATCAGCAATAGTATAATTGCTTTATTTCTGCTATTACTGCTTGTTACCTGTGAAAAAGATGCGGATAAACCAACCGGGGGCAACAAGATTGATGTATCAATCACAAGCATTGAAATGGTTACCTACAATTGGTGCGACATCAAATCAGCTATTTCAGGCTCAGACAGCAATAATTTAAACATTATCAATCATGGTTTCTGCTGGTCAACAACTCCGAATCCCGATCTGAATAGTTCTATTATAGAATTGGGGCGCAGAAATGAATTTGGTTCTTTTAATACCAGGTTATCTGGTCTTGATGAAAACAAAAAGTACTATGTGCGTGCTTATGCCAGCATTACGGGGGTTACTGTTCTTGGGCCCTCCACAGAGTTCATAACTCTTGAGAAAGGACCTGCAGTTGTTAAAATTGACAGTATAAATAGTATTACGGAAAACTCCGCAAGCTGTTTTTCATCGGTATTATCAGATGGTGGTTATGATGTAACCGCCCGAGGCGTTTGTTGGAATACCACCGGCAACCCTACCCTGCAAAATTGCATTAATTTTACCTCTGATGGAAGTGGGACTGGTTCTTTTTCCAGGAATCTGATTGACCTTATCCCTTCAAAAACCTATTTTATTCGAGCTTATGCCTCCAACAGCGAGGGTACAGCGTATGACGATGATGATGTCAGCTTTACAACCCTTACACCATGGCCGTGCGGTGCAACATTAGGTATAACCCACACCGCCGGTATCATTGCCCCGGTGAACAAAACCGTGAATTATGGTACAGTAGAAACCAACCTGACCGGTAGCACAAAATGTTGGATTACTCAAAACCTGGGTGCTGATCATCAGGCTGCCACGGCTACTGATGCCACCGAAGCCTCTGCAGGCTGGTACTGGCAGTTTAACCGCGGGCAGGGGTTTAAGCATGATGGTACCACCCGAATCCCAAACACGACCTGGATTACCTCCACCAACGAAAATAGCAACTGGCTGCCAGCCATAGATCCCTGCTCCCTTTTGCTGGGCAGCGGCTGGCGCCTTCCCACGGGTACAGAATGGGAAACGGCAGCTAGCACTAGAGGCTGGGATAACTACAACGAAACGCTTGCCTCCGTGCTAAAATTGCATGCTGCAGGCTGCCTGCTCAACAGCGATGGTTCGCTCTACAGCCGTGGTTCGAGTGGCTACTACTGGAGTAGTTCGCAGTCCGTTTCAGACATCGGCCGCTACCTGTTCTTCGGTAGTGGCATCACCATGGGTAGCTACTACAAGGCATATGGTCTCAGTGTCCGTTGCCTCAAAGACTAAAGTTGATGAGTTGATCTGATAATGTGATAATGAGCAAATTAATGGACTGATGATTCACAACCATGAGAGCCCTTTTAAGGTAAAAATTATGAGATTAAATAAGCACAAACATAGTTGGATCAGCAATAGTATAATTGCTTTATTTCTGCTATTACTGCTTGTTACCTGTGAAAAGGAGCCAGATAAACCTACTGGAGGAAGCAAAATTAAAGTTTCAGTTACAAGTATTGAAGCAATTTCATACTCCTTCGGTGATATTAAGGCAACCATTTCAGGCCTAGACAGTAACAAAGTAAACATTACCAACCATGGTTTCTGCTGGTCAACAACTCCGGATCCTGATCTGAATAGTTCTATTATAGAATTGGGGCAGAGAAATGAATTTGGCTCTTTTACTACCCGGTTATCTGGCCTTGATGAAAACAAAAAGTATTATGTACGTGCTTTTGTCAGCATTCCCAGCAGAAATATTCTCGGGCCCTCCACAGAGTTTACAACCCTTGAGAGAGGTCTTGCAGTTGTTACAATAGACAGTATAAACAGTATTGCGGTAAACTCCGCATGTTGTTTTTCATCGGTATTATCAGATGGTGGTTATGATGTAACCGCCCGCGGTGTTTGCTGGGATACCACCGGTAATCCCACCTTGCAAAAATGTATCAATTTTACCACCAATGGAAACGGAACAGGTCCATTTATCAGTGATATTACCGGCCTTACCCCTTCAACTACTTATTTTGTTAGGGCTTATGCAACGAATATCTCCGGAACAGCTTATGGAAACCAGATCAGTTTCACCACTTCTGCGCCGGTTGCAGTCGTTTTTATGAACGAAATCTATTCCAGAGGTACAATAGAAAATCCTGACTGGATTGAAATTTATAACACATCAACAACAGTAGCTGCCGATATCAGTGGTTTTAAAATCTACGATAACGGCGGACAAGCGGGAACCAAGCCTAAAAAGGAATTTCCGGCCGGGACAGTGATTCAACCGGGAGGATTTTTTGTAATTGTGGTTGATGGTGATGATGCCAGTGGATTTGGGCTTTCAAGCGGAGGTGAGCAGGTTTGGCTCGAAAATGCTACAGGAACAATAATAGATGATATCACTTTTCCGGCTCTTGCCGAAACCGAGTCATATGGCCGCTATCCTGACGGTACTGCCAATCTGCAGATTCTGAGCATTCTTACACCAGGTGCTGCTAACGACAACTCAACTCCTCCTCCGGCCGCAACCCAGGTTACCGGCACGGCCCGCTTTCCGGCCGGCGTGTCAGGCGATCTGTCGAACGCCAAGGTCAGTCTCTACACTTCTTATGACAACTGGCTATACAACCAGCCCATCAAATACGGCGCTGTCACAGGTTCCGGTGCAACAGTTTCGTTTACTCTTACAAATGTTATTCCTGGTAACTATTACCTTGATGTATGGAAAGACATAGATAACAGTGCCACCTGGACATCAGGAGACTATGTAGGCTGGTATGGATCCGGTGGTTTAGGCAGTCCACAACTTATAGAATTCCAGATTTCCCAGGGCCAGACTTTCAGCTGTTCGGTGGATATGTATATTATCGCCAAAAGCGCCATGAGCCCGAAGCTCAATAAGTAATTACTGGGATCTTCTATCGGTGGCTGGACTAACTGGAACGATCCATGGTACGCTGCATTAAAAATGCAATCTGCCGGGTACCTGAACTTCTTCGATGGCTCGCTGCTCGACCGTGGTTCGGTCGGCGTGTACTGGAGCAATACGCAGTTCGATTCAGACTACGGCCGATACCTGTCCATCAGCAACAGTGGCAGCAGCTACATGTACGGTAACGATAAGGCAAGCGGCTTCTCAGTCCGCTGCCTTAGTGACTGACAGTTATAAGTGGATTTGTGACCTGCTGGTGCGCGATAAAAGAAATGTTGGATCAAAAGTATAACCGTGTACTCAAAAGTTGCGATTGAACAAACTAAGAAAGAAACATACAACCAGGTTGTTCCTGTCCTTGGGTTGTTAAATGAAGAAATACAGGTGATTGGCACCGCCATTGTACTGAAATGTGGGCTCATTATAACTGCTGCCCATACCTTTTACAATGAGGTTAAAGAAGGAGGTCTTGTAATTTGTGCTTCAAGAAAGGATGAAGTTTTTGAAATTGAGGTTAATCACGAGAGGTTCGCCTTGGGGGAGCCATTATATGAAAGATGTTCCTGGGATTATAAAACTATTGTTGATGAAACGTACCATGATTTGAGCATTTTTAAGTTGCCTGAGGGGCTTAATCTACATTCCGGGTTTGAGCTATCACATAATACAGAATTTAAAGAATCTGTTTTATTGAAGGGTTATCCACATTCCACCGGTGAGCTTGAGTCTATCAGGTCAGCTGTTTATAATGAAAAAAGTTCAACACGAACTTACCAAAAGGAGCCTTTGATCCGGAAGATGTTCACAAATTGCTTTCAGTTACAGGAGAATATAACGCCTGGCATGAGCGGTGGGCCGGTTCATTTTCAAAATGAAGTTTTGGGGATGAATGTATATGGGCATCCGTATTCAGGTACAACCGCAATAAAAGCAGAATATATTCTCGAAATAATTGAAAAGGAAGTATTACTTGATGGATAGTAGAAATTGATATGGAACTTGAAAAAATTGAAATTCTGGATTCGGAAATGCCCCTGAAACTTCTAAATCTAAAATTGCTTGAAGAATTTCAAAACAGAGCAGACACTTTAACTAAATCTGAAGTCACCTATCTTAAAAATAATCTGGGTGAATTACTGGGAATTGTTCCAATAAAGCCGGAAAAAATTACAGATAAGAATTTCACTCATCCTTTTGAAAGGATGGTAATTAACCCTTGCAATAAGCGCATAAATTGTCTTGAAGGATTAAGGTACCCACCGGAAAGTATCAAACACAAACTAAATTATAACCGGGCCAGTCTTGAAGGGCAATCCATATTTTATGCAGGAGCCCATGGAACACTTCCGGTTACAGTGGAGACAAAACCACAAAAGGGGCAATTAATCACGATTTCGAAATGGGTATTAAAGGAAAATACTACGCTAAACATGGCCATAATATGTCAGGATCATGAAATAGCATTGTCAAATCCGGAAGAGTTATACTCTTGTTATCAGGATTATCATGCGCAACTAAAAAGGCTGCAACCCAATACAAGGCAAATAATTGAAAGGATTTATCAGTTAGTTATTGAAGCATTTACAAGGGAAGTTAATCCTTCAATTAAACAGGGGTATCTTTTCAGTGCTTTATTTGCAAATCTTTTCTTTTTTGACCCTTGTAATCCTGTTGATGCAATTTATTACCCAAGTGTTCCTAACAAAGGGGGTGCAATGAACCTGGCAGTAAAACCTGATATAATTGATAGCAAATTTCAAATGGTTGAAGCATCAGAATTTGTTGTAGTAAAAAATGCGGAGCCAGGTGCCCGTATTTGGCATAATTTTCATACTGCCACATGCAAACAGTATGATAAACATTCCCTAATGTTAATGTGGGATGATCACATAAGACCTCCTGATAATCCGGTAAATGAGATTATTATAAAAAATGAAATTCAATTTGATTAATCAGAGATAAACTCAGTGAACCTCAGTGCCTCCTCTGGTGCGCCACGAGGCGTGT